>CATKZP010000011.1 GCA_949841355.1 uncultured Oscillospiraceae bacterium
CTCGGGCAAAACCCGCCTGCCGCTGTGCGGCGGCTGGGCTTTTGCCCTTGCTCTGCTCCAAGCTTCCTCGCTGTCCGCTTCTCCGCGCTTCGGTGTGTCACGCTGCGCCTGTTCGCGGCGCGCTCACAACGGCTCCGCGCCAATCTTCATCTGCTCCTCTCCTCGGTCCTCCTCCTTCAAGAGGGCCCCGGCGGCGGGCAGGGAGCGGGCGCGGTAGCGCGCGGCGTTGACGATGTGGGTGGCGGCCAGGGGGCGTGCCCACTCCAGCTTATGCCTGGCCTTCACCGCCATCACCCCCACGCCCTGGGTATTCCGGGTGGTCTTAGGGGTGAGGGAGGCGGTGTGGAACACCACGCACCGCCCGTCGCTGGCCCCCACCGCCATCTCCTGGTCCTCGGCCAGCAGGCAGGCGGCCACCAGGGGGAACTTGTCGCAGTAGGCCCCCGTGAGCTTGCGCCGGCGGGTCTGGGTCTGGTAGGCGCTCAGCTCCACCCGGGCGGCCTTGCCGTTGTCGAAGAAGAACAGCAGGTGGGCGGAGTAGTCCCCCGGGGCGCAGGCCCACACGAACCGCTCCTCCGGGTCCATGCCCAGCTTGGTGGGCAGGTAGTCCCCCAGCACGCTGGCCTTGGTGTCGTCGAAGTCGGACAGGCGGGTTTTGTAGCACTGCTGCTTGTCGGTGAACACCAGCAGCTCGTCCCCGTTGGTCCCCTCCCACTGGAGGAAGGGGCCGTCCCCCTCCTTGTACTTCTGCTCGCCGCTCATGCGCAGGGACTGGGGGGTGATCTTTTTGAAGTACCCCTCCCGGGAGACGAACACGTTCACCGGGTAGGCGGGGACCTCGTCCGCGGCGGCGGCCAGTTCCTCCTGGGCCAGCCGGTATTCGTAGACGATTTCGGTGCGCCGGGGGGTGGCGTACTTCTTTTTCACGTTGGCGAGCTCCTGGGTGATGATCCGCTTGATGCGGGCGGGGGAGCCGATGATGTCCTTGAGATCGGCAATCTCCTCCTCCAGGGAGGCGGTCTCCTCGGTGCGCTTGAGGATGTACTCCTTATTGATGTTGCGCAGGCGGATGTCCGCCACGTATTCCGCCTGAACCTGGTCGATGCCGAAGCCGATGATGAGGTTGGGCACCACCTCGGCCTCCTCCTCCGTCTCGCGGATGATGCGGATGGCCTTGTCGATGTCCAGCAGAATGCGCTTGAGGCCCTTGAGAAGGTGGAGCTTTTCCTCCTTCTTTTTGCAGATGAAGTAGGTGCGCCGGCGCACTCCGTCCATCCGCCAGGCGGTCCACTCCTCCAGAATTGCCCCCACGCCCATCACCCGGGGCATCCCGGCGACGAGGATGTTGAAGTTACACGAGAAGGTGTCCTGCAAGGGGGTCATCTGGAACAGCCGGGCCATGAGCTTTTCCGGGTCGGCGCCCCGCTTCAGGTCGATGGCCAGCTTCATGCCGTTCAGGTCGGTCTCGTCCCGCATGTCGGAGATCTCCCGGATTTTTCCCGCCTTCACCAGCTCGGCCACCTTGTCCAGAATGGCCTCCACGGTGGTGGAGTAGGGGATCTCGTAGATCTCGATGAGATTATCCTCCTTGACGTAGCGCCATTTGCCCCGCAGCTTGAGGGACCCCCGGCCGGTGCGGTAGATCTCCGCCAGGGCGGCGCCGTCGTACAGCAGCTGTCCGCCGGTGGAGAAGTCGGGGGCCTTCAGAATGCCCAGCAGGTCCACGCCCGGGTCCTTGAGGTAGGCGATGGCGGCGTCGCACACCTCCTCCAGGTTAAACCCGCACAGGTTGGAGGCCATGCCCACGGCGATGCCCTGGTTGGCGCTCACCAGCACGTTGGGGAAGGTGGTGGGCAGCAGGGTGGGCTCGGTGAGCTTGCCGTCGTAGTTGGGCACGAAGTCCACCGCGTCCTGGTCGATGTCCCGGAACAGCTCCTGGCAGATGGGGTCGAGGCGCACCTCGGTATACCGGGAGGCGGCCCAGGCCATGTCCCGGGAGTACACCTTGCCGAAATTGCCCTTGGAGTCGACGAGCGGGTGGAGCAGCGCCCCATAGCCCCGGCTCAGGCGCACCATGGTGTCGTAGATGGCGGCGTCCCCGTGGGGGTTCAATTTCATGGTGGCCCCCACCACGTTGGCGGACTTGGTGCGGTTCCCCCCCAGCAGCTTCATCTGGTACATGGTGTAGAGCAGCTTGCGGTGGGAGGGCTTGAAACCGTCGATCTCCGGGATGGCCCGGGAGACGATGACCGACATGGCGTAGGGCATATAATTGAGCTCCAGCGTCTCGGTGATGGGCTGCTCCAGCACCTGGGCCCGCAGGCCCATGACGTTGGGGTTGTTCACCTTTTTGGGGCCGTTTTGCTCGGCTTGCTTCTTCTTAGCCAATCAGATCAGTCCTTATCAATAGCGTTGTGCTGCTGTCCGCGTCTCCGCGCTTCTAGGAGATATCCGCCAGCTCCAGGTACTTATACCCGCTGTCCGCGATATGGTCCTTGCGGGCCTGGAGGTCGTTGCCCAAAAACATCTCGAAGATCTGGGCGGTGCGCTCCACGTCCTCGGGCATTACCTTGATGAGCCGCCGGGTGTCCGGGGACATGGTGGTCAGCCACATCATGTCCGGCTCGTTCTCGCCCAGGCCCTTGGAGCGCTGCACGTCGAACTTCTTCCCCGCCAGGGAGGCGGCGATCTCGTTGCGCTCCCGGTCGGAGTAGGCGAACCAGGTCTTTTCCTTATAGGTGATCTCGTACAGGGGGGACTCAGCGATATACACATACCCCTTCTGGATGAGGGTGGGGGTGAGGCGGTAGAGCATGGCCAGCACCAGGGTGCGGATCTGGAAGCCGTCCTCGTCGCCGTCGGTGCAGATGACGATTTTGTTCCAGCGCAGGCTGTCCAGGTCGAAGGCGTTCAGGTCCTTCACGTGCTTGTCCTTGACCTCCACCCCGCAGCCCATCACCTTGAGCAGGTCGGTGATGATCTCGCTTTTGAAAATACGGGCGTAGTCCGCCTTGAGGCAGTTGAGGATTTTGCCCCGGATGGGCATGATGGCCTGGAATTCCGCGTCCCGGGCCAGCTTGACGCTGCCCAGGGCGGAGTCGCCCTCCACGATGTAGAGCTCCCGGCGCTCCACGTCCCGGGTGCGGCAGTCCACGAACTTCTGGACGCGGTTGGATATGTCCACCGAGCCGGACAGCTTCTTTTTGATGCCCAGACGGGTTTTTTCCGCCGTCTCCCGGGAGCGCTTGTTCACCAGCACCTGTCCGGCGATTTTTTCCGCGTCCATGGGGTTTTCGATGAAGTAGACCTCCAGCTGGGCGCGGAGGAACTCCGTCATGGCATCCTGGACGAACTTGTTGGTGATGGACTTTTTGGTCTGGTTCTCATAGCTGGTCTGGGTGGAGAAATTGCTGCTCACCAGCACCAGGGCGTCCTGGATGTCGTTGAAGGTGATCTTGCTCTCGTTTTTCTGATACTTGCCGTTTTGCTTCAGCCACCCGTCCACGGCGGACACGAAGGCCAGGCGCATGGCCTTTTCCGGGGAGCCGCCGTGCTCCAGCCAGGAGGAGTTGTGGTAGTGCTCGATGACCTGCACCCGGTTGGAGAAGCAGAAGGAAACGGACAGCTTCACCTTATACTCCGGCTTATCCGCCCGGTCCCGGCCCCGGCGCTCCCCCTGCCAGAACACGGGGGCGGTGAGGGAATCCTCCCCCGCCAGCTCGGCCACGTAGTCGGTCAGGCCGTTTTCATAGCGGAAGTCGGTGGTCTCGAACTTCCCCCCCGTCTGATTGCGGAAGCGGAAGGTCACCCCGGCGTTCACCACCGCCTGGCGCTTCATCATGTCGGTGTAGAACTCCGCGGGTATGTCGATGTCGGTGAACACCTCCAGGTCGGGCTTCCAGCGGAAGCGGGAGCCGGTCTTTTTCCGGTCGGCGGGGGCCTTGTCCAGCCCTCCCGCGATCTCGCCCTTTTCGAAGTGGAGGGCGTACTTGAAGCCGTCCCGGTAGATGACCGCGTCGAAATACTCGCTGGCGTACTGGGTGGCGCAGGCGCCCAGGCCGTTGAGGCCCAGGGAGTACTCGTAATTGTCCCCGTCGCCGTTCTGGTACTTGCCGCCGGCGTACAGCTCGCAGAACACCAGCTCCCAGTTATAGCGGCCCTCGGCCTCGTTCCAGTCCACCGGGCAGCCCCGGCCGAAGTCCTCCACCTCGATGGACCTGTCCTCGTACCGGGTGACGGTGATGAGATCGCCGTGGCCCTCCCGGGCCTCGTCGATGGCGTTGGACAAAATTTCAAACACGGCGTGCTCGCAGCCCTCCAGCCCGTCGGAGCCGAAGATGACGCCGGGGCGCTTGCGTACCCGGTCCGCCCCCTTGAGGGAGGAGATGGAGTCGTTGCCATACTGCTGTTTTGGTGTGGACCTTGCCATAGCTGCACCTCTCATGCTCATTCATGGGCGCGGGGGAAGCCTCCGGCCCTAACAATCCAGTATACCGCAAAAATGCCCATACCGTCAAGGGAGCGGACGAAAAAATGTTCGCCTGACGCGTTTTTTCCCCGCGGCGGCGGCAGCGGGGAGAAAATGAAGGCCCCCGGGCGTTTGGGGGATTGCCATTTCCCCGCATAAAGTATATAATAATAATTTGAAATTGATCCGTCACAGGAGGGACTACCATGAAAAATCTGCTCCAGCTCTTGGAGAATGACTCCACCCTGACCCACGCCCAGCTGGCTGCCATGACCGGCATGACCGAGGGCGAGGTGGCTGCGGCGGTGGCACAATACGAGAAGGACCGCATTATCCTGGGCTACAAGACCATTGTGGACTGGGACCGCACCCAGCAGGAGTCGGTGACCGCCCTGATCGAGGTGAGCGTCACCCCCCAGCGGGGGGAGGGCTTTGACCGGGTGGCCCAGCGCATCTACCAGTACGACGAGGTGGAGTCCCTCTACCTCATGTCCGGCGGGGCGTATGATATGACGGTGACCATCTCGGGCCGCACCCTGAAGGAGGTGGCCCAGTTCGTGGGGGAGAAGCTGGCCCCCATCGACGGCGTGACCGGCACCGCCACCCACTTCATTTTGAAGAAATACAAGGAAAAGCACCTGATCTTCCCCGTGCAGGAGGTCCAGGAGGAAAGGTTCGTGTTTGAATGATGGACTACGGCAGAATCATGTGCCGGCGGGTGCAGGACATCCAGCCCTCCGGCATTCGGAAATACTTCGACCTGCTCCAGGGCATGGAGGGGGGCATCTCCCTGGGCATCGGGGAGCCCGACTTCCCCACCCCCTGGCACATCCGGGACGCGGGCATTTTCTCCCTGGAGAAGGGCTTCACCAAGTACACCCCCAACGCGGGGCTCAGCGACCTGCGCGCCGCCGTCTCCCGCTACCTCAAGCGCCGCTTTGACATGGAGTACGCCCCCGTGGGCCAGATCCTGGTGACGGTGGGGGGCAGCGAAGGGCTGGACCTCACCTTCCGCGCCCTGCTGGAGCCGGGGGACGAGGTGATTATCCCCACCCCGTCCTTTGTGTGCTACGCCCCGCTGGTGTCCATGGCCCACGCCGTCCCCGTGCTGGTGGAGACCCGCGCGGAGCACGAGTTCCGCCTCACCCCCGACGAGCTGCGCGCCGCCATCACCCCCAGGACCAAGGCGCTGGTGCTGCCCTTCCCCTGCAATCCCACCGGCGGCGTCATGGGCCGGGAGGATCTGGAGGCCCTAGCGGACGTCCTCCGGGGCACCGATATCATGGTGGTGTCCGACGAGATCTACGCCGAGCTCACCTACGGCTCCCGGCACGTGTCCATGGCCAACCTGCCCGACATGGTGGAGCGCACCGTGGTGGTGAACGGCTTTTCCAAGGCGTACTCCATGACGGGGTGGCGGCTGGGCTACGTGTGCGGCCCCAAGCCCATCATCGCCGCCATGACCAAGCTCCACCAGTACGGCATCATGTCCGCCCCCACCACCAGCCAGTACGCCGCCATCGAGGCCCTGGACCACGGCGACGGGGACATCGAGGCCATGCGGGAGGAGTACGACGGCCGCCGCCGCTTCCTGGTGGACGGCTTCCGCCGGCTGGGCCTGTCCTGCTTTGAGCCCCGGGGGGCGTTCTACACCTTCCCCTGCATCCAGTCCACGGGGCTGACCAGCGAGCAGTTCTGCGACCGCTTCCTCAAGGCGGAGAAGGTGGCGGTGATCCCCGGCTCCGCCTTCGGCCCCGGCGGGGAGGGCTATGTCCGGGCCACCTACGCCGCCTCCATGCACGACCTGGGCGAGGCGCTGGACCGGCTGGAGCGGTTCCTGGGCGCCCTGTGACCGAATGTTTCACGTGAAACATAAGTTTTAGACTGAGAGGAGCGTTTGCATGAACATCGTCTGTTTGGATATGGAGGGGGTTCTGGTCCCCGAGATCTGGATCGCCTTCGCCCAGGCCAGCGGCATCCCGGAGCTGTGCCGCACCACCCGGGACGAGCCGGATTACGACAAGCTGATGACCTGGCGGCTGGGGGTGCTGCGGGAGCACGGCCTGGGCCTGGCCGAAATTCAGGCCGTCATCGCCAAAATCGACCCCCTCCCCGGGGCCAAGGAGTTCCTGGACGAACTGCGCCAGCTCACCCAGGTGGTGATTTTGAGCGACACCTTCGAGCAGTTCGCCAAGCCCCTGATGGCCAAGCTGGGCTGGCCCGCCCTGTTCTGCAACACCCTGGAAGTCGCCCCGGACGGCGCCATCACCGGCTACCAGATGCGCTGCCCCAAGTCCAAGCTCACCACCGTGAAGGCCCTCCAGTCCTGCGGGTTTGAGACCATCGCCGCCGGGGACAGCTTCAACGACCTGGCTATGATCCAGGCGGGCAAGGCGGGCTTCCTGTTCAAGTCCACCGACCAGATCAAGGCCGACTATCCGGACATTCCCGCCTTTGAGGAGTTCCCCGATCTGCTGGACGCCATCAAGGGGGTGCTGTAGATGCTGGGCCGGGTGAAGGATTCCCTGCGGTTCGCCCTGCTTTGCAGCGTCGGGGCCGTCCTGGGATGCCTCATCATGAGGGTTTATCAGGGGCCGGCGGAGTATGTCCGGTTCCTCCTGATCCAGTTCCCCATCGCGTTCGTGTTCCACATCCTGCTGTCCCTGCTCTCGGAGCGGCTCAAACGCAAAAAACAATAACGCATATCTTCCATTGAAAAGAGGTTTTCGCCGTGAAAGCTGATTTCTCCGCCCTCCCCTTCAAGCCCGCCGACATCCTCCTGCCCCAGGACTGTGATTACGACAAGTGGGCCGTGGTGGCCTGCGACCAGTACACCTCCCAGCCCGAATACTGGCAGCGGGTGGAGGAGCGGGTGGGCCGCGCCCCCTCCGCCCTGCGCCTCATCCTGCCCGAGAGCAGCCTGGACGGCCCCCAGGTGGAGATGGACATTATGGACATCAACGCCACCATGTCCCGCTATGTCCGGGAGGGCCGGTTCAAGACCCTGCCCGGGGCCATGATCTACGTGGAGCGCACCCTGCACAGCGGCAGGCTCCGCCGGGGCCTGGTGGGCATGGCGGACCTCAAGGACTACGATTACGAGCCGGGATCGGACGCCCTCATCCGGGCCACCGAGGGGGTGGTCATGTCCCGCATCCCGCCCCGCATCGCCGTGCGCAAAAACGCCCCCATCGAGCTGCCCCACGCTATGCTGCTCACCGACGACCCCCAGCGCACCGTCATCGAGCCCCTGTCCGCCCAGACAGAGGAGATGGAGCTGCTCTACGACTTCGACCTGATGGAGCAGGGGGGGCACGTGAAGGGCTGGCTGCTGGGCGAAAGGCAGCTGGAGCAGGTGGCCGCGGCCCTGTCCGCCCTGGCCGACCCGGCGGCCTTCAACGCCCGGTACGGCGTGCAGGATCAGCCCGTCATGCTCTTCGCCATGGGGGACGGGAACCACTCCCTGGCCACCGCCAAGGAGTGCTATGAGCGGCAGAAGCGCCTCGTGCCGCCGGAGAAGTGGGATGTAATCCCCGCCCGGTTCGCCCTGTGCGAGCTGGTGAACCTTCACGACGAGAGCCTGGAGTTCGAGCCCATCCACCGGGTGGTGTTCCACACCGACCCCCAGGCCCTGCTGGACGCCCTGGTGCGCGCCTATCCCGGCGCCCGCCGGGGACGGACCGCCGGGGACGGCTTGCCTCTGCGCTGCCTGTGCGCCGGGGAGGAGGGCGTGGTCACAGTGCCCGCCGGCGCCGCGCGCCTGCCGGTGGGGGCCCTTCAGAGCTTTTTGGACGACTACCTCATGGACCACCCCGGCCGGGTGGACTACATCCACGGGGAGGACGTGGCCCGGGAGTTCGCCGCCCGGCCCGGCAATATCGCCTTCCTGCTGCCCCCCATGGACAAGGAGGAGCTGTTCCCCTCGGTCATCCACGACGGGGTACTCCCCCGCAAGACCTTCTCCATGGGGGAGGCCCACGACAAGCGCTTTTACCTGGAGGCGCGGAAGATCCGATAAAAAGAGGCCGCCCGGCCATTGGCCGGGCGGCCTTCTCATGCGCTTACAGCGCGCCGTCGTCGAAGTCAGCGAACTCGTCGGGCTCAAAGCAGCGGTCGGCCCGCTTCTCCTCCACCCGGTCGATCACGGTGTCGATCAGGTCCATGATCTGGTCCCAGAACGCGGCCACGGCGCACACCACGGCGGCTACCGCCATTGCCAATGCCACGACCTTCAAAATCAACCCCAGAGTTTTTTTCATTTCCGTAACCTCCTTGTCAGTCAGCGTCCTCGAGGGACGCGCACAGATGGGCGACCACCGCGCAGGTCACCGAGGCAGCCGCCAGGGCCACCGCCGTGGTCTTGAGTATAAAGCTGGCAATTTTCATAGAGCTGTCCCTCCTGATATGGATGGCATTAGTTTACACGATTTTGGAGGAAATTACAATGGGTATTTTGGGACAGGGGGAGCGGGATGTAAAAAACAGCGCCCCGGGACTCCGGGACGCTGCTTTTACGCATTAATAGAACTTTTTATTGCGGTTCTTGCGGGCCGCCTCGCTCTTCTTGCGGCGCTTGACGCTGGGGCTGTCGTAGAACTCGCGCTTACGCACCTCGGCCAGCACGCCGGACTTGGCGCAGGAGCGCTTGAAGCGCTTGAGCGCGTTCTCCAGAGACTCGCCTTCGCGGACATGGACTTCGGACATCTATTTTCCCTCCCTCCGAGGCATCCGGTTATTTCCAGGATGCTTTAAGGGCCACTTTGGCTATGGCTTTAACAGCATTATTATATGAGAAAATGCCCTCTTTGTCAACCGCAAAATATGGGGACTTTTGCGGGCGCTTACGGCCAGATGCTGTTGTCGCTTCTTATTTCACAATCAGGTTCACCAGCCGCCCGGGCACCACGATGGTCTTGACCAGGGCCATGCCGCCGGTGAACTTCTGCACCTTGGGGTCGGCCAGGGCGGCGGCGGCGACGGCGCCGTTGTCCGCGCCGGCGGGGACCATAATGTTGGCGCGCACCTTGCCGTTCACCTGGACGGCCATCTGGATGGTGTCCGCCACCGTCTTGCTCTCGTCGTAGGCGGGCCAGGGCTGGCGGCACACGAAGTCCTCGCCGCCCAGCATCTCCCACAGCTCCTCGGCCACGTGGGGGGCGAAGGGGGAGAGCAGTGTGACCAGCGTGCGCACATCTCCCTTGGAGCAGCCGTTCTTCTGGAACTCGCCCACCAGGGTCATCATGGCGGCGATGGCGGTGTTGAACTTCATGGCCTCGATGTCGTCCGCCACCTTCTTGATGGTCTTGTGGATGGCGGCCTCGTTGGCGCGGGTGTAGTCCGGGCTGTCCGAGCAGCTCTCGGCCAGGTTCCACACCTTGTCCAAAAAGCGCTTGCAGCCCTTGACCGCCTGGTCGGACCACACCGCGGCCTGCTCGAAGTCGCCAATGAACATGACGTACAGCCGCAGGGTGTCCGCGCCGTAGGCCTTCACGATATCGTCCGGATTGACCACGTTCCCCCGGGACTTGGACATCTTCTCCCCGCCCTCGCCCAGGATCATGCCGTGGCTGGTGCGCTTCTGATAGGGCTCCTTGGTGGGCACCACCCCCAGGTCGTACAGGAACTTGTGCCAGAAGCGGGAGTAGAGCAGGTGGAGGGTGGTGTGCTCCATGCCGCCGTTATACCAGTCCACCGGGGACCAGTAGTCCAGCGCCTGCTTGGAGGCCAGGGCGGTATCGCAGCGGGGGTCCATATACCGCAGGAAGTACCAGGAGGAGCCAGCCCACTGGGGCATGGTGTCCGTCTCCCGGCGGGCGGGGCCGCCGCAGCAGGGACAGGTGGTCTTGACCCACTCGGTCATCTTGGACAGGGGGGACTCGCCGTCATCGGTGGGCTCATAGGACTCCACGTCGGGCAGCAGCAGGGGCAGCTGGTCCTCGGGCAGGGGGACCCAGCCGCACGCCTCGCAGTGCACCATGGGGATGGGCTCGCCCCAGTAGCGCTGGCGGGAGAACACCCAATCCCGCAGCTTGTAATTGACCTTGGCCGCGCCGATGCCCTTTTCCTCCAGCCACTTGGTGACGGCGGGGATGGCGTCCTTGACGGTGAGGCCGTTGAGGAAGTCGGAATTGACCAGGATGCCCGTCTCGTCCTTGGCGGTGAAGGCGGCCTTCTGCACGTCCTCGCCGCCGGACACCACCTCGATAATCTCGCAGCCGAACTTTTTGGCGAACTCCCAGTCCCGGTCGTCGTGGGCGGGGACGGCCATGATGGCCCCGGTGCCGTAGGTGGACAGCACGTAGTCGGAGATGAAAATGGGGATCTCCTTCCCGTTCACCGGGTTGACGCCCCCCACGCCGTCCAGCTTCACGCCGGTCTTTTCCTTGTTGAGCTCGGTGCGCTCCAAATCGGACTTGGACGCGGCGGTTTTCTGGTAGGCCCGCACTTCCTCGGCGTTGGCCAGCCGGCCGGCCTCCAGCCAGTTCTTCACCAGCTCGTGCTCCGGGGAGAGCACCATGTAGGTGGCGCCGAACAGGGTGTCAGGCCGGGTGGTGAACACCACGATATCGTCCCCGGCGGTGGATTGGAAGGTGACCTCCGCGCCGGTGGAGCGGCCGATCCAGTTGCGCTGCTGAATCTTCACCCGCTCGATGAAGTCCACGTCGTCCAGATCGTCGATGAGCCGCTGGGCGTACTGGGTGATCTTCAGCATCCACTGGCTCTTCTCCTTGCGGATGACGGCGGAGCCGCAGCGCTCGCACACGCCCTCCACCACCTCCTCGTTGGCCAGCACGCACTTGCAGGAGGTGCACCAGTTCACCGGCATGGTGGCCTTATAGGCCAGCCCCTTCTTGAACAGCTGGAGGAAGATCCACTGGGTCCACTTGTAGTAATTGGGATCGGTGGTGTCCACCACCCGGTCCCAGTCGAAGCCGTAACCCAGCATTTTCAGCTGCCGGGTGAAGTTTTCGATGTTCTGCTTGGTGACGGCGGCGGGGTGGACGTGGTTTTTGATGGCGTAGTTCTCGGTGGGCAGGCCGAAGGCGTCGAACCCGATGGGGTAGAGCACGTTATACCCGTCCATCCGCTTTTTCCGGGTGACGATGTCCATGGCGGTGAAGGGGCGGGGATGGCCTACGTGGAGCCCCTGCCCGGAGGGGTAGGGGAACTCGATGAGGCCGTAGAACTTGGGCTGATCGCTGTGGTCGTCGGCGGCGTAGGCCCGGGCCTCGTCCCAGCGCTTCTGCCACTTGGGCTCGATGGCGGCGAAATCGTATTTCAATGTGAACACTCCCTTGGGTGAGGATTTTTTCAAGTCTAAACATTATATAGGAAAACCGCTGGGATTGCAAGGCCCTGACGGGAAAAAAGGGGCCGTCCGGTCATCCGGACAGCCCCTCCTTATGCGTTTACACAGTTTGCACGCGTTTATTCCACGGCCAGGCGGTTCTTTTCCACCGCGCCGCCGGGCTTTTTCTCGCTGCTGTCGGCCTCGCCCTGGCCGCCGGCCTGGTCCACCGCGCCATTGATGGTGCGCTCGCCGGCCTGCTTGGCGTGCTTGGCCACTTCGGCCTTGTTCTTGGGGCTGCGCATAATGACCGCCGGGCCCTGGACGCAGCCGCCCTGGCAGGCCATGCCCTCGATGAAGTTCTCGGGCAGCAGCCCCTTGGACATCTTCAGCAGGGCGATCTTGCACTCCTCGATGCCGGAGCAGGGCAGGGTGCGGGCTTCCACAGAGCTGCCCATCTCCTTCAGAGCCTGGCCCACCGCCGCCGCCACGCCGCCGCTGGCGGCGAAGCTGCGGCCGAAGCCGCTGGCGTGGTCCAGGGACGCCTCGGGCATCTTGGCCACGTCGATGTCCTTGGCGGCCAGCATGGAGTACAGCTCCTCGAAGGTGATGACCAGATCCACGGAGGAGCGGGTGCGGCCCAGATGGAACTCCCGCTTCTTGGCCACGCACGGACCGATGAACACCACCCGTGCCAGGGGGTCCCGGTCCTTGATGTACCGGCCCAGCATCACCATGGGGGAGGGAGTGGTGGACACCTTGGACACCATGTCGGGCATGTGCCGCTCCACATAGGCCACAAAGGCGGGGCAGCAGGAGGAGGTCATAGGCTCGCCCCCGCGCTCGTCGAACTCGGCGGCCTCCGCCTTGGCGGTGAGGTCGGCGCCAAGGGCCACCTCGCCCACGTCGTAGAAGCCCATCTCCTTCAGGGCGGACACCATCTGGCCGGGGGTGCAGTTGAACTGGCCCACAAAGGCGGGGGCCAGAATGGCGTAGACGTGCAGGCCCCACTTGTCCGCGCCCATGAGCATCTGGATCACGTCCACAATGTAGGACTTGTCCATGATGGCGCCGAAGGGGCACTGAACCACGCACTCGCCGCAGGAGATGCACTTGCTGGCGTCGATGCTGGCCTTGCGGTCCTCGCCCATGGAGATGGCCTTGACGGGACAGCCCCGCTCGCAGGGGCGCATGTTCTTGGTGATGGCGCCGTAGGGGCAGGCGGCCACGCACTTGCCGCACAGCACGCACTTGGAGTGGTCGATGACGGAGCGGTGGTTCTCAATGCGGATGGCCCCCTTGGGGCAGGCCTCCATGCAGCGGTGGGCGATGCAGCCCCGGCAGCTGGGGCCCACGCTGATTTCGGTGACGGGGCACTCGTCGCAGGCGATGGGCAGCACCTCCACCAGGTTGGGGTTGGCCCGGTCGCCCCCGGTGGCCATCTTCACCCGGCTGCCCACAATGGCCCGCTCCTTGTAGATGCAGCAGCGCATCTGGGCCTCGGGGCCGGGGATGATCTGCTCGGGTATGTCCAAAATCTCGTTGGTCTGGAGCTTGTCGTTCCAGGCCAGGCGGGCCACGGCGGTAAGTACCTTGTCCTTCAGCTCCTGGACAGAAGTTTCGTAATGACGCATGGCAGCTCCTCCTTCTCGGCAATCAAAATTATGTTAAAAAAATGTCGATAACGTCATCTGCAATTATATCCCGTCCGGCCCCTCCCCGTCAAGAAGCAAGCGTCAGATTTCCCACGAAAATTCTGCCTGGCCTGGCAGGGACAGGGACGGTCATTTTGACGGACGCGCCCGGGGAGAGCGCCGGGGAGAACTGTGGATTTTTCCCTAATTTCCCTTGACAATCCCGCCCCGGTTGTGTTATGTTTTTGGTAATGAGAATGGGCCGCCATAGGATTTGAGCGGCCGAGAGGAAGGGGCGCGGCGGCGGTGGGTCTGTTCCCAAGGTTCGACGAGGAAGAGCCGGAGCGCGCCCCCGACGCCCCGAGAAAGACGGGCCTGCCCCGGCTGTGGCAGCTGGTCCGGCGGGACTTGTGGGATAATTTCCGGGCGGGCTTTCTGGCCCTGGCCGGGTGCGTCCCCTTTGCGGTGGGGATGATATTTGCCGTGGCAGGCCGGGCGATGCTGCTGGCCCCCGCGGTAGGCTTGATCGGCGGGGCCATCGCCGGGCCGCAGCTGTGCGCCCTGGCGGACACGCTGCTGCGGGGCCTGCGGGACGACGTGGGCCTGGTGTGGTGGCGGGCCTACCGCAAAGCGTGGCGGCGCAGCGCCAAGGCGGCGCTGCTGCCCGGAGCGCTGGGGGGAGCCCTGCTGGGGACCCAGCTGTTTTTCCTGCTCCTCGCCGGGGAGCTTCAGGCGGATCTGGCGGCCAGCGTGGGGCTGGTGCTGGGCTTGTTGCTGCTGCTGGGCATGTCGCTGTACCTGTGGCCCCAGCTGGCGCTGATGGAGCTGTCCCTGGGCCAGCTCATCAAAAACTCCGCCCTGCTCTTCATCGGCCAGCTGCCCCGGACGGCGGGGGCCTTGGCCATTTTCGCGGCGTATATCCTGGTGTCCCTGCGGTATTTTTCCTTTGCGCTGAGCCTGCTGCCCATCACCAATTTCTGGGCGCCCGCCCTGCCCGCGCTGATGCTGGTTTATCCAGGGCTGGAGCAGGCCTTTGGCATTGAGGAAAAATTCCGGCAGGCCCGGCAGCTCCCCCAGGAGGGAGAATGACCGGCCCGGCGGGGCATATTTGATTCCGGTGGCACTGGCGGCCTGGCCGCCTCTCCATACCAGCGCCATAAGGGCGCGCAATTTGACGGGCCGCGGACTACTCCATTACAATAGTGCGCGGTACTGAAAAAAGGAGGAAAAAATACCGCTTCGACTTGCGGTGCGGCAGTGTGGAGACCTGTCGCAAGGCCCCTGGGACGCATGCGCCCGCGGGCGAGGTGGAGATGGCGGAGGCCGCTCCATCAAAGTCGGGTACTATGGCCGGTTTGTCCCTGAAGAACATCATGAAGATCTATCCCCACAGCGGCGACCAGAAGAAGTCCAAGAAGAAAAAAGGCGAGCCCGAGAAAAAGACCAACCTGCAGGTCACGGACGAGGGCGTCATCGCCGTCCAGAAGTTCAGCCTGGACATTTCCGACAAGGAATTCATCGTGCTGGTCGGCCCCTCCGGCTGCGGCAAGTCCACCACCCTGCGCATGGTGGCCGGCCTGGAGGAGATCTCCGGCGGCGAGCTGTATATCGACGGCAAGCTGATGAACGACGTCGCCCCCAAGGACCGCGATATCGCCATGGTGTTCCAAAGCTACGCCCTGTATCCCCACATGACCGTGTATGAGAACATGGCCTTCCCCCTGAAGCTACGCAAGGTTCCCAAGGATGAGATCGACAAGCGGGTGCGCGAGGCGGCCGAGATCCTGGACATCACCCAGTACCTGGACCGCAAGCCCAAGGCTCTGTCCGGCGGCCAGCGCCAGCGCGTGGCCATCGGCCGCGCCATCGTGCGCGAGCCCAAGGTGCTGCTGATGGACGAGCCGCTGTCCAACCTGGACGCCAAGCTGCGTAACCAGATGCGCGCCGAGATCATCAAGCTGCGCCAGAAGATCGACACCACCTTCATGTACGTCACCCATGACCAGACCGAGGCCATGACCCTGGGCGACCGCATCGTCATCATGAAGGACGGCTTCATCCAGCAGATCGGCACCCCGCAGGAGGTGTTCGACCATCCCGCCAACCTGTTCGTCGCCGGGTTCATCGGCACCCCGCAGATGAACTTCTTCGACGCCAAGCTGGTCAAGGACGGCAGCAAGTACTCCGTCGAGCTGGGCAGCATGAAGGTCGAGCTGTCCGACGTCAAGCAGAAGGCCCTGGCGGCCAAGAACGTGTCCGCGCAGGACATCACCCTGGGCGTTCGTCCCAGCCACGTGGTGCTGGGCGGCGATACCGCCAACACCATCGAGGCCACCGTGGACGTGTCCGAGATGATGGGCAGCGAGGTGCACCTCCACGCCAACGCCAACGGCAAGGACGTGGTCATCATCGTTCCCACCGTGGACCTGTCTGGCAACCACATGGAGACCTTCGCCTACGGCGCCAAGATCCGCTTCACCTTCAGCGGCAACGTGTGCCACGTGTTCGATAAGGACGGCAAGAACCTGGAGTTCTGATTTTTCTCAAGCATCAGTCAAGCCCGGGGGCCTGTATGGGGGCCTCCGGGCTTCTTTTTTGCGAAAAATGTCCGTATTGTGAATATGTGGAGCCGGAAAAGCCATGGCCTGCCAGGCCCAGACGGGCTATAATGGGAAAAACGGCGCGGCGGGGGAGACCGCCGCAGAGAAAGGATGGATGGCAGTCCATGGCGGGCTTTTCCAAAAACGACGAGCGGTTCCGCACCTATGCCCTGAGCGCGCCGCCGCTGCGGGCGCTGGTGACGGTGTGCGCGCCGCTGGCGCTGTATCAGGCGCTGAACACCATCTTCAAAATACTGGACGCGCTGATGGCCGCCCATATCAGCTCCAACGCGGTGTCCGCCGTGTCCTGCCTGAGTCAGATCACCCTGATGATCACCGCGCTGGGCAGCGGCCTGGCGGTGGGCGGCAGCATCAAAATCTCCGAGGCCTACGGCCAGGGGGACGGCGAGCTGATGAGCCGGCGGGTGGCCACGGTATACGCCATGGCGGGGGTGGTGAGCGCCCTGGTGGCCGTCACCCTCATCCCCTTTGCCGAGCCATTTCTGCGCCTGCTTCAGACGCCGGAGGAGCTCATTGAGACCGGCTCGAGCTATTTCCGCATCGAGGTGTTCACCCTGGTGGTGAATTTCTTCAACACCGTATACATCGCCATCGAGCGCAGCCGGGGCCACGCCAAAAAGATCCTGGTGCTCAACGTGGTCATCATTGTGGTGAAGCTGGGGCTGTCCGCCCTGTTTGTGTACGTGCTGCAGGGGGATCTGGTGCTCATCGCCGTGGCCAGCCTGGCGGGGCAGCTGCTGCTGTGCGCCTACGCGGTGTTCTCCATGGTCCGGGACGAGGGGGTGTTCCGCTTCTCGGTGAAGAACATCTCTTGGCGGCGGGACACTACCCTGCCCATCCTGGACCTGTCGTATCCGGTGGCGGCGGAGAAGATGTTTTTTGCCGGCGGCAAGGTGGTCGTCAACTCCATGTCCGGCCTGTACGGCAGCCTGACGGTGGGGGCGCTGGGCATCTCCAACAACATCGGCGGGCTGACCACCTCCTGGCACTCGGGGCTCCAGGACGGGGCTGCCCCCCTTATCAGCCAGAACCGGGGGGCGGGGAAATACCGCCGGACCCTCCAGCTCTATTTCTGGCTGGTGGCGGTGGATGTGGCCATTGGGGCGCTGGGCATCGCGCTGGTGTCCTGGGGCCTGCCCTGGCTGGCGGACGTGTTCGCCCAGTCCAAAAACAGCTTCGACCAGGGCTTCCGGGAGCAGATCATCGCCATCCACCGCTGGGAGATGCTGGGCTATGTCACCCTGGGCGTCAATTCCGCCACCCTCAGCCTGCTGCTGGGGTACGGCAAAACCAAGTGGACCATGTTTCTCAACATCACCCGGGTGTTCGTCTACCGTGTGCCAGTGCTGTGGTTTTTGCAGCGCTTCACCGCCATGGGCCCCGAGGCGGTGGGCGTCACCATGATGGTGAGCAATGTGTGCACGGGGCTGACCGCAGTGGCGGTGGCCATCCCCCTCATCCGGGACATCCGCAGGCTGTGCCTGGAGGAAGAGGCGGCGGAGAGGGCCGGAGCGGAATAGACCAAGAGAGGCGCGCTGTGACGGCGCGCCTCTTTTTTGCGCCGGGCCCCATCCCGCAGAGGCGGGCGCGGGGTCACATGGGCCGCAGATTTTGATTGAGCCGGTCCACCAGCCAGGCGATGCGCCGGGTCCGGCCCGCGTCCGTTTTCGCGTCAAAATAGGCCCGGGTGTAGGTCTTTTTCACCGACAAGGGCATGGCCTGAAAGTTTGTAAAGGCGGGCTCATGCCCCTCCAGCAGCGCGCAGAGCACAGCGGTCTGCTCCGGCGTGACCGCCATGGGGTCCGGGGCGGACCACTGGCCGTTTTCCTGGGCGCGCCGGATTTTCTCCCGCCCGAAATCGGTCATGAGGCCCCGCTGCTCGAGGCTCTGGGCCAGGGCCCTGTTTTTGGCCGACCACCTGCTGTTTTCCCTGCGCATGGCAAAATATTTCTGATAGCTTTGGCCGTCGATGCGCTTCATCCGCCCGTCGATCCAGCCGAAGCAGAGGGCTTCCTCCAGCGCCTCTCCGGCGGCGAGGGTGCGGGGCCCGCCGGCCCTGCCGAACAAGAGCCAGACGCCGGGGCTGGACAGGCAGTGGACGGAGAGCCACGCGCGAAATTCTTCCCTGTCTGCAAATTGCAGCGGCTCGTCCATGATAAGCGCCCCCTTTCGCTGATCCGGCCCTGCCGGCGGCCGGACAGCTTGAGTTTATCACAGCCGCCCGGCCCGCGTCAATCGCCTTTGGACGGGGAGGGCGCGTTTTCCCTGTTGAAATACTATTCGAAATTTGATATAATAAATTGTTAATCTCGCGCCGCCCGGCGTTTTGGAAAGGAGGGGCGGGCATGAAATACCACCAGTGGGACATGCGCCGCCCCGGCAGCGCCCAAGCCCGGCGCGCGCTGGAGGGCGCGGGGCTGTCCCCCCTGTGCGCGGCGGTGCTGGCCGCCCGGGGGATGGCCGGGCCGGAGGAGGCCGGGCGCTTCCTGGCCTGCGGGTCCGAGCGCTTCCACGACCCCTTCCTGCTCAGGGACATGGACCGGGCGGTGGCGCGCATACGCGCCGCCATCGACCGGGGGGAGCTCATATGCGTGTACGGCGACTACGACGTGGACGGCATCACCGCCACCTGCCTGCTCACTGAGGCGCTGTGCTGGCTGGGCGGCCAGGTGGTCAGCTATATTCCCGACCGGTCCGAGGAGGGCTACGGCCTCAACCCCGGGGCGGTGGCCCGGCTGGCCGGGCAGGGGGTGGGGCTCATCGTCACGGTGGACTGCGGCATCACCGCCGTGGATGAGGCGGAGCTGGCCCGCTCCCTGGGGGTGGACGTGGTGGTTACCGACCACCACCACTGTAAGGACAAGCTCCCCCCGGCCGTGGCGGTGGTGGACCCCCGGCGGGAGGACTGCGCCTACCCCTTCCCGGAGCTGGCGGGGGTGGGGGTGGCGCTGAAAACGGCCCAGGCCCTGTTTCCCCCGGAGCGGCGGGAGGAGGTGTTCCGCCGCTTTGGCGAGCTGGCCGCCATCGGCACCGTGGCCGACGTGATGCGCCTGACCGACGAGAACCGGGCGCTGGTGCGCATGGGGCTGGAGCTGTTGGGACACACCGGCCGGCCCGGCCTGCGCGCGCTGATGCGGGAGGCCGGGCTGGAGCCCGGCGCCGCCCCCACCGCCGTCACCATCGGCTACGGGCTGGCCCCGCGGATCAACGCCGCAGGGCGGATGGAGCAGGCCATGGTGGCGCTGGAGCTGCTGCTCACCCGGGACGAGGAGCGGGGGGAGGCGCTGGCCCATACCCTGTGCCGGCTGAACCGGGAGCGGCAGGCTATCGAGCTGTCCATCTACGACGAGTGCGTGGCGCTGCTGGAGGCCCGCCCCCAGCTCACCGCCCCCGCCATCGTGCTGGCGGGCGAGGGCTGGCACCAGGGGGTGGTGGGCATCGTGGCCTCCCGCCTGGCGGAGAAATATTCCTGCCCAGCGTTCATGATCTGCCTGGAGCACGGCCAGGGGAAGGGCTCCTGCCGGTCCTTCGGGGGGTTCAACCTGTTCGCCGCACTGGAACGGTGCGCCCCCCTGCTGGAGGGCTTCGGGGGCCACGAGATGGCGGCGGGTTTCACCATCCTGGAGGGAAATATCCCCGCCTTCCGGGACGAGGTGTGCCGCCTGGTTACGCTGCGCACCGGGGGCGAACCCATGGAGGCCGCCATCAGCGTGGACGCGGAGATAGACCACTGCGGCCAGCTCACCGCCCCCCAGGTGGAGTCGCTGTCCGAGCTGGAGCCCTTCGGCACCGGAAACCCCAAGCCGGTGCTGCTGCTGCGGGGGGCGTGCGTGGTGTCCTGCTGCGACGTGGGGGGCGGGCGGCATTTGAAGATGAAGCTGCGGCGGGATGCGGTGGTGCTGGACGCCATCTTTTTCTCCGCCAACGCCGCCGCCTGCGGCGTGTCCGCCGGGGACCGGCTGGACGTGATCTTTACCCCCCAGATTAACGAGTTCCGGGGCAGCCGCGCGGTGCAGCTTCAGCTGTGCGACCTGCGCCCCGCCCCCGCCCGGGCCCAGCTGGAGCAGGAGCTGTTCCAGCGCCTACGGGAGGGAGAGGCGCTGTCCCGGTGGGAGGCCGGGCTGCTGCTGCCCAGCCGGCAGGACTTCACCCGGCTGTGGCGGTTTTTGGAGCACAACGCCGTGGGCGGCTTTCTGGACGCAGGCCCGGCCCTGCTGCGTCAGGCCGCCCGGCTGCCCGACGGCCGCTGTTCCTACGGCCGCACCCTGGTGTGCCTGTACGTGATGGGCGACCGGGGGCTGATCCGGCTGGAGGCGGAGCGGCTGCAGCTGTGCCGCCCCGAGTATAAGGTAGACCTGGAAGCGGCGGCGCTGATGTGCCGGCTGCGGGAATTTTTAGAAGATAACTGAGCGGACTTTGCAAAAAACGGGCCCCCGCAAAACCGGCCTTAGGTTTTGTGGGGAGAGGAGAAGCAAGGGAGCTTGTGGAGCTTTCGCCGGGAGGCGGAAGCGGAACGAAGCGGACTTTGCAAAAAAACGGGCCCCCACAAAACCGCCCTGTGGTTTTGCGGGGAGAGGAGAAGCAAGGGAGCTTGTGGAGCTTTCGCCGGGAGGCGGAAGCGGAACGGAGCGGACTTTGCTTCGACGAAGGAGGCGCCATCTATGGATCTGGCCCATGAACAATACGAAGCGCTGGAAAAAAGCATCCTCGCCGCCAATCCTGCGGCGGACGCGGAGCGCATCCGCGCGGCATTTGAATACGCCGACCACCACCACGGGTCCCAGCTGCGCAAGAGCGGGGAGCCCTATATCATCCACCCCATCGCCGTGGCGGAGATCGTCAACGAGCTGGAGCTGGATCAGGATTCCATCATTGCCGCCCTGCTCCACGACTGCATTGAGGACACCGATTCCACCCACGACGACATCGCCCGGCTGTTCTCCCCGCAGATCGCTGATCTGGTGGAGGGCGTCACCAAGCTGACCCGGATGCAGTATACCTCCCGGGAGGACGAGCAGATGGAGAACCTGCGCAAAATGTTCATGGCCATGGCCAAGGACGTGCGGGTCATCCTCATCAAGCTGTGCGACCGGCTGCACAATATGCGCACGCTCCAGTACCAGTCGGACAAGAAGCAGAAGGAAAAGGCGCTGGAAACCATGGAGGTCTACGCCCCCATCGCCCACCGCCTGGGTATGCAGAAGCTGAAGTGGGAGCTGGAGGACCTGGCGCTGGAATATCTGGACCCGGTGGGCTACCACGACGTGAAGGAGGAGCTGGCCAACATCACCACCATCCACGCCGGATTTGTGGAGAATATGCAGACCCATATCGAGCAGCGCCTGTCCGAGGAGGGCGTGAACTGCCGGGTATACGGGCGGCTGAAGCACATCTACTCCATCTACCGCAAGATGTATACGCAGAGCAAGACCCTTAACGAGATCTTCGACCTGTACGCCTTCCGGGTGATTGTGGAGGATATCCCCGCCTGCTACAATGTGCTGGGCTGCGTCCACGACATGTTCAAGCCGGTGCTGGGCCGGTTCAAGGACTATATCGGCACCCCCAAGCCCAACGGCTACCAGTCCCTGCACACCACCGTGGTGGGCCGGGAGGGCATCCCCTTCGAGGTGCAGATCCGCACATGGCAGATGCACCAGACGGCGGAATACGGCGTGGCCGCCCACTGGAAGTACAAGGAGGGGATGGCCAACCAGAAGCTGGGCACCGAGCGGGAATTCGAGTGGGTGCGCAAGCTGCTGGAAAGCCAGCAGGACGCCGACCCGGACGAGTTTGTGCGCACGCTGCGGGTGGACATGTTCTCCGACGAGGTGTTTGTCTTTACCCCCAACGGGGACGTGAAGAGCCTGCCCGCCGGAGCCACCCCCATTGACTTCGCCTATTCCATCCACTCCGCCGTGGGCAATTCCATGACGGGGGCCAGGGTGAACGGGCGCATCGTCACCTTTGAGACGCCGCTGAAAAACGGCGACATTGTGGAGATCGTCACCTCTAAGTCCGCCCGGGGCCCCAGCCGGGACTGGATGAAGATTTGCAAATCCAACGAGGCGCGCAACAAGATCCGCCAGTGGTTCAAAAAGGAGCGCCGGGAGGAGAACATCGCCACCGGCCGCTCCATGTTCGAGTCGGAGCTGAAGCATCTGGGGCTGACCCTGGGCGCCATCACCGCCAGCGCCGACCTGCTGGACACCCTGCTCAAGCGGGTGCGCTTCGGCTCGCTGGACGAGCTGTACGCCGCCATCGGCTACGGCGGGCTGTCCGCCCAGAAGGCCGCCGGGCGTATGCGGGAGGAGATGACCCGGCTGGGCCGGCTGGAGCGCCAGCGGGCGGAGCACGAGGCCATCCAGGCCGCCGTCTCCTCGGGGGAGACGGTCTATCCCTCCAGCGCCAAGGGGACCGCCCCCGCCCCCCGCCACTCCGTCAACGGCATCATCGTGGAGGGGCTGGACAACTGCATGGTGAAGTTCTCCAAGTGCTGCACCCCCGTCCCCGGGGACCCGGTGGTGGGCTTTATCACCAAGGGCTACGGCGTGTCCATCCACCGCAAGGACTGCCCCAACGCCGACCCCGCCAGGCGCAAGCCGGAGGAGGCGGGCCGCTGGGTGAAAGTGGCCTGGGCGCAGACGGGAGAGTCCACCTTCCGCACCTCCCTGGAGATCTCCGCCAAGGACCGGGACGGGCTGGCCCTGGACGTGGCCATGGCCCTGTCCGCCCAGAAGGCCAAGCTGAACACCCTGGCCGCCCGCAGCCAGCCCGACGGCTACGCCATCATCAACCTGGAGCTGTTTGTCCAGGATCAGCGGGAGCTCACCGGGGTCATCAACAAGCTGTCCCAGATTCCCGGCGTGTTTTTGGTGCGCCGCGCCGGGGGATAAAGGAGTTTGGTTTTTCATGTCTGATTGTTCGTTTCAGCCCCTGCTCTTCGGCGGGGATATCAATGTATACAGCGTGGCCCGGGCCTTTCACGAGGCGTATGGGGTGAAGAGCATCGCCTTCGGCAAGTTCGCCGCCACCTTTCCCTGCGCCTTCAGCGCCATCATCGACTACCGCCCCTGCCTGGGAAACGAGGACGAGGGGGTCTTTCTCCAAAACGTGAAGGACGTGGCGGCGGAGTGCGGGGACAAGACCGTCATCGTGGTGGGCTGCGGGGACAGCTACGTTAAGCTGTGTGCCCACCTGAAGGACCAGTTCCCCGCCAACGTGAAGTGTAACTATATCAGCGGCGGGATGCTGGACCAGCTCACCGACAAGGAGCAGTTCTATGCCCTGTGCGACCGCTACGGCATCGACCACCCGGCCACCTTTGTCTACGAGGGGGGGATGGGCCACGATTTCGAGCTGCCCTGGGGGGCGCCCTATGTGGCCAAGCCCGCCGACGGCGTGGCTTACTGGGCCACCGGCCACCGGGAGCTGAAAAAGGTGTATATCTGTCAGAGCCGGGAGGAGCTGCTGGCCGCGCTGGACGAGGTGTACGCCGCGGGCTATCCGGGCAAGATGATTTTGCAGGAGTTCATCCCCGGGGACGACACCTATATGCGGGTGCTCACCAACTACTCCGACACCCGGGGGCGGGTGAAGCTGATGTGCCTGGGCCATGTGCTGCTGGAGGAGCACTCCCCCCACGGCATCGGCAACCACGCCGTCATCATCACCGAGCACGACCGGGGGCTGTGCGATAAGATCCGGGGGATGCTGGAGGACATCGGCTACGTGGGCTTCTCCAACTTCGACATCAAGTTCGACCGCCGGGACGGCAGGTATAAGGCCTTTGAGATCAATACCCGCCAGGGGCGCAGCAATTACTACGTCACCGGCGCGGGGCACAACATCGCCCAATACCTGGTGGGCGACCTCATCGAGGGGCGGGACCTGCCCCCGGCCATCACGGGCAATCGCTCCATCTGGCGGATGATTCCCCGCGCGCTGGCCTACCGGTATATCCCCCGGCGGTACCACGACGAGATGCGGGCATTGTTCAAGGCCGGGGCGGACCACCACTCCATGGAGTACCGCCCGGACTACACCCCCAAGCGCATTTGGCGCATCTGGAAAAACCACATCGGCTGCTGGGTTCGGTTCAACAAGTACTGCGTCAAGCCAAAGGAGAATTCATGAAACAGGAAGCGAAGCTCGGCGTTCTGGGCGGCATGGGGCCCCAGGCCACCCAGGTGTTCTACCAGTTTGTGCTGGACCGCACCGACGCCGCCCGGGACCAGGACCATCTGCCCGCCCTCATCCTGTCCGACACCGGCATACCCGACCGCACCGCCGCCATCCTCTCGGGGGACACCGAGGGGCTGTACCGGCGGCTGCTGAAGGACGCGCGGCTGCTGGAGGGCTGCGGCTGCACGGCGCTGGCCATCCCCTGCAATACCTCCCACTACTTTGCCGACCGCCTTCAGGGGGAGATCGGCGTGCCCATCATCCACATGCTCCGGGAGACGGCAAAGGCGCTGGCCGCTCAGGGCAGAAAGCGCCCCGGCATCCTGGGCACCGACGGCACCATTCAGACGGGCCTGTACCAGAGGGAGTGCGCCGCGGTGGGGATGGAGGCGGCGGCGCCCGACCCGGACACCCAGAAGCTGGTCATGTCCATCATCTACGACGAGATCAAGCAGGGGGAGAAGGGCAGCCGGGACAAGTTCGCCAAGATCGACCGGGCCATCCGCCGCGCCGGGTGCGACTGCGCCATCCTGGCCTGCACCGAGCTGTCGGTGTTCGCCACCTACCACCCCCTGCCCCCCTTCTATGTGGACGCCATGATGGTCATGGCCGAGCGGGCGGTGGAGCAGTGCGGCTATCCCCTGCGCACCATCTGATTTCGGGGAGGTTTATCCATGGAATTGACGCTGTTTCCCCTGGGGGAGTACTGCGAATTGCTGGACAAGCTGGGCCAGCTGGCCGCCCCCCTGCCGGAGGGGCTGGCGCTGGGCCGGACGGTGGAGTTCGTGTCCTACAGCTCCCGGGAGACGGTCCCCGGCACGCTGTTTTTGTGTAAGGGGGCCCATTTTAAGCCGGAATACCTGGCCGACGCCGGGCGGAAGGGGGCCTTCGCCTACGTCAGCGAGAGGGCCTATCCAGATGCGGACCTGCCCTGCATTCTGGTGCGGGACATGCGCTTGGTGATGGCTCCGCTGGCGGCGATGTACTATAACGACCCCGCCCGGCGGCTGAAGATCATCGGCGTCACCGGCACCAAGGGGAAATCGTCCACCGCTTACTACCTCAAGCATATACTGGACGAGTATCTGGCCCCCCGGGGGCAGACCTGCGGGGTCATCTCGTCCATCGACACCTGGGACGGGGTGGAGCGGTTCGAGTCCCACCTCACCACCCCCGAGCCGCTGGAGCTGCACCGGCACTTCGCCCACGCCCGAGCGGCCGGGATGGAGTACGTGGTGATGGAGGCGTCCAGCCAGGCGCTGAAATACCACCGCACCCTGGGCGTCCGGTTTGCCGCCGCCGCCTTTTTGAACATCGGCTCCGACCATATCTCGCCCATCGAGCACCCGGATTTCCAGGACTATTTTCACTCCAAGCTGAAGCTCTTCTCCCAGGCGGAGCTGTCCTGCGTCAATTTGGACTGCGAGCACGGGGAGGAGACCCTGGCCGCCGCCCGGGACGCCTGCGCCCAGGTGCTCACCTTCTCCCAGCGGGACCCTGACGCCCGCGTCTATGCCCATGATGTGCGCAAGTTCGGGGACGACATCCTCTTCCAGGTGGAGGCGGAGGGGCTGAGCGGCCAATACCGGCTGACCATGCCGGGGCTGTTCAACGTGGAAAACGCCCTGGCGGCCATCGCGGTCTGCCTGGGGCTGGATATCCCGCGGCAGGCGGTTCAGGACGGGCTGGCCCGGGCCCGTGTGCCGGGGCGGATGGAGGTCTACTCCAACGCCGGGGGGGACGTCACCGCCATTGTGGACTACGCTCACAACCGCATGAGCTTCGAGACCCTGTTTCGCTCGGTGAAGCGGGAGTACCCCGGCCGGTGGATCGTTATTGTATTCGGCTGTCCCGGCAAGAAGGCGTTTGCCCGCCGCCGGGACCTGGGAGAGGTGGCCGGGGCTCACGCGGACCTGGTGATTCTCACCGAGGAGGACTCCGGCGAGGAGGACACCCTGTCCATCTGCCGGGAGATCGCCTCCCACGTGGCCTGCGAATGCCGCATCGAGCCCAACCGGGGGGAGGCCATCCGCCAGGCGGTGCTCAGCTGCGACACGCCCTCCCTCATTCTCCTCACCGGCAAGGGGGCGGAGACGAGGCAGAAGCGGGGGCTGGAGTATATCGACACCCCGTCGGACGTGGAGTATGTCCAGGCGTTTCTGCGGGAGCTGGACGCCAGGAGGGGCAGGCGGGGGCTGTAGGGGTGGAGCTGCTTGGGGAGGCTGGGCAGACTTGTAGTCGTGCTGCGAAGCCTCCGCGACGGCTGCTAAGTCCCTGCGACAGGCGGACGATCCGCCTCCTTGTCACGCTCGGATTGGCCGCGCGGCCAGGTCGCTTTCCCTCCGACTCAGGCAAAACCCGCCCCCGCTTTGCGGCGGCTGGGCTTTTGCTTTTGCTTCGGTCCAAGCTCCCCTGCGCGGCTATCCTCGCGCTTCCTGTTCGCAACCTAAAGTTGCGCGATAAATGGTGGACGCAACCGGGATTTTTCGGTAGACTGGAGCCATCAAAAGGAGGTAATCACGATGATTATTCCAGTTCGTACAGCATTCCCGGCTCTGCTCGTATTGCTCATCAACCTCGCGCTTTTGGGGGCGTTTGTCTGCGTGGTCGTGCTGCTCATCCGGGCGCTGCTGAAATACCTGCGCTCCGGCAATGACCGCCGCAGTCCCCCGGAGCAGGTCAAGAGCCTGGGCGAGGCACTCAAGGCCTGGCGCACCGCCGCGGGCTTCACCCAGGAGTACGTGGCCGAGGCTCTGGGCGTCAGCCGCCAGGCTGTGTCCAAGTGGGAGAACGGTGCCTCCGAGCCCAGCACCGCCAACCTGATGGCCCTGTCCAAGCTGTACGGCCTGCCGGTGGACGAGCTGCTGCGCCCGGCGGGAACAGACGAATAACCGCAAAATGTCCCTCCCGGCCGCCGGGAGGGACATTTTTGCGCTCAAAATCATAGATTGGGGAAAATCTCACAGGAGGTTTCCCCATGAAGCTGTCTCAGCTGCTGCGTGTCATCGGGGCGCGGTGCCCCCAGGACCCCGACATCACCGCCCTCACCTGCGACTCCCGGGAGACGGTCCCCGGAGCGCTGTTCGCCGCCCTGCCCGGCCACCGCGCCGACGGCCGCGCCCACATACCCGAGGCCCTGTATAGAGGGGCGGCCGCCGTGGTGTGCGCCCCGCCCCTGCCGGGAGGCGTCCCCGGGGCGGCGGCGGACGACCCCCGGGCCGCTCTGGCCCTGCTGGCGGCGGAGTTCTACGGCCGTCCCGCCGACGCCCTCACCCTCATCGCCGTCACCGGCACCAAGGGCAAGACCACCACCGCCCACATGATCCGGGATATCCTGTCCGCCGCCGGGTATAAAACCGGCATGATAGGCACTCTGGGGGCCTACGTCGGCCGGGAAAAGCTGTGCGATGCCGCCAACACCACCCCCGAGCCCATCGCCCTGCACCGCACCCTGCGTCAGATGGCGGACAGCGGCTGTACCCATGTGGTGCTGGAGGCGTCCTCCCAGGCCATGAAGCTGCGCCGCCTGTACGGGCTGACCTTTGCCGCCGGGGTGTTCCTCAACCTGACCCCGGACCACATCGGCCCCGGCGAGCACGGGGACATCCAGGAGTACCGGGCCTGCAAGGCCGCCCTCTTCCGCCAGTGCCGCCGGGGGGTGGGCAATGGGGACGACCCCAGCTGGTCCGCCATGGCCGCGCAGCTGCCCTCCGGCGCGCCGGTCACAGCCTTCGGCTTCACGGCGGCGGCGGACGTGCGCGCCCTGGCCGTGGAGCCCGATCCGGAGCGTCCGCTGTCCGTCCGCCTCACCGTGGCGGGCGCGCCCCGCTACCACATCCCTCTGCCGGGGGACTTCAACGGGGCGGACGCCCTGGCGGCGGTGGCGCTGGCCCGGGCGCTGGGGCTCAACGACGGCGCGGTGCGGGCGGGACTGGCCCACGCCGCCGTGCCCGGCCGGGCCCAGCGCCTGCGCGTCCCCGCCCCCTTTGAGGTGGTTATCGACTACGCCCACAACGGCGCCAGCTTTGACGCGGTGCTCTCCGCCCTGACGGCCCACCATCCCCGGCGGATCATCACGGTGTTCGGCGCGGGGGGCGACCGCCCCAAGCTGCGCCGGAGGGATATGGCCCGCTCGGCCGTTCGGTGGGCGGACTACGCCGTGGTCACCGCCGACAACCCACGCTCCGAGCCTGTGGAGGCCATCTGCGCCGACCTATCCGCCGCCCTGGGGGAGTTCCCCCACGAGGTGGTGCCGGACCGCCGGGCGGCCATCTTCCGGGCGCTGGATCTGGCGGGACCGGGGGATATCGTCGCCCTGCTGGGCAAGGGCCACGAGGAGTACATCGAGGAGAAGGGCGTGCGCCGCCCCTTTTCGGAGCGCGCGGTGGTGGCGGAATACTTCGCCGGGCGCTGACGGGAAAAAACCGGCCCCCCTCGGAAGAGGGGAGCCGGTGGAATGCTGTGGATGGAATTACTGATACAGCTCGATGAGCTTTTGCAGGTGCGCCCAGCGGGCCATAGCGGCCGCCCCAACGCGTCCTATGGACGCGCCGGGGACCCCCGGATTTCAATGCTCGGTCGGAATGAATCCGCCCTGCGCAAATTCTCCGCTGCGCTCCGAATTTACGGCGCACCTGCGCCGCCCCGCCGCAGGCGGGGAAGCCGACCCGATTACTGATACAGCTCGATGAGCTTTTGCAGATGCGCCCAGCGGGCCATAGCGGCCTCCTCGTTCTCCTTGAAGAGCTGCTCGGCGCGCTCGGGGAAGGAGCGGGTGAGGGAGGAGTAACGGGCCTCGTTCTTCAGGAAGTCCTGATAGCCGCCCGCGGGGGCCTTGGAGTCCAGGGTGAACGGATTCTTGCCCTGGGCCTTCAGGGCGGGGTTATACCGGAACAGGTTCCAGTAGCCGCAGGCCACGGCCTTCTTCATCTCGCTCTGGCAGTTGGCCATGCCGCCCTTGATGGAGTGCATCTCGCAGGGGCTGTAGCCGATGACCAGGGACGGGCCGTGATAGGCCTCGGCCTCCCGGATGGCCTGGAGGGTCTGGTTGGGGTTGGCGCCCATGGCCACCTGAGCCACGTAGACGTAGCCGTACTGCATGACGATCTCCGCCAGGGACTTCTTGCTGATGGCCTTACCGGCGGCGGCAAACTGCGCCACCTGGCCGATGTTGGAGGACTTGGACGCCTGACCGCCGGTGTTGGAGTACACCTCGGTGTCGAACACGAAGATGTTCACGTCCTCGCCGGAGGCCAGCACGTGGTCCAGGCCGCCGTAACCGATGTCGTAGGCCCAGCCGTCGCCGCCGAAGATCCACACGGACTTCTTGTTCAGGTACTCCTTCTGGGCCAGGATCTCCTGGATGAGCTTGCAGGCCTCGCAGTCGCAGAACTGAGCGCCGGAGTCCTTGAGCTGCTGGGCGTGAGCCTGCATCTCGGGCAGCTTGTCGCCAAAGGCGTCCTTGGCGGCGGGGCTGTTCACGAACTCAGTCACCTCGTCGATGGTGCACAGGCCGTCGTTGAGGGCGGCGATATACGCCTTGGTGGCCTCGGCGTTGGCCTCGCCGTCGTCCATGGTGTCCAGCCACTTCTGGGCGGCCTCCTTGAGGGGGGCGTAAGTCCAGTCGATGGCCAGCAGGGCGCGGGTCTTGTCGGCCAGGGCGTTGCGGATGGCCTTCTGGCCCAGGTGCAGGCCCAGGCCGTGCTCGGCGTTGTCCTCGAACAGGGAGTTGGCCCAGGCCACGCCCTTGCCGTCCTTATTGACGGTGTAGGGGGAGGTGGCGGCGGGACCGCCCCAGATGGAGGAGCAGCCGGTGGCGTTGGACACGTACATCCGGTCGCCGCACACCTGGGTGACCAGACGGGCGTAAGCGGTCTCGGCACAGCCGGCGCAGGAGCCGGAGAACTCCAGCAGGGGCTGCTTGAACTGGCTGTCCTTGACGGAGGCGGTGCCTTCCATGTCGGCCTTGGGGGCCACCTTGGCGACCATATAGTCGAAGGCGGGCTGGCGCACGGCCTCCTTCTCCAGGGGCGCCATGCTCAGGCTCTTGGTGGGGCACACGCCCACACAGACGGAGCAGCCCATGCAGTCCATGGCGGACACGGCCAGGGAGTACTTGTAAACGCCCTTGCCCTTGCCGGCCTTGATGTCCACGATCTGGGCGCACTCGGGGGCGCTGTTGGCCTCGTCCTCGGTGAGGGCGAAGGGACGGATGGTGGCGTGGGGGCAGACGTAGGCGCACATATTGCACTGCACGCAGGTGTCAGGGTTCCAGGCGGGGACGGACACGGCCACGCCGCGCTTCTCATAGGCGGAAGCGCCCTGCTGGAAGGTGCCGTCCACGTAGTTGGCAAAGGCGGACACGGGCAGGCTGTCGCCGTCCATGCGGTTGATGGGCTCCATCACGTCCTTCACCTGCTCCACCAGCTCGGCGCGGCCCTCCAGGTTCCCGCCCTTGTCCTCGTCCTGAGCGGTGGCCCAGGAGGCGGGCACGTCGAACTTCTTGAAGGCGGTGGCGCCGATGTCGATGGCCTTGTGGTTCATGTCCACGATGTCCTGGCCCTTCTTCAGGTAGGAGTGGGTGGCGGCATCCTTCATATAGCCGATGGCTTCTTCCTCGGGCATGACCTTGGCCAGCTTGAAGAAGGCGGACTGGAGGATGGTGTTGGTGCGCTTGCCCATGCCGATCTCGATGGCCAGGTCGATGGCGTTGATGGTGTAGACCTGGATGTTGTGCTCAGCGATATAGCGCTTGGCCACGGCGGGCATGTGCTTATCCAGCTCCTCGTCGCTCCACTGACAGTTGATGAGGAAGGTGCCGCCGTCCTTCACGTCCCGGACCATGGGGAAGCCCTTGACGATATAGGCGGGCACGTGGCAGGCCACGAAGTCGGCCTTATTGATATAATAGGGGGCGCGGATGGGCTGGTCGCCAAAGCGCAGGTGGCTGATGGTCACGCCGCCGGTCTTTTTGGAGTCGTACTGGAAGTACGCCTGGACGTACTTGTCGGTGTGGTCACCGATGATCTTGATGGAGTTCTTGTTGGCGCCCACGGTGCCGTCGCCGCCCAGACCCCAGAACTTGACCTCGATGGTGCCCTCGGCCGCGGTGTTGGGGGAGGGCTTCTCCTCCAGGGACATGTTGGTCACGTCGTCCACGATGCCGATGGTGAACTGACGCTTGGCCTCGGCGCGGGTCAGTTCCTCATAGACGGCGAACACGCTGGCGGGGGGAGTGTCCTTGGAGCCCAGGCCGTAGCGGCCGCCGATGACGGAGATGTCGGTGCGGCCCGCGTTGGCCAGAGCGGTGACCACGTCCAGGTACAGGGGCTCGCCCTGGGCGCCGGGCTCCTTGGTGCGGTCCAGCACGGCGATCTTCTTGCAGGTGGCGGGGATGGCGGCCAGCAGCTTGTCCGCGCGGAACGGGCGGTACAGGCGCACCTTAATCAGGCCCACCTTCTCGCCGTGGGCGTTGAGGTAGTCGATGACCTCCTCGGCCACGTCGCAGATGGAGCCCATGGCGATGATGACCCGGTCGGCGTCGGGCGCGCCGTAGTAGTTGAACAGCTGGTAGTTGGTGCCCAGCTTGGCGTTGATCTTGCCCATGTAGCCTTCGACGATCTCGGGGATGGCGTCGTAGTACTTGTTGCAGGCCTCACGGTGCTGGAAGAAGATGTCGCCGTTCTCGTGGGAGCCGCGCATCACGGGGCGCTCGGGGTTGAGGGCGCGGGCGCGGAAGTCCTCCACGGCCTTCCAGTCCACCATCTCGGCCAGATCGTCGTAGTCCCAGATGGCGACCTTCTGGATCTCGTGGGAGGTGCGGAAGCCGTCGAAGAAGTTCAGGAAGGGCACGCGGCCCTCAATGGCGGCCAGGTGGGCCACGGCGGACAGGTCCATGACCTCCTGCACATTGCCCTCGGCCAGCATGGCGAAGCCGGTCTGGCGGCAGGCCATCACGTCGGAGTGGTCACCGAAAATGTTCAGCGCGTGGCTGGCCACAGTACGGGCGGACACGTGGAACACACCGGGGAGCAGCTCGCCGGAGATCTTATACATGTTGGGGATCATCAGCAGCAGGCCCTGAGAGGCGGTGTAGGTGGTGGTCAGGGCGCCGGCGGCCAGGGAGCCGTGGACGGTGCCGGCGGCGCCGGCCTCGGACTGCATCTCGATGACCTTGACGGTCTGGCCGAAGATGTTCTTGCGGCCGGCGGCGGCCCACTGGTCCACATTGTCGGCCATGGGGCTGGACGGCGTGATGGGATAGATGCCGGCCACCTCGGTGAATGCGTAGGACACGTGGGCGGCGGCGGTATTGCCGTCCATAGTTTTGAACTTGCGTGCCATAGGCGTTTTCCTCCTTTTCATATGCGAACGTCCCCGATTTGGTCCGTTCATTTCGCGCTGAATAGTCTATCACATCTGTCCCGATTTTGCAATTGTCAAAGCGGATTTTTTCCGGGAAGTTTTCGCATAAGATTGGATATCCTGGGGCTTTGATTCATTTCCAGCCCGTCCCGCCCTTGCGCGGCGGGCCGAAGCGTGGTAGACTATTCCAAACGGACCAATTAGAAAGGCAGAAAGGGGTGAGCGCCCGTGGTATGCAATGTGCCCTCCCTAGGGCTGAACGGGGTGGCGGGCTATCCCGTCACGGCCGAGTGCGCCCTGTCCGGCGGCCTGCCCGCCTTCGACGTGGTGGGCCTGCCCGACGCCGCCGTGAAAGAGGCCCGGGAGCGGGTGCGCTCGGCGGTGAAGTCCAGCGGCTTTGACTTCCCCGTCTCCCGCATCACGGTGAACCTGGCCCCCGCCGGGCAGCGCAAGGCGGGCACGGTGTACGACCTGCCCATTCTGGTGGGCATTCTGTGCGCGGGCGGCCAGCTCTCGCTGAAAAACGAGCGGGACTCCGCCTTCATCGGGGAGCTGTCCCTGGACGGGCGGCTGCGGCCGGTGCCGGGGGTGCTGCCCATGGCGCTGGCGGCCGGCCGGGCGGGGGTGCGGCGCCTGTTTGTCCCCGCCGATAACGCCCCCGAGGCCACCCTGGCGGCGGGGCTGGAGGTCATCCCCGTGGGCACGGTGGAGCAGCTGGCCCTCCACCTGTCCGGCGGGCGGACCATCCCGCCCGCTCCGGCGTGGCAGGACGAGCTGCCGCCCCTCCAAGGCCCCGACTTCTCCGAGGTGAAGGGGCAGGAGCACGCCAAGCGGGCGCTGGAGGTGGCTGCGGCGGGGGGCCACCACGTGCTCATGTCGGGCTCCCCCGGCTCGGGCAAGTCCATGATGGCCAAGCGCCTGCCCTCCATACTCCCCGACCTGACCCGGGCGGAGGCGCTGGCCTGCACGGAAATCTACTCCGTCATGGGGCTGACCAGCCGGGAGCACCCCATGGTGCGCCGCCGGCCCTTCCGCGCCCCCCACCACACCATCTCGGCGGCGGGGATGACGGGGGGCGGCTCCAGCCCCCGGCCGGGGGAGATCTCCCTGGCCCACAACGGCGTGCTCTTTCTGGACGAGCTGCCCGAGTTCCACTCCGACGTGCTGGAGGTCCTCCGCCAGCCCCTGGAGGACGGAGTGGCCCAGATCTCCCGCGTGTCCGGCTCTGTGACCTATCCCAGCCGGTTCATGCTGGTGTGCGCCATGAACCCCTGCAAATGCGGCTGGTATGGCCACCCGTCGGGCCGCTGCACCTGCACGGAGCAGGGGGTGCGGCGCTACCTGTCCCGGCTGTCGGGCCCCATGCTGGACCGTATCGACATCTGTGTGGACGTGCCCTCCTTGGACTACGATGAGCTGTCGGGGAACGCCCCGCCTGCGGAGAGCTCGGCGGCCATCCGGGCGCGGGTGAACGCCGCCCGGGCCGTTCAGACGGCGCGCTACGGCCCAGACGGTCCCGCCTGCAACGCCCAGATGGGCCCCCGGGAGCTGCGGGCTTACTGCAAGCTGGACGAAGCCTGCCAGCAGCTCATACGGGGGGCCTATGACCGGCTGGGGCTAACCGCCCGGGGGTACGACCGCATTTTGCGGGTGGCCCGCACCATCGCGGACCTGGACGGGGCGGAGGGCATCGCCGCCCACCACCTGGCGGAGGCGCTGCAATACCGGCCGCCCGAGCATTTGAGGGCATAGAGAACCGGCCCCCGGCAAGCCGCCGGGGGCCGGTTGTTATGTGTCCGCCAGTACCGCCAGAACCCGCTGGCTGGGTCCCGTGAGGATGACCCGGGCCGCGCCCAGCCCCCGCCGGTCCACGCCGTAGGAGTAAGAGAAGGACACCGCGCCCTCCTCCCGGTTCACCCGGTCCAGCAGGCGCTGGCGCAGCGCCCCCTCGCCGTCCCCGTCCACGGGGATGTCCCGGATGAGGCAGCAGCGGTCCTCCGGCTGTCCGCCCAGCATGAAGTCGTAGACCTTGGCGTTGCGGTTGGCCGCCATGGCCCGGCGTGCGCCGCCGTCCTGGAACAGCCGCTGCACGTCCTCCGGGGAGAAGCGCCACGCGCCGTCCACCTTGGCGCCGGTGAGCCGCCCCTCCTGCAAATAGCTGCGCAGGGTGCGGTCGGTGAGGCCGGTGAAGCCGGCCAGATCCTCAATAGAGTAGGTTTTGTCCATAGATAAGCCCTCCTGATTGTATTTCAGCGCGCCTGATGGTGTCATTGTACCAGGGGGGCGGGCGGGTTTCAATTTGAAATTCCAGGGGATTTTCCGGGCAAAAAAGCTCCCTCCGCCGGAGCGGAGGGAGCTTTTTCACATTGCGCGTCAGGTCAGGGACAGCAGGCACAGCGCCAGGGTGAGGACCATGAACACGATGGCCACCCATTTGGTCATCTTGGCCAGCCGGGCGTCGGCGGACTTGGCCTTGTTCTTGGACAGGAAGGTGTCCGCGCCGCCGGCGATGGCGCCGGACAGGCCCGCGCTCTTGCCGGACTGGAGCATGACGATGGCGACCAGCGCCAGGGACACGATAAAGTAAATGATAGAGACAATAATCTGGGGAGTGGTCATGTTGACTCAAATCCTTTCGGTGATGGCTTGGTAAAGGCGGGCAGGTCCCGCACAGGTATCTAGCATAATACCACAGTTCCGGCTCGATTGCAAGCCTTTTCTTTTCAAGGGACTTAAAACGAATGTTTCACGTGAAACATGCTCCGCCTACTTGTGGTAGAGCTGGCTGCCCTGATAGCGGGGGGTGCAGGTCAGGCGCAGGCCCAGCTTGGAGTAGGTTCCGCTGTCGGCGGCGGTGAGGATGACGGAGGAGTGGGCCTCGCAGTCGCGCAGCTTGTCCAGGCTGTCCAGCGCCTGGGCGGCCATGGGGACGGTGGCGGTGGAGATGGCCAGGGCGATGAGCACCTCGTCGGAGTGCAGCCGTGGGTTGCGGCTGCCCAGGTGGCCGATTTTCAGCGCCTGGATGGGCTCAATGGCGGCCCGGTCGATGAGGTGGGTCTTGCGGTGTATGCCCGCCAGGGCCTTCAGCGCGTTGAGCAGCGCGGCGGCGGCGGCCCCCATCAGCTCGGAGGTCTTGCCCACCACAACCCGACCGTCGGGCAGCTGGATGGCGGCGGCGGGCTCCCCCCGCTCCTCGGCCTTGGCCTCGGCGGCGTGGATGACGGGGCGCAGCTCGGGACCGGCCTGGGCCTGCTTCATCAAAAGCTCCAGCTTGTAGACGATCTCGTCGCTGCCCTGGCCCCGGCGGCGGTCGCACAGGGCGGCGTAGTAGCGCCGGACGATCTCCCGCTTGGCGGCGGCGCACACCGCCTCGTCGTCAGCGATGCAGCTGCCCACCATGTTCACCCCCATGTCGGTGGGGGACTTGTAGGGGCTTTCCCCCATGATCTCCTGGAACATGGCCTGGAGGACGGGGAACACCTCCACGTCCCGGTTGTAGTTCACCGTGGTCTCCTCATAGGCCTGGAGGTGGAAGGGGTCGATCATGTTCACGTCGTTGAGGTCGGCGGTGGCCGCCTCGTAGGCCAGGTTCACCGGGTGCTTCAGGGGCAGGTTCCAGATGGGGAAGGTCTCGAACTTGGCGTAGCCCGCCTTTACCCCCCGCTTGTAGTGGTGGTAGAGCTGGGACAGGCAGACGGCCATCTTGCCCGAGCCGGGGCCGGGGGCGGTGACCACCACCAGGGGCCGGCCGGTCTCGATATAGTCGTTGCGGCCGAAGCCCTCGTCGGACACGATGCGCCCCACGTCGTGGGGATAGCCGGAGATGGTGTAGTGGAGGTAGACCCGCACCCCCAGCTCCTCCAGCCGGCGCTTGAACGCGTCCGCCGCGGGCTGGGCGGCGTATTGGGTGATGGTGACGCTGCCCACATACAGCCCCTCGCCCCGGAATGTGTCGATGAGGCGCAGCACGTCCTCGTCGTAGGTGATGCCCAAATCCCCCCGGACCTTGCTCTGCTCGATGTCGGCGGCGTTGATGACCATGACGATCTCCACGCTGTCCCGCATCTCCAGGAGCATACGGATCTTGCTGTCCGGGGCGAAGCCGGGCAGCACCCGGGCGGCGTGGTAGTCGTCGAACAGCTTGCCGCCGAATTCCAGGTACAGCTTGCCCCCGAACTGGGCGATGCGCGCCCGGATGCGGGCGGACTGGGTTTCCACATAGCGCTGGTTGTCAAATGCGGTTTTGCTGGACATAAAAACACAGGACCGCGGCGGTCAGCACACGGCCCCTTCCCCCTCTCGTCTCTGCTGTGCGTTCACTCACCAGATTTTAACACAATTCGGGGCGGGGGGCAAGTGCGTTTTGCCGGGGGGCGCCGCCTCTTGACAGCGCCGCCCGGGTCAAGGTAAAATAGGGGGAAATTCAATCAGAAAGCCAGGGATAGTATGGGAGAAATCATTCTGCTCAAGCAGGGGGAAATGGTGCTCAAGGGCCTCAACCGCCGGGGCTTTGAAGAGAAGATGATGGGGAACGTGAAGCGGCGGCTGAAAAAGTACGGCTCCTTCAAGGTCTACACCCGGCAGTCCACCACCTATGTGGAGCCGCTGGACGGGAGCTGCGACTTCGAGGGCGCGTGGCAGGCCATGGGCAAGGTGTTCGGCGCGGTGGGGGTGTGCCGGGCCCGGGCCTGCCCCAAGGACAAGAACGCCATCGTGGCCTGCGCCGTGGACTACCTGGGGGACAAGCTGGCCGCCGCAGGCTCCTTCAAGGTGGAGTCCAAGCGGGCGGACAAGACCTTTCCCATGACCTCCATTCAGCTGTCCCAGTACGTGGGCGGGGAGCTCCACGACCGCTACCCCCACCTGACGGCGGACATGCACCACCCACAGCTCACCGTCCACGTGGAGGTGCGGGATTTCGACGCCTACATCCACGCCGACCCGGAGCCAGGGGCGGGGGGGCTGCCCGTGGGCATGGGGGGCAGGGCGCTGTCCCTGCTGTCCGGGGGGATCGACTCCCCCGTGGCCTCCTGGATGATCGCCAAGCGGGGGGTCATCGTGGACATGATCCACTACTATTCCTACCCCTACACCTCTCCCGAGGCCAAGGAGAAGGTGCTGGACCTGGCCCGGCTGCTGGTGCCCTACACCGGCAAGCAGTGCGTCCACGTGGTGCCCTTCACCAAGGTCCAGGAGGAGCTGCGCCGGTCCTGCCCAGAGGAGCTCTTCACCGTCCTCATGCGGCGGTTCATGATGCGCATTGCCTGCCGGGTGGCGGAAAAAAACGGTATCCAGGCCCTGGTGACGGGAGAGTCGGTGGGCCAGGTGGCCAGCCAGACCCTGGACGCCCTGGCCTGCACCGACGGGGTGTGCACCCTGCCCGTGCTGCGGCCGGTGATCGGCATGGACAAGGAGGAGATCGTCCGCATCGCCCGGAAGATCGGCACGTTCGAGACCTCCATCCTGCCCTATGAGGACTGCTGCACCGTGTTCACCCCCAAGCACCCCCGGACCAAGCCCAAGCTGGAGGAGCTGGAGGAGGCGGAGAAGGCCCTTGATATTGACGGCCTGGTGGACGAGGCGGTGGCGGGCATCGAGCGGGTGATGCTGGACCTCTGAGGGGGTTGGACGGCCTTTTTATGACAGAGCCGGGGCGGTGGCCTGATAGATCTGGCAGTTTTCCTCCTCCATGGCGTTCAGCGCCGCGCGCAGGAAGGCGGAGCCGCCCCGGCCGCAGCTGACCTCCACGTAGTTCACCTGCTGGGGGTCCAGCGCCCGGGCCAGAGCCGCGCCGGTGGGATAGTCCGCCCCCCGCACCGTGGGGGACCACACCGCAAAGCCCGCCTGAACCAGCGCCTCGCGTCCGGCGCCGTCCAGATTGGGGGCGGCGGCCACCAGGGCGGGGCAGCGGGCGATGGCGGCCAGCAGCCCGCGGCCCTCCTGGGCCTGGGCGAGGCAGGCGCCGGTGCTGTCCCCGTCCAGGGCCAGCCCTACCGTGTGGCCCGCCCCCGCCAGGCGGCGGACCAGATCGTCCTGCTCCCGCAGCTGGGCGGGGGTGAACAGAAACAGCGCGCGCAGGCCGCGCCCCTCCGCCAGTTGGGCGCACTGGGCGCCGTCGCTCCCCCAGCGGCAGGCCAGGTACAGCTCCCCGCCGCTGGGCGGCTGGGACGCGGCGGCGCTGCCGGAGGGAGCGGGGTCCGTCCCCTCGCCCGCGCCGCCCGCCTCCAGGTAGTGGTTCAGGCTGTCGGCCAGCAGGTTGTCCGCGGCGCTGACAAAGCTCTGGTCGCTGAGGATGGCGGCGCTGCTGGTCAGCCGGATCAGGGTGCCGTAGCGGGTGCGGACGCGGGTGCAGCTGATGGACCCGAAGTATTCGCACAGCCAGTCGATGGGCAGGAACACCATGTTGTTGCGCACCATGGCCCGGGCGGTGACGGGATTGCCGGACAGGTCCGCGGCGGTGTTAGCGCGCGTGTCGAACAGCACGCCCCGCGTCTCGTCCGTGACCAGCACGGTGCGCTTGACGGAGCTGTAGATGGCCTTTACGCCCAGGTTGATGTTGGTGTCCAGGTAGGACAGCATGGTGTAGGGCACGTACAGCACGCCGCCCACCGTCCTGGGCATATTGTCCGGGGTGACGTCGGTGAGCACGGTGTCGTTCACCGCCATCAGGTTCACGCCGCCCGCCGTCCCCGTGCCAAAGGCGGGTATGGCCATGCCCAGGGCCAGCGCCGCCGCCAGCAGGATCAGGATGAGCCGTTTTGTCCGGTGCGTCATGCCGCTTCCCTTCTTTCGCAGTTGTTGTTTGGCCGGCTCACGCGGGGGGGAGCCCCGCCAGCCAGCGCCGGGCCATGTCCAGGGCGTGGTTGGCGGCCAGGTTCCGGATGCGGTCCCGGCGGGCCCGCATTCCGGCCAGGTTGAGCTGCCTCACCCACACGCCGCCGGGGGTGGCCAGGGCGGTGAACACCAGCCCCACCGGATTGCCCCGCTCGTCCGGATCGGGGCCCGCAACCCCGGTGACGGCCACCGCCAGGTCCGTCCCCAGCGCCTGCCGGGCGCCCTGGGCCATCTGCTCCGCCACCGGAGCGCACACCGCGCCCCTCTCGTCCAGCAGGGCCTGGGACACCCCCAGCAGCCCCGCCTTTACCTCACAGTGGTAGCTCACCACGCCGCCCTTGAACACCGACGCCGCGCCGGGCACGTCGGTGAGGCGCTTGGCGATGAGCCCCCCGGTGCAGCTCTCCGCCGTGCCCAGGGTGAGGCCCCGGGCCCGGGCCCCCTCCAGCACCACCTGGGGCAGGCCGGACACGTCCGCGCCGTAGATGAGGTCCCCCAGGATGGCCCGCACCTGCCCCTCCACCGGGGCGATGAGGGCGTCCGCCGCCTCGATGGTGTCCGCCTTGGCGGTGATGCGCAGCTCCACCTCGCCCTCCTTGGCGTAGGGGGCCAGGGTGGGATTTTGCAGCTGGTTCATCCGGTCCCGGAGCTTATCCTCCACCGCCGACTCCCCCAGGCCGAACACCCGCAGGGTGCGGGAGCGGATGACCCCCTCGCTCAGCCGGGCCAGCCAGGGCAGGGCCCGCTCCCGGAACATGGGCAGGCACTCGGCGGGGGGGCCGGGGAGCATGACCACATAGGTCCCGTCCGCCTCAAAGGCGCAGCCGGGGGCGGTGCCCCAGGCGTTGTCCAGCACGCGGCACCCTTCAGGCAGGTACGCCTGCTGGAGGTTGTTGTCCGTCATCTCCCGGCCCATGCGCGCGAAAAAGGCGCGGATCTCCCGGGCGCACTCGGGGTGGAACACCAGCTTTCTGCCGAAGCACTCCGTCAGGGTCTGCTTGGTGAGGTCGTCGCAGGTGGGGCCCAGCCCGCCGGTGGTGACGATGACGTCCGCCCGGCTTCTGGCCAGCTCCACCGCGGCGCGCAGGCGGCCCGGATTGTCCCCCACCACCGAGTGGTACAGCACGTTCAACCCCAGCCCGGACAGCTCCCGGCTGAGGGCCTGGGCGTCGGAGTTGACGATGGAGCCAAGCAGCAGCTCGGTGCCCACGGACAGGATTTCCACGGTATGGCTCATGATACGGCCTCCTTGCAAGGTTCTTGTGCTCTATTTTATCCCCCGTCCGCCGGTTATGTCAAGAAAAAGGCGAGCTGCCGGGCCGCGCCTGCGGGCGGCGCACGGTTTCGCGCCTTTGTTCAAAAACTTCTTGCATTTTACCTGGTTAAAGTATATAATGTCCCCAATCAAACATCAGCGAGGTAGCGTCAATGACCCGACTCTGTGCCCACAGCTTCACCTTTACCTTTGGCTGGACTCGATTTAACGGGTCCGGCTGCTTTGGCGTGTTCAAGCGCGGCGCGTGAGTGAGGGGCGGCAGGCCCCGCCTGAATTTGTGCAGCATCGGGAAGCTCATGGACCGCGGGCGGTCTGTGGGCTTCTTTCTATTTTGAGGAAAAAGGAGTTTTTTTATTATGGTAATTGTGATGAAGCCCGGCGTGAGCCAGGAGAAAATTCAGGCCCTGGCGACCCAGCTGGAGCGGGACCACGGCGTGGCCGTGGGGATTACCAACGGCGTGGACTGCTCCATTCTGGGGCTGGTGGGGGATACCGCCCACATCGACATGGGCAAGCTGTCCATGAACGACGATGTGGAGCGGGTCATGCGGGTGCAGGAGCCCTATAAGAAGGCCAACCGCAAGTTCCACCCGGAGGACACGGTGGTGGATGTGTCCGGCGCGCCCATCGGCGGCGGGGACCGGTTCACCGTCATCGCCGGGCCCTGCTCGGTGGAGAGCGAGGAGCAGATCGTGGGGGTGGCCCGGGACGTGAAGGACGCCGGAGCCGCCCTGCTGCGGGGGGGCGCGTTCAAACCCCGCACGTCGCCCTACTCCTTCCAGGGCATGGGCACCGACGGGCTGGAGCTGCTGCTGGAGGCCAGGGCGGACACCGGCCTGCCCATTGTGTCCGAGATCATGGCGCCCCGGTACTGCCAGCTGTTTGAGGAAAAGGTGGATCTGGTGCAGGTGGGCGCCCGGAACATGCAGAACTTTGACCTGCTGAAGGAGGTGGGCAAGCTGTCCAAGCCGGTGCTGCTCAAGCGGGGGCTGTCCAACACCTACGAGGAGTGGATCATGTCGGCGGAGTATATCATGGCCGCGGGCAATGAGAACGTGATCCTGTGCGAGCGGGGTGTGCGCACCTTCGAGACCTACACCCGCAACACCCTGGACCTGTCCGCCATCCCGGCCATCCGGAGGATGAGCCACCTGCCCATTGTGGTGGACCCCTCCCACGCCGCGGGGATGTACTGGATGGTGGAGCCGCTGGCCATGGCCGCCGTGGCGGTGGGGGCGGACGGCCTGATGGTGGAGGTCCACAACGACCCGCCCTGCGCCAAGTGCGACGGGGCCCAGTCCCTCACGCCGGAGAAGTTCCGGCACCTGATTGGGAAATTGAATCCGCTCATTGAGCTCATGGACAAAAAATTGGTGTGAGGAGGGGCAGGCTATGGCAAAATTGGAGCGCGCGATCACCGGCGATTTTGACGAGGTGCTGGGGCGCCTGGAGCGTGCGGTGCTGAACGGCAGTATGTCCGCCAGCCTGGAGGACCGCTCGGATTTCACCGTCGGCCCGGCCCGGGTGGCGGTGCGGATGTACGAGCGGTACAGCGCCCTGGGCGGAAACCGGGTGGCCCTGTCCCTCACCCTGGCGGGGGAGGGGGACCGGCTCTATCTCACCGCCATCACCGCCGGGGGCAGCCAGGCCATGTTCTTCAAGCTCAACACCTGGGGCGAGGAGGCGTTCCTGGACACGCTGGCCGGCGAGGCGGACCGGCTCTAAGGGAGGAGGCAGGCCATGAAAACCCTCACCGTGGCCCTTCCGGGCCGGGAGTACGATATTTTGATCCAGCGGGGCCTGCTCTCCCAGGCGGGGGAGCGCATCCGCGCCGCCCTGCCCCGCGCCCGCAAGCTGGCGGTGGTCACCGACAGTCATGTGGAACCCCTTTACGGCAAAACGGTGCTGGACAGTTTGGCGGCCTCCGGGTTTGAGGCCCGGCTGTTCTCTGTCCCGGCGGGGGAGGCAAGTAAAAACCCTTCCCAGCTCGCCCAGCTGTGGGAGGACTTCATGGACTTCGGCCTCACCCGCACCGACGCCGTGGCGGCCCTGGGGGGCGGCGTGGTGGGGGATCTGGCGGGCTTTGCCGCCGCCACCATCCTCCGGGGGGTGCCTTTCGTTCAGATCCCCACCACGCTGCTGGCCCAGGTGGACAGCAGCGTGGGCGGCAAGGTGGCCATCGACCTGAAGGCGGGCAAGAACCTGGCCGGGGCCTTCTACCAGCCCAAGCTGGTGCTCATGGACCCGGAGGTGCTGAACACCCTGGCCCTGCCCCAGTTCATGGACGGCATGTCGGAGGTGATAAAGTACGGCTGCATCTGGGACGCCGGTTTCTTCGATTTCCTCACCGCCCGCCCCTCCAAGCCGGAATTGATGGCGGATATTGAACGCATTTTGTATACCTGCTGCGATATAAAACGCCAAGTGGTCATGGAGGACGAGCTGGACACCGGCCTGCGGATGATTTTGAACTTCGGCCACACCCTGGGCCACGCCTACGAGCTGGCGGGGCGCTATACCCAGTGGAGCCATGGCGAGGCGGTGGCGGCGGGCATGTGCGCGGCGGCCAAGCTGGGGGCGGCGCTGGGCGTCACCCCTGGGGACGTGCCGGGGCGCATTGAGGCTGCGCTGGGCGCCCTGGGCCAGGTCACCGGGCTGTCCTGCTCTATGGAGGAGTACGCCGCCGCCATCGGCCTGGACAAAAAGGGCGCGGGGGCGGACATCACCCTGATTCTGCTGGACAAAATCGGCCATGCCGTCCCCCATACGCTGCCCAAGGCGGAGCTGCTGCGCCTGCTGGAATCCTTCCACAACGTCCTATAAGGAGGTCTTTCCCATGGATATCACCATCACCCCCGGCAGGCTGGCCGGGGCCGTCACCCCGCCGCCGTCCAAGTCCCAGGCCCACCGCCTGCTCATCGCCGCCGCCCTGGCCCACGGGGAGAGCGTGATCTCCCATGTGGCGCTGTCCCAGGACATCGAGGCCACCATCCGGTGCCTGGAGGAGCTGGGCGCGGGATTTTCCTGGGCGGGAGACACCGTGACCGTCCGGGGCATGGGGGCCAACGCCATGTCCCCCCTGCGGCGGATGGCCTATCCCCGGCTGGACTGCGGGGAAAGCGGTTCCACGTTACGCTTCTTGATTCCCATTGCGCTGGCGGTGCGGGGCGGCGGGATCTTCACCGGCCGGGGGCGGCTGATGGAGCGGCCGCTGAAGCCCTACTTCGACCTCTTCGACGAGAAGGGCATCTTCTATGAGCAGAAGGACGGCGTTCTCACCGTGGCCGGGATGCTCACCCCTGGGGAGTACCGCCTGCCGGGGGATGTGTCCTCCCAGTTTTTCACCGGGCTGCTGTTTGCCCTGCCCCTGCTGAACGGCCCGTCGGCCATCATCCCCACCACCCCCCTGGAGAGCGAGGGGTATATCCGGATGACCCTCCAGGCCATGGGCCAGTTCGGGGTGGAGATGCCCGTCACCATGTCCCTGCCGCCCCACTACCACCCCCAGGGGAACCAGACCTACCGGGCGGCGGACGCGTCTGTGGAGGCGGACTGGTCCCAGGCGGCGTTCTGGTACGCGGCCATGTACCTCTGGGATGTGGACGTGCAGGGGATGAACCTCCGCTCCGCCCAGGGCGACCGGGTGATGGCCGACTATTACGACCGGTTTTTCATGTGGGCGGACTCCTTCGACCTGTCCAACTGCCCCGATCTGGCGCCCCCTCTGGCCGTCATGGCGGCGCTGCGTTCCGGCGGCGGCGGGACCCGGCTCACCAACGCCGCCCGCCTGCGCCTCAAGGAGAGCGACCGGCTGGCCTCGGTCACGGCGGTGCTCCGCGCCCTGGGGGCGGACGTCACCGAGGGGCCGGACTTCCTGGAAATTCGGGGCAGGGAAACGCTGGCCGGGGGCGTGACGGTGGACAGCTTCAACGACCACCGCATCGCCATGATGGCCGCCATAGCCGCCACAAAATGTGTAAAGCCGGTTACCATTACAGGCGCTCAGTGCGTGGCCAAATCCTACCCCGGATTCTGGGAGGACTTGGAGCGGCTGGGAGGAAAAATAGAGCGGCGCTATGACCTGTCCCTGGCCCCCATCGGGCCGGACAACTGGAAGCAGGCCGCCCTGCTCACCACCGACCCGGAGCGGCGCAATCCCCTGGACCAGCAGTGGGTGGTCAGCAACGCCTTCTCCATGCTTCAGGCGGCGTATGACCCCGCCTGGACCTGCCGGCTCATCTGCGCGGACGGCAGGCCGGTGGGCTTCGCCTTCTTCGGGCTGTGGGAGGAGCGGGGGAGCGTCCCGCTGCTGTGCCGGTATATGATCGACGTGGACCGCCAGGGCCGGGGGCTGGGGGCGCAGGCTCTGCCCCTGGTGGTGGAAGAGATGTACGCCCTGTACGGGCCTAAGGATATTTACCTCACGGTGGAGCCGGGGAACACCCGGGCGGTGCGGCTCTACGAGGGGTACGGCTTCCGGCCCACCGGGGAATTTGACTGCACGGAGGCGGTCTACCGCCTCCCCGCCCCCGGCGGCGAAAACGACCACAAGGAGTTATAAACTGATGAAATATTCCATCTTTGGCGAATCCCACGGCCCCGCCATCGGCGTGGTGCTGGAGGGCGTCCCCGCGGGGCTGGCGCTGGACCTGGACGCCGTCCGCGTGGACCTGGCCCGCCGGGCCCCGGGGAAAAACGCCCTGTCCACCGCCCGGCGGGAGGCGGACGAGCCCCGCATCCTCTCCGGCGTGTTTGAGGGCCGCACCACCGGCGCGCCCCTGTGCGCCGTCATGGACAACGCCGACGTGCGCTCCGGGGACTACGAGAAAACCAAGGACCTGGCCCGCCCCGGCCACGCCGACTACGCCGCCCATGTGCGCTACCAGGGCTTCCGCGACTACCGGGGGGGCGGGCACTTCTCCGGGCGGCTCACCGCGCCGCTGGTGTTCGCCGGAGGGGTGGCCAAGCAGCTGCTGGCGCAGCGGGGCGTCTTTGTGGGGGCCCACATCTCCACCATCTACGGCGTCAACGACGGCGCGCTGGAGGAGTGGGAGAGCCTGAACGCCTGCGCCGCCAAGGACTTCCCCGTCCTGGACGACGAAAAGGGCGCGGAGATGCAGGCCGCCATCCTGGAGGCCAAAAACGAGCAGGACTCGGTGGGCGGGGCTATTGAGTGCGGGGTGTTCGGCCTGCCCGCCGGGCTGGGGGAGCCGGACTTCGGCCGCAACGCCGAGGGGATTTTCTCCCAGTACCTGTTCGCCGTCCCGGCGGTGAAGGCGGTGGCCTTTGGAGCGGGGACAGCCTTTGCCCTCATGCGGGGGTCGGAGGCCAACGACCCGCTGTATGTGGACGAGGACGGCTCGGTGAAGGGGGAGCAGAACTGCGCCGGGGGGATCAACGGCGGCATCACCAACGGCATGCCCCTGGTGTTCGAGGTGACCATGCGCCCCACGCCCTCCATCGCCCGGCGGCAGTTCACCGTGGACCTGGCCAAGGGGGAGAACGCCGTGCTGGAGCTGTCCGGCCGCCACGACCCCTGCGTGGTCCACCGGGCGGTGCCGGTGATCGAGGCGGCCGCCGCCCTGGCGGCTTGTGAGCTGCTGGGAATCTGAATACTGCGAGGTATTTATCATGGATTTAAAAACTCTGCGTCAAACCGATGAGAGCGCCGTCATCCTCCCCGGTGCGGCGGTGATGGGGGACGTGACCCTGGGCCCCGGCTGCTCGGTGTGGTTCAACGCCGTACTCCGGGGGGACGGCATGGCCATCGTGCTGGGCCGGGGCTGCAATGTTCAGGACTGCGCCGTGCTCCACTCGGAGAAGGCCCCCACCGTGCTGGGGGAATACGTCTCGGTGGGCCATGGGGCCATTGTCCACGGCGCACGGGTGGGGGACAACACCATCGTGGGTATGGGGGCCACCCTGCTGGACGGCGCCAGAATCGGCGCAAACTGCATGGTGGGGGCGGGAGCCGTGGTGACGGGGAAGATGGACGCCCCGGACGGCTCCCTGATCCTGGGCAATCCCGCCCGGGTGGTCCGGCCCCTGACGGAGGAGGAGACCGCCGGCCTGCGGGCCAACGCGGAGCACTACGAGGAGCTGAAGGAGAGGTACCGCTGATGGACGAGCTGGAAAATCTGCGCCGGGACATCGACGCCATCGACCGGGAGCTGGTGGAGCTGTTCCGCCGCCGGATGGACGTGACCGCTCATGTGGGGGAATACAAGCGGGAGCGGGGCGTCCCCGTGCTGGACCAGGCGCGGGAGCGCCAGGTGCTCCGCAACAAGGGGGAGCTGGCCGGGGAGGAGCTGCGTCCGGCGGTGATCACCCTGTACCAGACCATCATGGCCCTGTCCCGGCGGCAGCAGCGGGACATGATGGGCCAGGGGGCGGATAACCCCGGCGTGCTGCGCTGGCGGGAGGCCCAGGACGGCGCCCGTGCGCCCGTGCCCGCCCCCCGGGTGGTATACCAGGGGGCGCCGGGGGCGTACAGCGAGCAGGCGGCGCTGGATTTCTTCGGCGGCGGCGCGGAAACCGCCGGGCTGGAGCAGTTTGAGGACTGCTTCCTGGCGCTGCGGGAGGGGCGGGCGGACTACGCCGTGCTGCCCATCGAGAACAGCTCCACCGGGGCCATCCGGCAGATCTACGACCTGCTCACCCAGTACGAGTGCTATATGGTGGGGGAGACCACGGTGAAGGTGGAGCACTGCCTCATGGCCCTGCCGGGGGCCACGCTGGATGCCATCACCCAGGTCTACTCCCACGAGCAGGGCCTGTTCCAGTGCGAGCGGTATTTGAACGCCCACCCGGACTGGAAGCAGGTGCCCCAGGCGGACACCGCCGGGTCGGCCCAAATGGTGGCGGAGAGCGGCGACCTGACCCGCGCCGCCATCTGCTCCGCCCGGGCGGCGGAGCTGTACGGGCTGAACATACTGGCCCGGGGCATCAACCACAACACCCATAACACCACCCGGTTTGTGGTGGTGTCCCCCCGGCTGGAGCTGCGCCCCGGCGCGGACAAAATCAGCACCCTGTTCGTCCTGCCCCACCAGGCGGGGTCTCTCCACGAGGTGCTCACCGTGTTTGCCGTCCACGGGCTGAACATGGTGAAGCTGGAGTCCCGGCCCCTGCCGGGCCGGAGCTGGCAGTACATGTTCTTCCTGGAGTTCACCGGGGCCCCCGGCGACCCCGCCGTGGGCGACGCCCTCCACGAGCTGGCCCAGACCACCGGGGAGTTCCGGGTGCTGGGGTGGTTCCCCTCCAATCTGGGGCGGGAATAAGAACGCGCGTTTCACGTGAAACATGTTTGGGAGGGGAGCGGGCCATGGAAAAAAACATCGTTCTCATCGGCATGATGGGCAGCGGCAAGACCACCGTGGGCCGCCTGCTGGCCCGGCGGCTGGGCCGGGAGCTGGCGGACACCGACGCCCTCATTGAGCAGCGGACGGGCCGCTCCATCCCGGACATTTTCGCCCGGGACGGGGAGCCCGCCTTCCGGGCGCTGGAGCTGGAGCTGTGCCGGGAGCTGTCCGGGCGGGAGGGGCTGGTGATTGCCTGCGGCGGCGGCCTGCCCATGCAGGAGGAGGCCATCGCCGCCCTGAAGGAAAACGGCCTGGTGTTCTGGCTGGACCGGGACCCGGGGGAGACCTACGGCGGGCTGGACGTGTCCGGCCGCCCCCTGGCCCAGGGGGGACGGGAGGAGTTCTTGGAGCGTTACGCCCGCCGATCCCCCATCTACCGCCGCTGGGCGGACTTTATCCTGGTGAGGCCGGAAAGCCCCGAATACGCGCAGAGCCGCATTTTCACCATCTACACGGAGGTGTGCCAAGCATGAAATTCCTCGTCATCAACGGCCCCAACCTGAACCTGCTGGGCAGGCGGGAGCCGGGCATTTACGGCGATCAGAGCTACGAGGCGCTGTGCGCCCGCATACAGGACCACGCCGCCGCCCACGGCTCCACGGCCTGCTGCTTCCAGTCCAACCACGAGGGGGCCATCATCGACGCCATCCACGAGGCCGACGGGGCGTACGACGCCATCGTCATCAACCCCGGGGCCTACACCCACTACAGCTACGCTATTCTGGACGCGCTCAAGGCGGTGGACGTGCCCGCCTATGAGGTGCACATCAGCCATATCGACCAGCGGGAGCCCTTCCGGGCCGTCTCCGTCACCGCCCCCGCCTGCGTGGGCCAGCTGTACGGCCATGGCTTCGACGGCTACCTGATGGCCATGGACTATTTTTTGGAGGGCGGAGCATGAAGCTGCAAATCATCGGAGACCCGGTGCTCCACTCCAAATCCCCCGTCATCCAGGGGGCCATGCTGGCGGCGCTGGGGCTGGACGCGCCCTATACCCGCCGGCTGGTGCGCCGGGGAGAGCTGCCCCGGTACTTGGAGTGGGCCAGGGAGAACGGCGTCACCGGCTTCAACGCCACCATGCCCCACAAGGAGGACCTGATCCCCCTGCTGGACGGGGTGGACCCCGCCGCCCGGACCATGGGGGCGGTGAACACCGTCTGCCTGCGGGAGGGGAAGTGGCTGGGCTTCAACACCGACGGGGCCGGGGCGGTGGAGGCGCTGGGCAGCGGGCTGAATCTGGACCCGGCGGGGCTCACCATCACCCTGCTGGGGGCGGGAGGGGCGGCCAAGGCGGTGGCCCTGGCCCTGTCCGCCGCGGGGGCGGAGCGGGTGCTGGTCTGCAACCGAACCCCGGCCCGGGCGGAGGAGCTCTGCGCCCAGGACCCGCTGGGGCGGCTGTCCCCCCACCCCTTCGGTGGGGACGCCCTGAGCCGCTGCGCGGCGCGGTCCCAGCTGCTGGTGAACTGCACCAACCTGGGCATGGCGGGCTGCCCCCACCAGTTTGAGGACTTCGCCTTTTTGGATGCCCTGCCCGCCGGGGCCGGGGTGTTTGACCTCATCTACCACCCAGCGCGGACCGAGCTGCTGGCCCAGGCAGAGCGCCGGGGGCTGCGTACGCTGAACGGCCTGCCCATGCTGGTGAACCAGGCGGTGCTGGCGCTGGAGCGCTTCCTGGACCGGCCGCTGGACCGGAAGGCCATGGCGGAGGCGGCGGCCAGCGCCCTGCGGGGGGAGGAAGCATGAAAAAAGTACTCAAAATCCTGGCGGCCATGGGCGGGGTTCTGGTGCTGCTGCTGGCCGCATGTACGCTCAATCACCGCATTCAGCTGAAACGGGAGGAGCCGCTTTGCTCTCCCTTCACCAAGCTGGTCACGGTGGACGGCGCGCGGATGAGCGTCTATGTGGAGGGCGGGGGAGAGCATACCCTGGTATTGATGTCGGGCAGCGGCACCTGCTCCCCTGTCCTGGATTTCAAGGCGCTGTACTCCCAGCTCACCAATGCGTATCAAATCGCGGTGGTGGAAAAGTTCGGCTACGGGTTCAGCGACATCACCAATAAGAGCCGGGACATTGACACCCTGCTGGAACACACCCGGACCGCCCTGGCGCAGGCGGGACTGGAACCGCCCTATGTCCTGTGCCCCCACTCCATGTCCGGGATCGAGGCGGTATACTGGGCGCAGCAGTACCCCGATGAGGTGCAGGCCATCATCGGCCTGGACATGTCCACCCCCGCGGCCTATGGGGAAATGACAATCAGCGGACCGCTGCTGCAAGCGCTGCAATTGGGCGGGGCTGTGGGGCTGACCCGGTTCATTCCCGGCCTTTCGGACAGCGCCGCCATCCGGAGCGGAGCGCTGTCCCAGGACGAGCAGGCCATCTACCGCGCCATCTTTTACCGCCGCACCATGACCCGTGATATGGTCAATGAGGCCCTGTGCGTCAAGGATAACGCGGAGACCGTGGCCGGAGGCGGAATACCGCAGATCCCGTTCCTGCTGTTTTGCTCCGACGGAAGCGGCGGCAGCGGGTTTTCAAAGGAGGACTGGCGGGCCATTCAGGCCGGATTCGCGGCGGAATGCGGGGATGCGCGGGTAATCGAGCTGGACTGCGGCCACTATGTCCACGATTTTGAATATAAGCGGATTGCGGCGGAAATAAAAGATTTCCTCAACAAATAAGGAGACGGCTATGGAGCTTTTTGCCAACGCGAAAATCAACCTCACCCTGGATATCCTGCGCAAGCGGGAGGACGGCTACCACGACCTTCAGATGGTGATGCAGTCCGTCACCCTGGCGGACGAGCTCACCGTCACCCCGGCGAAGGGGGCGCAGGGAGAGGCGGTGAGTGATCTGCACTTCCTGCCCACCGGGGGGAAGAACCTGGCCCAGATGGCCGCCGCCGCCTTCCGGCAGGCCGCGGGGACGGGGGGAGAGGTGGATGTGTCCATCCGCAAGCATATCCCGGTGTGCGCGGGGCTGGCCGGAGGCAGCGCCGACGCCGCCGCCGTGCTCGTCGCCATGAACGAGCTGAGCGGGGCGGGGCTGTCCCCGGAGGAGCTGGCCAGGATCGGGGAGCGGGTGGGGTCCGACGTGCCCTTCTGCGTGGCCGGGGGCACCGCCCTGGCGGAGGGCAGGGGAGAGCGGCTCACCCCGCTGCCCCCCCTGCCGCCCTGCCATATCGTCATCTGCAAGCCCCCCTTTTCCATCTCCACCCCCCAGCTGTTCTCCCGGGTGAACGTGCGCAGGATCGTGCGCCGCCCGGATACCGCCGGCATGACCGCCGCCCTGGAGGCCGGGGACCTGGCCGGGGTGGCCCGGCGGATGTATAACGTGTTCGAGGACGTGCTGGAGCCCCGCCGGCTGGCCGCGATCCGGGAGATCGAGGGGGTGCTCATCGACTGCGGGGCGCTGGGGGCGTCCATGTCGGGCAGCGGGCCGTCGGTGTTCGGGGTGTTCCACAGCGAGCGGCAGGCCCAGGAGGCCAAGGCCCGGCTGGAGGAGAGCTGGCGGGACGTGTTCCTGTGCGGGCCCCGGTAAATGTTCCACCGGGGGTATAAAATAAAAAAACGCCGTCCATACTGTGCCCATAACGCCCCGCAAAGGGGAATTCAGGTACATAGGACGGTGTTTTTTTATGACTTCTGCTTCTGCAAACAGGCTGCGCCGCTGGGAGGCGGCTTTGCTGCTGGCCTTCGGGCTGACCCTCACCGCCGGGGTATGGGCGGGGGCCAGCGAGTCGTCGCTGGCCAACCGGGTGCTGCGCCTGCATGTGGTGGCCAACTCCGACTCGCAGGGCGACCAGGCCCGGAAGCTGCTGGTGCGGGACGCGGTGCTGGCTCGGGCCGCCGCCGTGCTGGACGGCGTGGACGGCCGGGAGCAGGCGGAGGCCCTGCTGGCGCCCCGTCTGGACGAGCTGGCCCAGGCGGGGGCGGACGCCCTGGCCCGGACCGGAAATTACGACCCGGTGTCCGTCACCCTGGCCGACCAGTGGTTCCCCACCAAGGAGTACGACGGCTTTTCCCTCCCGGCGGGGCGGTACCGGGCGCTGCGGGTGACCATCGGGGCGGGGGAGGGCCGCAACTGGTGGTGCGTGGTGTTCCCGCCGCTGTGCCTGGCCTCGGTGGCGGAGCAGAGCGTGGAGAGCGCCGCCGAGGGCGTGCTGTCTGAGGATCAGGTGTCGCTCATCACCGGGCAGGACGGGGGATATGTGCTCAAATTCCGCCTCATCGAGTGGTGGGGGGAGCTGGTGAAGGGGCTGGGAGGGTGACCTCCCGGCCTTTTCATTTGCGCACGTCCAGCTTGATGGCGATGACGGTGCGGTCGTCCCCGCTGCCCGAGCGCAGGCCGCTCTCCTGAAGGACCTGGGCCGCCAGGGCCTGGGGGGAGAGGCCGTCGAAGGCGCCGAGCAGATTGCGCAGCCAGCGGTCGTCCTTGCCGGTGGTCACCCCGTCGCTCACCAGCAGCACGCAGTCCCCGGCGTCCAGGGACAGAGGGAAGGCGTCCGGCGCGGACAGCGCCCCCGCCGCCACCCCCGCCGGGAGAGACTCGCCGGACAGCCGCTCCACCGCGCCGCCCCGGCGCAGGTAGGTGGGGGCCGCCCCCAGCTTGTATACCGCGCTTTTGCCGCTGAACAGGTCGATTTGCAGCAGGTCCACCGTGGTAAAGCCGCCCTCCTCCTCCCCCCGGAGGGCCAGGGCCTCCCCCACGGTGGTCAGGGCCTCCTCGGGGGGCAGTCCCGCGCGGAGAAACTTTTCCAGCAGGCGCAGGGCGTTCTCGCTGTCCTCCCGGGCGGCGGGGCCGCTGCCCATGCCGTCGCACAGCAGGAAGTTCAGCCTGCCCGCGTCGTCCTTGAACCACACCCCCGCGTCGCCGCTCATGGACTGGCCCGCCCGGTCCGCCCCGGCCACCCCGGCGACGGCCATCAGCGGCTCCTTCTGGGTCAGATGGGCGCGGCCGCGCTGGCTGTCCGCGTCCCGCAGGGGACAGCCCAGAATGGCGCTCAGCCGCCCGATCTCCCCCTCGCGGCTGAGCTGCTCCGCCCCCTGGCCCTCCACCTCCAATTGCAGGTGGCCGTACTGGTCGGGGTACACCGTCACCCGGCCCTCCAGCCCCAGAGCGGCCAGGCGCTGCTTCACCAGGCGCTGGCGGCGCACGTCCACCGCGGGCTCCTGGGCCAGCTCCGCCGCCGTCCGGTCCAGCAGCGCGGCCATATGGCTGTACTGGGCGCACACCGCCGCCCGGCTCTCCCGCACCCGGCTGTCGTACCGGCGGCGGCTGAGCAGGGCGGACAGCTCCCCGTTGGCGGCCACCAGGAAGGTCTCAAAGCGGATGCAGCGGCTGGAGAAGTGGGGCGGGAAGTCCTCCAGCGCCCCCGCGCCCCGGTCCAGCATGGGGGTGAGGGCGTCGGCCAGGGCGGTTTTGGTCACCTGATACTCCCGCTGCCAGCAGCGCTCCTTCTGCTTGCACTTGACGCACACACGGTCCGCCGCCCGGTCGAAGATGCGGGCGGCGTCCCCGTCGTTGGGGACGGCGGGGGCCTGAAACGCCCCGCGCAACCCCCCCGCCACCGCCCGGAAGGCCTCGGCGGTCTGCTTGAGGCGGCCGGCGGCGAATTTGCGGGCGTGGAGGCTCTCCTCCTCCGGCTCTTCCTGGCGCAGCAGGGCGGCCAGGCGGCGCAGCAGCTTGTCCGGCAGCAGCAGGAACACCGCCGTTCCCGCCGCCAGCTCCCAGGCGAAGGCGTCCCCGGGGCCCAGGTCCCAGGTCCACAGGATGGCGGCCGCGCCGCTCAGGGCGTAAGCGGCGGCGCACATCAGGCGGCTCTGCCGGACGAATATGCCCGCCACCAGCCCGGGCAGGGCGTAGGCCAGGATGTACCAGGTGGGCGCTCCGGCGGAAAAGCCCATGGCCAGCCCGGACACCACCCCCGCCGCCGCCCCCAGGCCCACGCCGCCCTTCCACGCGGCGATGAGCACGATGGGCACGCACAAAACCCGGCCCAGGGAATACTCCCCCGCCACCGCCACCCGGGTGAGGGTCATCATCAGCGTGGCGCACAGGGTGACCGCCCCCGCCAGCCGGGGCAGGCCGATCTCCCCGCCGGGGCGGTATTTTTCCCAGAGGTCGAAGGCCTGCCGGTAGAGATAAACCGTCCCTCCGGTGAGGACCACCTCGGTGAGAAAGCCCACCACCGCGCCCCGCCCCCAGCCGGCGGCGGACTGGTAGACAAAGCCCACCATGCCGTTGAGGGCGGCCGCCGCCGCGGGCATGAACCAGGGCCGGTGGTACAGCTCAAATTCCCCCATGGCCAGGGCCACGGCGTATATCATCATGGCCGCGGCGATGTAGCGCAGCCCCTCCAGCACCCCCCGGAAGGACAGGTAGCCCAGAGTCGCGCCCAAAAGAGCCGCCAGCCCCTCCGCCCCCGGCGGGCACACCGCCACCAGGGACAGGGCGAACAGGGAGTGCCCCCCCATCAGCTCCGCCCCCGCCAGCACCGCCGTGAGCAGGAAGCGCATCCCGCAGTCGGACAGCTTCATCACCGTGGGCACGGACAGCTGCCGCCTCTTCTTTTCCCGCCTGGTCCCTTCGTTTGCCGTCATGGTCCATCCCTCCGTGGTGAAATCATCGGTATAAGGCCCCCAGATTATGGAAACCTAATTCATTATAAAATGCCCGCTACAAAAAGCCGGTCGGAACCTGTCTTGCCTTTTGGGGCGTAATTTGGTATGATATGGGGTAAATTTACGAAGCGGGAGCGGAACCCATGAAAATCGGCAATGTGGAAGTGAATACCCGGCTGGCCCTGGGACCCATGGCGGGGGTGAGCGACCTGGCGTTCCGGCAGGTGTGCCGGGAGCGGTCGGGGTGCTACACCGTGTCTGAGATGGTCAGCGCCAAGGCGCTGTGCTACGGTGACAAAAAGACCCCGGCGCTGCTGAAGCTGGGGGAGGGAGAGCACCCCGCTGCCGTGCAGATCTTCGGCTGCGACGAGCCCTTTATGGAAAAGGGGGCGGCCCTGGCGCTGGAGCGGTCGGGGGCGGACGTCATCGACATCAATATGGGCTGTCCCGTCCCCAAGGTGGCCAATTCCGGGGACGGCTCCGCCCTCATGCGCGACCCGGAGAAGGCCGCCCGGGTGGCCGCCGCCGTGGTCCGGGGGGCGGGGGGGAGGCCCGTCACCGTCAAGTGCCGCCTGGGCTGGGACAAGGGGTCCATCAACTGCGTGGAGTTCGCAAAGCGCATGGAGGGGGCCGGCGTGTCCGCCGTGGCGGTCCACGGCCGGACAAAGACGCAGATGTACTCCGGCACGGCAAACTGGGACTATATCCGGCAGGTGAAGGAGGCGGTGTCCATCCCGGTGATCGCCAATGGGGACGTGTTTTCCGCCAAGGACGCGGTGCGCATTCTCAAGCTCACCGGGGCGGACATGGCCATGGTGGGCCGGGGGGCCTTCGGCAATCCCTGGCTGCTGGAGCAGTGCGCCGCCGCGCTGGAGGGGCGGGAGGTCCCGCCCCTGCCGCCGCTGGCCGCGCGGATGGACACGGCGGCGGAGCAGTTTGAGCTGGCCCTCCGGCACAAGGGGGAGAAGATCGCCTGCCTGGAGATGCGCAAGCATCTGGCCTGGTACCTGAAGGGGGTGCCCTACGCCTCCTTCTGGAAGGAGCGGGCGTGTAAAATCTCCACTGCGGAGGAGTTTGAGCGGGTGGTGTCCGGCATCAAGCGGGATTTGTCCGATCCGGAGGGGACGGATGAGACGGGGGAATAGGCGGGCTTCCCCCTCCCTGCGCGCCACCTTCCTGCCGGTGGAGGGGGTGATCTACGCCTGCTTTCTGCTGCTGGACCTGACGGGGCACGGGGACCAGACCGTCCCCATCAAATACGCGGGCATTGTGCTGTGCCTGGGCTTTTCCCTGCTGGGGGAGGACCGGCTGGTCCCCCTGGCGCTGGCGCTCACCGCCGGGGCGGACTGGTTCCTGCTGGTGCGAAACGACTGCTACCCCCTGGGCATCGGCCTGTTTTTGTGCGTCCAGACGGTCTACTTTGTCCGGCTGCGCGCCGCGGGAGCGGACGGCGGGTATTTCCTGCGCGCCGCCCTGGCCCTGGGCGGGGGGATGGCGGTATACGCCCTGCATATGGCCTCGCCGGTGAATCTGCTGGCGGCGCTGTACTTCTCCCAGCTGCTGGCCAATACCCTGCTGGCCTGGCGCCTGCGGGGCGGGCGCTGGCGGACCTTCGCCCTGGGCCTCACCCTGTTCGTGGGGTGCGATGTGTGCGTGGGGCTGTTCAACGTTCTGCCCGCCGGTTCGCGGCTGTATCAGGCCGCGTCCGTGGGGATGTGGCTGTTCTATCTGCCATCCCAGGTGCTCATTGCCCTGTCCGCCCTGGCGGAAAAGGAGGAAGCGTGATGAAAACAAGCAAGGTTCTGGCGGTGCTGCTGGCCGCGGCGTCGGCCCTGGCGCTGCTCACGGGGGCCGTCGCCGTGCCCATCCTGTGCCGCCCCTTTTACTACGCCCACATCGTCCCCCTGGAGCTGGAGGAGCGCACCGGCCTCGCCCGGGAGGAGATCGAGACCGCCTTCGATGAGATGCTGGACTATTGCCTGGGGCGGACGGAGGACTTCTCCACCGGCGTTCTGCGCTGGTCGGAGAGCGGGAAGAGCCACTTCACCGACGTGCGGGGGCTGTTTCTGCTGGACCTGTGGGCGCTGGGAGGCTCCCTATGCGCGCTGGCGGCGCTGGGGACCGTGATGCGGCGGGGAGGGCTCCGGCCTGCCCTCCTGCTGGGCCGGAAGCCCGCCTTCTGGGCGGGAGCGGGCCTGGGCGGCGTGTTTTTGCTGGTGGGCGCCCTGGCCGCCCTGGACTTCAACCGGGCCTTCGTCATCTTTCACGCCCTGTTCTTCCCCGGCAAGGACAATTGGATGTTTGACCCGGCCGCCGACCAGATCATCAACATCCTGCCCCAGGAGTATTTCCGCAGCTGCGCCCTGCTCATTCTGGGGCTTTTGGTGCTGGGCTGCGGGGCGCTGATGGCCGCCGGTTTGATGGGAACCGGAGGGCGGAAAAAAATTTTGCACAAAATTAAAAAAACTTAGAACGAACGTTTGACATTTCGAACGACGTGTGGTATAATACCGTCGTGAGCCGGAAATGTATAGCGTCCCACCCGTCACGGGACGACTTTGGAAGGAGCTTGCGCTATGGCTAAACTGACCCCAAAACAACAGCAGATTTACGATTACATCCTGGAGTTCGCCGCAGAACACGGCTATCCCCCCTCCGTGCGGGAGATCGCCCAGGCGGTGGGGCTGAAGTCCCCCGCCACCGTCCACTTCCACCTGAAGGGCCTGCGGGAGGCGGGCTGCATCTCCCAGGCCGAGGGCAAGACCCGGGCCATCACCATCACCGATCCCTCCTACGGGCGCAAGGACCAGGTGCCCCTGGTGGGCTATGTGGCGGCGGGGTCCCCCATCCTGGCCCAGGAGAACATTGAGGAGTACCTCACCTTTGACACCGGCGGGCTGGCCGGGGAGCACTTCGCCCTGAAGGTCCGGGGCGAATCCATGCTGGAGGCGGGCATTCTGCCCGACGACGTGGTGGTGGTCCACCAGCAGCCTCTGGCCCGCAACGGCGACATCGTGGTGGCCCTGTTTGAGGACGAGGCCACCGTCAAGACCTTCCGCCGGGAGGCGGACGGCCACATCTGGCTCTACCCGGAGAACTCCAGCGGGGAGTACCAGCCCATCGACGGCGAGGGCTGCTCCATCCTGGGCCGGGTGGTGGCGGTTGTCCGCCGCTACTGAGTTCCACTCTAAAACGCGCCGCTCCAGCTTGTGCAGAAGGCTGGGGCGGCGCGTTTTTGTTTCGGTACTTTCCACAAAATCCCGTATGCATTTTTTGGCATTCCTCCGAAGTTGGCGAAAACGGCAAATTTCCCCTTGCAAAACGGACATAATGTTGTTACTATGATGACACGGAGACCGGAAACGTTTTCGGTAGCGTTACCAGAAACGTTTCCAGCCTGCGACAAAAATTAGGAGGAAATGAAAAATGAGTAAGAAGCTCTTCGCACTCCTGCTGTCCGCCAGCATGGTCATGACCATGCTGCTTGCTGGCTGCGCCAGCAAGCCCAATGCCGATAGCAGCGAGCCCCCCGCCGACAACACCCAGTCCGGCTCCGATGCCAGCCAGCCCGTGGAGGACAACAATGAGGCCAAGGGCCGCGTGTACTGGCTCAACTTCAAGCCCGAGTCCGACCAGGTCCTCAACGACGTGGCCAAGATGTATACCGAGAAAACCGGCGTGCCCGTGAAGATCGTCACCGCCGCCTCCGGCACCTACAGCCAGACCCTGAACGCCGAGATGGGCAAGAGCGAGGCTCCCACCATCTTCAACGTGGGCAATCAGGCCGGCGTGCGGGACTGGAGCGACTATGCCGTGGACTTGACCGGCACCGCCATCGCCAACGAGCTGAACACCGACGCCTATAACCTCTACGACGAGAACGGCAAGCTGGTGTCCATCGGCTACTGCTACGAGTGCTACGGCATCATCGTCAACCCCGACCTGGTGGAGCAGGCCGGCCACTCTATGGACGAGATCACCAACTTTGAAACCCTCAAGGCCGTGGTGGAGGACATCCACGCCCGCGCCGGCGAGCTGGGCTTCGACGCCTTTACCTCCTGCGATATGGACGGCTCCTCCTCCTGGCGCTTCACCGGCCATATGGCCAACCTGGAGTACTACTACGAGCAGGAGGGCAGCGTCTGGACCGAGTGCCCCCCCACCATCTCCGGCAAGTATATGGATAACTTCAAGAACCTGTACGACCTGTGCATCAACAACAGCCTGACCCCGCCCACCGACCTGTCCGTGGGCGGCCACGACGCCAGCGAGGAGTTCCGCTCCGGCAAGGCCGCCTTCCAGGTGCAGGGCTCCTGGGAGTACGAGGACATGAAGGAGCAGGTGCCCAACGCCGTGATGATCCCCTACTACTGCGGCGTGGAGGGTGAGGAGAAGGCCGGCCTGAACTGCGGCACTGAGAACTGCTGGGCCATCAACGCCAAGGTGTCCGAGGACGACCAGAAGGCCACCATGGACTTTATGGTCTGGTGCGTCACCGACCCCGAGGCCAGCCGGATGCTGGTGGACACCTTCGGCGTCATGCCCTATAAGCAGGCCGCCGAGTCCACCAACGCCTTCCTGGCCGACGCCAACGAGTACAGCAATAACGGCTGCTACGTCATGAACTGGGCCACCAACTTCCAGCCCAACGTGGACGAGTACCGCGCCGCCCTGGTGTCCGCCCTGAACGCTTACAACGCCGACCAGTCCGACGCCAACTGGGCCAACGTGCGCACCGCCTTCGTGGACGGCTGGGCCGCCCAGTACGCCGCGGTGAACGGCTAACTCAACAGCACGCTTTGACATCAAGGCCGGGGCGGGCATGGCGCCCGCCCCGGCTTCCCCTTTGTAGGGGCGGATATCATCCGCCCGCGCGCGGGGCTCCACGTCCAGCGGGCGCATCATATGCGCCTCTACAATCCACCCATCATCATAAGAAAGGGAGTTGTGACCTTGAGTCGGAAAAAGCTCGCCCGCGGCAATACCATCCGCAGGTCCACCCGGAAATGGTTCCCCCTGTTTCTGGGGCCGGTGGTGTGCGCCTTCATCATCGGCTTTGTCTGGCCGTTTATCCAGGGCATCTACCTGTCCTTCTGCCAATTCAAGCTGATTGCCGACGCCAAGCCCATCGGCATCGGCAACTACGTCCGGGCCTTCAAGGACGCCGCCTTTACCCACGCCTTCTGGTATACCACGCTGTATACCGTGGTGTCCCTGGTGCTCATCAATGTGCTGGCCTTTGCCGTGGCCTACGCCCTGACCCAGGGGATCAAGGGCAGCAATCTCTTCCGCACGGTGTTCTTCATGCCCAACCTCATCGGCGGCATCGTGCTGGGCCATATCTGGTCCATGATCTTTGACGGCATTCTCAGCAAGTTCTCCACCTCCATTGTGATGGACTCCAAGTACGGCTTCTGGGGCCTGGTGATCCTGATGTGCTGGCAGCAGGTGGGGTATATGATGATTATTTACATCGCCGGACTTCAGGCGGTGCCCGAGGACATGCTGGAGGCCGCCCGCATCGACGGCGCCTCCAAGGCGCAGACCCTGTTCAAGGTGACCATACCCAATGTGATGCCCTCCATCACCATCTGCATGTTCCTCTCGCTGACCAACGGCTTCAAGCTGTTCGACCAGAACCTGGCCCTCACCAACGGCCAGCCCATCACCATGCAGCCCGGCGGCACGGCCGTCAAGACCACCGAGATGCTGGCGCTGAACATCTTCACCACCTACAACAATTCCAGCCCCAACGCCCACGGCACCGCCCAGGCCAAGGCGGTCATCTTCTTCATTTTGGTGGCGGGGCTCGGCCTGGCCCAGCTGGCCTACACCCGCAAAAAGGAGGTGCAGCAGTGATGAACGGTTCTCTTGCCGCCGAGCGCAGGAACAAAATGATCCTGTCCGCCGTGCTGGGGGTTGTGTGCGTCATCTACGTGCTGCCGGTGGCGGCGGTGCTCATCAACTCCTTTAAGCTCAACACCTTCGTCAAGACCGACACCTTCGCCCTGCCCACCGGCGAGATGTGGGCGGGCATGGATAACTTCATCAAGGGCATGACCTTCGGCAATTACCCCTTCTGGAACAGCGTGAAGTACAGCGTGGTCATCACCCTGCTGTCCACCGCCCTCATCCTGGTGGGCACCTCCATGGCCGCGTGGTATATCGCCCGGGTGAACTCCGCCTTCTGCCGGGCGCTGTACTTCCTGTGCGTGTTCTCCATGGTGGTCCCCTTCCAGATGGTGATGTTCACCCTGTCCAACACCGCCGACCAGCTGAAGCTGAACACCCCCTGGACCATCCCCATCGTGTACCTGGGCTTTGGCGCGGGGCTGGCCATCTTCATGTTCGTGGGCTTCGTCAAGTCCATCCCCCTGGAGATCGAGGAGGCCGCCGCCATCGACGGCTGCGGGCCGCTGCGCACCTTCTTCCTGGTGGTGGTGCCCATGCTCAAGCCCACCATGATCTCCGTGGGCATTCTGGAGATCATGTGGGTGTGGAACGACTACCTGCTGCCCTATCTGGTGCTGGACCTGGAAAAGTACCGCACCATTCCCATCCACATCCAGTACCTGAAGGGCAGCTACGGCACGGTGGACCTGGGCGCCACCATGGCGCTGATCCTGCTGGCCATCATCCCCGTCATCATCTTCTACCTGGCCTGTCAGAAGCACATCATCAAGGGCGTGGCGGCCGGCGCGGTGAAGGGATGATTTTTCCCGGAAGAAAGGGTTGCGTACAGGGCGGAAATGAGGTAAAATAGACGGCTGAAATGGAGGTGCGCCCATGACCATCAAAGATATCGCCCGCATGTCCGGCGTGGGCGTCGCCACCGTATCCCGGGTGCTGAACAACCACCCCGACGTGTCCGAGGAGACCCGGCGCAGGGTGATGGCGGTGGTGGCCGAGCAGGGCTTTCAGCCCAACACCAACGCCCGGCACCTGAAGCAGGCCAGCAGCGCCTCCATCGCCATCATCGTCAAGGGCACCATGAACATGCTGTTTGCCGACCTGGTGGAGCGCTGCCAGCAGCTTTTGCAGGACGCGGGGCGGGACGCCGCCGTGTATTACCTGGACGAGGACGCCAACGAGGTGGTCTACGCCGTCCAGCTGTGCCGGGAGCGCAAGCCCCTGGGCATCCTGTTTTTGGGGGGCGACCTGGAGTTCTTCCAGGCGGAGTTCGGGCACATCACCGTGCCCTGCGTGCTGCTCACCAACTCGGCGGGGGAGCTGTCCTTTCCCAATCTGTCCTCCCTCACCACCGACGACAGCGAGGCGGCGTACCGGGTGGTGCGCTACCTAGTGGACCGGGGCCACCGGCACATCGGCCTGCTGGGCGGCAATTGGTCGTGCACCCAGATCAGCTACCGCCGGGTCCAGGGCTGCCAGCGGGCCTTTGACGAGCTGGACCTGCCCTTCGATCCCCGGCGCAGCGAGCCCTGCCGCTACTCCTTCTCCGACGCCTACGACACCACCAAGCGCCTGCTGGACCGCTGCCCGGAGCTCACCGCCCTGTTCTGCATCAGCGACGTGATGGCCATGGGGGCCATCCGGGCCATCCGGGATTTGGGGCGGCGGGTGCCCGAGGACATCTCCGTGGTGGGGTACGACGGCATCCCTCTGTCCCAGTTCTCCGTCCCCCGACTCACCACCGTCCGGCAGGACACCCAGCAGCTGGCCCGCCAGGGGGTGGACGTGCTGCTGAGCAATATCCAGCGGCCCCGCCCGCCGGTCCACCAGGTGGTGCCCTTCCAGCTCATCTCAGGGGAGAGCGTGGCTCCGCCCCGCACATGAGCGTCCCATTACAAACCAGCGGCCCGCCGCCCTCCCGCAGGGCGGCGGGCCCTACGAAAGGTTGATCGTTATGAGAGCCTCCGGCATCCTGATGCCCATTTCCTCCCTGCCATCCCCCTGCGGCATCGGCGCCATGGGCGCCGCCGCCCGCCAGTTCGCAGACTTTCTGGTCGCCGGGGGACAGAGCTATTGGCAGATTCTGCCCATCTGCCCCACCAGCTACGGGGATTCCCCGTACCAATCCTTTTCCGCCTATGCCGGCAACCCCTACTTCATCGACCTGGACGATCTGGCGGCGGAGGGGCTGCTGGAGGGATCGGAGTACCGGGAGCTGGACTGGGGGGACGACCCGGAATACGTGGACTACGGCCTGATGTACCAGCGGCGCTACCCGGTGCTGAAACAGGCGGCGGACCGGCTGCTGGCCGCGCCTCCGGCGGAATACCAGGCGTTTTGCGCCGGATCGGACTGGCTGGAGGACTACGCGCTGTTCATGGCGCTCAAGGACAAGCACGGCGGCGCCTCCTGGTTCACCTGGGAGCCGGACATCCGGCTGCGCCAGGCGGCGGCGCTGGCCGCCGCCCGGGAGGAGCTGGCGGAGGAGGTCAGCTTCTGGAAGGCGGTGCAGTTCCTGTTCTTCCGGCAGTGGAAGGCGCTGAAGGCCTACGCCAACGGCAAGGGTGTGCGCATCATCGGTGATCTGCCCATCTACGTCTCCGCCGACAGCGCCGACGTGTGGGCCAACCCCGACCAGTTCCAGCTGGACGAGAACGGCATCCCCACCGAGGTGGCGGGCTGTCCCCCCGACGGCTTTTCGGCGGACGGCCAGCTGTGGGGCAATCCCCTCTTCGACTGGGAGCGGATGAAGCAGGACGGCTATCAGTGGTGGATCAAGCGCATCGCCTTCCAGTTCACCATCTGCGACACCCTGCGCATCGACCACTTCCGGGGCTTCGACGCCTATTACGCCATCCCCTACGGCTCCGACACCGCCCGGGACGGCCGCTGGCGGCCCGGGCCCGGCTGGGACTTCTTCAAGGCGGTCAACAAGGCCCTGGGCAGGCAGGACATCATCGCGGAGGACCTGGGCTTTCTCGACGAGTCGGTGCGGGAGCTGCTGCGCAAAACGGGCTATCCCGGCATGAAGATTCTGGAGTTCGCCTTCGACAGCCGGGACAACGGCAGCGACTACCTGCCCCACTGCTACTCGCCCCACTGCGTGGTCTACACCGGAACCCATGACAACGACACCATCCTGGGCTGGATGGACACCGCCCCCAAAAAGGATGTGTCCTTCGCCAAGGCGTACCTGCGCCTCAGCGCCCGGGAGGGCTATCACTGGGGGATGATGCGGGCGGCCTGGGCGTCCCCCGCCGACCTGGCGGTGATGCAGGCCCAGGACCTGCTGGGGCTGGGCAGCGAGGCCCGCATGAACATCCCCTCCACCCTGGGGAAGAACTGGAAATGGCGGGCGCTGCCCGGGGCGTTCACCCCGGCGCTGGCCCAGCGGCTGTACCGGGAGACCCGGGTGTATCAGCGCCTGCCCAAGAAAAACGCCGCCGCCAAAAAGGCCGCGGCCAAGAAAACCGCACAGTGACCGCAGTACGCCGGAGGGAGGCGCCGGACCAAGGCGCGCCCCTCCGGCGTTTCGCCTTGCCGCCCCGGAAAAGGGGGAGCGGAAAATCTAAAAAATTTTTTGATTACCTATTGATTTTTCAGAGACCGGCAATATAATGGTTGGTATCAGATGAACGAGGAGGAATTCCCATGAACAAAACCATCACCGCGCCCAACGCCCCCGCCGCCGTGGGCCCCTACTGCCACGCCAAGCTGGCGGGCAATACCCTGTATACCTCCGGCCAGCTGGGGCTGATTCCCGCCACTGGAGAGCTGCCCCAGGGGGTGGAGGCCCAGGCCGCCCAGGCGCTGGATAACCTGTCCGCCGTGCTGTGCGCCGCCGGCATGTCCTGCGCCGACGTGGTGAAAACCACCGTGTTCCTGGCGGATATGGGGGATTTTGCCGCCATCAACGCCATTTACGCCAAGTATTTCCCCGGTGAAGCCCCCGCCCGCTCCTGCGTCCAGGCGGCCGCCCTGCCCAAGGGCGCGCTGTTTGAGATCGAGGCCGTGGCCGTCAAATAACCGCCCGCTCCCCGGCCGTCAGCCGCCCCTCCCGCCGTCCTGTTCGGACGGGGAGGGGCGGCTTACTTTTTGTTTGACAAACAAACTTTTTGTGAAACCTCCACAAAAACCAGGGCGGTATTTTGGCGGCCGCCCGAGATTTTATCCTTGAAATTGGGTTGGGAATCCGCTATACTCAAAATATGAAATAAATTTTTTATTGCTTAAAAAAAGTAAGGAGGAAATGTCGTGCAGAAATCCAACCCAACCGCCAGGACTCCGGCGTCCGTTTTTTCGCTGGACGGTGTGCCCGCCCCCGGCCAGCTCATCCCCCTGGGCCTCCAGCATGTGGTGGCCGCCATCGTGGGCATCATCACCCCGGCCATCATGGTGGCCAACACCTGCAATCTCTCCGGCGGCGACCGCACCCTGCTCATCCAGGTGTCCCTCATCGTCACCGCCCTGGCCACCCTGCTCCAGCTCTACACCATCAAACACCGCGTCGGCTCCGGCCTCCCCGTGGTCATGGGCATCAGCTTCGCCTATGTGCCCACCCTTCTGGCCATCGGCGGGCAGTTCGACCTGCCCACCATTTTGGGCGCGGAGATCGTGGGCGGCTGCGTGGCCATCGTGTTTGGCGTTTTTGTCAAGCAGATCCGTAGGCTGTTCCCGCCCCTCATCACCGGCACGGTGATCTTCACCATCGGCCTGTCCCTCTACCCCACGGCGGTGAAGTACATGGCCGGCGGCGCGGGCAGCGCGGAGTTCGGCGGGCTGAAAAACTGGTCGGTGGCGCTGGTCACGCTGGCGGTGGTGGTGCTGCTGCAAAACTTCGGCAGGGGCGTGCTGAAGCTGGGGGCCATTCTCTGGGGCATGATCGTGGGCTATGTCATGGCCCTGTGCCTGGGCATGGTGGACTTCTCCGCCGTGGCTCCGGCGGGCTGGTTCCAGTTGGCCGCGCCCCTTCACTTCGGCGTGAAGTTTGAGGCGAGCGCCTGCATCTCCCTGGCGGTGGTGTACGTCATCAACGCGGTGCAGACCATTGGCGACCTGTCCTCCACCACCATGGGCGGCATGGACCGTATGCCCACCGACCGGGAGCTGTCCGGCGGCATCGTGGCCCAGGGGGCGGTGTCCATCCTGGGGGCGCTGTTCGGCGGCCTGCCCGCCGCCACCTACAGCCAGAACGTGGGCATCGTCACCGTGAACAAGGTCATCAACAAGGCGGTGTTCGCCTTCGCGTCCCTGATTCTGCTGGCGGCGGGGCTGGTGCCCAAGCTGTCCGCCATCCTCACCACCATCCCCCAGGCGGTGATCGGCGGGGCCACCATCTCCGTGTTCGCCACCATCACCATGACCGGCATCCGCATGATTACCTCCGAGCACTTCTCCATGCGCTCCAGCGCGGTGGTGGGGCTGTCGGTGGCGCTGGGGGTGGGCATCACCCAGGTGAGCGGCGCGCTCCAAGGCCCCGGCTTCCCGATGTGGGTGCATACGGTGTTCGGTTCCTCCCCCATCGTGGTCACCGCCATCATGGCCATTCTGCTTAACCTGACCCTCCCGCGGGACGGGGCGGCCAAGGCCAAGGCGTAAGGCGAAAAAAACCGGGCCGGTTTCGTCAACCGGCCCGGCATCCCGCCCTATTTTGCTGCGTTTTTGGCTTCCTCCATGTAGCTGTATAGGGTATACTTGGAGATGCCGAAGTATTTACACACCTTTCCCCCCGACTTGGTGATGAGAAAGGCCCCCGTGTCGTTGAGAAATCCGATGGCCTTCACCTTTTCCTCCTTGGTCATGAGGGCGGCCGGTTTGCCCACCCGCTTCACGCTCTGCTCGATGAGCTCGTCCAGCAGGTCGGACACGTTTTGGGCGATGGGCTCCGGGGCGTCATCCGGCTGCTCGGGGGCGGTGGCGGTGAACTGCCGCAGGGTCTCCTCCATGGCCAGCATCAGGGTGATGTCGTAGTTGATGGAGAAGATGCCGATGGGCTGCTTGTCCACGTCCCGGATGTAGACGGTGGTGGACTTCAGCGTCTTGCCGTCGGCGGTCTTGGCCAGGTAGCTCAGCCGGTCCTCGGGAATGCCGCCGTTGTTCAGCGCCTCCAGCACCACGTGGGAGGGGCCGTCCCCCACCTTGCGGCCGGAGACGTGGCCGTTTTCGATGGCCACGATGGAGCTGTCCGGGTCATTGCTTTGCAGGTCGTGAATGACCACCTCGCAGTTGGGGCCGAACTGGGCGGCCAGGGCCTTGGCCAGGCGGAACAGGAACTGGATCATGGATGCGTCCAATGGAGATCCCCTCATTTCGCGTAATTTGAACGATCATGGTACAGTATACCATGGGTCCGGGGCATTTGCAAGAAATACAATCTGGGCAAAAAAATATTTTGATGATACATTGGAGGGAACGCTATGCTGCTCATCGGCAACGGAAGGCTCATCACCCGCAGCGCCAACAACCCCTATCTGGAAAACGGCGCGGTGGTGCTGGACGGCGATACCGTCAAGGAGACCGGAACCCTGGAGGCCATGCGGGCCAAGTACCCCGCGGCGGAGCTTGTGGACGCAAAAGGCGGCGTCATCATGCCCGGCCTCATCAACGTCCATACCCACATCTACTCCGGCCTGGCCCGGGGCCTGGCCATCGACGGCTTTGCCCCAACCAACTTCCTGGAGGTGCTGGACGGCCAGTGGTGGAACATCGACCGCCGCCTCACCCTGGACGGCACCCGGGCCTGCGCCTACGCCACCGTGCTGGACTGCATCCGGGACGGCGTTACCACCATCTTCGACCACCACGCCTCCTTCGGGGAGATTCCCGGCTCCCTGTTCGCCATCAAGGACGTGTGCGCGGAGCTGGGTATGCGGGCCTGCCTGTGCTATGAGGTGTCCGAGCGGGACGGTGCGGAAAAGTGCGCCCAGTCCATCCGGGAGAACGCCGACTTCGCCCGCTGGGCCGCCAAAGAGGACAGCGATATGATCCGCGCCATGTTCGGCGGCCACGCCCTGTTCACCATCTCGGACAAGACCTTCCAGGAGATGGTGAAGGCCAACGACGGCCTCACCGGCTTCCACATCCATGTGGCCGAGGGCATGAACGACGTGTACGACTCCCTGAACCATTACGGCTGCCGCCCCGTCAACCGCCTGCTGTATAACGGCATCTTAGGGGAAAAGACCATGCTGGGCCACTGCATCCACGTCTCCCCGGCGGAAATGGATATCATCAAAGAGACCAATACCATGGTGTGCCATAACCCGCAGTCCAATATGGGCAACGCCGTGGGCTGCTCCCCGGTGCTGAAGCTGTGGGAGAAGGGCATCCTCATCGGCCTGGGCACCGACGCCTACACCCACGACGTGCTGGAATCCCTCAAGGTCCTGCTGCCCATGCAGCGCCACAACGCCTGCGACCCCGGCGTGGGCTGGTGCGAGGCCATGGGAATGCTGTTCCGCAACAACCCGGCCATCTGCGCCCGGTACTTCCGCAAGCCCCTGGGGGTGCTGGAGCCGGGCGCGGCGGCGGACGTGATCGTCATGGACTACAAGCCCTTCACCCCCTTCGGCGCGGAAAACATCGACGGCCACATGCTGTTCGGCATGATGGGCAAGAACTGCCGCACCACAATCATCAACGGGAAAGTCCTCTACAAGGACCGGGAGTTTGTGGGCATCGACGAGGACGCGCTCAACGCCTGGACCCTGGAGCAGGCCAAGAAGCTGTGGGGCGGGCTGAACCACAGAAGCTATTAAAACGGTTTTCTCCCCGGAGGAGGAAACGAAATCAATCATTTTGGAGGAACACATCATGAGCGACATCATGCGGCCCATGCCCTTCGCCCAGCTGATGGACTGGGCGCTCACCGAGTACCGGACCCAGGGCAGTATTTTCGGCGTGTCCAGGCTGGTGCGCCGCGCCGGGGACCAGGCCCTGCCTATGTTCGAGGAGCAAATCGAATCCCCCTACGGCCCCGCCGCCGGGCCCCACACCCAGCTGGCCCAGAACATACTGGCCGCCTACGCCGCCGGGGCGAGGTTCTTCGAGCTGAAAACCGTCCAGATCATGGACGGCGAGGAGCTGTCCAAGTGCGTGAGCAAGCCCTGCATCACCGCCGGGGACGAGTGCTATAACTGCGAGTGGTCCACCGAGCTCACCGTGCCCCAGGCGTATGCCGAGTACGTCAAAGCGTGGTGGGCCTGCAAGCTGCTGGCCCGGGAGCTGGATCTGGGCGGCCCGGACGGCTTTGTGTTCAACATGTCGGTGGGCTACGACCTGGCGGGCATCCAGAGCGAGAAGATCGACCGCTACATCGAGGGCATGAAGGACGCCTCCGGCTCCCAGGTGTGGCGGGAGTGCCTGGACTGGACGCTGGCCAACCTGGGCCGGTTTGAGAAGGTGGACGAGGGATATGTCCGCGCCGTCTCCCCCCGGGTGTCCCGTTCCATCACCGAGTCCACCCTCCACGGCTGTCCCCCCGACGAGATCGAGCGCATCGCCACCTACCTCATCACCGAAAAGGGCCTGAACACCTACGTGAAGTGCAATCCCACCCTGCTGGGCTACGACTTCGCCCGGAAAACCCTGGACAGCCTGGGCTTTGACTACATCGCCTTCGACGACCACCACTTTGTGGAGGACTTGCAGTGGGCGGAGGCCGTCCCCATGTTCCGCCGCCTCCAGGCACTGTGCGCCCAGCGGGGGCTGGAGTTCGGCGTGAAGCTCACCAACACCTTCCCAGTGGACGTGGCGGCAAACGAGCTGCCCTCCAGCGAGATGTATATGTCCGGCCGGTCCCTGTACCCGCTGTCCCTCTCACTGGCGGGAATGCTGGCCCGCGAGTTCGATGGGAAGCTGCGCATATCCTACTCCGGCGGGGCGGACGCCGCCTCCATCCGGGGCCTGCTGGACGCGGGCATCTGGCCCATCACCATGGCCACCACCATTCTCAAGCCCGGCGGCTACCAGCGGCTGAGCCAGATCGCGGAGCTGCTGGCGGACATTGACTACGCCCCGTGGCAGGGGGTGGACCAGGCCAAGGTGTCCGCCCTGGCGGAGGCCATCCCGTCCGACGGCCACTGGACCAAGCCGGTGAAGCCCATGCCCAGCCGCAAGACGGACCAAAAGGTGCCGCTGGTGGACTGCTTCCAGGCCCCCTGCCGTTCGGGGTGCCCCATCCAGCAGGACATACCCGCCTACCTCATGGCGGTGAAGGCCGGGAGGTACGAGGAGGCGCTGGATATCATCACCCGGCGCAACCCCCTGTCCTTCATCACCGGCACTATCTGCTCCCACCGCTGCCAGGACAAGTGTATGCGAAACGCCTACGACGAGAGCGTCTACATCCGCGCCCAGAAGCTGAAGGCGGCTCAGGGCGGTTTTGCCTCCCTGCTGCCCAGGCTGAAGCCGGGGGCGGCGGTGAGCGGCAAAAGAGCGGCCGTGGTGGGCGGCGGTCCGGCGGGCATGGCGGCGGCGTTCTTCCTGGGCCGGGCGGGGGTGGACGTCACCCTGTTCGAGGCCCGGGACGCCCTGGGCGGCATCGTCCGCCACGTGATCCCGGAGTTCCGCATCTCCCATGAGGCCATCGACAACGACGTGAAGATCATGGAGGCCATGGGGGTAAAGGTGAAGCTGAACACCCGGGTCGGTGATCTCCGCGCCCTGCGGGGCGAGTTTGGGCACGTGATCGTGGCGGCGGGGGCCTGGGAGCCCGGCCGCGCGGGCCTGGAATACGGCCGGGAGCTGAACGTGCTCACCTTCCTGGAGGGGGCGAAGAAGGCCCCTGAGACCTTGGAGCTGGGGGAGAACGTGGTGGTCGTCGGCGGCGGAAACACCGCCATGGACGCCGCCCGGGCGGCCAAGCGCATACCCGGCGTGAAGCGGGTGTCCCTGGTGTACCGCCGCACGAAGCGCTATATGCCCGCCGACCAGGAGGAACTGGAGCTGGCCCTGGCCGACGGCGTGGAGTTCCGGGAGCTGCTCTCGCCCGTGGGCGTCAAGGACGGCGTGCTCACCTGTAAGATGATGGAGCTGGGCGCCCACGACGCGTCCGGACGGCGCTCCCCCGTGGACACGGGCCGGACGGCGGAGGTGCCCGCCGATACGGTGATCGCCGCCGTGGGCGAGCGGGTAGACACCGCCCTCTATACTGCCAACGGCCTGGCGGTGGACAGCCGGGGCAGGGCTGTGGTAGACTTGGAGACGATGGAGTCCAGCGTGGAGGGCATTTACGTGGTGGGCGACGGCCAGAAGGGCCCCGGCACGGTGGTGGAGGCCATCGCGGGGGCCATGAAGGCCGCCCAGGCCATCCATGGCTTTGACGTGGACGCCTTTGCGGACAAGAACGTGAACCCGGACTACGCCGCCCCCCTGGCCAAGCGGGGGGTCGTGTGCACCGACTGCGCCTCCTGCGAGGACGGCCGCTGCCTGGGCTGCGCCACCGTGTGCGAGACCTGCGCCGAGGTGTGCCCCAACCGGGCCAACGTGGCAGTCCGGGTGGAGGGACTGCGCCAGCGGCAGATCGTCCACGTGGACGGCATGTGTAACGAGTGCGGCAACTGCGCGGTGTTCTGCCCCTACGACAGCGCGCCCTACCGGGACAAGTTCACCCTGTTCTGGAGCCGGGAGGACTTCGACCACAGCGAAAACCAGGGCTTCCTGCGGCTGGACGGGAACAAGACCCTGGTGCGCTTCGCCGGAGAGGTCAGGGAATACGACGTGTCCGACCCCGCCTGCGGACTGTATGCCCCCCTGCGCCGCCTGATCCGCGCGGTGTATGACAATTACGCCTATCTGCTGGGGTAAGGAGGGAACACCCATGAGCGAGACCTACAGCTTTACCGTCAACGGCGTTTTGCGGGAGACGGCGGAGGATAAGCCCCTGCTGCGCTACCTCCGGGACGATCTGCGCCTGACCTCCTGCAAGGACGGGTGCAGCGAGGGGGCCTGCGGCACCTGCACCATCGCGGCGGACGGCAAGGCTGTGCGGGCCTGCATCCTCACCACCAAAAAGGCCGCGGGGAAAAACATCCTCACCGTGGAGGGCTTGAGCGTGGCGGAGAAGGAGGCCTTTGTCTACGCCTTCGGCAAGGTGGGGGCGGTGCAGTGCGGCTTCTGCATCCCCGGCATGGTGATGGCGGGCAAGGCTCTGCTGGACGCCACTCCCAACCCCACCGAGGGAGAGATCAAAAAGGCCATCCGGGGGAACGTGTGCCGCTGCACCGGCTACAAGAAGATCATCGAGGGCATCTCTCTGGCCGGGCCGTCCTGCGGGGCGAGGTGGAAATCGACCCCGATCTGGAAAGGGGGGATACCTTTGGCGTGGGCGACCGGGCCTTCCGCACCGACGTGCGCCCCAAGGTGCTGGGCTATGGACAGTACCCCGACGACGTATACATGGACGGCATGGTTTACGCTTCCGCCGTCCGCTCGGAGTACCCCAGGGCGCGGGTGCTGAGCATCGACGCCGCTCCCGCTCTGGCCCTGCCGGGGGTGCTGGCGGTGCTGACGGCCCAGGAGGTGCCCAACAATAAGGTGGGCCACATCCAGCAGGACTGGGACGTGATGATCGCCCAGGGGGAGGTTACCCGCTGCGTGGGGGACGCCCTCTGCCTGGTGGTCGCGGAGAGCGAGTACATTTTGAAGCAGGCCAAGGCGGCGGTGAAGATTCAGTACGAGCCGCTGGAGCCGGTGCGCGATATCCGCGAGGCCATGGCGGACGGCGCGCCCCTGGTCCACTCCAAGGGGAACCTGTGCCAGTCCCGCCACGTCACCCGGGGGGACGCCAAGGCCGCCCTGGCCAGATCCAAATACACCGTCACCCGGAGCTACAAGACCCCCTTCACCGAGCACGCCTTTTTGGAGCCGGAGTGCGCCGTGGCCTTCCTCTACAAGGATGGGGTGAAGGTGTATTCCACTGACCAGGGCGTCTACGACACCCGCCACGAAATCGCCATCATGCTGGGCTGGGAGCCGGAGCGCATTGTGGTGGAGAACAAGCTGGTGGGGGGCGGCTTCGGCGGCAAGGAGGATGTGTCGGTGCAGCACCTGGCGGCGCTGGCGGCGTTAAAGGTCAACCGCCCCGTGAAGGTGAAGCTGTCCCGGCAGGAGTCCATCCGCTTCCACCCCAAGCGCCACGCCATGGAGGGCACCTTTACCCTGGGCTGTGACGAGAACGGCGTGTTCACCGCCCTGGACTGCGACATCTACTTCGACACCGGAGCCTACGCCTCCCTGTGCGGGCCGGTGCTGGAGCGGGCCTGCACCCACTCCGTGGGGCCATACTGCTACCAGAATACCGACATACGGGGCTACGGCTATTACACCAACAATCCCCCCGCCGGGGCCTTCCGGGGCTTCGGCGTGTGCCAGAGCGAGTTCGCCCTGGAATCCCTTATCAACCTGCTGGCGGAAAAAGTGGGCATATCCCCCTGGGAGATCCGCTGGCGCAACGCCATCGAGCCGGGGAAGGCCCTCCCCAACGGCCAGATCGCGGACTGCTCCACCGCGCTGAAGGAGACGCTACTGGCGGTGAAGGACGCCTTCGAGTCCAATCCTGGCCGGGCGGGCATCGCCTGCGCCATGAAGAACGCGGGCGTGGGGGTGGGCCTGCCGGACAAGGGCCGCTGCAAGCTGGCGGTGGAGGAGGGCGTGGTAAAGCTCTACTCCGCCGCGTCGGACATCGGCCAGGGCTGCGCCACCGTGTTTTTGCAGATCCTGTCCCAGACTACCGGACTGCCCCTGGAGAAGCTGCGGAACATGGGCAGCAATTCCGAGGTGGCCCCCGACTCGGGCACCACCTCCGGCTCCCGTCAGACCCTCATCACCGGCGAGGCGGTGCGCATGGCGGCGGCGGAGCTGAAGGCCGCGCTGGACGAAAACGGCGGCGACCTGTCCAAGCTGGAGGGGCGGGCGTTTTTCGCGGAGTTCTTCGACCGCACCGACAAGCTGGGGGCCGACAAGCCCAACCCCAAGAGCCACGTGGCCTACGGCTTCGCCACCCATGTGGTGGTGCTGGACGACGACGGCAGGGTGAAAGAGGTCTGGGCCGCCCACGACTCGGGCAGGGTGGTGAACCCCACCTCCATCCAGGGGCAGATCGAGGGCGGGGTGCTCATGGGGCTGGGCTATGCCCTCACCGAGGACTTCCCCCTGAAGGACTGCGTGCCCACCGCCAAATTCGGCACCCTGGGCCTGATGCGGGCCGACCAGATCCCCGACATACACGCCGTCTATGTGGAGAAGGAGGAGCTGCTCCCCTTCGCCTACGGCGCCAAGGGCATCGGTGAGATCGCCACCATCCCCACCGCTCCGGCGGTTCAGGGCGCCTACTACGCCATGGACCACGTGCTGCGCCCCAGCCTGCCCATGGAAAACACATACTATCGCAAGCCGAAGAAAGGTTGATGCTCCCATGAAAAAGCGCCTGCTGAGCCTTGCGCTCCTGTCCGCGCTGCTGGTCCAGCTGCTGTCGGGCTGCGCCGCCGGGGCGGAGAACAGCGCCCCGCCCAGTCCGCAATCCACCCCGCCCGCCGCCGCGGAGCCGGCCCAGACCCAGCCCGCAGAGAGCTATCCCGCCCCCATCACCGTCACCGACCAGGCGGGCCGGACGGTCACGCTGGAGAAACCGGCGGAAAAAATCGTGTCCTGCTACTATCTGGTCACCGCGTCCCTGCTCACCCTGGGGCAGAAGGACAAAATCGTGGGCATTGAGATGAAGGCCGGCAGCCGGGAGCTTTACCGGCTGTGCGCCCCGGAATTTTTGGATCTGCCCGGGGTGGGATCCGGCAAGGAGACCAATATTGAGGCCATCGCCGCCCTGGAGCCGGATCTGGTGCTGCTGCCCAGCAAGCAGCTGGAGGCGGCGGACACCCTGGCCGGCCTGGGCATCCCCGCCGCCGTGGTGGAGCCGGAGAGCTACGAGGCGTTCAACGAGCTGATCGCCATGCTGGGGGCGCTGTGCGGCTGCGGGGACAGGGCGGCGGAGCTTACCGCCTACTACGACGGCGTGGTGGAGCGGGTGAGCGCCCTGACCAAGGACGCGGAGCGGCCCTCCGTCTACTTGTGCGGCGAGGCGTCCTGGCTGCGCTCCTGCGCCGGGGGGATGTACCAGCGGGAGCTCATTGAGCTGGCGGGGGGAGCCTGCGTGTCCGCGGAGCTTCCCGGGACCAAGTGGGCGGACATCTCCGCCGAGCAGCTGGCCGCCTGGGACCCGGAGGTAATGTTCTCCGTGTCCTACGCCGAGTACGCTTTGGACGACATTCGCAGCGACGCGGCTCTAACGGGGGTGAGGGCGGTGGCGGAGGACCGGATTTACACCGTCCCGTCGGAGATCGAGGCGTGGGACTATCCCCAGCCCTCCTCCATCCTGGGCCTGCTGTGGATGACCCATATGCTCCACCCGGAGCTGGTGAGCCGGGAGGAGTACGTCAGCGAGGCCCAGGCGTTTTATCAGACCTATTTCGGCCTGGAGGTATCCAAAGAGCAGCTTGGTATTTAAAACTACTAATGGGGCCCCCGCGAAGCCGCCCTTTGGCTTCGTGGGGAGAGGAGAAGCAAGGGAGCCAAGCGGACTTTGCTTTGACGAAGGGAGGCCTCCGGCATGAAGAGACGATCCTGGCTGGGATTGTGGCTGCTGCTGGCGGCCTCCTTCCTGCTGTCCTGCCTATGCGGGCGGTATCCGCTGAGCGTGGCCGACCTGTGGCGCATCCTCACCGGACGGGCGGCGGGGACCATGATGGAAAACGTGTTTTGGAACATCCGGGTGGCCCGCACCTGCGTCACCGGCCTGTGCGGAGCGGCTCTGGCTCTGGCGGGGTTTGTGTATCAGGGTCTGTTCCGCAACCCCCTGGTGTCCCCCGATGTGCTGGGGGTGAGCGGCGGGGCCTCGGTGGGGGCCATCTGCGCCATTTTGTTCTGGGGCGGGTCCATGGCCGCCTTGCAGCTCCTGTCCTTCGCGGGAGGAGTGGCGGCGGTGGCGCTGTCCCTGCTGCTGGCCCGGGCCATCGGAGGGGACCGCCATTTCAGCCTCATCATGTCGGGCATCGTATGGGGGGCGCTGGCCAACGCCGCCATCATGGCGCTGAAGTATATGGCCGACCCCGCCCAGCAGCTGGCGGTCATCGACTACTGGCTCATGGGCAGCTTCAGCCTGGCCGGATGGGAGGAGCTGCGGAGCGCCGCGCCGCTGATTCTGGCCGCCGGGGCGGCTCTCACCCTGCTGCGCTACCGGCTGAAGGTGCTCACCCTGGGGGATGAGGAGGCCGCCGGACTGGGGGTGGCGGTGGGGCCGGTGCGCCTGGCCTGCGTGGGCTGTGCCACGGTGCTGGTAGCGGCCAGCGTGTCGGTGAGCGGCATTGTGTCCTGGGTGGGGCTGATTGTGCCCCATCTGGTGCGCGCGGTGCTGGGGGACGACTTCGAGGCCAACTTTCTCCAGTCCATCCTGTGCGGGGCGGCCCTGCTGCTGCTGGCGGACACCCTGGCCCGGAGCCTGCTGCCCTCGGAAATCCCCATCAGCATTCTCACCTCCCTCATCGGGGCGGTATTTCTGGCGGGGTTTCTGCTGCGCCGGAACAGGGGGGAGCGGCCATGCTGAGTGTGGAAGGGCTGACGGTATGCCGGGGCGGGCGGCTGGTGCTGGACGGCGTGAGCTTTGCCCTGCGCCCCGGGGAGGTGACGGCGGTGCTGGGGCTGAACGGCGCGGGCAAAACCACCCTGATTAAGGCCGTTTTGGGCTTTATTCCGCAGCAGGGGGGCCGGCTGACGGCGGACGGGCAGGCGCTGGACAAGCTCTCCCCCTCCGCCCGGGCCAGGAAGCTGGCCTATGTGCCCCAGAGCGATGAGGGGGGCGTTTCCTACCGGACGGAGGACTTTGTCTCCATGGGGGCCACGGCCAGCCTGGGAGCCTTCGCCCGGCCGGGGCGGGAGGAGCTCCGGCGGGCGCAGGATATTCTGCGGGCGCTGAGCTGCGGCAGCCTCATCGGCCGGTCCATGGCCGCGCTCAGCGGCGGGGAGCGCCGGATGGCCTATCTGGCCCGGGCGGTGATGCAGGACGCGGCGTACCTGCTGCTGGACGAACCGGCCGCCTCCCTGGATTTTTCCCGGCAGCACAGCTTTTTGGGCAGCCTGCGGGACTATGTCCGGCGGCGGGGTGCGGGGTGCCTGCTGTCCGTCCACGCCCCCGAGCTGGCCTACGCCTATGCCGACCGGCTGCTTGTGCTCCACGACCGCCGGGTGCTGCTGGACGTGGGACGGGACGGGGCGCAGTTCGAGGAAGAGCTGGCGCGTGCGCTGAGGACCCTGTACGGCCCGGCCCTGCGCATGGAGGTCTGGAAGGGCGGGCTGGCGCTGGGCTGGGAAGCGCCCTGAAGCGGGGCGCGGGCTTGTTGAAGATTCAAAGGCGTCTGGCCGCGGCTGCGGCGGGCGCCTTTGTTTTCTTTGGCAAAAACCGGCCCTCCGGCTTGGTGAATATGATGTTTTTTTAGATAGGCTAAATTTTTTTTAGAATTCCCTTGACATGGGCGCAGGGCGTGGTATGATAGAGACACAAACAAAAAATAAGCAAGACAGAAAAATATTTAGGAGGTTCTTTCCATGCGCGATCCCATCCAATGGGTCCTGAACCGGATGCCCCCCAGCGGGGACCGGTATTTGGAGGTCATGTCCATGGCCAACGCGGCCAAGGCCCGGGCCTTCCACCGCTCGTTTCCCCAGTACGGCCTCACCCCGCTGGCCGGCCTGCCCAACATGGCCGGACGGCTGGGCCTGGGCGGGCTGTGGGTGAAGGACGAGAGCTACCGCTTCGGCCTCAACGCCTTCAAGGTGCTGGGCGGCTCCTTCGCCATGGGGCGCTACATCGCCCAGGAGCTGGGCCGGGACGTGTCCCAGGTGGACTACGCCTACCTCACCGGCGAAAAGCTGAAAGAGGAGTTCGACCAGGCCACCTTCTTCACCGCCACCGACGGCAACCACGGCCGGGGGGTGGCCTGGGCGGCCAATAAGCTGGGCCAAAAGGCGGTGGTCCACATGCCCAAGGGCAGCGCCAAGTCCCGCTTCGACAACATCGCCCGGGAGGGGGCCGCAGTCACCATCGAGGAGGTCAATTACGACGACTGCGTGCGTATGGCCGCCGCCGAGGCCGCCCAGACCGAGCACGGCGTGGTGGTCCAGGACACCGCCTGGGAGGGCTACGAGGAGATCCCCGCCTGGATCATGCAGGGCTACGGCACCATGGCCGGGGAGGCCGCCGAGCAGCTGAAGGCTGCCGGGGTGGAGCGCCCCACCCACGTGTTCGTCCAGGCCGGGGTAGGGTCCTTAGCCGGGGCGGTGGTGGGTTACTTCGCCAACCTGTACCCTGAAAACCCGCCCAAATTCATCGTCATGGAGGCCCGGATTGCCGACTGCCTCTACCAGGGGGCCAAGGCCGGGGACGGCGCGCCCCGCATGGTGGGCGGCGACCTCCAGACCATTATGGCGGGGCTGGCCTGCGGCGAGCCGAACACCATCTCCTGGGACATCCTGCGCAACCACGTGGACGCTTTCCTGTCCTGCCCCGACTGGGTGAGCGCGAAGGGGATGCGGATGCTGGCCGTACCCGTTAAGGGCGACCCGGCGGTGTGCTCCGGCGAGTCCGGCGCGGTGGGGATGGGCGTGATTTCCACCCTTATGACGGACAACAGCTACAAGGAGCTGCGGGAGGCCTTGGGGCTGGACGAGAGCTCCAAGGTGCTCATGTTCTCTACCGAGGGGGACACCGACCCAGAGAAGTACCAGGAGATCGTCTGGGGCGGAGCCTATCCCAGCGCTTGAACCAAAACAAATTATCATATGGAGGGTATTCATCATGGATAAGGAAAAGATTTTAACCGCCGCCGAGGGCTATCGGAAGGACCTGAGCGCCTTTCTGCGCGCCATGATCTCCCACCCCAGCGAGAGCTGCGAAGAGAGGGAAGTGGTGGCCTGCATCAAGGCGGAGATGGAAAAGCTGGGCTTCGACGAGGTGGAGGTGGACGGCCTGGGTAATATCATCGGCTGGATGGGCCAGGGCGACAAGATCATCGCCATTGACTCCCACATCGACACCGTGGGCATCGGCAACCGGGACAACTGGACCGCCGACCCCTACCAGGGCTGGGAGGACGACGCCATCATCTACGGCCGGGGCGGCTCCGACCAGGAGGGCGGCATGGCCTCCGCCGTGTACGGCGCGAAAATCATGAAGGACCTGGGGCTGATCCCCGAGGGCTACAAGATTATGGTGGTGGGCTCCGTTCAGGAGGAGGATTGCGACGGCATGTGCTGGCAGTACATCGTCAACAAGTTTTTCCCCGCCAAGGGCATCAGCAAGGAGCAGGTGGAGTTCGTCATCTCCACCGAGCCCACCGACGGCGGCATCTACCGGGGCCACCGGGGCCGCATGGAGATCCGGGTGGACGTGAAGGGCGTGTCCTGCCACGGCTCCGCCCCCGAGCGAGGGGACAACGCCATCTATAAGATGGCTGACATCCTCCAGGATGTGCGTGCGCTGAACGAGAACCCCGCCGACGATACCGTGGCCGTCAAGGGCCTTGTCAAAATGCTGGACCCGGCCTACAATCCCGAGCATTACGAGGACGCCCGGTTCCTGGGCCGGGGCACCTGCACCACCTCCCAGATCTTCTACACCTCCCCCAGCCGGTGCGCTGTGGCGGACAGCTGCTCCATCTCCATCGACCGGCGCATGACCGCCGGGGAGACCTGGGACTCCTGCCTCCAGGAGATCCGGGACCTGCCCGCCGTGAAGAAGTACGGCGAGGACGTGAAGGTGTCCATGTATATGTACGACCGCCCCTCCTGGACGGGGGAGGTCTACGAGACGGAGGCCTACTTCCCCACCTGGATCAACAAGGAGAGCGCCGCTCACGTTCAGGCCCTGGTGGACGCCCACCACGCCCTGTTCGGCGGCGAGCGCCTGGGCCACAGCGATGCCGACCCCGCCCGGGACGCCATGCGCCTGCGCCACCGCCCGCTGACGGACAAGTGGACCTTCTCCACCAACGGCGTGGCCATCCAGGGCCGGTACGGCATCCCCTGCGTGGGCTTCGGCCCCGGCGCGGAGAGCCAGGCCCACGCCCCCAACGAGATCACCTGGAAGGACGATCTGGTGCGGTGCGCCGCCCTGTACGCCGCCGTGCCCGGCCTCTATAAGGAGGAGAACAAGACCGCCGACGTGACCCAGTTCCGGGCGGGCAGGACGGATAATAATATCCAGTAAGAAGTGCGGAGCCGTCGTGAGCAGCGCGGATGGAACGGAGCGAGGGCAAAAGCCCAGCCGCTGCGTAGCGGAGGCGGGTTTTGCCCGAGTCGGAGCGAAGCCGCGCGTCGCGAACAGGCGAAGCATGACAACGATGGGTAAACATAAAATTTGAAAAGGAGACTATCATCATGGACGCCACCCTTCAGAAATACATTGACAAGCTCAACTCCCTCAACTTCAAGGAGATGTACGAGGGCGATTTCTTCCTCACCTGGGACAAGACCGACGACGAGATCGAGGCTGTGTTCACCGTGGCCGACGCCCTGCGCTACATGAGGGAGAACAATATCTCCACCAAGATCTTCGAGTCCGGCCTGGGCATCTCCCTGTTCCGGGACAACTCCACCCGCACCCGGTTCTCCTTCGCCTCCGCCTGCAACCTGCTGGGATTGGAGGTCCAGGACCTGGACGAGGGCAAGAGCCAGATCGCCCACGGCGAGACCGTCCGGGAGACCGCCAACATGATCTCCTTCATGGCGGACGTCATCGGCATCCGGGACGATATGTACATCGGCAAGGGCCACACCTACCAGAAGGAGGTGGTGGAGGCCGTCGCCCAGGGCCATGAGGACGGCGTGCTGGAGCAGAAGCCCACCCTGGTGAATCTCCAGTGCGACATCGACCACCCAACCCAGTGCATGGCGGATATGCTCCACATCATCCACGAGTTCGGCGGCGTGGAGAATTTGAAGGGGAAAAAGGTGGCCATGACCTGGGCCTACTCCCCCAGCTACGGCAAGCCCCTCAGCGTGCCCCAGGGCGTCATCGGCCTGATGACCCGGTTCGGCATGGACGTGGTGCTGGCCCACCCCGAGGGCTACGAAGTCATGCCCGAGGTGGAGGAGGTGGCGAAGAAGAACGCCGCCGCCACCGGCGGCACCTTCACCAAGACCCACTCCATGGCGGAGGCGTTCCAGGATGCCGACATCGTCTACCCCAAGAGCTGGGCCCCCTTCGCCGCCATGGAGAAGCGCACCGACCTGTACGGAAAGGGCGACAGCGACGGCATCAAGGCCCTGGAGAAGGAGCTGCTGGCCCAGAACGCCCAGCACAAGGACTGGTGCTGCACCGAGGAGCTGATGAAAACCACCCGGGATGGCAAGGCCCTGTACCTGCACTGCCTGCCCGCCGACATCAACGACGTGTCCTGCGTGGACGGCGAGGTGGAGGCCGGCGTGTTCGACCGCTACCGCACCCCCCTGTACAAGGAGGCCAGCTTCAAGCCCTATATCATCGCGGCCATGATCTTCCTGGCCAAGGTGAAGGACCCCCAGGCCACCCTCAAGGCCCTGGAGGAGCGGGGCGCGGCCCGCTGGTTCCAGAAATAACGGCCTTTCACCCGAGAAAATGATGCGGGCCCGTCCGGGAAGGGCGGGCCCGCCTTGTATCTTCAGCTGTTTGGGAGTAATATGGTATGGAAAGGAGGGGGAAGAAGCGTGTCCATTCTCATTCAAAACGCCACCCTCATCTGCCCGGAGGGGCCGCTGGAGGCCGACCTACGGACGGAGGGGGACAAAATCGCCCAAATCGGCCCCCATCTGCCCGCCGGGGACAGCCGGGTCATCGACGGGTCCGGCAAGCTGGTGTTCCCCGGTTTCATCGACACCCACACCCATTTCGAGATGAACAAGGGCCTGCCCAACGAGACGGCGGACGGCTGGGCCAGCGGCACCAGGGCCGCGCTGGCGGGGGGGACCACCACCGTGCTGGACTTTGCCGAGCCGGAGCGGGGGGCCAGCCTGGCCTCCGCCCTGGATATCTGGCACAGCCGGGCGGAGGGCCGGGCCTCGTGCCACTACGGCTTCCACATGACCATCAAGGACTGGAACGGCGCCGTCCGGGCTGAGCTGGCGGACATGGACCGGGCGGGCGTGAGCTCCTACAAGGTATACATGGCCTACGATAACCTGCGGCTGTCCGACGCCGGCGCGCTGGAGGCGGTGCGCGCGGTGGGAGAGCTGGGCGGGATTGTAGGCTGCCACTGCGAGAACGGCGATCTGGCGGCGGCGGGCATTCAGGCGCAGAAGGCCGCGGGGAACCTGGGGCCCTCCGCGCATCCCCTGTCCCGCCCGCCCGTGGTGGAGGCGGAGGCGGTGAACCGCTGGCTGGCCATCGGGGAGATGGCCGGGTATCCGGTGAATATCGTCCACCTGTCCGCCGGGAGGGGGCTGGACATGGTGCGCGCCGCCCGGGCGCGGGGGCAGCGGGTCTATGTGGAGACCTGTCCCCAGTACCTGCTGATGGACGACAGCCGCTATGGACTGCCCGGCTTTGAGGGGGCGAAATTTGTCCTCTCGCCGCCGCTGCGCAAGCCGGAGGACGTGGCCGCGCTGTGGGCGGGGCTGGAGGCCGGGGAGATCGACACCATCGGCACCGACCACTGCTCCTTCCACTTCCGGGGGGTGAAGGAGCTGGGACGGGAGGACTTCTCCAAAATCCCCAACGGCATTCCCGGCGTGGAGCACCGGCCTGTGCTGCTGTATACGGCCGGGGTGGCCGCGGGGCGCATCTGCGCCCACCAGCTCATGCGCCTGCTGTCCGAGCAGCCCGCCAAGCTGTTTGGAATGTACCCACGAAAGGGGGCGCTGGCGGTGGGCAGCGACGCGGACCTGGTGATCTTCGACCCGGCGCGCCGGGGACGCATCACGGCGGCCGCCCAGCATCAGGCGGCGGACTACACCCCCTACGAGGGATTTGAGACCAGGGGCAGGGTGGACACCGTGCTGCTGTCGGGAGAGATCGCGGTGGAGGACGGCCGGGTGGCGGCGGAGGGCCGGGGGCGCTTTGTCCGCCGGGGCCCGTGCCAGTTCTGGCGATGAGGATTGGCGCGGTGCTGATGGCCTCCGGGGCGGGGCGGCGGTTTGGCTCCAACAAGCTGCTACACCCGGTGGAGGGCGTGCCCATGATCCGGCGGGCCCTTGCCGCCGTCCCGGCGGAGCTGTTCCGGCGGGTTTGCGTGGTGAGCTGCTATCCGGAAATTCTGGCCCAGGGGGAGGCGTGCGGCTGCCGGGGGATCTTCAATCCGCACGCGGAGCAGGGGCAGTCGGCCTCCATCCGCCTGGGGCTGTCCGCCCTGCTGGAGATGGACGGGGTGCTGTTTGCCGTGTGCGACCAGCCCTGGCTGCGCAGGAGCAGCGTGGAGCGGCTGGCGGCGGACTTTGCGGCCCACCCTGGCTGCATCTGCGCGTTGAGCTGGCAGGGGGTCCGGGGTTCCCCAGTGGTGTTCCCCAGGGACCTGTTTCCGGCCCTGCTGTCCCTCGCCGGGGACCGGGGGGGCAGCGCGGTCATCCGGGCCAACGGAGAACGGCTGCGCCTAGTGGAGGCGTCCGAGGCGCAGGAGCTGCGGGATGTGGACGAGCGGGACTGAGGGGGACGGCATTGTAACCGCCCGGAAGGGGTATCCGCTCCGTGCCGGAGGGCGCGGGACGGAGAAGCTGCCGGGCGAGGGTGCGCCGGAGTGAGAGTAAACATGGAAAATCCGCCTGAAATCCTGGGATTTCGGGCGGATTTTGTTTTGCGTCTAAAAAAGGACGGCGGCTGCCGCGGCTCCGGCCTGGTTGATCCGGTCCGCCCGGCGTCATGGGCTCAAAACATGCCGCTCAATGGCCTTGGCCACCCCGTCATCATCGTTGGAATCTGTGTGAACGGCAGCGGCCGCAAGGAGCTCCGGCACGGCGTTGGCGACGGCGACGCCCGTTCCTGCGGCCCGCAGCATGGGGATGTCATTGTACGCATCTCCGCAGGCCATGATCTCCTCCCGGCGGATGCCCAGCCGGCGGGCCAGCGCCAGAAGCGCAAAGCCCTTGTCCACGCCTTTCTGGTTCAATTCCAGATTGTTGACAATGCTGCTGGCCACCTCAAAGCGGCCGGACGCCTCAAAAAATTCCCATGCCCGGCGCTGATCGGCGCAGTTGGAGAAGAGGAGCGTCAGCTTTTCCACCGGCCTCGCCTCTCCGGCCAGCCATTGAAGCTGGTTTTCCACAGGGGTGCGGGTGGTACGAAAATACTGCTTCAGCTCGTCGGGGACGATGGATACCAGACGGCTGAACGTGGCCGCGTCGGTATACGCCTGGCCGTCCATATAGACATCTGTAACGGCGTGCAGGGCGGCCGCGTCCGCCAGCGCCTGGAGGGCGGCGGGTTTGTCAATGGGGTGGACCAGCAGTTCCTGGTTCAGGGAGAGATCGTAAACGGTGCCGCCGTTGGAGGTGATGGCATACCGAACGCCGGGGACGGACAGGATTTCAGCGCAGAGTCCCACCCGGGGGCGCCCTGTGACGGGGAGGACCGTCACGCCGCGGGCACAGGCGCATTGGATGGCGTCTTTGGTGCGCGGGGAGAGGTGCTTTTGGGAGTTGAGGGTGGTTCCGTCCAGATCCAGCCCGATCAGCTTGATTGACATGGCGATGAGCCTCCGTTTTTGACGAAATTCGCGCCGGGGTGCGGCCGCTGTCCGCAGAGCGGGCCTTCGTCCCGGCACACGCACAGGCGGTCTCCGCTGATGAGAAGGCGGTCGGCGCGCATGATACGGCTGTCCTCCTGCTGCGGGGGAGCGCCTCGGTCCCGGCCATGGTAGACGATCCAGTACTCGCCGTCCCGCTCTAGGATGCTGTTGTGGCCGGTGCCCTCCACAGATGCGTCGGAGGCCAGGAGCGGGCGGTATGTGTGGTCGTCGGGATACTTGTGCCAGCTCAGCTGGCGAAGGTCGCCGCAGTCGCCGTGGGCGACGCTGTAGCCGATGAAATAGGAGGGCTTCCCATAGGCGGAGCCGCTGTAGGTGAGAAAATGGGTGCTGCCGCAGCGAAAATAGAACGCGCCTTCAATCGTGTGCCAGTGGGAGCCTTTTTGAAACCGGTCGCGGCAGAATATTTCTTCGTCAAGGGTGGGCTTCACCACGCAGACCGGCCGCCCCTCCGTCTGTAGGGGCGAGAGCATGCGGTCCACCACGATGTAAGTGCCCGGGCGGGAGGAATATTCGTCATTTACGCTGTAAAATAGATACAGCCCGCCTTTGTGCAGAACGGCGTGGGCGTCAATGCTGAAGGGGGGAAGCAGCTCCCGCACCGCCTGGAAAGGCCCAGCAGGGGAAGGGGCCACGGCTACCTTCAAGGACTGCTGGTGCATGTCGGTCACGCCGGCGGGCGTCGTCGAAACGTATAAATAGAAACGCCCCTCATATTCCAGCAGCGCCGGGGCCCAGTAATTTTTTTCGTGTTCCATGGCGAAACACAGCCCCTTATACTGCCAGCCGCCGGTGAGCTCCCGGCTGCAATACAGCTGGACGCCGTTTACGTGGGTGGCATAGATGTAATAGATTCCCTGATGGAAAAAAATAAAAGGGTCCGGCTGGCCCATAGGGGCGGTGTCGTTACACGTTCTTTGATATAGTTTCACAGGGAGTTCGCCCTCTCTAAAATTTGGTTCGCTCTTATTATAGTGGGCACAGACGCAGCTACCCATAGATAAAATACGCTGTGATAGGCAGAAAATCGACTAAAACTGGGTTCCGCCTTCCGGACGCAGCGGCGGGACAAGGCGGATTGTTTTCTCCACATCTCGGCGGTAAAGGGACATGTTCCGCCTCTGCCGGCTGTGGTATGATGTGTGTAAGGCCCTAAAAGGCCGGGAGTTTATCTTTCTTGCACAACCGGAGGATTTCTGTTAAGATCAAGGCTATGAAAATCCGCTGCTGACAGGAGAGTATAAGCTATGTATACCGAAGTGAAAAAGCATTTTGTGGTGCCGCCGGCCCCTCAGCCCTTTTGGATCGAATTGACGGGGACATCCTATTGTGACTACACCTACCGTATTTCCAGAACGCTGCAGGCGGCTAATGTCTATGTGATCGAGTATATTCTGGCCGGCACGGGGACGCTGACGGTCAATTCCCGGGAATACCATCCAAGCGCGGGAGATTTTTACCTGTTGCAGCCGGGCGCCGCTCACGAATACCACTCCAGCGCGGACGCGCCATGGACAAAGATCTTTGCCAATGTGTACGGTCCGCTGTGCCGTGAAATCGTGGATGTGTATGGGCTGTCCAACACCGTGCACATCAAGAACTGCGATGTGCGCCGCCCGCTTCAGGATTTTATTGATATTGCCAACTCTGTGGAGCTGAAAGAATCGGAGATCATGGCCCGGTGCGCGGCCAAATTTGTGGAAGTGATTGCCAGCGCGGCCCTGCACAACAATCATAATATTTATACCGACAATGCCGAGGCCAACCTGCTGTGCGATTTTTTGAATGCCAACACCCAGAGAACGGTGAGCGTGGCGGAGCTTTCCAACCTGATTTACCGCTCTCCGGACTACACGATCAAGCTGTTCAAGCAGACGTATGGCTATACGCCGTACGACTACCAGATCCGGCAGAAGATGAGCATTTGCAAGCGGCGGCTGTGCACCAGCAGCGATTCTATCTCCGACATCGCATATGATCTGGGCTACTCCGACCCGCAGCATTTCTCGAAGTTATTCAAAAGCCGGTGCGGAGTCAGTCCGCGGCAGTATCGAAATTCTTTTTTGCAGGGTGAAAAAACGAGCGGCCGCTTGCCATAGGGAGGAATCTGGATGAGATTGGGGATTACGCTGGCGCCGGTTCGCCGCAAATGCGGAGAGATGGAGGCGCTGCGGCGGATTCGGGAAGCCCGATTTGACTGCGTGGACTATTCCTTTCACGACATGGAGCCGGAATGGCTGGGACAGGGCTATCTGGAATACGCCCGGCGCCTGCGCGAAGAGCTGGAACGGCTGGGGCTGAAGTGTGCGCAGGCCCACGCGCCCTTCCGCTTCCAGTTCGGCGGACGCATGATGGCCCAGGAGCATGCGTGGGCGGAGGTTGTCCGCGCGATGGAGGCGGCCAGTGTGCTGGGGGCGGGCTGCATTGTTGTGCACAGCGTTTTGACTCCCGCTGGGGTGGACTTGACGGAGTATAATCTTCGCTTTTTCAAGAGCCTGGAGGAATACTGCGAACGCTTCCAAATATGCATTGGGTTTGAGAATATTTTCGATTATGACTCGTTCGGGCGCTGCATGGGACGTTTCAGCACGCCGGAGCAGGTGAAGGGGTTTTTGAACGAACTGAACTCCCCCTGGTTTGCGGCGTGCCTGGATGTGGGCCATGCGGCCATCGCCGGGGAGAAGCCGGAGCACTTTATCCGTGGCATGGACGCGGATACGCTGCGTCTGCTGCACATTCAGGATACGGATTATATGGATGACCGGCATCAGCTGCCGTATTTGGGATTACACGATTGGGAGGAGATCTGCCGTGCGCTGGCCGAGATCGGATACTCGGGCGATGTTACGTTTGAAATCCCCGGTTACCTACGGCGGATGCCGCCGGAGCTGATTCCGGAGGCGCTGGCGCTGGCCGCAGCCACGGGCCGCCATCTGATCCGCCAAATCGAGGCGGTTCGGAGCGCAGGACGCTGAGAGGGCGGATGCGATAGCGTAAGAGGCGTGGAGCCAATGGCTCTCTATGATAAAAGCGGAACATGGCCCGCATATGACATCCCCCGGCTGTGCCTGGGGATGTTTTCTTTCACATTGAGACTGAAGCGACGACGCGGCTGGAAGGCGACAGCTTACAAAAGGGGAGACTGTTTTTGCTAAAAAAGGAAGAATACGGAGAAAACAAGGAGAAAAACCATAGAAAACATGCAGGAAAGGCTCGGCGGCTTATATGCAGAGTGCATAAAATTTGAAGGAGTAAAAATATTTTTTGCACATTTTTCCTTTTATTTTACCTTGATAAGGCCATTAAATATTTGTATCTTTATGTTATTAGAATCTCTCTTTAAAATGTACCCCATAAAGTGGACACAAGACGAAAAGGAAGATTAGGAAAGTGGACACGAAAAAGGCGGGCACGTCCCCTCAAAGTGGACAGAGATACAGATAGCAATCCCAAGAAATGGACAGCTA
>CATKZP010000012.1 GCA_949841355.1 uncultured Oscillospiraceae bacterium
GCCAGCAACAGGACGACTACTACGCCCAGGATGATGGTGAATGTAATTTTTGACTTTTTCATAACAAGCTCCTCCCAACAGATGAGACATATTTATCTTGAGACTTATTTCTCTCTTGATGAGATGAATATATCACTTCTTGCCGGAGCTGTCAAGGGGAAAGTTACAAATAAATCACATATTATATTCCCCTGCCCAACAGGCGAAAAAAGTCCCGCAGTCGCTGACAGCGGGACTTTTTTCACAGCTTTTCAGATCAATACATGCCCATATCGGGGGCGGGAGCCGCGGCGGGAGCGGGAGGCTCGGGCTTGTCGGCCACCAGGGACTCGGTGGTCAGCAGCACTGCGGCCACGGAGGCGGCGTTCTCCAGCGCGGAGCGGGTCACCTTGGTGGGGTCCACGATGCCGGAGGCGATCATGTCGCAGTACTCCTCCTTATAGGCGTCGAAGCCGTAACCGGTCTTGCCCGCGGTCTTGACCTTCTCCAGCACCACACTGCCGTCGATGCCGGCGTTGGCGGCGATCTGCTTCATGGGCTCGGCCAGAGCCTTGGCCACGATGTTGGCGCCGGTCTTTTCGTCGCCCTCCAGGGCGCCCACCAGCTTCTCCACGGAGGGGATGGCGTCCACATAGGCGGCGCCGCCGCCGGCCACGATGCCCTCTTCCACAGCGGCGCGGGTGGCGTTGAGCGCGTCCTCAATGCGCAGCTTCTTCTCCTTCATCTCGGCCTCGGTGGCAGCGCCCACGCGGATGATGGCCACGCCGCCGGCCAGCTTGGCCAGACGCTCCTGGAGCTTCTCCTTGTCATAGTCGGAGGTGGTGGTCTCAATGGCTTTGCGGATCTGGCCCACCCGGGCGGAGATGGCGTCGGAGGTGCCCTCGCCATCCACAATGATGGTGTTCTCCTTCTGGACCTTCACCTGGCGGGCGCGGCCCAGCATATCCATGGTGGCCTCCTTGACCTCCATGCCCAGGTCAGAGGAGATGACGGTGCCGCCGGTGAGGATGGCGATGTCCTCCAGCATCTCCTTGCGGCGGTCGCCAAAGCCGGGAGCCTTGATGCAGCACACGTTCAGGGTGCCGCGCAGCTTGTTCACCAGCAGGGTGGACAGGGCGTCGCCCTCCACGTCCTCGGCCACGATGAGCAGACGGCGGCCGGACTGGGCCACCTGCTCCAGAATGGGCAGCAGGTCCTGGATGGAGGAAATCTTCTTGTCGGTGAGCAGGATGAGGGCGTCGTCCAGCACGGCCTCCATCTTCTCGGTGTCGGTGACCATATAGGGGGTGATGTAGCCCCGGTCCAGCTGCATACCCTCCACAACCTCGGAGTAGGTCTCGGCGGTCTTGGACTCCTCCACGGTGATGACGCCGTCGTGGCTGACCTTCTCCATGGCCTCAGCGATGAGGGTGCCGATGGCGTCGTCGGAGGAGGAGATCGCACCCACGCGGGCGATGTCGGAGGTGCCGGACACGGGCTTGGAGTGGCTCTTGATGGCCTCGATGGCGGCCTCGGTGGCCTTGGCGATGCCCTTCTTCATGACCATGGGGTTGGCCCCGGCGGCCAGGTTCTTCAGACCCTCGCGGATGATGGCCTGGGCCAGCAGCGTAGCGGTGGTGGTGCCGTCGCCGGCCACGTCGTTGGTCTTGGTGGAGACCTCCTTGACGATCTGAGCGCCCATGTTCTCAAAGGGATCGGCCAGCTCGATCTCCTTGGCGATGGTCACGCCGTCGTTGGTGATGAGGGGCGTGCCGAACTTCTTGTCCAGCACCACGTTGCGGCCCTTGGGACCCATGGTAATCTTGACGGTGTCCGCCAGCTGGTTGACGCCGCGCTCCAGAGCGTGGCGGGCCTCCTCGCCGTAGCAGATGATCTTAGACATAGCAAAAACCTCCAGTTAAAATATTAGGTTTGCCTTCCCCTCCAAGGGGGAAGGCTCTTTGTTTTACTCCACAATGGCCAGGATGTCGTTCTGCCGGACGATGGTGTACTCCTCGCCGTCCACCTTGACCTCGGTGCCGGAATACTTGCTGGTGAGCACCTTATCGCCCACCTTCACGGTCATGACGACCTCCTTGCCGTCTACCGTGCCGCCGGGGCCTACAGCTACCACTTCGGCCATCTCGGGCTTCTCCTTGGCGTTGGCGGTGAGGATGATGCCGCCCTTGGTCTTTTCCTCGGCCTCCAGGGCCTTGAGAATTACGCGGTCAGACAGGGGTTTGAGATTCATAACAGGGTTCCTCCTTATTTATAGTTTACGTATTCACTGTACTCGCGCCTCGCCCGCTCGCGGCGGCTCAGCGCTTTGCCGTTAGCACTCATTCTTCTCGAGTGCTAACCACGAATATGATAATACCCTCTTTACCGGAAAAAATCAACCCCTAAATTCAAAAATTTTGGGGCGTCCGGTAAAAATTCACTCTCCGTTCACATTCCCCTCCCCCATCTATTTTCACCAGCGGCCCCTGACTGCTAAAATCCGGCATAAAAAGACCCCGGCGCCATGGACGCCGGGGCCGGGTTATTTTTCCTCCAGGAGCTTGGTCAGCTCCGCCATGAAGGTGTTGATATCCTTGAACTGCCGGTAGACCGAGGCGAAGCGCACATAGGACACCTCGTCCACATCCTTGAGCTTTTCCATCACCAGCTCACCGATCTCGGTGCTGGGCACCTCCCGCTCCATCTCGTTTTGCAGCGACTGCTCGATCTCCCCCGCCAGACGCTCCAGGGTGGACATGGGAACCGAGCGCTTCTCGCAGGATTTGAGCATACTGTTCATCAGCTTGTTCTTGTCGAAGGCCTGGCGGCTGCCGTCCCGCTTAATGACCATCAGCGGCAGGCTCTCTACGATCTCATAGGTGGTGAACCGCTTGCGGCAGGACAGGCACTCCCTGCGGCGGCGGATGCTGCTGCCCTCCTCCGCGGGACGGGAATCCACAACCTTGCTCTCCAAATGGGCGCAGTACGGGCATTTCATAACAGCATCCATCCTCTCCACACTGAAATCATACATCGTGAACATTATAACATATAGTATCATAAATGAACACCTTTTTTCAAAAAAATTTTTCCAGCCGCATAACCAGGGACCAAGCGTGGCATACTGTCCTGCGTGAGGTGATAATTATGGACAACCGCAAGTTCAACAATCCCGAAAACAAGAACCAGCAGAACGGCCAGAACAAAAACCAGCAGGGCGGCCAGAACAAGAAGGACCAGTGCCCCGACAACAAGAAGAACTCCAGCAACCCCGAGAACAAGAACCATACCCGGGGCTACTAAAGCCGGCAAAGGCGGAGGGCGCTGCGTCCTCCGCCTTCCGTTTTGTAAGGAGGAAGCGCCGTGAAACGGGAAAAACCCGACGAGCGGGAGCTGGCGGCCCGGGACCCCCGGTACCGAAAGCCCCCCTATGAGGACCTGTCCAGCCTGGTGGCCGGGCGGATGCAGGCCGGTCCCCAGTCCACGCCCCCCCGGGCGGGGTTCGAGCTGGACGACTGGCAGGACCCGGAGCTGTTCCACTCCCCTGAGCTGTAACGCAAAGCCCCCGCCGCGGCGGGGGCTTTGTCCGTTCTCTTTTTTCTCTCTCCCTTGCCAAATTCTGCCCGCTGTGGTATGCTGAGAGTGATGAATCGCAGGGCTGGCCCGCGCCATTCCCGCTCTGCCATAATAAAGACGAGGTGAGAGCGATGTCTACCTGTTCCCAACTGATACATACTCTGGAATCCGGAGGCTGTGACCAAGCCTTGGCCTCCCTCTACGCCCTGGACGGCAGCGCCCAGAGGCTGGACGAGGCCCGGGCGCGGTGCGTGCGCACGGCGGAGGCCTTCGCCGCCCGCTTTGGGGCGGACGCCCAGGGCGCGGCGTTGTTTTCCGGCCCCGGCCGCACCGAGATCGGCGGCAATCACACCGACCACCAGCACGGCCGGGTGCTGTGCGGCAGCGTGGACCTGGACATGCTGGCCTGCGCCGCCCCCAACGGGCTGGACGTGGTGCGCATCCACTCCGAGGGCTATCCCGCGCTGGAGATCAGCCTCAGCGACCTGGCCCCCAGAAAGGAGGAGGAAAACACCTCCGCCGCCCTGGTGCGGGGCGTGGCGGCTAAAATCCGCGAGCTGGGCTATCCCCTGTCCGGCTTCGACGCCTGCGCCACCTCCACCGTGCTGTCCGGCTCCGGGCTCAGCTCCTCCGCCGCCTATGAGACGCTGGTGGGGAACATCTTCAACCACTTCTGCTGCGGGGACAAGCTGGACCCCGTCGCCATCGCCAAAATCGGCCAGTACGCCGAAAACGTCTACTTCGGCAAGCCCTGCGGGCTGATGGACCAGATGGGTTCGTCGGTGGGCGGCGCGGTGTTCATCGACTTCAACGACCCCGCCAACCCGGTGGTGGAAAAGGTGGACTATGACTTTACCAAATCCGGCTATGCCTTGTGCATTGTGGACACCGGCTCCAGCCACGGCGACCTGACGGACGACTACGCCGCCGTCACCCGGGAGATGGGAGCGGTGGCCGCCCACTTTGGCAAAACGGTGCTTCGGGACGTGCCCCTGGAGGACTTCCGCGCCGCCATCCCCGCCCTGCGGGATGAGTGCGGCGACCGGGCGGTGCTCCGGGCCATGCACTTCTATGACGACGACCGCACGGCAAATCTGGAGGCCGCGGCCCTCAAAAACGGGGACTTTGACTTCTTCCTGGCCCTGGTAAACCAGTCCGGGCTGTCCTCCGCCCTCCACCTGCAAAATACCTGGTCCGTCCATAACCCCCGGCAGCAGGCCATCCCCCTGGCTCTGGCGGAGGCGGAGCGGCTGCTGGACATCAGGGCGGTCCGGGTCCACGGCGGCGGCTTCGCGGGCACCATTCAGGCGTGGGTGCCCGTGGATGATCTGGAGAAGTTCAAGACCGGCATGGAGGCCCTGCTGGGTCAGGGCAAGTGCCATGTGCTCCACATCCGCCCCCAAGGCGGCTGCGTGGTGGCGGAATAAGGGAGGGAACGACGATGGATCGAAACGAAGCGATTGTCAAGCTGGCGCTCTACGCCTACCAGACCGGCCTGACCCAGGACAGCGAATATAATTGGGCCGTCAACACCATCCTGGACGCGCTGAAGCTGGACGGCTATACCGATCCCGGCCCGGATTTCTGGTCCCGGCAGATCAGAGGCCTCCACGACGGCGAGAGAATCGAGCTGGCCCCCATCCTGGAAACCCTGCTGGACGACGCCTATGAGCGGGGCGCGCTCACCGAGAACTCGGTGGTCTACCGGGACCTCTTTGACACTGAACTCATGGGACGGCTCACCCCCCGGCCCGCCCAGGTCATTGAAAAATTCCAGGCCCTGTACCGGGAGAACCCGCAGAAGGCCACCGACTGGTACTACCAGTTCAGCCAGGACACCAACTACATCCGCCGGGACCGCATCGCCAAGGACATCCAGTGGAAGGCTCCCACCGAATACGGCGAGCTGGACATCACCGTCAACCTGTCCAAGCCGGAGAAGGACCCCAAGGCCATCGCGGCGGCCAAAAACCTGCCCGCCTCCGCCTACCCCCGGTGCCAGCTGTGCGCCGAAAACGAGGGCTACGCGGGGCGCGTCAACCACCCCGCCCGGCAGAACCACCGCATCGTGCCCATCACCATCAACGACTCGCCCTGGTTTTTGCAGTACTCCCCTTATGTCTACTATAACGAGCACTGCATCTGCCTCAACAGCCAGCACGTGCCCATGAAAATCGACCGGGCGTGCTTTGGCAAGCTGCTGGACTTCGTGGCCCAGTTCCCCCACTACTTCGTGGGCTCCAACGCGGACCTGCCCATCGTGGGCGGCTCCATCCTGGCCCACGACCACTTCCAGGGCGGGCGGTACGAGTTCGCCATGGCCAAGGCGCCGGTGGAGACTCCCTTCACCTTCCCTGGGTTTGAGGACGCGGAGGCCGGCATCGTGAAGTGGCCCATGTCGGTGGTGCGCATCGCCTCGGAAAATCCCCAGCGGCTCATTGAGCTGGCGGACAAAATTCTCACCGCCTGGCGGGGGTACACCGACGAGGGGGCGTTCATCTACGCCGAGACGGAGGGCGAGCCCCACAACACCATCACCCCCATCGCCCGGAAGCGGGGGGACAAATTCCAGCTGGACCTGGTGCTGCGCAACAACATCACCACCGCCGAGCACCCCCTGGGCGTCTACCACCCCCACGCCGAGCTTCACCACATCAAAAAGGAGAACATCGGCCTCATTGAGGTGATGGGGCTGGCGGTGCTCCCCGCCCGGCTCAAGGAGGAGCTGGCCGCGGTGGCGGACGGCCTGGCCCACGGCGCGGACCTGCGCGCCGGCGAGCTGACGGAAAAGCACGCCGCTTGGGCGGAGGGCTTCGCCCAGCACTACGCCATCACCCCGGACAACGCCCTGGACATCGTGAAGGCGGAGACGGGCAAGGTATTCGCCCAGGTGCTGGAGCACTGCGGCGTGTACCCCCGAACCCCGGAGGGCCGGGATCAGTTCCTGAAGTTCCTGCGTACGATATAACGCAAAGCACCCCCGGCTGAGCCGGGGGTGCTCTTTTTAGAAGCAGGAATACTTTGTGTATTTCAAGATTTTTCAACGCAGCCAGCGGCAATTTGGGCCGTTAAGCTGGGCGCTGAGGCGATTGGTACGGCTTCTTAATCCCAGAGGCTGTCGGGGTACAGCCCTTCCGCCGTCATCCGGGCGATGGCGGCGGACACGGCGGGCTTGTCCTCCTGATAGGTAACGCCGTACCACTTGTCCCCCGAGCTCAGCGCCCGCACTGTGGCCTTTCCCTCCTGGATGAGCTGGCCCACCAGGGTGGGCAGCAGGTACTCCCCCTTCAGGGGGTTTTCGGCCAGCGCACGGTCCATAAACGCCGGGAAGCGCTCCGCCGCCCGGTCCAGCAGCGTGGGGTTGAAGCCCCAGAAGTTCATGGACACCATGGTGTCCCCGGGAAGCTGGCTCCACGTCTCCCCGCCGTCCTCGGTGAAGCGGGGGGGCGGGCCCTTCTCAATGCGGGTGCGCTCCACGATGCCGGTGAGCAGGCCGTCCTCCCCCACCTGGCACACCCCCCGGGCCACATGGCCGTAATCGGTGACGGTGTTCTCCAGCCGGTAGGCCACCATGGCGTACTCGTCCCCCTGGGGATGGGCCAGCAGGTAGTCGTAAATCACCCGGAAGGCGGCGGGGCCGTAATAGTCGTCGGCGTTGATGATGGCAAAGGGGCCGTCCAGGAAGGGCCGGGCCGCCAGCGCCGCCTGGGCGGTGCCCCAGGGCTTGACCCGCCCCTCCGGCACGCCATACCCTTCCGGCAGGGCGTCCATGCGCTGGAAGGCGTAATGTACGTCCATGTGGCGCTCCACCCGGGAGCCGATGCGGGCCTTGAAGTCCGCCTCGATCTCGTCCTTGATGACGAACACCACCGTCTCAAATCCGGCCCGGCGGGCGTCGTAGATGGAGTAATCCAAAATGACCTGGCCGTGCCCGCCCACGGGGTCCATCTGCTTGAGCCCGCCGTAGCGGCTGCCCATGCCCGCGGCCATGATAACCAGCGCCGGCTTTTTCATGGAAGTGCCTCCTTTTTTCGGTCAGATGGTGAACTGGATGGCGCAGAACGCCCCGTAGACCAGTAGCAGCGCCGCGCCCTGGAACCGGCTGAGCTTCCCCCGCTTCAGAGCGGGGAGGGTGAGGAAGGCCATGACGGCCAGCATCACCGGGATATCCAGCACCAGCGAGGCGTTGAGGCCGGCGATGGTGGAGTTCTGGGGGATGGAGAAGGGGGCCAGCGTCACCGACACGCCGGACACCAGCACCAGGTTAAACAGGTTCGCTCCGATCACATTGCCCAGGGACAGCGCCCCGTGGCCCTTGATGAGGGAGGTGATGGCGGTGACCAGCTCGGGCAGAGACGTGCCCAGGGCCACGAAGGTGAGGGCGATGACCGACTCGGGCACGCCCAGGGCCTTGGCGATGAGGGTGCCGTTGTCCACCAGCAGGTCCGCGCCCACCGCGATGAGGGCCGCCCCGGCGATGAGCAGCACCACGTCCTTGAGCATGGAATTCTCCCGCTCCCCCGCCCCGTCCTGGGCTGCGGGGCGGGCCTCGGCGGAGTGAGACCTCATCTGGGCCACGGTGGCGAGCATATACACGCAGAACATGCCCAGCATAATCAGGCCGGTGACGCGGCTGAAATAGCCGGTGGTATAGGCCACCCCGGCGTAAATGGCTGCGGCGGTGAAGAAGAAGGCCACCGGCAGGCGCAGGGACTTGGGGTCCACCTTCCCCGGCCGCACCGCCACCGTGATGGCGGCGATGAGGGCGGTATTGCAGATGACGGAGCCGATGGCGTTGCCATAGGCGATCTCGCCGTGGCCGCTCAGGGCGGAGGTGGTGGACACCATCACCTCGGGCAGGGTGGTGCCGATGGACACCACCGTGGCGCCGATGAGCAGCTCAGGCAGGCCGAACCGCCGGGCGATGCCGGTGGCGCCGTCCACGAACCAGTCGCCCCCCTTGATGAGAAAGACCAGTCCCACGGCGAACAGAAGAACCGGGACAAGCATGAAATAACCTCCCAAGACCCGGCCAGAGGCTGCCAGGGTCAGGCTCGAATGTGAAGAAGCGATTCAAACTCCGCGCTGCCCACCATGCGGGAGTGCAGCTCCCTCCCGGCGAATATCCCATTCGCCGGAGAGCCGCCCAGTGCCGGCGGCAGCGGACCGTTCCCGATGGCTTAAAACTCCGCGTTGCCCACCGTGCGGGGGTGCAGCTCCACGTCGCGGATGTTGGAGATGCCGGTGAGGTACATCACCATCCGCTCGAAGCCCAGCCCAAAGCCCGCGTGGCGGCAGGAGCCGTAGCGCCGCAGGTCCAGGTACCACCAGTAGTCCTCCGGGTTCAGCCCCAGCTCGGCCATGCGCGCCTCCAGCACGTCGATGCGCTCCTCGCGCTGGGAGCCGCCGATGATCTCCCCGATACCGGGCACCAGGCAGTCCGCCGCGGCCACGGTTCTGCCGTCCTCGTTCAGGCGCATATAGAACGCCTTGATGTCCTTGGGATAGTCGGTGACGAACACCGGCTTTTGGAACACCTGCTCGGTGAGGTAGCGCTCGTGTTCGGTCTGGAGGTCGCAGCCCCACTCCACCTTATAGTCAAACTTGTCGTTGTTCTGCTTCAGAATCTCGATGGCCTCGGTATAGCTCACCCGGCCGAAGTCGGAGGAGGCCACATGCTGCAAACGCTCCACCAGCCCCTTATCCACGAAGGAGTTGAAGAAGGCCATCTCGTCGGGGCACTTTTCCATCACGCAGTTGATGATGTGCTTAATCATGGCCTCGGCCACGTCCATGTCGTCGGCCAGATCGGCAAAGGCCATCTCCGGCTCGATCATCCAGAACTCGGCGGCGTGGCGCTGGGTGTTGGAGTTCTCCGCCCGGAAGGTGGGGCCGAAGGTGTAGACGCTGCCGAAGGCCATGGCGAAGTTCTCCGCGTTGAGCTGGCCGGACACGGTGAGGTTGGCGTGCTTGCCAAAGAAATCCTGAGACCAGTCCACGCTGCCGTCCTCCAGCCGGGGCGGGTTGGCCAGGTCCAGGGTGGTCACCTGGAACATCTCCCCCGCGCCCTCGCAGTCGGAGGCGGTGATGATGGGGGTGTGGACGTAGACAAACCCCCGCTCCTGGAAGAAGCAGTGGATGGCGTGGGCGGCCACGCTGCGCACCCGGAAGGCGGCGGAAAACAGGTTGGTGCGGGGCCGCAGGTGCTGGATGGTGCGCAGGTACTCCACGCTGTGGCGCTTTTTTTGCAGGGGGTACTCCGGGGAGGAGACGCCCTCCACCGCGATGGAGGCGGCCTTCACCTCCAGAGGCTGTTTGGCCCCCGGGGTGAGCACCACCGCGCCGGTGACCACGAGGGCGGCGCCCACGTTCTGCGACGCGATGTCCTTGTAGTTTTCCAGTACGCCCGCGTCCATGACGATCTGAAGGTTTTTAAAGCAGGAGCCGTCGTTGAGCTCAATGAAGCCGAAGGTTTTCATGTCCCGAATAGTGCGGGCCCAGCCCATGACGGTGACGGTCTGTCCGTCCAGCCTCTCCCCGTCGGCAAAGACGGAGGCGATGGTGATGCGTTCCATATGCGTTCCCTCAATTCCTGATAATCTGATCCCGCCGGAAGGCGGAAGATAAAGCTTGCCAATAGTATATCATTTTTTCCGGCATTTGCAAGAGCGCACATAAAAAAGAGGGGCAGGCGCCCCTCTTTTTTACAGGTAGGTGGGAATCAAGAACAGCCAGGGCGCGGTGACGATGGCCATGGTCAGGGCGACGGTGCGCCGCTCCTTATCGGACAGCAGCTCGCAGGAACGCATGGCCCGCTTGTCGAAAAAGTAAATGCACACCCCGGAGACGGCCGCCCCCGCCAGCGACCAGACAAGGGTCAGCGGATGGGTCCAGGGGTTGAGCATGTGGGCGGACAGCATGGCGTCCTCCCAGAACGCACCGAACGCGATGTCCATCTGCCCGGTCAGGAAGGGCACATACCACCCCAGCAGCATCCACGCCACCCCCACCGCGTCGGCGGCGAAGCCCAGCAGCCAGAACTTCCACCACAGCTTTTTCACCACCGCGCCCTTCTGAGCGTGCTTCAGCGCCAGCAGGCAGACAAACAGCACGGCGCAGTCCACCAACAGGTTGCCGGGGACCAGGAGCAGCCACACGGGGCTGGGCAGGGCCAGCAGGAGCCAGATGGGCAAGAGGATATTATAGATCCGGGTCTGTTTTTTCATGGCGCTTCCTCCTTGCTTGGTCGTTTTTTCGGATGGTCCGCAACTCCCTGGCGCACATCGCCGCGATGCCGACAAGATAGGCGGCAAACAGCGCCGCCGCGGGAACGCCCACACACCAGAACACCACGCGGGCGGCAATATCGCACAGCGCCCGGTATACCAATGCTCCCATAACGGTTTTCCCTCATTTCATGACTTTATAAATGACCCAGCCCAGCCCCCAGCCCAGCAGGAACGCGCCCGCCGCCCCTATCCCGACCACGGAACGGCGGAGCACACCGCAGCACAGTACCAGCGCCGGGGCCGCCAGCGGCGCCCACCGCAGGGACCGCAGGCGCTGCTCCGTCAGCATCAGGACGATGAGCTGTACCGCAAAGGCGGCCAGGGTGGCCAGGACGGCCCCAAAAATCGCTATGGCCGCGATCAGGAACAACAGCTGGGACATCGTCACGGGGACTCCCCCCCCTTTTTCCGCTTCATCCTGCGCCGCCCCGACCCCGCCAGATTGCCCGCCAGCGCCGCGCACAGCACAATGCCGCAGTGAAACAGCGCGCTGGAATTCATCAGCAAAAACACCACCGGAACATAGAACAGCCCGCAGGCCAAGGGGTACAGCGGGCAGAAGCCGCTTCGCCGCCCCAGGGACATCCCCGACATGAATCCCCCCACCGGCAGCAGCAGATAGGGCAGGAGTATGCCCACCAGCACCGGTATTCCGGGGACTTCAAAGAGTCCCAGCGTCAGGGGCAGCACATCGCACAGCAAAAAGGCGAAGCCCACATAGGGCAGGGTCTCCCGCCAGTGGAACACGGAGGGGCCGGGGGCAAGCCCCAGCTTTTCCCGGATGGCGGCCACCTCGGCAAACCACCCCACCCAGCGGCCCAGCCAGACGATGAGATACACCAGCGTCAGGGGGATGAGGAAGGTGGGCAGCGTTCCGTGCCACCCGAAATTCAGCACCACCCACACCGACACCGTGGCGGCGGTGACGGCATAATGAAGCAGAGAACGGACCACCAGCTCCCGGCCGCTGTCGGCAAAGGGAAGGGTGGCGATGCCCACCTCCGCGCCCGTCAGGAAGCACAAGCACAGGTTGGGCAGCGAAGGTCCCGGCCAACCGGAGTCATCCATGAGCCACTCTGTCCAGACGGCAAAGGGGTTCCTGAAATGCCAGATATGGCTCATCCAGGGCATGGCATCCAGCACCCACACCAGGGTCAGCAGCAGCGCCGACCCGATCAGCCCGCCGATGAGCGCCCGGGCCAGCCATTGCCTTTTTATATCGGTCATAGTTCTCCCTCCTTATTGTCACGCTGCGAAGCGGCCAGGGCGCTCGGTCGCTTTCGCTGCCATTCGGGCAAAACCCGCCCCCGCGCTGCGGTGGCTGGGCTTTCGCCCTCACTCCGCTCCAAGCTCCCTCGCTGTCCGCTTCTCCGCGCTTCTCACAGTCCCAGCGCCTGTTTGATCTTCTTCACATACCGGCGGGACACCCAACACACCGTCCCGCCCTCCAGCGTCATCTTGATGGTGCCCGCCAGGGTCAGGTCCAGCCCCGTCACCCGGTCCAGGTTGACGATCTCCGAGTTGGATACCCGGACGAATTTCGTCCCTGCCAGCTCTTCCTCCAGCTCGTACAGCCGCTGGCGGACGGCAAACACGCCCCTGCCCGTCTGGCAGAAAACCCCCTTGTCCTCGGCAAAGAACCGCAGCACCATGGACCGGCTCACCCGCACCGCCTCCCGCCCGTCATAGACGGTAAAGGGCTGGGGCGGGGCCTCCCCCCGCAGGCGGGCCGCCAGCGCCTCCACCTCCTCGGTGGGGCTGGGGGCGCGCAGGATGAGGACGGGCTCCTCCAGCCCCGGGTCGATCTGAACTTCCACCTTCATGACGCTCCCCCCTGTTCACGCCTTTAGTATACCCGCCCCGCGCCCCCTTGTCCAGCAAAGCGGGACGGATGGTTCCCTCACGGCGACGGCCGGTCGGCGCCGCCGCCCGCGAAAAAACCGGGATTGCCCATTGGCAAGCGGCTACGGCTGTGGTATACTATTTTAGGTAAAAATTTGTCCCCGGTATTTGGACGTGCAGGAACTGATGACGACACAAAGGAGAGCTGCCAAGATGAACGAAAAAGTACACGTGGTAAACCATCCCCTCCTGTCCCACAAGCTGACCATCCTGCGGGATAAGGAGACCTCCACCAAGGATTTCCGGGAGATTGTTTCCGAGATCGGCATGCTACTGACCTATGAGGCCACCCGGGACCTCCCTCTCACCACCAAGGAGATCGAAACCCCCATCTGCAAGATGGAGGCCCCCACCCTGAAGGGCAAGAAGTTTGCCGTGGTGCCCATACTCCGGGCGGGCCTGGGCCTGGTGGACGGCGTTTTGCGCATGGTGCCCTCCGCCCGTGTGGGCCATCTGGGCATGTACCGCAATGAGGAGACCATGGAGCCGGTGCAGTACTTCTGCAAAATGCCCCGTGACGTGGCGGAGCGGGACGTGCTCATCGTAGACCCCATGCTGGCCACCGGCGGCAGCGCCGACGCCGCCATCCAGATCATGAAGGGCTACGGCTGCAAGAACATCAAGCTGATGGTGCTGGTGGCCGCCCCCAAGGGCATTGACGTGGTCACCTCCAGGCACCCCGACGTGGACATCTACTGCGGCGCGGTGGACCAGGGGCTTAACGAGAACAGCTATATCGTCCCCGGCCTGGGAGACGCCGGCGACCGGATTTTCGGCACAAAATAAACAAAAAAGCGGCCCCTATCAGCCGATGGGGACCGCTTTTTCTATGAGCCGGCGCCGTCCAGAAAACATCAAGCCGCACCGCCTTATCCGGCGCCTGCGTCAGCGGCCGTCTGAAATTTGCAGCTCACCCTTCCGCAATCGCATGGCGGCATCCGCCGATTTTGCCAGCTCGTTGGAGTGCGTTACGATCACCACGCACTTGCCGGACTTGTGGGCGCATTCCTTGAGAATGCCCGTGATCCCGGCGGCGGTGTCCTCATCTAGATTTCCGGTGGGCTCATCGGCCAGGATCACCTGGGCGTCACTGGCGAGGGCGCGGGCAATCGCCACTCGCTGCTGCTGGCCTCCGGACAGCTTCAATACGTTCCTTTTGGCTTCCTCCGGCGTAAACCCCAGCCGTTCCAGGATGGGCAAAGGCGGAAGTTTGGAGGTCAGGGCCACATTTTCCATCGGGGTCAGATAGTCAATCAGGTTATAGCTCTGGAAAATAAACGCCACATGACTGCGCCGGTGCTCCGCAAGGCCCGTCTTTGCGATATCCTCACCCTGATACAAAATCCGGCCGCTGGCGGGGCTGTCCAGACCGCCTAAGAGGGAAAGCAGGGTTGTTTTGCCGCACCCGGACGGCCCAAGGACCGCATACATTTTGCCCGCTTCAAATTTGGCGCTAACGCCTTTCAATACATTTCGCCTGCCGTCATAGGAGTAACGAACTCCTTCTATCTCCATAATGCTCATTGACCGTCTCTCCTCAGCTCATTTTTGAGAGGATCTCTCTGGGCTTCATCCGCAGGACAGGCGCCGCCGCAAGCATCACTGCCGCACAGATGATTAAGAACCCGGCGCCACACATCCATGCAGCCGTCGCAGGCTTGACCTCCACCTCGATTTTCGTCAGAGGACTGCTCCCCTCAAACTCCGGGGCAAAGTCGGCGCTTCCCAAAAAGGTTTCTCCGTCAACGCTTGTGCCGGGCGTTTTTCCCGCGGGGGACTGCGCGCGATCCGAAATGGTATCGTTCAAGAGCTGGCTGCCCACGGTTTTTGCCACGAAGCCGCTTGCGAAAGCGGACAGCGAAAAGGCTAACACAGCGATGATAACAACCTCGGCCAAATACTGCGCGACGATAGTTTTCTTGCTGATCCCCAGCGCAAGCTGCACGCCGCTTTCGTGTACCCGCTCCTTCACGCGGACGGACAGCACCAGGCAGAGGACAGCCCCGCCCACCGCAAGGACCAGCAGAATCAGTATGGAAATGAGGCGGTTCATATTGGTCAGCGGCTCCATAACCGCGTCCACATTGCTGCTGTCAACGGTGACAATAAAATCCGTCGGGTCCAGATCAGGCAGGCTTTTTACGCGCCGAACAATGCGCTCCATCTCGCCGGGATCATTCACATAAAACTGAATGCGCTCAAAGCTCTCGTCTCCCATGTCTGGCCGCGCGGTCTTTACGGCTTCAAGCGTGGTGAAAATGGAGTTATCCATAGACCAGTTAGAGAGAGACGTGGTGCTTTTCGCGGTGGAGCGGAACAAGCCCACAACCGTGACCTCAACCTTTGTTTTGCCTGCGTCAATTCCCATCATGGCGGCTTTATACTCCGACATGCGCAAAGTGATTTTGCTCCCAACGCCCAAGCCGTTGAGCTCGGCAAGCTCCGCGCTTATGATCGCCGGGTTTTTGTCCCCGGCGGTAAAGTGCCGGCCTTCTGTAAGCTCAATGTACCCGCCTGCAAAATAGCTGTCGTAAGCGGTATTGGTGGCGGCAATGGCGGCTACCGTGGAATTGAAATCCCCATGCCCGGCCATGAGCGACCCAAGGCCAGTTCCGTTATCCTCTGAGTCTATCAGCTCCAAGATCCTGCCGTCCGCATTCAGGGGAACGATATAATTCGTATAGGTCGCGTTATAGCCACTGATCCCCGCCGCTCCGGTCATAATCCGCTCCGCTAAGTCTACGGTCAGCGGCTCGCCGCCGTAGTAGGACTGGGAGCCGGCGTTTCCAACGGGAGTCGATACCCATTTGCTGGGGTCGCTGGTGTTTTGCTGCAAGGTGAATATGCCGCCCAACGCCTGCCGCACATTTAAGGCGGCGGTTCCCGTGGCATCCTTGATGGCGGCTCCGGAAAGCGCCAGCGTCGATATCACAAGGAGAATTAAAAGCAGCAGAAACGTTTTTGTGAGTTTTCGCGTCACATAGAGAAACGCGCGGTGAAACAGGCTCATAGAAAAACCGTCCTTTCTTTGGGATGCACCCAGTTTAAGAGAGGACGGTTAGATTTTGATTGGCGTTTCATATGGATTTGGTTTGATTTCCGCTCAGAGCTGTATTTCAAAGGCCACGCCCTTTTGCGTGTTGCGAATGCAGCAGGCCATACCGTGCAGATCCAGAATGGTTTTGACGATATACAGCCCCAAGCCGCTGCCGCCGGTCGCCCTGTTTCGGGATTTATCCGAACGGTAAAACGGCGTAAACAAGTGGGGCAGACTGTCCTCCGGGATGGCGGCGCCTGTATTTTCAATCACCAGCACATGTTCATCCCGCAGGAACACGGAGACCTCCGCGCCCCTGGGCGAGTATCTCACAGCATTGCCGATGATGTTGGACAGCGCCTTGCTCCAAAGCGCGGGGTTGACCAGCAGGGATCGGCCGGCGGCAATGCTTTGCCGTATTTGAATATCCCGGTCCCGCGCCAGGGGCAGAAGGGTTTGAACAGCCTGATCCACGGTATCGGATAAGGACATTTCCCGCAAAGTGTCTTTGACGTTCATGCTCTCCATTTTCGCAACGCACAGGATCTCCCGGACGAGCGCTTCAATATCCTCAACGGTTTTCATGGTTTCCGGCAGATACTTTTCATGGTTCCGATAATCGCCGCATCCCAGCATCATGTTTTCGATCTGCCCCTTGAGAATTGTCAGCGGCGTTTTCAGTTCGTGGGATACCGCCGCGAAGAAATGCCTGCGCTCGGCCTCCAACCGCTGAACGTGCTCCACATCCATCTCCAGCTGATGATTGGCGCTCTCCAGTTCGCCCATGACCGTATGCAGACGCCCCGCCATTTCGTTCAGGCTGGAAGCCAATACGCCGATCTCGTCCCTGCTCTTCACGTCGCAGCGCCAGGTCATGTCCAGCGCGGTCATTCGTTTCGAAATTTGGCTGATCTCCGTAATTGGAGAAACGATGGCTTTGCTGCAAACAAAAGCGCTCAGGGCAGACAGCAGAAATATGACGCCCAAAACGGCGGGTATCAGCTTCAAGAGCAGATTGGAAATTTCATTTGTTGTGTTTGAAATGGACATGATGGACAGCTCATATTCCTCCGGGCGGTCTGCCAGCCGGATCATTCCGAATATGCTGGTCGCCGCCGCATTTGCGGTTTCGCTCTCCACCCCGCCAAAGCTCAAAGCTGTCTGTCCGTCGGACAGTATGCCGGCAGAATTATTTTGAATGCAGAAGTTATAAATCTGCTTTACCGCCTCGTCATAAGGCTGTCCCTCCAAATTGGAATACAGCGTCTCCGCATTTGCCTCTAGCCCGCTGTCGTGGACAAATTGATACCGCCCCGGCAGGACGATCATTACGGCCGCATAAATAAGCATACTGCAAATTGTGAGGGCGGAAAACACCAGGAGAAAGACCTTGGCGCTCAAGCTGTTGTCAATCCTGCTTCGCAATTTTATATCCCACCCCTCTGACGGTTTCGATATAGCCGCCATTCAGCTTTTTCCGCAGATTCATAATGTGGAAGTTCACGCCCTTTTCATCCGCCACATATTCATAGCCCCATACCAAATTGAGCAGATCATCCCGCGAAAAAACCCGCCCCGGATTTTTCATGAAGATCCGCAGTATGTCAAACTCCAAATGCGTCAGCATAATCTCATGCTCAAAAACAAAAACCTGACGCCCGGCTTCATTGAGCGTAATCTCTTTGTAGCGGATGACGCCGGCATCCTTCTCCGCATAGGTCCTGCGCAGCAGGGCCTCCACCCTTTTTAACACCAATCTGACAGAAAACGGCTTTGTGATGTAATCGTCCGCCAGCAGGTCAAATCCCTTGATTTGGTCGTCCTCCGCATCCAGCGCAGTGAGAAGAATGATCGGGACCTTGGATTCCCGCCGGATCATTTCACATACCGCGTATCCGTCAAGTTTGGGCAGCATGATGTCCAGCAAAATCAGGTCAAATGATCCCTCGCGGAACGCGGCGACGCCTTCCAGTCCGTCCGACGCGGCAGCGACCTGATATCCAGCGACAGCGAGGGGTTCCAACAGTATCTTTTGGATGGCCGGTTCATCCTCGATGATCAAAATTCTCTTGTCCATAAAAACACCTCCGGCCCTATGATACAGAATGTTTATTAGATTTTGATTATGAGATCAAGCACAAATGATTCTATTTCTCCGCCGCAGAGAATACAAGTCTGCAAACGTGAACATTAATATAAACCTTATAGACCGGCTCTGGCTCCCTCACTCCGGGCAAATGCGGCCGGTTTACGGAGCGCAAGAAGCAGGACAGCATGATTTCAGGAAGGTCGCTTGCCCCCATAAAGGAACGCAAAACCCGCCAACCCCTGGCATTCCAAGGGCTGGCGGGTTTCCTTGCAAACCTCCCGGTGAAGTCCTTCCCCGCTGCTTCAGTTCTCCATATGGCGGCCCAGAAAACCGGCCACCGTCTGGGCCAGCTTCAGCTCCACCTCGCCCAGGGCGGGGGCGTCGCCGTCGGACACAAAGGCCACGCAGCCCAGCACGTCCCCCTCCGACAAAATGGGCACGGCGATGAGCGCCCGGTACTTGTCCGTTCCGTCGCACAGGGGCAGGGCCTGCTCGGCCTGGACGCTGCGGCGTTCCTCCATGATCTGCTCGATCTGCGGGGACACCCGCTTGTCCACCACCTCCCGGCGGGGGACGCCGCCCGCGGCGATGACGCTGTCCCGGTCGGTGATGACGGCGGGCAGCCCCGCCACCCGGCTGATGGTGTCGCACAGCTGAGTGGCAAAGTCGGACACGTCGCCCAATTGAGAGTATTTTTTGAAAATTACGCCGCCCTCGCGGTCGGTGTAGATCTCCAAGGGGTCGCCCTCCCGAATGCGCATAGTGCGCCGGATCTCCTTGGGGATCACCACCCGGCCCAGGTCGTCGATGCGGCGCACGATCCCAGTCGCTTTCATGGTTTTCCTCCTGCGTTGTGCCGCGGCTCCCCACGGCATGTTTTGTATCGTTCCATCTGTATTATCCGCAGGATTTGGAAGCGTATTCAATTTCAGCCGCTGGTTTTCTTTGGAAAGACGGCGGAGACGCGCAAAGCAAGCCCCTGTACTTTTCTCCGTCCATGTGCTATGATGGCCTTGACGCGGAGATAAAAACACAGTCCCCGTCGGGTAGTCGGGGCGCGGGAGTCCGCCCTCCCGCCAGTAACCTGCCTCCTTGGTTGTCCCTTCTCCGTGAGCACCATTTCAAGGAGGAACAATCGCATATGAACACACCCAGAGCAAGTCTGACGGTCTGCTTTGAGCCCCCCTTCTGGGTGGCGCTGTACCAGCGGGAGGAGGGGCGCGGCGTTCAGGTATGCCGGGTCACCTTCGGCGCCGAGCCCAGGGACCAGCAGGTGCTGGACTACTTCTCGTCCCACTTCCGGGCGCTGTCCTTCAGCCCCGCCGTGGCGGGCGGGCTGGCCCTGAACAAGGCCGTCAACCCCAAGCGGGCCCGGCGGGAGGCCAGGCGCGCCGTCCAGCCCACGGGGACGGGGACAAAGGCCCAGCAGGCCCTTCAGCTCCAGCGGGAGCAGATGAAAACCCAGCGCACCGTCCAGTCCAAAGAACGCCGGGAGGCACAGCGTGAGCGGAAGCTCGCCCTCCGGCAGGAAAAACGCAGGGAAAAGCACAAGGGGCACTAAAGCCCCTTGTGCTTTTTGTCCGGCCTCCGCTCCGTCACATATAGCTGCCGCCGTTCACGTCCAGCACCGTGCCCGTCACATAGCTGGACATGTCGCTGGCGAAGAACAGGATCACCGAGGCGATCTCCTCCGGGGACGCCGTGCGCCCCAGCGGGATAAACGCCTGGGACGCCTGCTCATGCTCCTCGCTGAGGATCTGGGTTTTTACGATGCCCGGGGCCACGGCGTTCACCGTCACCCCCTGGGGGCCGCAGATCTTGGCCAGGCACTTGGTGAAGCCGATCACCCCCGCCTTGGCGGAGGAATAGTGGACATCCCCAAACATGCTGCCCCGCCGTCCGGCGATGGAGGACAGATTGATTACCCTCCCCCAGCCCCGCTCCTGCATGGGCGGGACGAAGCGCTTGCAGGTGTTGAACACCCCCTTGAGGTTCACGTCGATCACCGCATCCCAGTCCTCCTCGGAGATGTTGGCCATGGTGTTCTGCCGGGCGATGCCCGCGTTGTTCACCAGAATGTCCACATGACCCATCCTGTCCAGCGCCTCCTCGCAGAGGCGGGCGGCGGAGGCGCTGTCCGCCACGTCCGCAGCGATGAATACCGCACGGCCCCCCATGGCCTCGATCTGCGCCACCGTCTGGGCCCCCTCCGGGGTCTCCTTCAGGTCGTTCACAATGATCCCCGCGCCGTGCTGCGCCAGCAGCAGCGCCGCCGCCCGGCCGATTCCCCGGGCGGAGCCGGTAATCAGCGCGTTTCTCCCTGTCAAATCCAGCATCGCTCAGCGTCCCCTTTTCTTTTCATAGATTTCCCGCTGGCGCTCAAACGCCTCCGGCGGGATGGTATGGACCGTTCCGCCGCCCTTGGCCAGCAGGAACACCCGGCACGCCTGTTCCACCAGCCCGGCCAGCTTCAGCGCGTCGGCTGGGTCCGTCCCGCCCACCACCGCGCCGTGGTTGGCCAGCAGCACCCCCTTGCGCTCCCGCAATCCCTGGGCCGCCCCCTGGGCCAGCTCCATTGTGCCCGGCGCCGCGTAGGGCGCCACGCCGATCCCGCCCCCCAGCAGGATGGTCATTTCGTCAATCAAGGGCGGGACGTTCTCCCGGTTCACCGCCACCGCCGTGGCGTGGGGCGAGTGGGTGTGCAGCACCACCCCCAGCTCCGGACAGCTCTCATACACCAGCGTGTGCAGCAGATATTCGGAGGTAGGCTCCGGCCCCGGCTCCGCCGCCTGCCCGTCGGTGGTGATATGGGCCACATCCTCCGGGCGCAGCGCCCCCAGACGGCTGCCCCGGGCAGAGATGTAGACGGTGCCGTCCCCGGCGCGCAGACTGATATTTCCCTCCGCGCCGTTCACCAGGCCCCGCTGGTACAGCGTGCGGCCGATCTCTTGCAGCACCTCCACGGCCTGCTCCCTGTTTTTCACCTTTTCCATGGATTCATTCCCCCTTTTCTGTGTGTTCCTGGGCGGTGTGCCGCCACGCCCGGACCCAGGCCTCCTGCCGCCGGGGCGCGGAGGCCGCCCAGCGCTCCAGCGCCTCCGAGCCGGGGGCGGACACGGGCGCGGTGCGCACCATGGCGGCGCAGGCCGCCTCCAGGCTGGGGTGCACCCCCACCGCCATCAGCGCCAGCACCGCGCCGCCCAGGCACGTGAGATCCGCCCCCTCCACCCGGCGCAGCGTCCCGCCGCTCCCGCGCTGGAGCAGTTCCAGCAGCAGCGTCAGCTTGGTCTCGCCGCCCCCCATGAGAAAGTCCTCCGGGACGGACTCTCCTCCGGCCTGCGCCAGCAGGGCGCGGTTGGCCAGGATGGCCAGTGCCGCCCCCTCGAACACCGAAAAGGCGAACGCTCCCCGGGATACCCGCCCGGCGTTCCAGTCGGACATGGCGAAGCGGATCTGACCCGCGGGGTACAGCCCCCCGCCCCGGGAGTTGGCAAGGCTCGCCCCGGCAAAGACGAACAGCTGCTCCTCTCCCCGCTCCGCCAGCCCCTTGCGGGCCAGCGCCTCCAGCCGCCGGTATCCCTCCGCCCCGCCCTCCTCAAACAGCAGATCCCGGGCCCAGGCGAAGCTCAGCCCGGTGAGCATGGCGTTGGCCTCCATCACCCACAGCCCGGGGGCCAAATAGGGGTTGGTCACCGTCCGGCAGGCGGGGTCTGTCCTGGGTCCGGACAGCACCTGGTTCACCGGCGCGGACGAGCCCGCCACCACCGCCTGCTGTCCCGGGGACAGCGCCCCCGCGCCCAGAAGGCCCAGCTGAGTGTCTCCCGCCCCCGCGCACACCGGAATCCCTTCCGGCAGACCCAGGGCTCTGGCGGCGGGGCCCTTCGTCCGGCCCAGCACCGTCCCCGGCGGGACCAGCGGGGGAAAGAGCCCCCGACCCAGCCCCTCCCGGTCCAGAATCTCCTGGGACCAGTCCCCGGTGCGGATGTCCAGGCAGGCCGTCTCGCAGGCAGTGGTGGGGTCGCTGGCCATCTCCCCGCACAGCCGCCACGTCAGATAGTCGGAAATGGACAGGATCTTTCCCACCGGCGCGCCGCCGGGCTGAGCGGCAAACCACCGCATCCGGCCCAGCATGTGCTGCGCTCCCGGCCAGCGGCCGCACACTCGGTAATATTCCTCATACTCCGCTCCGGCCAGGGGGCGGCACAGAGCGGCGGCGCGCCGGTCGATGTTGGGCACGCCCTCCAGCACCCCGCCGTCCCGGTCCAGCAGTATGCCGCCCAGCCGCTGAGCGGACACGATGACCGCGCACACCCGGTCCAGGCCGCCGCACTGCTCTCCCAGGCGCACCATCAGCCGCCCCAATACTTGCAGCAGCTCCTCCGGGGCAAACCGCAGCCCGCCCGGCACGCCGGACAGGGAGGCATATCCCCACGTCTGGGCGCAGCTCCCGGCAAAGCAGCCGTCCGCACCCACCAGCGCCGCCTTCAGCTGGGACGTGCCTACGTCCAGCACCGCAGCCAGGGGCCCCCGCGCCGGGCTCACAGCCCCTGGGCCCGGTACTCCCGGGCCAGCGGCTCCCCCCGCAGAAAGTGGAGCACATCCTCAATGACGAAGGCGGCGGACCGGGGAGCCATGTCCTTGGAAAGCCCTCCCAGATGGGGGCACAGCACCACCTGGGGCATGTGCAGCAGCGGACAGTCCGCCGGAAGGGGCTCCTGGGCGTACACATCCAGCGCCGCCCCCGCCAGCCGCCCGTCCAGCAGGCAGCCGATCAGCGCATCCTGATCCACCAGCTGGCCCCGGGCGGTGTTGATGAGGTACGCCCCCGGCTTGATCCGTCCCAGAGCCGCCGCGTCCAGCAGGGGCGGCGCGCCCTCCTCCGCCCGGGCGTGGACGCTGATGAAATCGCTGGTGGACAAAAGCTCGTCCAGCCCCATGGGCCGGGCCAGCTCCACTCCCTGGGCGGGGAAGGGGTCGTAATAGCACACGTCCATCCCAAAGCCCCCCACCAGCTGGGCCACCTGCCGGCCGATGCCGCCGAAGCCCACCAGCCCCAGCCGTTTGCCCTCCAGCTCCACCCCTGTGTAGGGGGCCCGGTCCAGCTCCCGGGTCCAGCTGCCCGCGTGGACCAGCGCATTGGACGCGGCGATGGACCGGGTGGCGGCCAGCAGCAGCCCCACGGTGAACTCCGCCACCGTGCGGGCGTTGCGCCCCGGCGCGTAGCACACGCGGACGCCCCGCCGGGCGGCCTCCGCCACGTCGATATTCACCACCGAGCTGCGCTCCGAGCCCACGAACCGCAGGCAGGTCCCGGCCTCCAGCACCTCCCGGGACACCGGGGCCAGGTGGACTAGCAGCATGGTGGCGTCTCCAATATTTTCCGCTAAATGCCGGATGCTGCCCCGGAATTCCCGGATGCCCGAGGCGCTGCACAGTCCCGAGGCGGAGTCCCGCTGTATGTCGAACCGGCGCACCTGGGTCTCGATCCCCTCTGCCGCCAGACGCTGGCACAGCTGGCGGTGGAGCAGCTCGCTGGCTCCGGTGCCGTCATAGACGACCATAATCTTTTCCAATCAGGTTCCCTCCTGTCTCTGCGGCGCACCGCCGGTCTGGGGCGGGGGACTCTTTCGGCCCAGCCGCCCGGAAAGGGCCTGCACCAGGGTGTACGCGGTGAACACCGCCAGCCCCGCGGCGTTGAGCGGCAGGGTGTCCAGCAGCATCAGCACGCCCGCGGCGGCCAGCAGCCCGGACTCCCACCAGCTGATCTGAAAGCGGAAGAACCAGCGCTCGAAGGCCACACAGATGCTCAAAATGGCGGCGGTGGTGAACAGCGTGGCCAGCGCCGAGTCCAGCAGCGTCCCCCCCTGGAACAAAAGCTCCGGCTTATAGGCGAACACAAAGGGGATGACCAGCGCCACAAACCCCAGGCGCACCGCGTAGAAGCCCGTGCGGAAGGGCTTGCTCTGGGCAATAGATGCCGCGGCGTAGGTGGCCACGCACACCGGCGGGGTAATGAGGCCCACCACGGTGTAGTACAAAATGAACAGATGGGCGGCCAGGGGAGCTACCCCCATAGCGGTCATGGCCGGAGTAATCATCACGGCCATGATGATATAAATGACGATCAGATCCACCGCCACCCCCATGAGAATGCAGCACAGCGCGCACAGCACCAGCAGCACGAACAGGCTCCCACCGGACAGGGACAGGATGCCGGAGGACAGGCGCAGGCCGATGGCCGTCATGTTCACCGACGCCATGATGATGCCCGCCAGGCAGGCCGCGGGCATGATGCCGGCCATGGACCGCCCGGCCCCCACAAAGGCCCGGTACACCCCCTGGGCGGGCTCCCGAACGGGCCGCTTCTGGATCACGCAGCTGTTGACGAAGTAGATGGCCGCCACCAGCAGGCACACTGCGAAGCCCACCCGCACCGCGTCCCACCCGAACTGGGCGAAGAGCACGATCATGGCGATGAGCGGCAGAGCGAAGGGCCAGCCGGCGCGCAGGGTGTCCTTCAAATTGGGCACCTCGCTCTTGTCCAGCCCGCCCAGCCCCCGGCGGGCGGAGTAGAACGACACCTGCAAAAACACCGCCACGTAGTACAGCACCGCGGGGATAATGGCGCAGCTGGCGATCTGCCAGTAGGGGATGCCCAGGTAGTCCGCCATGATGAAGGCCAGCACCCCCATCACCGGGGGCATCAGCGACCCGCCGGTGGACGACACCGTCTCTACCGCCCCGGCGAACTCGGGGGCATATCCCTTGCGCTTCATCATGGGGATGGTAATGCTGCCGGTCGTCACCACATTGGCCACCGCCACCCCTGAGATCATGCCGAACAGGCCGCTGCCGATGACCGACGCCTTGGCCGGTCCTCCGCTGCGCCCGCCCATGGCGGACAGGGAGAGGTTCAAGTAAAAGTCCCCGCCGCCGCTCACGTTGATAAGCTGGCCGAAGATGACGAACACGATGATGGTGGTGGAAAACACCTGCGCCCCGGCGGCGAAGAACCCCTGGGTGCCCAGATAGATGTCCCCGATGAGCCGGGGGAAGGACACCGGCGCGGCGAACAAAATCCCCGGCAGCCCCCCAGCGAACAGCGGATAGAGGAGAAACAGCGCTCCGCACGCCACCAGGGCGGGGCCGATGGCCCGGCGCACCCCCTCAAAGCACAGCAGAATCATGGCCACGCCCAGGCAGATCTCCAGGGTGCTGGGGGTGAGGGCGCTGTATAGAGTGTGCTCGAAGTTTGCCGCGTAGTAGAAGGTGGGGATCAGGCACAGCCCCGCCAGCACCCAGTCGTACCAGGGCACATGGTCCTGGCGGCATTTTTTGCTCACCGGGAACTGCAAAAACAGGATGGCCATAATCAGCCCCACGCTGATGGCCGGGTGGATGCCCCCGATGGGCAGATTCAGCCAGGAGAACAGCCCCGAGGCATAGAGAAGGTGGTAGATGATGACCAGCACCGAATAGACCTCCACAAAGGTCTTTGTCTTTCCGTGAAGCTCGCGCATTGCGGATGATGCCCCCTTTCTCTCCCCGGGACGGGGACACCCGCAGGCGCCGCCCGTCCCGGGAAATCTGGTTTCGTTACTGCCTGCGCTCCCACTCCAGCAGGGCGGTGTTCTGGGCGTCCACCTCGTCGGTCCAGACCCCAGCCTCCTTATAATACTTCACCGCGCCGGGGTGGATGGGCGCGCCCACGGCGATGAGGGCCCGCTCCAGGCTCCAGTCCTCCATATACTGGGGATTCAGGGTGACGGCCTGATCGTGGTTTTCATACATGGCCTTGGTCAGGTCGTACACTACGTCCTCGGACAGCCCCTCCCGCACATAGATGCCGAAGGGCACCGCCAGGGTGTCGCCGCCGGTGCTCAGGCCGAACTCCCCGCTGTCCACGCTGGAGGTGACGAAGCCCCAGCCGGGCAGCAGTTCGTTGAGCTTGGCCACCTCGTCGTTGGAGATGTTCACCGTATACATGGGCTTGGTGGTGGCGATGTCCTGAATCCAGGTGCTGGCCGTCCAATAGACCGCCACCGCCCGGCCCTCCTTCAGCCCCTGCTTGGCCTCATCGATGCTGCTGAAGCTCACGTCGGTGATCTTGTCGTAGTCCACTCCGGCAGCCTTGAGCAGGCTCTTGATCTGGATATCGCTCTCAGCGCCGGGCTGGGTGATATAGACCTTTTTCCCTTCCAGGTCCTTCAGCGTCTTGATGTCCGGGTCGGTGGTGAAGAAGCCGTAACGCATATCCCCGCCGGTGCAGATCTGCTGAATGGGCACCGGGGCCACTCCGTCCAGCTCCCAGGTGTCCCAGAAGGGGTCCTCCCCGGTGTAGGCGCCGTGGATGGCCCACACGGTGGTGATGGCCAGGTCCAGCTGGTCCAGCTTGAGCAGACGGAAGGCCGGACCGGTGACCTGCATGGGCTGCTGGGTCACGGTGTAGGGGCAGTGCTCGTTCCACACCGACGCCAGCGCCGCGCCCACCGCGTAGGTGGAGGTGCCCGCCTGCATGGTGCCAAAGGTGAGGGCCTGTCCGCCCGGCCCCGCAGGCTGCCCGGCGGAGGGGGCCGCACTGGGATTGGCCGGCTCTCCCGCTGGCGCGCAGGAGGCCAGCAGGGCCATGCCCAGACAGCAGCAGAGCAACAGGGCCAGCCATTTGCGCGCATGTTCGATTCTTTTCATAACAGTTCCTCCTTGTATATTTTTCTGGTTTTCTTGCGGGCACAGCACTCTTCTCCGCGCCTTCTGCATATAACATTATATAATGTTATAATATATTGTGCAATTGCCAATTAAGCCAAAAACCGCCCCCCTGACTTGTAAAAAACGACGAAAAAGGGCGGCAGGCAGTTGACAACAAAGTCCGCGCTGCGATACTATAAGAAATAAGAAGCTGTGGGAATGTGGAGCGAAATTCCGATCACCTATCGATTGGGGAGAAGCATATGCTGAACAACAGTGACGTGACCCCGCTGTACCGCCAGATGGAGACCATATTGGAGCAAAAAATCGCCCGGGGCGAGTATCAGCCGGGCCAGCGGCTGCCCAGCGAGAAGGAGCTGGCGGAGCAGTTCGGCGTCAGCGTCATCACAGTGAAAAAGGCGCTGTCCAGCCTAGCGGAGCGGGGGCTGGTGGTGCGCAAGCAGGGCAAGGGCACCTTTGTCACCACCCCCAAGCACACCCGGGACCTGCGGCACATCATCAGCTTCTCCGAGGCCTGCCAGATGAACGGCACCCAGCCCGGCGGCCGCGTGCTGGAGCAGACGCTGACGCCCTCCACCGAGGAACTGCGCCGCAAGCTGCAATGCGGTGACAGCCAACTGGTGCTCATCACCCGCCTGCGCTCGGTAGACGGAGTGCCCATGGCGGTGGAACAGAACTGGATGCCCCTGTCCTACCGCTTTCTGCTGGACACGGACCTGGAAAACCGCTCCCTGTTCGAAACCATCTACGCCAACCGGCAGGTGGAGCTGGCCTCCGCCCGGCGCACCATCGACATCTGCTACGCCTCTCCCAAGGCGGCCCGGCTGCTGGAGGTCCAGCGGGGGCTGCCCTTGCTGCTGGTGCAGAGCATCGTCTACGACCAGGACGGCAGGCCCGTTTTCGTGGGCACCCAGACCATCAACGCGGAGCGCTTCACTCTTATCGTATAGGCAGATGCGTCCGCACCCTGTGACAGTATGCCCGCATGCGCCCACAAATCCAAGGTTCCGCCCCAGTTTGAACGGAGCGGAACCTTTTCATTCCATGTCCCCAACCTCTGGCGCGGCGACATAATAAAATTTAGGAGAAGAGCCGTTAAAATATTTCACAACGTCAAAGACGATACGGCGTAGCGGGAGGTGAGCGGGTGGAGCACTGCGAGCCATGGAAAGAGACGGTGGAAAAACTATATAAAGAGATGTATCCGGCCCTCCATGCCTACGCCCTGCGGGTGATGGATGACAGCGCTCTGGCCGAGGAGGCCATCCAGGACGCCTTCTGCATCGCCTGCTGCCGTCGGGATCAATTTCTGTCCAGCCCTAATCCCCAGGGGTGGATCATGCTCACCCTCAAGCACGTCATGCAGAACACGCTGCGGGCCCAGGCCAAGCTGAGGGTTCTGCTCGCCCTGGACGCCGGGGCGGAGCTGCCTGCTGGGGGACCGGAGCTCATCAGCGTGGATCTGCTCTTCAACGATGTGTCGGACAGCGAGGACTTTCGCCTGCTCAAGCGCATCGCCCTGGATCGCTGCACCATGCTGGAGCTGGCCGAGGATCTGGGCGTGTCGGTGGAGGCCTGCAAAAAGCGGGTGCAGCGGGCCAGAAAACGGCTGCAAAAAAAGCTTAAGCTGTGAGGAATCTTCAAGCATGAAAGGAGGGACCTGCGTGTCAGAGCAAACACATCCCAGCGAGGAGACCCGCGCCGCCATGGAGCAGATGAGCACCAGCCGTCTGGAGGAGCTGCTCCTCCAGGATTTCCGCGCCCCGGAGGGCGGGGCGAAGAACATGGCCGTACTCTATCAGGCGGCCCAGGTGCTGGCCAGCCGGAAGCCGTGTCCCTCCTTCGCCGCCGGCCGGGCATGGGAGAGCTTCCAGAAAAACTACCTCCCTTTTGCGCAAAGCGCCCCGCCGTATAGGGCCTATGATGACGGCGGTAAGCCGTCATCGGACGCCGCAGGCGCGCGGCGTCCCGCTTCCTGGCGCGGACGTGCACTGCGCACGGCAATAGCCGCCGCCGCGCTGGCCCTCACCCTGTTCTCCCTGTGCGTCGCCGCCGCAGCCAGCGGGTTCAATTTGTGGCGGCATCTGGCCCGGTGGACGGACGAGATCATGGAGCTCACCCCGCCCCAAGCCGTCACGGCGGTCGAGGACCATATCCGCATTCCGGAGGTCTCCAAGGAATACGGCACCATTCAGGAGGCGGTCACCGACTTCGGACTAGCGCGGCCCGTGGTCCCCCAGTGGCTCCCGGACGGCTTCCAGCAGGTGGAGCTGGTCGTGGACACCGGCCTCCCTTATTTAATCATTTTCCAGGCAGCTTACCAGATGGATGAGGACGTAATCATCGTGTTTGTGTCCATACACCTGCCGAAAGAGGATGGGAGCTTCGGCGGCTACGGCCACTTTCAAAAGGACGAGGGGGACCCCATCCCCTATGAGTCCGGGGGCATCACCCATCTGCTGTCCACCAACGCCGGCCGGTCCGTGGCCCTCTGGGCCAACGGTCCGGCGGAGTGCGCCGTCAGCGGAGATATCACCATGGAGGAACTCCAGAAAATAATTGATTCCATTTATTGAGCAGGAGGTTGTAAACATGGAAGAACAGCAAAAAAAGAGGCCGGAAAATATACCGGCCGGCATCGTCGGCGCCTTTCTGGGCACGCTGCTGGGCGTAGTGTGCACCGTGGTCATCGGGCAGCTGGGCTATGTGGCGTCCGTATCCGGCCTCATCATGGCGGTGGGGGCGCTGAAGGGCTATGAGCTGCTGGGCGGCCGGCTGAGCAAAAAGGGTGCGGTGATCTCGTCCCTCCTCATTCTGGTCATGACCTGGCTGGCCCACCGGCTCACCTGGGCCATCGCCCTGTCCACCGCCTCCGGCTTGGGCGTGTTTGAGAGCTTCCAGACCATCCCCGAGCTGCTGGACGCCGGACTGCTGGAGGGCCCCGCCTACTGGGGCGACCTGGTCATGCTTTACCTGTTCACCCTGCTTGGGGCGGTCCCCACCATCATCGGGGGATTGCGCAGCGCCGACCTGCCCGACCTGCCCCAGGGCACGGCTGCCTCCCCACAGGACGGCGGGCTGCCCGAGCTCACCCTCTACCCCGGCAGCGTGGCCTGGATGCGGCCCCTGCGGCTGAGCGCGGCGGGCGCGGCCTTCGTGGGGCTGATCCCGGGGCTCATCCTTCTTCTTGTCAGCATTTCCGGCAGCGATATCGTGATGGGCCTGGCCGCCATTGGCTGCATTGTGTCCGGCTTTATTATTCTCTGCTTCGCCATGCCCTGCATCCAGCTGTGCTACCGCTCCATGAACCTGATGGTGCGCAGCGGCGGCACGGTGTGGCAGGTCACCCTGCCCATGCTGAACAACGCCGATACATACCGCTTCACCAAGCGCACCGGGGCCGTCCGGGCCATCCGGTGGGAGATTTTGACCGATGAGGAGCGGCAGCAGCTCAAGGTGTCCATCCAGCGGGCCATCGCCCTGCTCACCAGCGGCCAGGTGATGCCGGGCAGCGCTCTGAGCGCGGCGGTGATGCCCCTGCCCGGCCTGCGCATCCGCAAAGAGACCCGCTGGGCCTGGAAGGGGACCTATTCCGGCCGGGACGGCAGGGAGAAGCGGATCACCCTCCCCAAGGCCTACGCGGATTTCTCTCCCGACCCGGAGATGGAGCCTGCCCGGCAGCCCGTTCCCGTCCACTGGGGACTGCTGGCCGCCGCCGCGGCGCTGACGGCGGTTCTGGCCCTGACCGGCGCCGGTCTGGGTTATCTGGCAGACGGCGGCGGACGCCGGAACCCCGGCCCTGACCCCACCCCCTCCCCTTCCAGCCTCCAGCCAACCGCCTCTCCCGCGCTCCCCGAGCTTGACCCCCAGGACCTGTTCCACGTGGCGGAGGAGCTGGGGTATGAATTCACCGCCGTGGGCTATATCCAGGCCCCGGAGGAGCTGTTCGGCCCCGACGCCTTCCTGGACGCCCACGTGCCATACAGCCAATCCCCCGCCTACCTGGACGACGGCCATACCATCCGTTCCGCCGCCCACGGCATGGAGGTGACTGTCACCATCGCCCTGTCCGAGGGGGACGCCAGGGACGTGGTGGACGAGGCCTACGCGCTGATGGTGTCCTCCGGGCTGGACATCTACGAGGAGGGCGTCCAGGAAACCCACTACTTCGATGAATACGACATCGCCGTCAAGCAGGTGTCCTATTTTGAGCAGGACCGCACTCTGGTGCGGGTGGCGGTCCTCTACGCCGACTACAAGCAGGACGGCTGCTACCTCTCGGCGTCCATCGTCTACCAGCCCGAGCTTATGGACGGGGATTACCCCGCCCTGCTGGCGGAGCTCAGCGACGCCTACAGTCTGACTCTGCCGGATATCCCGCCTATGGACGAGGTATAATGGTCCCACTGTTTCAAAGCGCCGCCCTCCTTTTTCGGAGGGCGGCGTTCTTTTCGCCGTCTGCGGCAGTCTTGAAATTCCGGCCAAAAACTGCTATACTGGGTCATTAAAGGTCAGACGGCCGCGCGGACCTATCCGGCGCTCCCCGGTCCTGCGCCTGCCTCCAGGGCCCTTGACCTCACTCACTTAGGCGGTGATTTCATGGTATTCAGCAGCCTGCTGTTCCTTTTGTTCTTCCTGCCCGCGCTGTTTTTGTGCTACTTCTGCATTCCCCGGCGCTTCCGCGCCGGGCGCAACGGAGTGCTGCTGGCCTTCAGCCTGTTTTTTTACGCCTGCGGCGGCGTCAGCTATCTGCCCGTGCTGCTGTGCTCCGTGGCCGTCAACTACCTGTGCGGCCTGATGGCGGCTCCCGGGCGGGCCCAGGCCGTCCGGCGGGCCGGGCTGTGGGGCGCGGTGGTCCTGGGGCTTGGGCTGCTGGGCTGGTTTAAGTACGCCGGCTTCCTCTCCGCCAACCTCAGCCGCCTGGGCGTGCGGCTGGACCTGCCCCAGATCGTGCTGCCCATCGGCATCTCCTTCTTCACCTTCCAGGGGCTGAGCTACGTCATCGACGTGTACCGGGGGGACGCCCCCTGCCAGCGCAATCCCTTCTATGTGGCCCTCTACGTGGCCCTGTTCCCCCAGCTGGTGGCCGGTCCTATCGTGCGCTACTCCACCGTGGCCCAGGAGATCACCGGCCGGGAGGAGTCCCTGTCCCAGTTCTCCCAGGGGGCGGTCCGGTTCCTGTTCGGGCTGGGCAAGAAGATGCTGCTGGCCAACGCCATGGGCGAGATTGCCGACGCCGTGTTCGCCCAGCCCCCCGCCTTTATGGCCGCCGCCACGGCGTGGGTGGGCGCGGCGGCCTACACCCTTCAGATCTACTTCGACTTCTCCGCCTATTCCGACATGGCCATCGGCCTGGGGCGGATGTTCGGCTTTCACTTCCTGGAAAACTTCGACTACCCCTATATCGCCCAGTCGGTCACCGAGTTCTGGCGGCGGTGGCATATCTCCCTGTCCTCCTGGTTCCGGGACTACGTCTACATTCCCCTGGGGGGCAGCCGCCGCTCCCCGGCCCGGAACCTGCTCAATCTGGCGGTGGTCTGGCTGCTCACCGGGCTGTGGCACGGCGCGGCGTGGACCTTCGTGCTGTGGGGCGGCTGGTTTTTCCTCCTCCTGGCCGGAGAGCGGCTGGTGTGGGGCCAGGGGCTGGCCCGCCTGCCCCGGATTTTCCGGCACGGGTATGTCCTGCTGGCGGTGATGGCCAGCTGGGTGCTGTTCCGCTCCCCTGACGCGGCCTACGCGGCGGCCTATTTTCAGGCCATGCTGGGCCTGGGGGGCGGGACGGACGGCCAGGCGGTCTACTGTCTGCTCCAATACTGGCCGGAGTGGACCGCCTGCCTCATCGCCGCCCTGCCGGTGAAGCGCTGGCTGGAGGCCAGACTGCCTGAGGAGGGGACCGGTTTCGCCGCGGCGGTCCGGACCTGGTTCCCCAAGCTGGCGGCGCTGGCGCTGCTGACGCTGTCCTACGTCAAGCTGGCCTCGGGCAGCTTCAATCCCTTTATCTACTTTCAGTTTTGAGGAGGCGGCATCAGATGAAACGGATCGCGGAGCGCCTCATGGCCGTGTGCTTTCTGGGCTTTCTGGCGGCGGGGCTGGCCGCCTGCCTGCTGCGGGATCGTCAGGACGTCTCCTTCTGGGAAAACCGTATGCTGGCCGCCCTCCCCCAGCCCGGCCCCGAGAGCGTGGCGGACGGCAGCTATTTCACCCAGATGGAACGCTATCTGGCCGACCACGCCCCCCTGCGCACCACTCTGCTCAAGCTCAAAACCCGCTGTGACCTGACCCTGGGCCGCCCGGTGGTCAACGATGTGGTCGTCACCCGGGACAGCCTGCTCCCCTTCCTGCCTTACGGCATTGACAGCCAGGAGGACATCGACCGCTGGGCCGGCCTCATGGCGGACAATCTGGCCGGCATCAACGCCGCGGTGACGGAGTACGGCGGGTATTTCTTATACGCGGTGGTCCCCTGCCAGTCCGTCTCCCGGGCGGACGAATACCCCTGGTACCTCAACAGCGAGGCCCGGCGCAGTCAGATGAAGAGCGCGTCCATGGCCCGGGCCATGGCGGAGCGGGGCGTACCCTTCCTGGATGTGGAGGCCGCTCTGGCCCAGTCGGGCGGCTCGGCGCAGTACGCCTCCCGGGTAGACAACCACTACTCCATGGAGGGCGCCTTTGAGACGTACCGGCTGATTCTGGAACAGGCGGCGCAGGACACCGGACTGTCCTTTCCCATACTCACCCAAGACGACTTCACCTTGGAGACGCTGCCCAACGACTACCTGGGTTCCCGGGAGCGCAAGCTGCTGAACCTGGAGCGGCGGGAGGAACAGCTGTCCATTCTGCTGCCCAAGGAGCCCGTCCCCTTCACCCGCTGGGATAACGGCGAGCCCGCCGGTTCCGGCGTGTACCGTCTGCCCGCCGGCCCGGAGGAGGAAGTGGACTACAGCCTCTACATGGGGGGCGACATCGCCAACACCGTCATCCATACCGGCCGGGAGGAGCTGCCCAGCATCCTCATCTACGGCGACAGCTTCACCAACCCCGTGGAGTGCCTGGCCTACCTCAGCTTTGACGAGACCCACTCCCTGGACCTGCGCCACTACCGCGACATGGGGCTTTTGGACTACATCCGGCAATTCCGGCCGGAGCTGGTGGTGTGCATCCGGGATTACGACTTCATGATGGCCCCCGACGGAAACGGCGGCGGGGATTGACCGCCAAACGGGGGTTTTGCCGCCGCATATCGGGATATACTGTAACCACGCCAGCCGCCGGGACCTCAGCGGCCTGAACTTCAAACTATTTTACGCAGAAAGGTCGGAATTGCTATGGACAGCCAGTGGAAAAGCACCTTCCGCGAAGAGATCGAGGACTTTAAGGACACCATCGGCGCGTTTGACCGGGGAGAGCTGGACCGGAAAGCCTACAAGGGCATGTCCGGCGGCATGGGCAGCTATGCCCAGCGGGACCCCGCCCGGCACATGCTGCGCCTGCGCATGGCGGGCGGACGGCTCACCATGGAGCGGCTGAAATTCCTGGCCGGCGCGGTGGAACGCGGTCAGGCGGGCCGGATCAAGCTCACCACCTGCCAGACCATCCAGCTCCACGACCTGTCCGCCGATCAGGTCCCCCAGCTGATGGAGCAGGCCATGGACAGCGCCATCTACAGCAAGGGCGGCGGCGGGGACAATCCCCGCAACGTGATGTGCAGCCCCCTGGCGGGCGTCCAGCCTGGGGAGTGCTTCGCCCCCACCCCCTGGGCGGAGGCGGCGGCGGACTACCTGCTGTCCATCTGCCGGGAGATTCACATGCCCCGCAAGCTGAAAATCGCCTTTTCCAACGGCGTGGACGACAGCGTCCACACCGCCTTCCGGGACATGGGCTTCCTGGCCCGGCCGGACGGTGCCTTCTCCCTGCGCATCGCCGGGGGACTGGGGGCGGCCGGCCCCGCCATGGGCGTGCTGGCAGCGGAGCGCGTGGAGCCCCGGCAGGTGCTGTACTATATCCGCGCCATGATCGACACCTTCTGTGCCCACGGCAATTACGAGAACCGGGCCAAGGCCCGCACCCGCTTCATGCAGGAAACCCTGGGCCCGGACGGGCTGAAAAAGGCGTTTTTGGACAACGTGGCGGCCCGGATGGCCGAGGGCGGGCTGGACGTGGAGCCCCCGGCCGCCCCCGCCCCCAAAAGCGGAGACGGGTGGATCGTCCACCCCCGGGCCATCCCTCAGAAGCAACCGGGGCTGTATGCGGTGAAGTACCACCCCATCGGCGGCCTGCTGCCCCCGGACAAGCCGGGACAGCTGTACAGGCTGCTCCAAAACGTGGAGGGCGCGGAGATCCGCGTCGCCCCCGACGAGACGCTCTACCTCATCAACCTCACCGCCGCCGAGGCGGATAGGGCGCTGGCCGCCACCGGGGACGGCGCCTGCACCGAGTTTGAGCACAGCGTGGCCTGCATCGGCGCGGCAGTGTGCCAGCAGGGCGTGCGGGACAGCCAGAGCACCCTTCGCGCCCTGGTGGACGCAGTGCGCGCCGCCGGCGTCCCCGACGGAGCCCTGCCCCGCATATGCGTTTCCGGCTGTCCCTCCAGCTGCTCGGCCCATCAGGCCGGGGCCATCGGCTTCCAGGGCGGGGTGAAGCTGGTGGATCAGACCCCCCAGCCCGCTTTCCGTATGTACCTGGGGGGCAGCGACCGGCCCGGCGAAGCCCGCTTCGGCCAGCTGGCGGGCGCCATTTTGGAGGCCGACCTGCCCGCCCTGCTCACCGAGCTGGGGCTGGCAGCCGCCGCCCGGGGAGAGAGCTGGGCGCAGTGGTCCGCCGCCCACCCCGAGGAGCGGGACGCCATCATCGCCAAATACGCCTGAGCTATGCCGAGACGACGCATCGCCTGGGCGCTGCTCCTGGCCGTTCTGCTGGCGGCGGGGGGCTGCGGCGCGCCCGCCGCTCCGGAATCCGCCCCCGCCGGGGAGGAGACCGTCTCCTTCACCGACAGCCTGGGGCAGGAGTTCACCCTCCCCCGGCCCCACCGGGTGGCCGCCCTCATCGGCAGCTTTGCCGACATCTGGCTGCTGGCCGGCGGGGAGGACTCCCTGGCCGCCACCGCCAACGACGCCTGGGAGTCCTATGGCCTGGAGCTGGGCGAGGGGGTGGCCAGCATCGGCTCGGGCATGAAGCCCAGCGCGGAGCTGGTGCTGGCCGCCCGGCCGGACTTCATTCTGGCCAGCTCCATTTCCAGCTCCAACTTGGAGCTTCAGGAGACCTTCCGGCAGGCGGGCATACCCGCCGCCTACTTCGACGTGGCCTCTTTTGACGACTATCTGGAGCTGCTGGAACTGTGCGCCCGGCTCACCGGCTGTCCGGAACGCTATGAGCTGTACGGCGCCCAGGTGAAGGCCCGGGCGGACGCCGCCCTGGCCCGCCAGGACGGCAGCGCCCCCACGGTGCTCACCATCCAGGTCTCCGGGCGCAGCTGCGTAGTGAAGGGCAGCGGGGGCAATGTGCTGGGGGAGCTGCTGTCCGCCCTGGGGTGCGTGAACATCGCTGACCGGGAGGGCGCGCTGCTGGAGGACCTGAGCCTGGAGGCCATCATCCAGGCCGACCCGGACTATATTTTCGCCGTCCATCACGGCACCGACACCGCCGCGGCCCAGGAGAATCTGGAGGCGTCCCTGCTGTCCAACCCCGCCTGGGCGGGGCTGCGGGCGGTGCGGGAGGGGCGCTTTTACACCATGGACCGCAGGCTGTTCAGCCTGAAGCCCAACGCGCTGTGGGGGGAAGCCTATGAAACGCTGGCGGACATCCTGTACCCGGCCGCTTAAAAGGCCCCTGGGCCTCGTCCTCTGCCTGGGGGCGCTCACCGTCCTGGCGGGGCTGGCAAGCCTGGCCCTCGGCGCGGCGGACATACCCCCCGGGGAGGTGCTGGCCGCCCTGCTGGGCCGGGGCGGGGCGGTTCAGACCCAAATCGTCCTCTACGCCCGGCTGCCCCGGCTGTGCGGCTGCCTGCTGGCCGGGTCGGCGCTGGCCTCCGCCGGAGTCATCATCCAGGGGGTGCTGGCCAACCCCCTGGCCGCACCCAACGTCATCGGCGTGAACGCCGGGGCGGGGCTGGCCGCCGCCCTCTGCTGCGCCGCCGCTCCTTCCAGCGTCCTGCTCACCCCCATCGCCGCCTTTGCCGGAGCGCTGGCGGGGGTGCTGCTGGTGCTGTTCATCTCGGAGCGGGCGGGGGCCTCCCGCATCACCCTGGTGCTGGCCGGGGTGGCCCTGTCCAGCATGTTCAGCGCCGGCATCGACGCCGTGCTCACCTTTTTCCCCGACGCGCTGAGCGGCTACACCGACTTCCGCATCGGCGGAGTGAAGAACCTGTCCATGGCCCGGCTGGCCCCGGCGTTCTGGATCATCCTGCTCTCCCTGCTGGCGGCGCTGTCCCTGTCCAGCCGCCTGGACCTACTCCTGCTGGGCCGGGAGACCGCCCAGAGCCTGGGCCTGCCCGTGGGCGGCACGCGGATGCTCCTGCTGTCGCTGGCCGCCGCGCTGGCGGGAGCCGCGGTGAGCTTCGCGGGGCTTTTGGGCTTCGTGGGCCTTCTCACCCCCCATATCATGCGCCGCCTCATCGGGGAGGACAGCTTTCCTCTGCTGCTCTGCTCCGCCTTGGGCGGGGCGCTGCTGCTCACTGTATGCGACCTCCTGGCCCGGCTGCTCTTCGCCCCCTTCGAGCTGCCCCTGGGGGTGGTGCTCTCCCTCGCCGGCGGGCCCTTTTTCCTCTGGCTGCTCCTGCGGCAGAGAGGAGGGCGGCGGACGTGATCGAGCTGCGTGACCTCCGGGCGGGCTACCCCGGGCGGCCGGTGCTGGACGGCGTGACCCTCTCCTTCCTCCCCGGGGAGGTACTGGCCATCCTGGGCCCCAACGGCTGCGGGAAGAGCACTCTTCTGCGCGCCGCCGCCGGCCTTCTGCCCATATCCGGCGGGGAGATCCTGCTGGACGGCGCGCCCATCGGCGCCTACACCCCCCGGCAGATCGCCCAGCGGGCCGCCTACCTCCCCCAGTCCCGGCCCGTGCCCAGCATCACCGCCCGGCGCATGGTGCTCCACGGGCGCTTCCCCTACCTGTCCTACCCCCGCCGCTACGGCCGGGAGGACCACGAGATGGTGGACCAGGCCCTGGGCTGGGTGGGGGCCCGGGAGCTGGCGGACCGCCCCCTGCCCCAGCTGAGCGGGGGGCAGCGGCAGAAGATCTATCTGGCCATGGCCCTGGCCCAGGACGCCGCCGCCATCCTCATGGACGAGCCCACCACCTATCTGGACGTCTCCTGCCAGCTGGAGGTGATGGCCCTGGCCCACCGTCTGGCGGTCGAGGGCCGGGCGGTGGTGATGGTGCTGCACGACCTGTGCCTCGCCCTCCAGTACGCCCACCGGACCGCCCTGCTTCAGGCCGGGCGGCTGGTGCTGGCAGGCACGCCGGACGAGCTGTACCAAAGCCGGGCGCTGGAGCGGGTCATGGGCGTGGAGCTGGGGCAAATCAAAACGGAGGGCGGCCCGCGGTATTACTACCGCTGACCGCCCTTCGGGCCGTTCTGCACTATTTCCCCAGCTGGGCGCTGCGCCGCCAGGCCGCCAGCACCGCGTTCATAACCGCCGCCCGCAGACCGCCCCGTTCCAGCTCCGCCACCCCCGCGATGGTGGACCCGCCGGGGGAGCACACCTCGTCCTTGAGCGCCCCGGGGTGCTTTCCCGTCTCCAGCACCATGGCCGCCGCGCCGAGCACTGTCTGGGCGGCGTACTCCAGGGCCTGGGCCCGGGGCAGTCCGGCCATGACGCCGCCGTCCGCCATGGCCTCGATGAAGGGGTAGACGAAGGCGGGGCCGCACCCGGCCACGGCGGAAAACTGGTCCATCAGCTCCTCGGGCACCCGCTCCACCCGGCCGGTGGCGGACAGAATCTCCTCCACACCGCGGATGCGGGGTTCCAGCTCCCCCCGCCGGGCGCACAGGGCAGTCATGCCCCTGCCGATGGCGGTGCAGGTGTTGGGCATGATCCGCAGCAGGGCTATGCCGCTCCCCGCGCCGCCCAGGGCCTCCTCCATGGCCTTGAGCTCCACCCCTGCGGCCATGGACACCAGCGTCTTGTCCGCCCCCTCCCGGTGGCACTGGGCCGCCGCGGGGGCCAGCTCCTCCAGCAGCGAACGCATACCCTGGGGCTTCACCCCCAGGAAAATGTACTCCGCCTCCCGCACGGCGGCCACGTTATCCCGCACCGTGCAGCAGCCCAGTTGCTCCGCCAGCGCCTCCGCCTTGGACCGGGTGCGGTTGGCCAGCACCACCTGGTCCGGACCCACCGCCCGGCACGCCGCCCGGGCCAGCGCTCCGCCCATGTTCCCCACGCCGATAAAGGCCGCTTTTTTCATCCAAATCCCCGCCTTCCAGAAATTTATTCCCTATTATAGCCCGTCCGGCTCCGGGGCGCAAGTTGAAATTGACAAACGGGAAAATTTTCGGTAAAATAAAGCGCCATCAATGAGAGGAGGGGACACCATGGACATCAAAAAAGCCATCGAGGACATCGTGGAGAAGATCAAGGGCGACGAGGCCCTGCAAAAGCAGTTTCTCAGCGACCCCGCCGGAGCGCTGGAAAAGCTCACCGGCATCGACCTGCCCACCGACCAGCTGGACGCGGTGGTGAGCGGCGTCAAGGCCAAGCTCACCGCCGATAACATCGGTGACGCAGTGAAGGGCCTGGGCAGTCTGTTCAAGAAGTAAGGCAGAAAAGAAGTCCCGCCGGTTTTCCCGGCGGGACTTTTTGCGTTTGCGGGCTCACCGGCGGCGGTCATAGATCATCCGCAGCTCCGTGCAGGGCCTGCCCAGCGTGATTTCCGCCTCGGCCCCGTCGAAGCGGAAGCCGTACCGCTCATAGAAGCGGATGGCCCGCTCGTTCCCCTTCAGCACCCACAGGGCTGTCCTGCGAAAGGAGGAGAGGCGCTCCATCGCGGCGTTCATCAGCGCGTATCCGATCTGCCTGCCCTGGTATTCCTTCAGCACATAGATGGCGAAAATTTCGCCGCATTCCGTCAGCGTGCCGTCCCGGCAGGCGCCATAGGCCGCAAACCCAATCACCCGGTCCCCGTCCTTGGCCACCAGGGTATTGTCCGGCCAGCGGCGGGCGGCCTGGACGCAGGCGTCCAGGGTGACGCCCTCCATATACCCCGCGTCCACTAGCCCCGTATAGGTCTCGTGCCAGGACTTATCGTGCACGTATCCCTTGCCGTCCATCTCCGCCTCGGTCTCCATGGGCTTGATCGTGAGGTTCAAAAGGCATCCCTCCAATATTGCTGTGGCGGCCCTATGGGCCTGCTCACGCTCAGTTGTAACGCTCGGGCTGGGCCCATAACGGGCCGGCCCTCACGCCAGGGAGCGGTTGATGGCGCACAGGATCGCCCGCAGGGACGCCCGGTTGATGTTGTGGCTCTTGCCCACGCCGAACACATCCCGGCCCTGGGGGTCCTTCAGGTGGATATAGCACACCGCCTGGGTGTCCGACCCGGAGGAGATGGCGTGCTCCTTGTAGTCCACAAACTGGTAGCCCTCGATATGCCCCTCCGGCAGGTCGTGGAGGGCGTTGAAGAAGGCGTCGATGGGGCCGTTCCCCTGGCCGTAGGCCTCCATGGTACGGCCCTTGTAGCCCACCTGACCCACAAAGACCACCTGGCTCACATCCCCGTGGCGGGAATCCTCCCGGAAGGAGTGGCGCTCCAGCTGGTAGGTCTTGGGCGCCGACAGGTATTCCTGGTCGAACAGGGCGAAAATCTGCTCGGGCTTGAGCTCCCTGCCCACCCGGTCGGACTCCTTCTGCACCACCGCGCCGAACTCCGCGTGCATGGCCTTGGGCAGGTCGTAGCCGAAATTCTGCATCATCACAAAGGCGGCCCCGCCCTTGCCCGACTGGGAGTTAATGCGGATGATGGGCTCGTACTGCCGCCCCACGTCGGCCGGGTCGATGGGCAGGTAGGGCACCTCCCACTTGTCGGAACCGCTCTCGTTCATGTAGCGCACGCCCTTGTTGATGGCGTCCTGGTGACTGCCGGAGAAGGCGGTGAACACCAGCTCGCCGGCGTAGGGCTGGCGCTCCCCCACCTTCATCTTGGTGCAGCGCTGGTACATGTCCCGGATCTTATTGATGTCGTGGAAGTCCAGCTTGGGGTCCACCCCCTGGGTATACATGTTCATGGCCAGGGTTACCATGTCCACATTGCCGGTGCGCTCGCCGTTGCCGAAGAGGGTGGCCTCCACCCGCTCGGCCCCGGCTAACAACCCCATCTCCGTGGTGGCGACCCCCGTGCCCCGGTCGTTGTGGGGGTGGAGGGAGATAACGGCCCGCTCCCGCCCGGGGAGCTTGCGGATGAAATACTCCATCATGTCGGCAAACTGGTTGGGCAGACAGTTCTCCACTGTGGTGGGCAGGTTGAGAATGACCTTGCTGTCCGCCGTGGCGTGAAGGTGGTCCAGCACAGCCGCGCAGATATCCACAGCGTAGTCCATTTCGGTGCCCATAAACGACTCCGGAGAGTATTCATAGCGCAGATTCATACCCTCCGCGATCACCGGCTGGGCCATCTCATAGATGAGGTCCGCCGCGTCGGTGGCGATCTTGGTAATGCCGTCCATGTCCATGTGGAACACCACCTTGCGCTGGAGGGTGGAGGTGGAGTTGTAGAAATGGAGAATGACGTTCTTGGCCCCCCGGATGGCCTCAAAGGTCTTGCGGATCAGGTGCTCCCGGGCCTGGACCAGCACCTGAATGGTCACGTCATCGGGGATGTGCCCCCCCTCGATGAGCTCCCGGCAGATCTCGTACTCCGTCTCGCTGGCGGAGGGAAATCCGATCTCAATTTCCTTCACCCCGATCTCCACCAGTGTGTGAAAATACTCCAGCTTTTCCTCCAGATTCATGGGGTCGATGAGGGCCTGATTTCCGTCCCGCAGGTCCACCGAGCACCAGACGGGAGCGTGGGTGATGGTCTGGTCCGGCCAGGTACGGTTCTCAATGGGCTGGGGGGTGAAGGGAATATACTTCCCAAATCCGGGCTTTACGTTCATGGGTTTCTTCCTCCTTTTGGATATGCGGGGGAATAGCAAAACGCCCCCGACCATGATGTCAGGGGCGAAATATCTCGTCACGCCGCGCCGTCCGCGACGGCTCTGCGCTTCTTTATTCCGCGGTACCACCCTAATTCCGCGCACAGTTACCTGATGCGCGCTCTTGGCCTCCAGCAAGGCCGCGACCTGTAACGGGGTCTCCCGTCCAATCCTACTCATCGTTCAGATTGGCGGCTCCGGGGCCAGTATCCACGCGGCTCCCCGCACCGGTTCGCACCAGCCACCGGCTCTCTGAGCGGGGGATGGGCCGCGTCTTGTTCCCATCCACGCCTTTTGCTTGGAAAATATTATACCGTCAGCCCCGCCCCATTGTCAAGGGCCTTTTTCTTCCCCTTGACAAAAGACCGGCGGAGGTCTATAATGCAGATAGTTCAAAATAGAACAAAACGAGGTGGCATTGTGACAGAGGCGTTTTTGGAGCACGTGCTGCTCTTCAAGGGCCTGTATGACCGCATCCTGGACCCGGTGGCCCAGCGGTGGTCCCTCACCCGGATGGAGCTGGACCTGCTGCTCTTCCTGCATAACAACCCCGCCCACGACACGGCGGCGGAGGCGGTTCGGCTGCGGCAGTGGACCAAATCCCACGTGTCGGCGGCGGTCCATTCCCTGAAGGCGAGGGGCCTGCTGGCCGCCCAGCACCCGGACGACAACCGCAAGACCCTGCGCCTCACCCCGCTCCCCGCCGCCCAGCCCATCCTTCAGGAGGGGCGGGAGGCCCAGCGGGCCTTCTTCCAGTCCATGCGCCGGGGCTTCACCCCCGAGGAGGAGCTGGCGCTGGAGGCCATCTCGGAAAAAATCGCCCGGAACATCCGGGACGCCATGAAAAAGTGAGGTCCTTTTCGTGTTCACCGTCATCATCTGCTTTCTGGCCGGCATCGGCGCGGGGCTGGGCACCGGCTTCGCCGGCATGAGCGCCGCCGCCGTCATCAGCCCCATGCTCATCACCTTTCTGCACATGGAGCCCTATGAGGCGGTGGGCATCGCCCTGGCCAGCGACGTGCTGGCCAGCGCCGTGTCCGCCTATACCTACGGCAAAAATAAAAACCTGGACGTGAAAAACGGCCTGGTGATGATGTTCACCGTGCTGGGCTTCACTCTGGTGGGCAGCTGGGTGTCCAGCCTGGTGCCCTCCTCCGCCATGGGGGGCTTCTCCACCTGGATGACCCTGCTGCTGGGCGTCAAGTTCATCCTCAAGCCGGTGATGACCACCAAGGAGTCCATGCAGGCGGCGGACCCCAAAAAACGGGTAGTCCAATCGGTGGTCTGCGGCATGATGGTAGGCTTTATCTGCGGCTTCGTGGGGGCCGGGGGCGGCATGATGATGCTGCTCATCCTCACCTCCGTGCTGGGGTACGAGCTGAAAACCGCCGTGGGCACCAGCGTGTTCATCATGGCCTTCACCGCCTTCACCGGAGCGGCCAGCCACTTCGTCATCGGCGGCGCGCCCGACCTGTGGGTGCTGGCGCTGTGTGTGCTGTCCACCCTGCTGTGGGCCCGCATCGCCGCCCGGTTCGCCAACAAGGCCAGCCCCATCGTCCTCAACCGGGCCACCGGCGTGGTGCTGGCGGTGCTGGGAGCGGCGATCCTGCTTGTGAATTACTTCACCTGAGCGCCAATGCGAAAGCGCGGCGGGCGGCAAGAGAAGTTCTCTTGCCGCCCGCCGCTTCTTGTCTCCCTACTTCCGGCGCAGGGAAAAGGCGATGCGTCCGCCGCACATGCAGGCCACCGCGCACAGGTTCCAGACCGCCACGAATCCTCGAAACGCCTCCGGCACGCTCCACAGGGCCAGCACGTAGGCCGCCGCCAGCGCCGCACCCAGCACCAGGGTGGGGACACGCAGCCTGGGGCACTCCTCCGCCACTATCGCCATGTCACTCACCGGGTAGAGGTTGCCGATGAACAGGTAGCTCACCGCCTCCCCCAGGTGGAGGGTGGCAAACAGCCACAAAAACAGAGCCGGATATCCCTCTCCCAGCCCCGCCAGCCGCAGCAGACCTCCGCCGGCCAGCGCCCACAGCAGATTGGCCGCCACGCCGCCATAGGCCGCTGCGGTGCGCTGTCCCGGCGTCAGCGCCCAATAGCGCTCCGCGTCCACCGGACCGGGGGTGGAGTAAAAGAGGTAGGGCTTCACCTCCACCTGAAACCACCTGTCCTTGCAGCCAAATGCGCAGTCCAGCACCGAGTGCCCCACCTCGTGCAGCCAGATCACCGCGTACAGCGCCCCGTAGCCCAGCGCCGCCCATACCAGCCATCGAACCATGTCTCATCCCTCCGCTGTGCGCCATAAGCGGGGCGGCAGGGAGAACCCTGCCGCCCGCCGTACTCTATTTCAAATCAGCCCTCGTCCTCGATGAGCCCGTAGCCGCCGTCATTGCGCTTGTAGACCACAGCGAAGGCGCCGCCCTCCTCGTCCTTGAAGGCGTAAAAGGCGTGGCCCAGCAGGTTCATCTGCAAAATGGCCTCATCCACCGTCATGGGCTTGATGGGGAACTTCTTGGTGCGCACCACCTGGAACTCGTCCTCCTCCACGTCGGGCACGAAGGAGGTCTCCTCCACAGGCTCGGCGGGGGTAAAGGCCCCGGTGCGCAGCCGCTTCTCCAGGCGGGTCTTGTGCTTGCGCAGCTGGCGCTCCATGGAGGTGACCGCCGCGTCCACCGACGCGAACATGTCGGAGGTGCTCTCCGCCACCCGCAGGATGGTGGAGCCGGAACGGATGGTAAGCTCCACCTTGTTCCGGTCTTTCTCCACGGAGTAGACCAGGTTTGCCTCCGCCTCGGTCTTGAAGTAACGGTCCAGCTTGCCTACCTTCTTCTCGGCATAGTTGTGCAGGGACTTGGGCAGGTTAACCTTCTTGTCTGTAAACGTAAACTTCATGTGCTCAGCTCCTTTCGGTTGGGAGGGATTTCCTCCCGTGTTTGTATTATATCACAATTGCACTCAAATAGGCAATTCTTTTTTTGTCTCTTTTCACGCTTCGAGGCGGAGTTCCGACACACCGGAGAATGCGGACAGGCACAGCGGCGGCGGGGGACGCATAGCTGTGGTTGGGGGCATCTTCGCTGAGGACCCGCCCCAAATCCACAAGAAAAGAGAGGAGAATCGAATGAAGGAACTGTTGCCACACCGGCTGGCCCGGCTGCTGTGCGTCAAATCCCTGGTGACGCTGGCGCTGACAGGCGTATTCGCCGCCCTGGCCCTGCGGGGCGAGGTCAGCCAGGACTTCATGACGGTGTATACCGTCATCATCGCCTTTTACTTCGGCACCCAGCTGGAGCGGACGGCGCAAAAGGGGGGCGGCGCATGAAGCTGCTCCAATGCATTCTCACCGAGAACGACTGCTATCAGGCGGGCCGGACCATACGCCCCAAAGGGGTGATGGTCCACTCCACCGGGGCGAACAACCCCAACCTCCGGCGGTACGTGCAGCCCGTCCCCTCCACCCCCAACCGGGAGGAGCTGCTCTCCGCCCTGGGGACCAACCCCAACGCCAACCACTGGAACCGCCCGAGCCTGGACGTGTGCGTCCACGGCTTCATCGGGCGGCTGGCGGACGGCAGCGTGGCGGCGGCGCAGACCCTGCCCTGGGACCGCCGGGGCTGGCATGCGGGCACGGGGACCAGCGGCAAGAGCGCCAACGACACCTATATCTCCTTCGAGATCTGCGAGGACGGCCTGGACGACCCGGACTACTTCAAGCAGGCGTACCAGACCGCCGTGGAGCTCACCGCCATGCTGTGCCGGGACTACGGCCTGGACCCCCTGGCGGACGGGACAGTGATCTGCCACCAGGACGGCTACCGCCGGGGGGTGGCGTCCAACCACGGGGACATCTACAATTGGTTCCCCCGGTTTGGGTACGACATGAACGACTTCCGGGCCGGTGTGGTCCGGGCCATGAACGGAGAGGAGGACGACGGGATGGTGTATTACAAGACTCTGGCCGACGTGCCGGAGTACTACCGGGACGCGGTAGCCAAAGCGGTGGACAAGGGCGCGCTCAATGGTACGGGAAACGGCGAGCTGAACGTGTCCGAGGACCTGTGCCGGACGCTGACGGTGCTGGACCGGTTAAATCAGTTGGGTTAAACGGGGAAAAGAGGACGCCTGTGGTATCAGGCGTCCTCTCAGCCTGTCGGAAAGCGGGGGGTGACCCTGCTTTCAACGTTCAAGCCCCGAGCGGGTACGACTGCTGCCCCATGGGAGCGATGGCGCGCTTGATTGGCAGAGTCAAAAACCCAATGGTGACATTGTTACAGAAGAAAGCTGAAATTTGGGTTATCATAGAACCATCATACAGCAAAAAGGAGATAGAGAATATGTCCGCAGTCAATATCAATTCAGCCAATTTTGCCATCGAGGTCACAAATTCCGACCGTCCCGTCCTGCTGGACTTCTGGGCGCCCTGGTGCGGTCCCTGCCGCATGGTGGCCCCCATTGTGGAGGAAATCGCGGAGGAGCGCCCCGATATCAAGGTGGGCAAGGTCAACGTAGACGAGCAGCCGGAGCTGGCCCGGCAGTTCGGCGTATCCGGCATCCCCACCCTGGTGGTGATGAAGGAGGGCAAGGTCACAAACCAGGCCATGGGCGCCCGGCCCAAAAGCCAGATCCTGGCCCTGCTGTGAGGGCGCCGCCATGGGATTCTTTGACTTTTTGAAAGGCCCCGACATCAATCAGGGCCTTCAGGAATACGGCTCCGCCTCCGGCGCGGTGCTGCTGGACGTGCGCACGCCCCAGGAATACCGGGAAGGCCACATTCCCGGCAGCATCAACGTCCCGCTCCAGTCCCTCATCGGAGAGGGGCGCGTCCCTGCCGGAAAAGAGGTTCCGCTGTTTGTATACTGTCACAGCGGCGCGCGCAGCCGCCAAGCGGTCAGCCGGCTGGCGGAGATGGGCTATGCTAAGGTAAAAAATATCGGCGGCATTGCCGCCTACAGGGGAAACGTGGAGCGCTGAAATAAGCGGCGGTGCGGCGGGAGGCCTCACAGCGGCCCGGCAGAATTTCACAACCTAACACGAGGGCCCCGGGCGTCTGCGCGCCCGGGGCCCTGCTTGCTGCTTTGAGCTTCCGCCTACCGCAGGCTGACAAACCGGCAGTCATACGCGCCGATCAGCGGCGCGCAGTACGCCTGGAATTCCGGCCGGATGGAGGCACCGTCCTCTCCAATCCATGCCAGAGGGAATTTCTTTTCCGCGTTGGCCACCTGCTCCAGCGGAATCAGGCAGGTTTCGCAGGCATAGGCGGGTTCCCGCTTTGTCTCAAACCCCACCATAAACCCGGTCTGCCCCTCCACGGCGGAGCGGACGGCGCAGGCCCCGGCCTCCATGGCCTCCGCCTGGTCCACCTCGGACATGAGGGCCACGCTGGTGCGTCCCAGCAGGCCGGGCTTCTCAGAGCGGGCCTTTAGGCCGGTCTCCCGCATAATCATGTCGCACAGAGTCTGAGCGGCCCCACCGGGCACCTTGTGGCCGAAGCCGTCCACCACGCCGGAGTCCGCCACCGGAGAGCCGTCCGCATAATGGATTCCTTCGGAGATGGTGACCAGCAGGCCCCTTCCCTTGGCAAATTTCTCCCGGACCGCGGCCAGGAACGCCTCCTGGTCGAAGTCCGTCTCCGGCAGGTAGACCAGGTGCTCGCAGGGCATGAGACCGGCGTACAGCGCGGAGGCGGCGGTAATCCACCCGGCATTGCGGCCCATCAGCTCCATCACCACCACGTGGATGGGCAGGCCGGACGCGTCCTGGGCGGCTTCCAGGGCGGAGGCGGCGGCGAACTTGGCGGCGCTGCCGAAGCCGGGACAGTGGTCAGTGACGGCCAGATCGTTGTCAATGGTCTTGGGTATGCCGATCACCCGCAGCTCATAGCCGGCCTGCTCCGCCAGCCGGTAGATCTTGTGGCAGGTATCCATGGAGTCGTTGCCGCCGTTGTAGAAAAAGTAACGGATATTGTGCCGCTTAAAGCAGTCCAGCACAGCGGGGTAGTCCGCGTCGGTGAGCTTTCTCCGGCAGGAGCCGATGGCGGAGGCGGGAGTGCGGGCCAGCAGGTCCAGCCGCTCGTCCTCCACCGCCCTCAGGTCGATGAGGTCCCCGGCCAAAATTCCCTCCGCGCCGAAGCGTGCGCCGTAGATGGCCTCGATCTCCGGATGGCGTTTGGCCTCCCGCACCGCCCCCAGCAGGGAGCTGTTGATCACCGGGGTGGGGCCGCCGCCGTGGGCGATGAGCATATTGCCTCTCAGCATATTCCCGCCCCCTTATACGCCGGACAGGTCGTCGTCCGCCATGCACAGGTGGACGGCCCCCACCTTGAAGGTCTTGGGCAGGGCCAGGATATTGGGGTTGGGCCCCACGAACTTTTTCTTGGCGTCCTCCAGCGCCTCCTCGAAGGTGGCCCGGGTTTTCAGCCCCATCCCCCGGGCGATGCCCGGCTCCTGAGCCCCCACGATGTAGATGGCGGCGGTGTTGGTCTCCGCAATGTGGCCGCAGCTCATCATGGAGAAGCCGTGGAAGGGATGAAAGGCGTTGGCAAAGCGGTACTTGCGGATGTACTCCTGGTTGGTGGCGAAATACTCGCCGTAGCGGTTCATGTCGGGCAGGATGTTCATATAGTCGTGCTGGAACAGCTCGTACAGCTCCCGCAGGTAGGGCCAGCGCTCGTCGTGGAAGTAGCCGTTGCAGAGGGAGGAGCAGATAATCACGCAGTTGTCCTTCATCACCCGCTTGTGGCGGATCACCTGGGCGGACAGGGCCTGCATCATCTGGATGGGGTTGGTGCCCATACCCGCGCCGTAGTGGAAATCCTGGGGCATCCCGAACACCATCACGTCGTACTTCTCCTTGGCATAGGGCACATAGGTGCGCTTGTTGGCCACCTCCCAGCTCTGGGGCTGCATCTGGGCAGCATAGCCGGAGAAAATGGCGATCTGCCGGGAATAGGTGTCCAGCACCGCGTCACAGCAGAAGAAGGGATGGCCCATTTTCTCCTCCATCCACATCCCGATCTCGTCGAACTTGGTGCGCATGAGGCTGTGGCCGGACACGGGGGTGAAGTCCTGCCGGTGCATCACCTGGGGCACGTGATGGCTGGCGATGGACCGCCAGTGGGTGATGCCGGTGGCGCAGTGCTTATAGCCCCCGGAGTAGCCGCCGTAGGGGTTCCCCTGGGTGTGGCCGATGAGGATGGGCAGGTCGCAGTCGAACACATACTTGTTCATCAGCACCGGATCGCCCCGCCGGGTGACCCCCAGATCCACCATATGGTCGTAGTCCTCGCTGTCGTGGGAGGTGATCTGGCCGGTGTGGTAAAACTCGTTGAACAGCTCGTCCCCCAGAATCTGCTTCATCTCGGGCACCGTGGCCCGGGGGTGCAGGCCGTTGGAGAACAGCAGCAGAATGTCCTTCTTCTCCACCCCGGCTCCGTACAGCTCGTCCAGGCAGGCCCGGATGGACACCTTCCGGTGGGCGGTGGGCTGGCAGCCGCCCTTCACGATGTCGGGAATGACGAACACCACCGTCTTGCCAGGGCCCGCCAGGTCCTTGAGCGGGGGCATCCCGATGGGATTGCGAAGGGATTCCAGGGTGGCGGCGTACAGGCTGTCCCAGTCCTGGGGCAGGCAGGGGGGATCGGGGACGGTCTCCCCCGGGATAAAAACATCGGTGCTGTCGGGCAGCTGGGCGGCCATCAGGCCGTGGCCGTATTCAAACTCTAATTTCATGGGTATCCTCCCTTATCGGCCCAGATAGAGCCGGATGATCTCCAGGTACTCCTCGGGGTAGAAGCCGATCTCCCCCTGGAACCGGGTGAGGGCGATCAGCCCGCCGTCGATCTCGTCGATGGAGGCCAGCATGGCGGTGTTGTCCGCCTTCAGCCCGCCGCCGTAGACCACGTCCATCCCCCCGGTGCGCTCCTTGACGAAGCGGGCGATCTTCGTGATGTAGTCCTTGTCCGCCGGGGTCTTGCCCGGGCCGATGGACCACACCGGCTCGTAGCCGATGACAACCTTACTCTTGTCCACCCCGTCCAGGCCCGCGTCCAGCTGCTCTCCCAGCACCTGCTCCCACTGGGGCTGCTCCTCGCTGGTCTCGCCAATGCAGTACAGCACCGTCAGCCCCGCGTCCTGGGCGCACTTGATCTCCTGGTTCAGCAGGCGGTTGACGGCGCTCATGTCCGTCACGCCCGCCTCCGCCAGAATGCCCTTCTTGTCGTTGCGCTCCTCGCAGTGGCCGATGAGGGTGGAGGAACAGCCCATGGCCTTGACGATGGAGGCGGGCCGGTTGGTGGTGAAGGCCCCGAAATTGCCCCCCACCGCCGTGTTCATCCGGTACACCCCCTGGCTGCCCAGCTTCACCGGGCTGTCCGCCGCCAGCGCGGCCGCCGCCCCCAGCAGGTGGGCCTCCGGCAGATACTGGACAAACTCCACCTCTGCCGGGTCATAGGCGCGCAGGGCCTCCTGGGTGTGGGACACGATATAGCCGCCCCACTCCGCCACCGGCGCCAGGCGGTTCACCCCGCCGTACTCCACCGGAACGTCGAACCGCTTCAGGTTCAGATACAGGTGCTTCATGCCGCCGCCCCCCTCACTTCTGATAGAAGGAGATCATGTCCTCCAGGGACTTCATCTCCACCAGCGGCGCCCGGCCATAGGAGCCGAACTGCACGATCAGCGAACCCACGGCCTCCTTCACGCCGGCCTCCACCCGCTCCATCAGCAGGGCCCGGTCCTGGTCGGACACCTCCCCTGTGAGGATGGTGTCCATGATGGGCGGGAAGAACACGCGGGGATCAAAGGCGGCCTTTTTCTCCTCCAGCAGGGCGTACACGCCGCCGATGGAGGGGCTTTTTTGCAGCTCGGGCCGCTGGAAGAACAGCTCCTTCATGTTGCGGGTGACGGCCAGCCGGATATCGGTGTCCACGTTGATCTTGCGGATGCCGCAGGGGATGGCGGCCATCAGCTCGTCCACGTTGATGCCGTAGGCGTTCTGGATGTCTCCGCCCAGGCCGTTGATCTCCTTGACGATGTACTGGGGAACGGTGGACGAGCCGTGGGACACCAGGGCGCAGAAGATGCCCAGGCGGTTGACACACTCCTTGATGGCAATAGGGATCTCCCGGCGGAGCTTGGCGTCCTTCCCCTTGTTGGCCCCGTGCTGGGTGCCGTAGGAGATGGCCAGGGCGTCCACCCCGGTCTCCTGGATAAAGCGCACCGCGTCCAGAGGGTTGGTGTAGGTGGAGGTCTCAGCGAACACGTGGTCCTCCTGGCCCCCCAGCACGCCCAGCTCGCCCTCCACGCTGACGCCCCGGGCGTGGGCGTACTTCACCACCTCCCGGGTCAGCTCGATGTTCTGCTCCAGGGGGAGGGAGGAGCCGTCGATCATCACGGAGGTGTAGCCCCCCTCAATGGCGGCGGCGCAGGAATCGAAGTCCTTGCCGTGGTCCAGGTGGAGGACGATGGGGATGGGGGAGTTCTCCCCGTACTTTTTCACGGCGGCGGCGATGTTTCTGGCGCCCTTTTTCTTGTCCTCCAGGGTGCCCTGGGCGAAGTCCACCCGGCCCCCCATAAAGGCGTTGGCCAGATCCGCCCCCTGGAGAATGGCTGGGGAGCGGAAGGTCTCGTGCATTTCAATGACGGCCTTGGCCTGGGCCACGGCGTTGACGTTGAAAGCGCCCTGTGCGTAGCCGTGCAGCTCGGCGGCTTCCATCAACGGTCTCAGCGGTACTAACGGCATGGTGAGATCCTCCTTTATTCTTCTTCCCCGGCGTACACGCGCACGCCGGACACATAGGTCTGTCTGACATTGAGGTCAGCATCCAGCACCACCAGATCCGCGTCCTTCCCCGGGGCGATGGAGCCCTTGCGGTCGTCGACGCCGATCAGGCGGGCGGGGTTACTGGTCAGCAGGGGCAGCACCCGCTCCACCGGCTGGCCGGTGAAGGAGACCAGGTTTTTCAGCGCCTGCCCCGTGGTGAGGGTGGAGCCGGCCCGCACACCGTTGGAGGCCAGCTTGGCGTCCCCGTCCTCCACCACCACGTCGTTAACGCCCAGCTTGTAGCGCCCGTCGGGCAAGCCCGCAGCCTGGATGGAGTCGGTAACCGCCGCCACCTTGTCCCAGCCCTTGCAGGCCAGCAGCATCCGCACCGTGCCCGGGTGGAGGTGCCGCCCGTCGCAGATGGCCTCGCAGTATACCGGGCGCTCCAGCACGGCCCCCATGATGGACGGGCGGTGCTGGTGGAACAGGCCCATGGCGTTGAAGGTGTGGGTACAGGCCCTGGCCCCGGCGTCGATGGCCCGGATGGCGGTCTCATAGTCCGCCCCGGAGTGGCCGATGGCCACGGTGACCTCCCCGGCAATCTCCCGGATCATATCCACCACGCCCTCCACCTCGGGGGCCACGGTGAGATATCGGATGTCCCCTCCCGCCGCCTGCTGATAGGCGCGGAACAGGGCCGCGTCCCCCGTGCGCAGCAGGTGCTCGGGCATAGCCCCCTTGTACTCCGGGGACAGGAATGGCCCCTCCATGTGGATGCCCAGGAGCCGGGCCCCAGTGACGGGGGCGGCCATGGCCGCCTTGGCCTGCCCAATGGCCCACAGGGTCTGCTCCTGCGTGTCGGTGAGGATGGAGCACAGCCAGCCGGTGGTGCCGTGGCGGGCAAAAAAGCGCCCAATTTTGGCGAAATCCTCCGCCGTGGCGGCGTTCACATCCACATTGTCGCCGCCGTGGGTGTGCAGATCCAGGAAGCCGGGAGCCAGCATCCGGCCCTCCAGGTCAATGATGCGGCATCCCTCCGAACCATCAGGGGTGAAAGCGCCGATGCGCCCGTCCTCCACGTGCAGATTCCCCCGGCGGAACTGGCCGTCCACGTAGACCAGGCCGTTGACAAACAGCAGCTTTTCCATGATCCGCCTCCGCTCAGAAGGGCTGGCCCGCCGCCACCGCATTGGTGTAGATGACGGCGTCCGGATGGTTTTGCAGCAGGCTGGCCGGGAAGTGGGCGGTGATCTCCCCGTAGGCGGCCTGCCGCACCACGGAGCGGTGCCACTCCCGGAACACGCCCAGGCGCACCCTCCGGGCCCCCAGAATCTGCTTGATGCCGATGGTGACCGCCCGCTTGGGCATGGCGTCGATGGCCCCGCAGCGGTCCCCGATGGCGTTGGCGGTGCGGGTCTCCGGATTTAGGAACAGCACCCGGGTGCCCAGCTGGGCAAACTCCTGGGCGCTCATGTCCTCCCGGGCCTCGTTGAAGGCCAGGTGGCCGTTGATGCCGATGCCGCCGAAGGCGATGTCCACCCCGCCCAGCTCCTCGATCAGCCGGTCCACCTTCCCCGGGTCGGCGGGGTCGGGAAATACCCGCTGCTCCGGGGGCATCAGCAGCTCGGCGTCGATCTTGGAATACACCGTGCGCTCCATGAAGCCCCGGAAGGACAGGGGGATGTCCTTCTCGATGTAGCTGCCGTCGTCGTTCAGGTATTCGTCCATGTTAATGAACCAGCAGTTTTTCAGGCTCACTCGGTCCCGGTTCACCAGCCGGACAAAGATGGGGTACTGCCCCACCGGGCCCACCGGGCAGATGAACACGGTTTTCTCTCCCCGGGCGTTGTGCTCACGGATGGCGGCGATCATCTCCATGGCCAGCTCGTAGAACACCTCGCCGGAGTCCCCCAGGGGAATGACCGGAATCTTTGCGTCCTTGCCCAGCTCCTGGGCGGGTATCTGAAAATAATCCATGCGGGTTCCTTCCTTTCCTTGTTAAAAAAGATGGGCCACGTCCAGCTCCTGGATCAGATCAACGATCTCCCGGGTGCGGGTGCAGCCGAATTTCCGCAGCAGGCTTTTGATTTGGGTTTTGACCGTCACCACCTCCACGCACCGCTTGGCAGCAATCTCCCGGATCTTCTTTCCGCCCAGCAGCAGCCGCACCAGCTCCCGCTCGGCGGTGGTGAGCTGGGAGACGGCGGTGATGAAAAACAGCAGGCTGCGCTCCGAGCGGCGCAGGCGGGTGTACTCCTTCATCAGCAGGCTCTGCACCCGGTCGTCCAGGGCGGCGCGCCCGGCGGCGGCCTCCCGGATATGGCGCAGGAGCTCCCCCTCGTCACAGCCCTTGACGATGTAGTCCACCGCCCCGGCCCCCATCGAGGTGAGAATCATATTGTCCGTCTCGTGGGCGGTGAGGAAGATCACCTTGGCCTCCGGCTTATGCTCCAGAATGCGTTCAGCCGCCCGAATGCCGGCGGTGGTGGTCTCCATCTCAATATCCATGAGGATCAGGTCGAAGGGGGTGGACCGCGCCAGCTCCTCGATCTCCCGGCCGGTGGCGGCGCTGCCCGCCACCTCCATATCCTCCTGCTGGTCCAGGGTGTCGCACAGGTCCTCTCGGAGCAACCCGAAATCCTCGGCCACCAGAATACGTATCATGTCCCCGCCCCCTCATTCCCATATCTGGGCAGAACCACCAAAAAGGACGCCCCGCCCCCGGGGTTGTTCTCCACGCGGAGGCTTCCCAGGTGGCTGCGCACGATGGTACGCGTGTGATACAGCCCCATGCCCCAGTTGAAGTTGGTATTCTTGCTGGAGTAGAAGGGCTCAAAGATATGTTTGCGGGCCGCCGGAGAGACGCCGGGGCCCTGATCCCGGATCTCCAGGATCGTATAGAACCTCTCCTGGTGGCACACCAGGAGGACAGGCCGGTCACTGTGGCCGGCCTCCACGTTGGCTTCCCATGCGTTGGCCAGCAGATTATACAGCGCCTCGCTGAGGTAGTTCTCGTCGGCCAGCACCTGGAGCTCCCCGTCCAGCCGGGACTCCACCAGCCCCTCCGGGTGCTTCCGGGCGAAGCGGTCCAGCGCCACCTGCTCCAGCCGCCCCAGCGGGATGGGGAACAGCCGGACAGACTTGGATTTCACCGTGCGGTATAGCTCGTCCGAGCGGGTGATGAGCTGTTCGTTGTTCTGGCTCAGGCTGTCCACGTACTGCCGCAGCCGCTCCAAATCGGGCTCCTCCCGCTGAAGCTCCCCCCGGATGCGCTTATACAGCACCCGGTTGGCCAGCAGCTGGTTCTTGATGCTGTGGACAAAGACGGACGCCCCGGAACGGGCCACGTCGAACCGCCGCTCCAGCCCCGCTTCCTGCTGCCCGGCGGCCAGCGTGTCCTGGGTATACATCAGCAGGCTTGCAAGCGCCAGCACACCGCAGATCACATTGCCCACCGCCAGCAGCACATATCCCGCCACGCTCAGCGTATATTGCAGATAGCCCGCCCCCCGGACCCACAGGTAGTCGTAGCTGTAGAAGCGGTATACCTGCCCCGGGTCCTGCCCGCAGTAGAGCAGGTACAGGACGGACAGGGACAGCAGGCACAGGGCGGTTTTGCCGAACTGCCGCCGGCAGAAGGGGATTCGGATGGCCCGGAACTCCAGCGCCAGCAACAGCAGGGCCAGCGCCACATAGCCCACCGTCCAGAGGTAGGAAAAGTAGTACAATGCGGCCTGGACAGCGCTGTCCGTGGGGATCAGGCTCCGATAGAGCCCCGGCCAATAGGCGGCCAGCGACGCTGCCGGACACAGCAGCGCCAGCCAATGCAGCCGCCGGGTCCTGGTAACGGCGGGCAACCGGGAGTAGTACATCGCCATGCCCAGCAGGCACAGGGGGAACAGGTGCCGCCCTATTGAGATTGCAAACCCCAGCTGGTTCAGTGTGATGAAGCGGTATTGCAGCCACACCCGAACGGTGTGGGAGAAAAACAGCACCCCTTCCAGCTCCCGGGAGATGCCCCCCTGCTTGGAAATGAGGATCATCACCCCCGCCAGAAAAACGGTGAGGGTCAGGCACACCGCGGACAGCAGCAGCGTCTCCCGGGTGCGCTTAATCAGCAGCACCAGCAGGGAGCCCGCCAGCAGACCCGCTACAAGCACCAGCAGCATGACTCCAACCCCTTTCCCCTCTTTTTCTATATTTTACCTGAAGCGGGGCGGGATGTAAATAGGGGAAAAAGGGGGCGGCGGCGGTGGCCCGCCGCCGCCCCGGCGCGATTACGCGGCGCGGATGCTTAAATTAGTAGTTGGCGGCCTCGGTCATGAGGTCGAATTGGACGTAGTCCTCCACAGGACACTTCTCCTCGGGAGTGATAGCCTCATTCTTCACCATCATCTCCTGCTGGAGCTCGTAGTAGGCCTTGATGGAGCCGTCAGCAATGCCGGCGGCCACGTCCTTGCCGGTGAACCACTCGGCCACGCCCCGCTCGGCGTAGACAGAGTCATAGTCTACCGCCAGCAGGTCGGACACCCACTTGGCCACCTCGTCGTAGTGATCATCGGCGGCATAGTCCATGGCCTTGAACAGGGCCCGCAGGAAGCGGACCACCACGTCCTTATTGCCCTCCAGGTAGTTGGGCATGGCAATCCAGCTGGCCAGGGAGACGGAGGTGTCGGCAAAGGTCATGTTGTCGGTGAGCTTGGTGGCGCCCTCCACCTCGGACAGGATGGTCAGGCTCTGGGGGGACCAGATAGCGCAGGCGTCCACGCCCTTGGACATCATGGCGGTGACCACGGCGGAGGGGTCCATATCCATGGCGGTGATGTCATTCATGGTGAGCCCGGCCTTGGTCAGGGTGTTGACCAGGATGATCTCGCTGGAGGTGCCGGAGGCGTAGGCCACGGTCTTGCCCTTCAGGTCCTCAATGGACTTGACATCGGGGCCGCCGATGACGGCGTCGCCGTTGGACACGTGGGACAGGGCGATGATGGAGGCGCGGCCCTGGACGCACAGCTTATGGGCGCCGTCTCCGATGTAGCCCAGATTGATGGAGCCGTTCTCCATGGCGGCGATGATATTGGGGCCGTTGTCAAAGGAGGTCAGCTCGAGGGTGATGCCTTCCTCCTCAAAGTAGCCCTTCTCCTTGGCGGTCATGACGGACCACAGGCTGCCGTAGTTGTTCATGTAGCCGATGTTCAGGGTGACGGGCTCCACAGCGGGCTCGGTGGGGTCAGGCTCCTTGGTGGGGTCGGGCTCAGCGGGCTGGCTGGCGGGGGGAGCGGTGGGGTCGGCGGTCTCCTTGGGGCCGCACCCGGCCAGCATACCGCACACCATGACGGCGGCCAGCAAGAGGGCAAGGATCTTTTTCAGGTTCATTTCAATCATTCCTCCTCATTTTTTATACAGCATATTGTGGCGGCGAAACGCCGTTCCAACCATGTTATTTGCGCACCTCCAGGTACTCCTGGTAGACCTGGCTCCAAATATGGTTCTTCAGCTCCAGAAAGCGGGGGGACATCTTGGTCTCCTGGGTGCGGGGGTAGGGGATGTCGATGTCCACCATCTCCTTGATCCGGCCGGGGCGGGCGCTCATGATAATCACCTTCTGGGCCAGGATGATGGCCTCGTCCACGTCATGGGTGATGAAGAAGCAGGTCTTGCGGTCCTTCTCCCAGGTATCCAGCAGCTCGGTCTGGAGCTGGGTTCGGGTCTGGGCGTCCAGGGCGCCGAAGGGTTCGTCCATCAGCAGCACCTCGGGGTTGGCGGCGTAAGCCCGGGCGATGGCCACCCGCTGCTTCATGCCGCCGGACAGCTCCTTGGGGTAGTGGTCGGCAAACTTCACCAGATCCACCTTCTCCAGGTACTTCATGGCCTCCTCGTCGGCCTCTTTGCCCTTGATGCCCCGCATTTCCAGGGCGAACTTCACGTTTTTCTTCACCGTCAGCCAGGGGAACAGGGCGTACTGCTGGAACACCACGCCGCGGTCGGTGCCGGTTCCGGTGACCTCCTTGCCGTTACACAGCACGGTGCCGGAGGTGGGCTGGGTGAGCCCGGCGATGATGTTCAGCAGGGTGGACTTGCCGCAGCCGGAGGGGCCAACCACGCAGATGAACTCGTTCTCGTAAATATCCAGGTCCACGCCGTTCAAGGCCACCATCTCGCCGTTGCGGGTGTCGAACACCATGCGGACGTTCTTGATCTGGACCTTTAAATCTCTCGCTTCTCCTGCCATCCCGTCAGCTTCCTTTCTAAGAATTGAATGATGGTCTCCAGCAGCATCCCGACGATGCCGATGATGATGACGTAGGCCAGCATGGGGGCCGAGTCAAAGGAGTTGTTCAACGAACGGATGCGCATACCCAGCCCGGCCACGGCGCCCACGGACTCGGCGGCGATCAGGGTGGTCAGGGCCACCGACGCGCCCAGCCGCACGGCGGTCATAATAAAGGGCAGGGTGGCCGGGGCGATCACCCGGACAAAGATCACCTTGTCGTCCGCCCCCAGCACCCGGGCGGCCTTAATCAGCGTCTCGTCCACGTTGATGACGCCCTGATAGATGGTCACGCACATAATGAGGAAGCAGGCAATGGTGATTACGATGATCTGAGGGCGGCGGCCCACGCCGGCGCAAATGACAATCAGCGGCACGTAGGCCAGGGGCGGGATGTTGCGGATGAACTGAATCCAGGGCTGGATGATGTTGCGCACCGGCAGGTACCATGCCATGAGGATGGCCACCGGCAGGGCAATCACAAAGCCCAGGGCGTAGCCCGAGAACACGGAGATCAGGCTGCTGGACAGATCCTGCCAGAACACGCCCCGCTCCACCATTTTCGCCAGGCCCTGAATGGTGACCACAGCGTTGGGAAACGCCCGGGAAGTCACTGGAATGATGGACAGCAGGTACCACAGGCCCATAGCCACCAGGAACGAGATCAGCAGCCACAGCGCGGGGGGAATCCGGCTTTGGGACTTTTTCGTTTTCATTGCTCCGACCCACTCCTTTTTCTGTCTTTTCTTGGAACACGCAAGACAGTATAACTACATGCTGATTATAAGCAGAGGGCGGAAAAAGAAAAAGTATGAATTTTTTTCATACCCTGAAAATATCTGTAAAATGGGCCATTGCATGTGGTCATTTTGCACGACAGCTTGGCAGCTGCGTTGTATATTTTGCCGGGAAAACAGCAAAGCCCGAGTATAGCATGGCTATACTCGGACTTTGTCTAATTTGGGGTAAGCGTGCAAAATCGCTTTTTCCGGCCCGCGAAACCGGGGCCCCCGCGAAGCCGGCCTTTGGCTTTGTGGGGAAAGGAGGGGCAGCGGAGTGAGCGCGCCCTGACTTTTGAAAAAAGTCGGGGCAAGCGATATATCGCTTGCCCCGACGTGGCGCAGCGGGAGGGATTCGAACCCTCGAGCGGTTTCAGCCGCTACACGATTTCCAATCGTGCTCGTTATGACCTCTTCGATACCGCTGCAAATCGGTGGCGAAGTCACAATGCCTCTCGCCGCTGTCATGCGGCGCAACGTAGATTATTATACCAGCTTTTTCTTTGTTGTCAAGTGCATTCTCCCCAATTCTCACTTTTCTTTTTTCGGCCCTCCAGCCAGCTCCGCAGCAGGTACAGCGCCTCCGGCGAGAGCAGCAGCAGCGCGGGCAGATTCACCGCCGCCAGCAGACCGCTGAACACGTCCACCACCTGCCACACCGCCGTCACATCCACCACCGCCCCCAGGATGATGAAGGCGGGAAACACCAGCTGGTACAGCCCCTGGGCCCACCGGGCGGCGGTGAGGGTCTCCACCCCCCGCCGACCGTAGTAGCCCGAGCCGACCAGCGACGTGAAGGCGAACAGGATCAGGCTCACCGACACGATCCACTCCCCCGCCTCACCGAACAGGGTGGCAAACCCCGCCACCGTCAGCGGCGCGCCCAGCAGCCCGTCGGGGGCCGCGCCCCCCTCCGCCAGGGGCAGCATTTTCACCGGGTCATACACCCCCGAGGTGAGGATGACCAGCGCCGTCACCGTACAGATGACCATAGTGGCGAAAAACACCTCAAAAATCCCCCACATCCCCTGCTCCGCCGGCTCGTCCACGTCGGCGCAGGCGTGAGCGATGGCGGACATGCCCACCCCCGCCTCGTTGGTGAATACGCCCCGGGCTACGCCGTAGCGCAAAGCGGTCCCCATGGCGTAGCCTCCCGCCGCCGCGCGGGGCGCGAAGGCATACTGGACGATCTGCCGCAGGGCCTCGGGCACCGCCTGGGCGTTGGCGGCAATCACCGCCAGCCCGCCCCCCACGAACAGCAGCGCCATGGCGGGTACCAGCAGCTCGCACAGCTTCCCGATGCGCTTGATGCCTCCCATCAGCACCACCGCGGTGACGGCGGCCAGCACCACCCCCGCCGCCATGGGATTCACCCCTCCGGCGGCGGACAGCGCCGTGGCGATGGAGTTGGCCTGGGCCAGGTTCCCCCCCGCCAGCGTCTCCCCGACGCACAGCAGCGCGAACGCCTTGGCCAGCCACGGCAGGCGCAGCCCCTTTTCCATGTACTGCATCGGCCCCCCCTGCCAGCGCCCGTCCGCGCCCCGCTCCCGGTGGCGCACCGCCAGGATCTTTTCCCCGCACCCCGTCATCATCCCCAGCAGGGCGGACATCCACATCCAGAACACCGCCCCCGGCCCGCCGTAGACGATGGCGGTGGCCACCCCGGCGATGGACCCGGTGCCAATGGTGGCCGCCAGGGCGGTGGACAGCGCCTGGAGCTGGGTCACGCCCTTTCCCCGCCCCCGGTCCGCCTTTCCGCGAAACAGAGAGCCTACGGTGGTCCTCCACCACGTGGGCAGCCCGAAGAGCTGGAAGAACCCGGAGCCGAAGGAATACCACAGCCCCACCACCAGAAACGCCGCCAGCAGCGGTCCGCCCCACAAAAAATCGCCCAGCGCCTTGCAAAAAGCCATGTCCGCACCCCCTCAAGGGAAGGTATGCGGACATGGCTTCGGTTATGCGGCTTGGGCGCTCAGTTCTCCCACGGGTCCTCCCCATCGTCCTGCCTCTGTTTCCGGTCCAGCCAGCCCGGCCGCTTCCACAGCTTCAGCCGCCTCGCCTGGTCGGGCAGGAACCCCATCCGGTGGAGCACGGGCAGCAGCGCGGCGAACAGCGCCGCCAGCATCACTGTCTGGATGGGCAGCATGACGGCGTTTTTCACCGCGCTCACCCCCACGATGGCCCAGTAGCCCTTGCTGGAATACCACAGATAGGTGCCCAGGGACTGCAAAAACACGTTTTGGACGTTGGTGGCCAGCTTGGCCAGGAAGATCCGGGTCACCGTCACCTCCGAGCGGTAGAGAAACAGCGCGTAGGTGAACACCCCCAGCATGGTGGTGAAGATGTAGAAGGGGTTATACCCCCCGTCCGGGTTCATGAAATAGCTCACCGTGTCCTCCACGAAGCCGAAGAGCAGCGCGTTCACCGGCCCGCCCACCAGAGCGCACAGCGCCCTGGCCAGAAAGCCCCAGGTCACCCGGATATTGTCAGCGATGGGGATGGACTTGAGGTAGCTCAGGGCCACGCAGGCGGCCACCATCAGCGCGGAGAACACCAGCGTGCGCAGCTTTTTCGAGTCCTGGACGGCGCACCGCCAGTAGGCGCGGGAGAAGGGCGTTTTGAAGATTTCCATGAAAAAAGACCTCCTTTTTTATTCGGCAGCACCCAAAACGGGTATGCCGCACAAAGGAGGCCCAACGGGCGCAGTTCCACCATGCGGCAGCGGGATGCGGAGGGCGCACTGCGGGCTTTCGCCCTTCGTCCGGCGGACAACTCCCCGTCCCGCCGGCACTTTCACACGCGCGCTCCTACTCTGCCTATGGCCCCTAGTGTAACCCATTCCAGCCCGGAATGCAAGTGGCGATATTGCCAAAATCTGCCCCGCCGCTCCGGCCCGCTCCCTTCTCAGGTGTTGAACTTTCCGGAAAATATGGTATACTTCTCTTTAACGCATCCGAGTAAAGAGAGAAAGGCTGTGACCATTGTTGTACGGTTTTTATGACCTGAGTCTGTATCTTTTGATCTACTCCTTCCTGGGCTGGGCAGCGGAAGCGGGGTACTACGCCGTCACCCGGCGGAGGTTCTGCAACCGGGGCGTGGTCGCCCTGCCGCTGGTGCTGTCTTACGGCTTCACCTTCGTCCTGCTCATCCTGCTCCTGCCCACCCTGGCGGGGCGGCCCGTCATCTCTTTCCTGGCCACCATGGTGGTGTCCGCCGTGGTGGAGCGCATTGGCGACCACTTCTTTCAGCGGGTCGGCCCCAAGATCCGCTGGAATCAGGAGCGCAGCCGCCTGCTGTCCGGCACGGGGAAGGGCCTTTTGTCCTCCGCTCTGGTGGCCGGGGTGTACTACCTCACCTACATAATTATCCACCCGGTTCTCATGGCCGGGCTGATGCTGGTGCCCGAGCTGCTCCGGCAGGGGGCGGTCGTCGTCTGCTTTGTGCTCATCGGCCTGGACTTCGCCGCCGTGTTCTACGCCGTGCGCACCGGGGACGCCACCCCCTACGAGGAGCGCCAGGCCGGCAGCGGCCAGAGCAAGCTGGCCTCCCGCATCTACAACGGCGTGTGGAAGCGCCTGCAAAAGGCCTATCCAGGGATACAGTCGGAGGACGGGCAGGGTCAGACGGCCTATACCTTCGCCAAGGGCCTGTGCTGGGACAAACTGGTATGGGTATTCCTCATCTCCGCTCTGCTGGGGGACATCATCGAGACCTTCTGGTGCGGCCTGGTGGATGGGGAGTGGATGAACCACTCCAGCGTGCTCTACGGCCCCTTCAGCTTCGTATGGGGGCTGGGGGCGGTGGTGCTCACCGTGGCCCTCCAGGGCCTGGCGGAGAAAAACGACCGCCACGTATTCGCCGCCGGCTTTGTGGTGGGGGGCGCCTACGAGTACCTGTGCAGCGTATTCACCCAGCTGGTGTTCGGCACCGTGTTCTGGGACTACAGCGACATGCCGCTGAACATCGGCGGGCGGACCAACGTGCTGTTCTGCTTTTTCTGGGGCGTGCTGTCGGTGGTGTGGATCAAGATGATCTATCCCCCCATGTCCAAGGGCATCGAGTCCCTGCCCCCTCTGGCGGGCAAGATCGCCACCTGGGTGGTGGTATTCGTCATGGCCTGCAACGCCCTGCTCACCAGCGCCGCCATGCTGCGCTACAGCATCCGGGCCGTCCAGCCCCAGCCCGCCAACGCCTTTGAGGAGTTCATCGACCGGCGCTACCCCGACCGGCGCATGGAGGAGCGCTGGCCCAACATGATCGTCACAGACCCCTCCCAGCCCTGACCGGCAGGAAAAAAGCAGGTCCGTCTCCCCCGGGAGACGGACCTGTCCGCTTTTGTCCGGCGGGAGGGGCGTCACCCCTCCCCCGCTTCCCGCAGCCGCTTGGCCGCCACCACGAAGTAGCTGCTCACCAGCACCACGTCCGCCCCCAGCCACGCCGCCGGTTCGGCAAAAAAGATCCCGACCTCCCCCACCGCCAGGGGCAGGTACAGGGCGGTGGCGGTGCGCATGACGAATTCCACCACGCCGGACACCATGGGCAAAGCGGTGTTCCCCATCCCCTGGATGGCGGAGCGCATCACGTGGAGCACGTACAGCACGGGCAGCCCCACGCTCATGATGGCCAGGTAGAAGTAGGCCGTGGCCATGGCCTGCTCCACCTCCTGGGGCGTGCCGGAGATGAAGCAGCCCAAAATCACCCGTCCGAACGCCAGCATCACCGCCGCGATCACCAGGGACGTCGCCGCCGCGATGGCCAGCGCCGCCCGGGTGCCCTGCCGGATGCGCCTGTGCTGCCCCGCGCCCAGATTCTGCCCCACATAGGTAATCATGGCGTAGCCATAGGAGGTGGCGGCGATTTCCAGCACGCCGTACAGCTTGTTGGTGGCGGTGAAGCCCGCGATGAAGATGACACCGGAGCCGTTGACCACAAACTGCACGATCATGCCGCCGATGGCGATGATGCAGTTCTGAAAGGCCATGGGGAAGCCCAGCCCCAGCAGCGTGGGGGCGGTCTCCCGCCTCAGGCGCAGGCTGGCCCTGGACAGCCGCAGGATTTCCAGCTTTCTGATATGGTACAGGCAGAACAGGCCGGACAGCACCTGGGCGATGAGGGTGGCCGCCGCCGCCCCCGCGATGCCCCATTGGAACACCATCACGAACAGCAGGTCCAGCCCGATGTTAGCCGCCGAGGCCACCGCCATGGCCTGTAGGGGCGTTTTCCCGTCCCCCAGGGAGCGCAGCACGCAGGCCAGCAGGTTATAGGCCATCATCACCGGGACGCCCAGGTACATGATGCGCAGGTACAGCAGCGCGTCCCCCAGAATGTCCCCGGGGGTCTGCAAAAGCTCCAGCACCGGCCGCGCCGCCAGCTGTCCCGCCCCGTCAGCAGCAGGGAGAACAGCGCGCACAGCACCCCCGCGCCGCCGATCACGTCCCGCAGGCGGGGGTAGTTCCCCGCGCCGAACTCCCGAGCCATGAGGATGGCGCAGCCCTGGGTGAAGCCCTGGACGATGCCCAGCATCATCCAGTTCATCCAGTCCGCAGCCCCCAGCGCGGCCAGCGCGCCCACGCCCAGATACTTGCCCACCACCATGGTGTCCACCACGGTATAGAGCTGCTGGAACACATTGCCCACCATCAGGGGCAGCGCGAAGGTAAAAATCAGCTTTCCCGGTCTGCCCTGGGTCATATTTTGGATGCGGGCCGCCATGATTTTCTCATCCTCTCCTCACTGGCGGGGCCTCCGCCCCGCCGCATACGCGCATCATACCATAAAGCCCGCCCCCGCGCAAGGACGCTTCCCGCCAAAAATCCCCGCTCCAGCGGCCGTATCTCTTCACAAATCGCGCAGGACGTGGTAAACTATACCCTGTCAAAACGGCGTGGCCGTTTCATCATCCTGGGAAAGGCGGGCAACGCCATGCTGGTCAACAGTTTTCTGCTCTCACTCAACGCCATCGCGTCCATCTTCCTGATGATGGGCGTGGGCTATGGCGCCAAGCGGCTGCTGGGGCTGGAAAAGGAGCACGTCCGGCACTTCAACGCCCTGGTCTTTCACACCCTGCTGCCGCTGATGCTCTTTTATAACATCTACTCCTCCGACGTCAAAACGGGGGTCAGCCTGCGCTGTCTGGGGCTGGCGCTGCCGGTGCTGCTGGTTTTGTTCCTGCTCACGTGGGTTTTCGTCAAGCGGATCGAGCCCGCCAACGACCAGCGGGGGGTGATGATCCAGGCGTCCTTCCGCAGCAATTTCCTGCTGCTGGGCCTTCCCCTCATCCGGGAGCTGTGTCCCGGCGCCGATCTGGCCACCGTCTCCGTGATGCTGGCCGTGGTGGTCCCGTGCTACAACGTCCTGGCCGTCGTCACCCTGGAGACCTTCCGCCGCAAGCAGTTGGACCTGCGCAAAATCCTGCTGGGCATCGCCAAAAACCCGCTGATCCTGGCCTCGGCGGCAGGCATTGTGCTGAATCTGTCCGGTCTGCGCCTGCCCCAGTTCGTGTCCAGCCCCATCTCTCAGCTGGGGTCGGCGGCCTCGCCGGTGGCCCTGCTCCTTCTGGGGGCGGAGTTCGAGTTCCGGGACGTGGGGCTTCACCGGCGCAATCTGGCCGTGTGCACGGCGCTGCGGCTGCTGGTCTACCCCGGCGCGGCCCTGTCCCTGGCGGCGCTGTACGGGCTGCGCGGGCCGGAATTCGCCGCGCTCATCTCCATGTTCGCCACCCCCGCCGCCGTCAGCTCCTTCAGCATGGCCGCCCAGATGGGCGGGAATGCGGAGCTGGCCGCCAGCGCGGTGACGGTGACCACCCTGCTGTCCGCCGGAACCATGTTCTTCTGGATCTTCCTGTTCAAGTCTTTGGGGATGTTCTGAGCGCCTATACGCCGCAAAAGTGGGGGATCTCTCCCCCACTTTTGCATATTCGCTTTGCCGGGACAGCACACAGGCGCGCGCTAACCCTTACATGAAAAATAAAAAGCCGCCAAATTTACACAAATCATCATGAGGAGCAGCAGTGCGGGGTGGGACGTGAGCACTGATGAGGAAAAGATTCTCACACCCTCCTGTTCCTGTTTTGGAAGCGCACTAAAAATCTTTACCCCCAAAGCAGCAAGCGCTGTAAGCGGCAGCATTGCCCATGGGAGCCACTGGAACGCCACTCTTCCAACCTTCGCCGCAATCATCATTTCGACCATCCAGCCTATCAAAACAATGGCTTGGAGCACACGGCATTTCAATTTCAACCGCTTTCCTTTATCCTTCACGCCTTTTGCCTCCATATGGCCTTTTACCTTCTCCACCCCTCCGGCAGATACCGGGCCGTGCCCGCGATCATGTCGTCCGCCAGGCGGCGCAGCTCGCCCTCGTGCGCGCACTTGGCCGCGGTGTTGGGATCATTGAGCAGCGCCCGCACCACCAGCTCCCGGTCGCACTCCAGCGCCGCGCGCAGGGTGAGGGCGTGGTTTTCCACGTGGGGCAGGATGAGCCGCCGCACCTCCTCCGGCAGCGCCCCGGCCAGCACCGGCCGGACGCTGTCCCGGGCGAACACGGCGTTGGTCTCCACCACCGCCCCCAGGGGCAGGTTGGGGATCTGTCCGGCGTTGGGCAGGTTCACATTGCTCACCACCCGGTCCAGCCCGCACAGCGCCTTCATCAGCAGCGTCCCCTCCTCCCCGGTGGGCGTCATGTCCACCGCCCGCTCGCCGGCGGCCATGGCCCGGCTCTTCTCCAGCCGCTCCGCCAGGTCCTGCCTGCGCCAGCTCACCGGGGTGAGGGCGAACCCCCAGCGCTCCACCGTCTCCGGGTCGTTCAGATACTCGTCCCCGGGCATGAACTCCGCCAGGTGGCGGTCCCCGGCGGCGGCGATGAGCCCGAAGCGCCGGAACAGGTCGAATTTTACCCGGTGATTGCACGCGAAGCAGGCGTTGGCCCAGTTGCGGTCCGGCTCGTCGAAACCCCGCTCGTAGTGCCGGTCCACAAACTCCCGGTACACCGGGAACAGGTCCAGCCCCTCATAGGACGCCCGGTCGAACCAGGTGAAGTGGTTGATGCCCAGCACGTTCACGTGGATGTCCCGCCGGGCGGGGGCGGGGATGCCCAGCCGCTCCCCCGCCGCCTCGGCCAGCACCATCTGGGTATTGAACACCTCGTGGCAGCAGCCGAAGGCCTTGATCTCCGGGAATACGTGGTAGAGCACCTGGACGCACAGGGACATGGGGTTGGTGTAGTTGATGACCCAGGCGCCGGGGCAGTGCTCCCGGATGGCCTGGGCGATGGGGACGTACATGGGCAGGGTGCGCAGGGCGCGCACGATGCCCCCCGGCCCCGCCGTATCCCCCACGGACTGCCAGATGTTCAGCCGCTGGGGGAGGTGGACGTCCACCTCCATCTCGTCAAAGGTGCCCGGCAGGATGGAGATGACCACGAAGTCCGCCCCCGCGAGGGCCTGCTCCAGGGTGTCCGCCACCCGGTAACGCCACCGCCCCCGGGCGGCGGGGCCGCGGCCGATCTGGTTTCCGATGATCTCGTTGGCCTGGGCCGCCCCCCGGTCGATGTCGTACAGCGCCACCTCGCCGCTCATGGACGGCTCCATGGCCAAGTCGGTCATAAAGCTCCACGCCCAGCCCCGGGACCCGCCCCCGATGTAGGCCAGGCGGATATCGCTCATCCGATGGGTCTGGCTGTCATACCGCATGGCGCTTCCCTCCTCAAAGCGTGCCGTACAGCCGCTGGAGGAACTCCCGGGCCTGCACGGCGTTGTCGTTGGTGGTGTTCTCCAGGGTGGCATGGACGTAGGGCTTGCGCGCTTTGAGGAAGCGCAGAATGCCGGTATAGTCCATCTCTCCGGTCCCGGCGGCGGCCGCCCGCAGCTCCCCGCCCTCCCGGACGAAGTCCTTCAGGTGGACCACCGCGATATGGTCGGCCAGCTTGTCCATGGCGTCCCCGATCACCCGCTCCCTGCCGTCCGCGTTCCCCGCGTGCAGCAGGTTCACCGGGTCCAGGATGATCCGCAGGCAGGGGCTGCGCACGGCGTCCAGCACCGCCAGCGCCCGGTCCGCGTCATAGACGATGTGCTTCCACACCGGCTCGATGGCCACCGCCGTCCCCCAGCGCTCGGCGCACTCCACCACCGGGGCCAGCCCCCGGATGAAGGACTCCAGCGCCGCCTGGGTGTGGGTGTTGGCGTCGGTTTTGTACTCCGGGTTGGGCGCTCCCGTCTCGGTGCCCACCACCCCGGCCCCCATCAGGGCGGCGGCGCGCAGGTGGCCATAGTAACGGCTCTGGATGTCCCGCAGCTTGTCCGGGTCCGGGTGGGCCAGGTTCAGGTAGCACCCCAGCACCGCCACGTCCAGCTCATTGCGCGCGAACACCCGCCGGACGTGCATGGCCAGCCCCTCGGTGAGGGCGCACTGGTCGAAGGCGGCGCCCCGCATCACCTTGGACAGGGCCAGGTGGACGCAGGCAAAGCCCTCCTCCCTGGCCTTGGCCGCCCGGGCCTCCAGGGTCTGCTCCGCGGGGGGGCAGGCGGCGTTCACGTCATGTAATCGAATCCCGATCTGCATTGCTTTTCCTCCTGACAAAAACGGAGCGCAGCGGCTGCGCCCCGTTTTCAGCGTATTTACGGCGTGTACTCAAACCGGCGGCACAGCCAGGTCCGGCACAGGGGCAGCCACGCCCTGCAAACCTCATCCGGCGTCTCCACCTCCTGGGTGCAGGTGGATATGCCGTGGGCGCCCCAGCCAAACAGGTGGTATTCCAGGGGCACCCGGTGTTTTTTCAGCTCCACCGCCAGCAGCAGGCTGTTCTCCGGCGGGACGCTGGCGTCCTCCCCGCCGTGCCACAGGAAGGTGGGCGGGAAGTCCGCCGTCACCCGGTCCCAGAGGTGGAGCCTGTCCCGGAGGGCCTCGTCTCCGCCGGACACGTTTTCCGCCGAGCCCTCGTGGGCGAACTCCCCCCGGGTGGCGATCACCGGGTAGCACAGCACCAGGGCGTCCGGCCGGGCCTGGGCGGGCAGGGCCAAGGCGGGGTCGTTCCACAGCGCCCCCAGGCTGGCCGCCAGATGCCCCCCGGCGGAAAAGCCCAGCACGGCGATTTTCTCCGGGTCGATGCGCCACCCCTCATGGCGCTCCCGGAGCTGCCGCACCGTCTCCGCCAGCTCCCGCAGGGGCCGGAAGTCCGACATGTCCTCCGGATGACAAGTGTAGTCCAACACGAACACCTGAAAGCCCAGGGACAAAAACTCCAGCGCGGGGGCGTCCTTCTCCCGGGGGGAGCGCCAGTGGTAGCCCCCGCCGGGGCATATGACCAGGGCGGGCCGGGTCTTATGGGCCTTCAAGGTGTCGTAATCGTCCCACAGATAGCCCTTTACCCGGGCGTCCAGGGCCAAAAAGGTCACAAGCTCCATCAGGGCTGCTTGCCGATATAGGCCAGGATGCCGCCGTCCACGTACAGGATATGGCCGTTGACGAAGTCGGAGGCGGAGGAGGCCAGGAACACCGCCGGACCGCCCAGGTCGGCCGCCTCGCCCCAGCGGTTGGCGGGGGTCTTGGCCAGGATGAACTGGTCGAAGGGGTGCTTGGAGCCGTCGGGCTGGATCTCCCGCAGCGGCGCGGTCTGGGGGGTGGCGATATAGCCCGGGCCGATGCCGTTGCACTGGATGTTATACTGGCCGTACTCGCTGGCGATATTGCGGGTGAGCATCTTCAGCCCGCCCTTGGCGGCGGCGTAGGCGCTGACCGTCTCCCGGCCCAGCTCGCTCATCATGGAGCAGATGTTGATGATCTTGCCGCCGCCCTTTTTGATCATGGAGGGGATGACGGCCTTGGACACAATGAAGGGCGCGTTCAGGTCCACGTCGATGACCTGGCGGAAGTCCTTGGCGGACATCTCCACCATGGGGATGCGCTTGATGATGCCGGCGTTGTTCACCAGCACGTCGATGACGCCCACCTCGGCCTCGATCTTGGCCACCATGGCCTGTACCGCATCCTCGTCGGTGACGTCGCACACATAGCCGTGGGCGGTGATGCCCTGCTCGGCGTAGGCGGCCACGCCCTTGTCCACCAGCTCCTGCTTGATGTCGTTGAATACGATGGTGGCACCCGCCTCCGCCATGGCGCTGGCGATGGCGAAGCCGATGCCATAGGACGCGCCGGTCACAAGGGCGATTCTGCCCTCCAGGCTGAATTGATTCATCATTGGTTTTCTCCTCTCATTTCAAATCCGTGGGCTTCAGATTGTCCATGTCGTCAAATGCCTGGTTCTCGCCGCCCATGGCCCAGATAAAGGTGTAGTTGGCGGTGCCGCAGCCGCTGTGGATGGACCAGGAGGGCGAGATCACCGCGTCAAAGTTCTGCATCACCAGATGCCGGGTCTCCTCCGGCTGGCCCATCATGTGGAACACCACCTGGTCCTCCGGAATCTCGAAGTAGGTGTAGACCTCCATACGCCGCTCGTGGGTGTGGGCGGGCATGGTGTTCCACACGCTGCCGGGGGCCAGCTGGGTCAGGCCCATGAGCAGCTGGCAGGTCTCCAGCACGTCGGGGTGGATGAACTGGTTGATGACCCGCTGGTTGGACTGGGCCGCGTCGCCGCAGGGGCGGTGGTTGGCCTTTTCCATGGTGAGCAGGGTGGTCCTGCACTCCTTGTGGGCCGGGGTGGAGGCCAGATAGAACTTGGCCGGGTCCGCCCCGTCGGCGCTGCCGAAGCTCACCTTCTGCGCTCCCTTGGAGATATACAGGCAGTCCTCGTAGCCCAGGTCGTACCGGGCGCCGTCCACCTCGATGAAGCCCCGGCCCCCCAGGTTGAACACCCCGGCCTCCCGGCGCTCCAGGAAATACTGGGTGCCGAAGTTGGCCCACACGTCGATGCCCTTGTCGATGGGCACCGTCTCCTTCACCGGCATGATGCCCATGACCACCATGCGGTCCACATGGGAGTAGGTGGCCTGCACCGTGTCGGGCTGGTAGAGGTTCTGAATCAGAAACTCCTCCCGAAGCTCCTGGGTGGTGTAGCGTTTCACGTCCTTGGGACTGGCGGAATAGCGGATATCCATTGATTGTGCTCCTTTCCTCAGCGGCTTTTTTCCAGGCTCATCTCAATGACGTTCTCCGTCTCTGCGTCAAAGAGGTACACGTCCCCGTAGGGGATGGAGAAGGTGATGGCGCTGTCGATCTCCGGGATGTCGTGGGGGTCCACCTTCAGGATGGCCTTGTCCCCGCCGGCGGTGATGTAGACGTTGGCGTTATCCCCCAGCATCTCCGTCAGCTCCACCTCGGCGCTCACATGGTACGCGCCGTCGATCTCCCCCATCTGGATGCACTCGGGGCGGAAGCCGAACACGATCTCCTTCCCCTCGTAGTCCCTGGCCCGGTCTCCCAGGCAGCGGGCCACGTCGAGGCTGCTGATGCCGAAGGGGATCTCGCCGCCCCGCACGGCGGCCCGGATGAAGTTCATCGGCGGCTCCCCGATGAAGCCCGCCACGAACACATTGACAGGGTTATGGTACAGCTCGTAGGGCGTGCCGGTCTGCTGGACGTAGCCGTCCTTCATCACCACGATGCGGTCGGCCAGCGTCATGGCCTCGGTCTGGTCGTGGGTCACGTAGATGGTGGTGGCCCCGGTCTCCCGGTGGATCTGGGCGATCTCGGAGCGCATGGTGACGCGCTGCTTCGCGTCCAGGTTGGAAAGCGGCTCGTCCATCAGGAATACGCCCACCTTGCGGATGATGGCCCGGCCGATGGCCACGCGCTGGCGCTGGCCGCCGGACAGCGCCCGGGGCAGACGGTCCAGGTAGTCGGTGAGGCCCAGGATGCGGGCGGTGTTCTTCACCTTCTCCTCAATGACCTCCTCGTCCACCCCCTGGAGGGTGAGGCCGAAGGCGATGTTGTCAAACACCGTCATCTGGGGGTAGAGGGCGTAGCTCTGGAACACCATGGCCACCTCCCGCTCCCGGGGGCCCAGCTCGTTGGCCCGCCTGCCGTTGATGAGGAATTCACCGTTGGAGATATCCTCCAGCCCGGCGATCATCCGCAGCGTGGTGGATTTTCCGCAGCCGGACGGCCCGACAAAAACGATGAACTCCCCCTTGTCGATCTCCAAGTTGAAGTTGTGCACCGCGTGAAAGCCGTTGGGATAGATCTTATTGATGTCTTTCAGGGTTAAATACGACATACTCTTTGTCTCCTTACACTTGGAATTATGGCTCGCGCCGGCTGCGGCGGAATTCTCTCCCCTCTCCTATGCCTCATATGGACAAAACCGTCGAAGTACGGTATAATGGATCAGCGCAGCCCGCAAAAACGGAAAGGAGCAGACGGCTATGAACAACATCCTCTATGTGGGGAAGCACGCGCTTACCTGGACGGTCTCCCGCCACGTCCACCAGAGCTGGGAGCTGATCTTCTGCACCGGCGGCAGCGGCGAGATGGTCTTTGACGACAAAACCCTGGCCTACGGCGCCAACGACGTGGCCATCGTCCCTCCCATGGTGCCCCACTCCAACAACAGCGGGGAGGGCTTCACCAACATCCATATGAATCTGACGGACCCGGCCCTCACCTACCCGGAGCCCCTGGTCATCCGCGCCGATTCTAACGGCTTCCTTCAGGACGCGTTCACCGCCGCCTTTTATTACTGGTCGGAGTCCTCCGCCGAGTACACGCTGCTGCCCCTTTACGGACAGCTCATCGTGGCCTTCCTCACCAAATACCGGCCCACCCGCCGCCACAGCGACACCGTTCAGCAGATCGAGGACAATATCCTCCAGCACTACCCGGACTGCACCTACGACCTGAACGCCTACCTGAGCTCCCTTCCCTTCAACACGGAATACCTGAAAAAGATGTTCAAGAAGGAGACGGGGCTCACCCCGCTCCAGTATCTGACGGACCGGAGGCTGGAAAACGCCGCCAGCACCCTGTCCACCTTCCTGGGAAAGGGGAATATCTCGGAGACCGCCCGCATGTGCGGCTTTGGGGACCCGCTCTATTTCTCCCGGCTGTTCAAGAAGAAGTACGGCGTCTCTCCCCGCAACTACGCGCCGGAAGCCGCCGCCCCGGCTCCCGCGGGGCCGGACGAGGTGAAGATCATGGTGTGAGCCGCTTGACCTCCGTATAGGCCAGCACGAAGGGGGCCACGCCCTTGGCGTCGTTGGCCACCACCGGCTCGGAAATGTAATACTCGTAGGACCCGTCCCGGCGGCGGTTGTTCTCCGGGCCCAGCCCGGCCACCAGGCAGATGCCCCCCAGGTCCAGCCCATTCTCTGTGAAGGTCAAATATTTTTCCATGATGCCGTCAAAGGTCTTTTGGCCCTTGGCGGCATATTCCTTGCCCAACACGCCCAGCCGGGCCCCCTTGAGCATGGCGTAGGCCATCATGGCGCTGCCGCTGGTCTCCAGATAATTGCCGGCCCGGCCTCCCTGATCGGGCACCTGCCAGTAAAGGCCGGTGTCCGGGTCGGCGCAGCGGGCGGCGGAGGCCATCAGCTCGGTGAAAATCTCCGCCAGGGCGTCCCTCTCCCCGCCCTGGGGCAGGATGTCCAGCAGGTCGGCCAGCGCCACTCCGAACCAGCCCAGCGACCTGAGCCAGAAGTTTTTGGAGCAGCCCGTCGCCGGGTCCGCCCAAAACGCGCGGCGGGAGGCGTCGTAGCCATGGAAGTACAGCCCCTTCTCCTCCGAGAACATCTTGGCCCGGACGTTTTGAATCTGGCTCACGGTGTCGGTATAGCTTCCCGTCCCGAAGTGCTTTTCATACAGGGCGTAGAAGGGCTGCGCCATGTAAATGCCGTCCAGCCACACCTGGTTGGGATAGATGGCCTTGTGCCAGAAATTCCCCTCTTCGGTGCGGGGCTGCTCCGCCAGCCGCCCCCGGAGGAAGTCCGCCGCCCGGCGGTACTTCTCTTCCCCGGTGCGCTCATACAGGGCGAAGAGCACCCGGCCCTCGTTGATGTCGTCCAGATTGTGGGCCTGGGGCTTGAAGGTGCGGATGGAGCCGTCCTCCTCCACGAAGTAGTCCACGCAGTCCTTTGCAAACTGGAAATACCGCTGGTCCCCGGTGAGGCCCTCCATCTCCATCAGGGCGGTGAGCATACAGCCGTCGATATAGTTCCAGAAGGCGGGCTTTCCCTCCCGGAGATTCTCCAGGTTCCAGGCGGTGCGCTCCGGGGTGGAGCGCTCCACCAGCTGGAGCACAAATTCGTCGATTTCCTTGTAGTCCATCAGCGTTCCTCAAAGTCCTCGGCGGCCACGTCCGGACAGTGCTCCGCCGTCAGGGCCCTGCCCTCCACGCCGCTGAGCTTCACGTTTTTCACCCGGACCCGCTTCACGTTGTCCAGGTACAGTCCCAGGCGGCACCGGTCCTCGTTCTGGTTGCGCATGGAGGGCTTGCCCGGCTTGGCGTCCGCGGCGAAGTCCACCGTAATGTTTTCCAGCTCCACCTGGTCGATGGGGCTCTCCGGCAGGCCGTCGATGTAGCAGGCGGCCACCTCCGCCCCGGTGCACTCCATATTGCGGAAGGCAAAGGAGCCCAGATGGGGCGTCCTGTCGTCCACGGGCAGGGGATCGCGGCACCAGACGTATTCAGAATACCGGTCCGGGTCGCAGCAGTTATACCACATGTTGATGACAATGGGGGTGAGCACCTTGTCCATGCGGATGTTGTCGAAGAGCACGTTGTCGATGACGCTGTCCTTTCCCCTTCCCCGGCGGGTCTTGATGCGCAGGCCCCGGTCGGTGGCGTGGAAATAGCAGTTGGTCACGCTCAGGTTGCGGATGCCCGCCGCCAGCTCGCTGCCCAGGGTGACGGCCCCGTGGCCGAACTCCATCAGGCAGCTGCGCACGGTGTGGTGGTCGGCGGGGGTCTGGTACTTCCGGGCCATGTCGATCTTGCCTGACTTCACCGCCACGCAGTCGTCCCCCACGGAGAAGCGGCAGCCGATGATGTCCACCCCGTCGCAGCTCTCCGGGTCGATGCCGTCGGTGTTGGGGCTGTCCTTGGGGGCGGTGACGAAGCAGTCCAGCATGGAGAAGTTCTGGGAGAAGAAGGGATGAATATGCCAGGACGGGCCGTTTTTCACCGTCACCCCATGGAGGGTCACGTTTTGCGTGTGATTGAGGAAAATCACCCGGGGGCGGGAGGCGGGGAAGCTCTGAAAGTCCCGCCACCAGTCGCCGTTTTGGCCGTTTCCGTCGATGGTCCCCCGGCCCACGACGGCGATATCCCGCGCGTAGGACGCGTGGAGCAGGGACTGGTAGCAGTTCAGCTCCTGGCCCTCGAACCCCACCTGGAAGGTCTCCGCCCCGGTCGCCGGGTCGGTGCTCACGGTGGGGATGATGGGATAGCGCTCCCGCTGGGTGGAGCCCAGCAGCACCGCGCCCTCGTCCAGGTCCAGGGTGATATGGCTTTTTAGGCACAGCGGCAGGGTGAGATAGACCCCCGCCGGGAACCACAGCCGCCCGCCCTCGGGCAGGAAGCTGATGGCCGCCTGGATGGCGGCGGTGTCCTCGTGGACGCCGTCCCCCACCGCGCCGAACTGGCGCACATCCACGCAGCAGCTTTCCGCCTGGGTGGTCAGCCGGACCTGCTCCTCGCCGCCGTCCTCAAAGCGGACGGCGACGGTATACTCGGTGGCAGGTCTCAGGCCAAACAGGGAAAAGACGTTGGCGCTCTGGAGATCGGGCCGCTCGCTTCCGTCCACCAGGACGCGGTAGCGGCTTTTGGCATAGTAAGGCGCGTCCCCGTCCAGTTCCAAACAGGCGGAGCTGCTGCCACAGTAAAGAATTCGTATCATCTTTCAAGCCCTCACTGGATCGGTTTTTTCGCCGCGCGGCGGATAATGCCGGAAATTGCGTGCTTCATTTTAATCAGGGCCAGATCGACCCCCAGGCAGAACAGCCCGAACATCACCGGCTCCACCCCAAGGAATATCCGGTCCTCCGGCGCGCCGGTGAGGCGGATGGCCGCGATGTTGATCACGTTATACAGGGTGTAGACCAGCAGGAGCACCACAAAGCCGTACAGAATGTTGAGGAACAGCCCCGAATAGGTTTTCCGGGTCACCATCATCCAGCGGGCGTTCTCCCCCTTCGTCTTTTCAAAAAAGCGCAGGACGGGGTTGGTCATCAGGTCCGTCACCACGCCCAGAGCCAGGCCGGTGACCACCAGCAGGTCCAGCTCGCTGCCCAGAAAGCCGCCCAGCCCCCAGATGAAGAAAAAGCACACCGCCCCGGCGAACCAGAACTTGATGAACAGCATCTTCACCCAGTCCGCAACCTTCATCTTAGGCCCCGAACGGTAGGCGCGCAGCTCTTCCTCCGACACCGGGGGAGAGTTCTCCTCATTGGCGCTCACCAGGTCATTGACCGCCTGGGTTTTCAGCTTGTAGTACTCCGCCTGGCCCTCCGCCTCGGGCTTCTCTGCTCTGTTGTTACGCTTCTTGCTCATGGCCACTCCTACTTTGGTAAATTGGGAGGCCCAAAAGCCGAGCCTCCCAAATCCTTGATCCGTTCCGGTTCCCCGGCGGCGGTCCGGCTCACGCCGTCACGCCTCGCCAGAGATGTCGATGGCCTCCATGGCGCCGTTGTCCCCCACGTCGATGGAGGTCTTGATCCTGCGCAGCCACTTGGAGTACACCGGCAGCAGCGCGGTCAGCACAATGGCGGCGGCGAGAATGCCGATGTGGATGCGCAGATACCACTCCGCGTACATAATGTAGATCGTGCTGTCCGTGACCACGATGGGGTTCTCCGCCCGGGTGACCGCCGTCAAAACAGCGTTGATATAATACGCGTCGGCAAAGATCACGATGCCCAGCATGGCGAACATCAGCACCACCATGGGGATATTGGGCTTTTTGCGGTAGGGAAACGCGTTGAGGAAGCACATGAAGGACAGCATGGAGAACAGCATGGTGGCAAAGCCCGCCAGCCCCATGCCCGGGCCCTGGATGCGGGCGGTGGTGTCCGAAATGTGCATCAGGTTCAGCGAGTAGAATACAAACGCCGCCACCAGCACCGCCAGGGGGATCATCTGCGGGCGGCGCTTGATGGCCACCAGGAACTTGCGCCAGCGCTCCTTAAACCACGCGCCAACACCCTTGCGCTGCTGGACATACAGCTCCACCGGACCGTTTCCGTGGTTCTTGTTTTCCGCCATTATCCCTCACCTCCCCGGATGGCGTTGGTGGTCTCCTTGTCGAAGAAATGCTTGCGGTTGAAGGTAAAGGACGCCGTGTCTCCCACCTTATAGTCCCGCCAGCCCTTGAGCTTGGCGGAAATCTTGGCGCTGGCGGCCTTGGAGTCCCCAATGTGGCCGTGAACCAGGGTGTTCATGCCCAGATTCTCGTTGGAGGACACGGTGACGGGCACGTCTGGTCCCTCCACGATGTTCTCCGGACGGACGCCCAGGGTGATCTCCTTGTTCTGGTAGGCCCGCAGAGTGTGCTGCTCCTCCTGGGTGAGGGAGATCTGGAAGCCCCCGCCCACCAGCTTATCGCCGGACACCCGCACGTCGTAGAAGTTCATGGGGGGCAGGCCGATGAAGCTGGCCACAAACACGTTGGCCGGAGAGTCGTACAGCTCCAGCGGGGTGCCCACCTGCTGGACATGGCCCATGGACATGCACACGATCCGGTCGGCCAGGGTCAGCGCCTCGGTCTGGTCGTGGGTGACGTAAAGCATGGTAGCCCGCAGCCTCTTGTGCAGCAGCAGGATCTCCCGCCGGGTGGCGCCGCGCAGCTTGGCGTCCAGGTTGGACAGGGGTTCGTCAAAGAGGAACACCTTGGGGTTGCGCACGATGGAGCGGCCCATGGCCACGCGCTGGCGCTGGCCGCCGGACAGCTGGGCGGGCTTTTTGTTGAGCTGGCTGGTCAGGCCCAGAATTTCCGCCGCCGCCATCACCTTTTTGTGGATGACATTGGGGTTCTCCTTGCGCAGGGTGAGGGAAAAGGCCATGTTCTCATAGATGGTCATATGGCCGTACAGGGCGTAGCTCTGGAACACCATGGCCATGTCCCGGTCCTTGGCCGGGGTGGCGGTGATGTCCCTGCCGTCCAGCAGCAGCTTGCCCGCGGAGATGTCCTCCAGGCCGGCCACCATGCGCAGCGTGGTGGACTTGCCGCAGCCGGAGGGGCCCACCAGCACGATGAGCTCGCCGTCCTTCACGTCCAGATTGAAGTCGAAGACCGCCTGCACGTTATTGTCGTATATCTTGTCGATATGCTGCAAATTCAGTGTCGCCATGTCCCCGCCTCCTTATGCGCCCTGGGTCCCGAGGGACTTTAGGTGCGCCTCCAGCTCATTGCAGCGGATGTAGTTCACCACCGCCGACGCGAGCAGGCACGCCGCGGACGCGATGAGATAGACCAGCACCCGGATAAACTGTCCGTCCTGCATGACCACCACGGTCTCGCCGCCCACCAGCGTGGTGGCGGTGTGGGCCCCCATGGGGATGATGAAAATCCGCCCGATTTGCAGCGCCCCGATGGCGGCCAGCAGATAGGAATAATTTCTCTTGTAGTTCTTCACACCCTCCGAGGAAAGGAATACCGCCAGCATGAACACCAGGTTATACACGATGGAGGCTCCGATGAGGATGTTGTAATAATACGTATCCACGTCGGATTTGTAGATGCTCACAAAGTAAAATACGTTGAACAAAATGCCCAGAATGGCCAGGTTCGAGGAGAGCGAATTTTTGATGAACCGCATGCGGTCCCGTTGGATGGTGCGTTCTTCGGCTGTCATCCGGCGCTCCTCCTTCCCTCTTCCACCAGCTTGGCCTCGTCCTTCATCAGGCGGGCCTTCCACACCGCGTTGGCCGCCAGCAGCGCGCACACAGCCAGCAGCAGGCCGAACACTCCATAGTGCAGGTCAAACCAGAAGGTGGACTCAGTATACAGCGTGCCCCACATCTCGGCGTGCTCCTTCAGGGCGGCAAAATCCACCTGGAGGAACTGGGCTTTGAAAATCTCAATGTAGGTGTGGGCGAACACGGCGTTATACACGCCGCCCGCCACAAACAGACCGGTGGCCACGTAATTGCCGATGTAATACCGCCGGCGGCTGTGGGTGTTGGTGATGAACAGCACCGCGCCCAGCAGAATCTGGACAATGCTGTATACCAGGAACATGCGGTTGAACTCCTGCATGTTATAGTAGACGATGGAGCCGGACACATCGGTCTGGAAGGGATTGCTGGGGTTGCGCATGGTGTCGTAGAGGCTGTCATACAGATCGGTCATGATGCCGAGCGAATAGAGGAAAAAGATCGCGCTTGTGATGACAGCCGCCAGACAAATAAACTTCTGCGCGGTCATTTGCTTTTTATACATGACGACCTCCTCCCAGGGAAATCGCTTCTCCTCCGGCCGGGAGGCGGATGCCTCCCGGCCGGGCGGAAGCTCAGAATGGTTTGATAAGCGCTGCGGCTTACTTACTTCAGGGTCTCGAAGTAGGCGATGTCCTTGTCCCAGGCGCCCTGCTTGATGGCCAGGTACTGCTTGCCGGACCAGGCGTTGGTCACGTTGTCGGCGGTGCCGGCGGCGTCCTGCATGGCGGCGTCGGTGTAGCCGTTAATCATGATCTCCAGCAGCATGTTGCTGCCGTCCTTCTGCTGGTTGAAGCGCTCCTGGAGCTCGGTGTAGCCGGCCACGGTGTCGTTCTCCACCTTGGTGGTGGGCAGAACGGTGGGCACGATGGTGTACCAGGGGTTGGAGGCCATGCCCAGCTCGGGGTGCTTGATGGTGCCCAGGCCGATGGCGGTGGAGATGTAGCCCGCGCCCTGCTGGCCCACCTCGTGGGTGCACTGGTACTCGAAGGCCTGGCTCTTCAGGAAGGACAGGGTGGAGCCCAGATAGAAGCGGGCGTAGTTGGTATAGTTGCCGTTGGCCTTATCCCACAGCTCGTCGCGGGTGGCGTCGGCAATGACGGGCATCTCCTTGCCGTTGAACAGGAAGGTCTCGCCGGACTTGATGAAGGCGTCGGGGCCGTAGCTCATGAGGATCTGGCCCTCCTCGGAGTAGGCGTAGTCGATGAGCGCCAGGCAGGCGTTCAGCTTATCCTGGTCGTCGCCCACGCCGGCCTTGGAGATGCCCCAGCCGTCGGTCTTGACGGAGCGCCAGGACTCGGTAAAGCGCATATACACGCCGTCGGCGTTGGAGCCGTCATACCAGCGGGCCACGGGGACCATGGCGGCCATGTACTTTTCGCCCTGGTCCGCCTGGAGGGCGGTGGCGTTGAGGATGGTCTGGGTCTGGTTGTAATCGTAGTGCATGAAGCCCAGGTCGTTCTCCAGGTAGGTCTTGGAGCTCTCCTCGGAGCCGTCGATGAACGCCTTGGAGATCAGGCCCTCCTCCACCATGGCGTGCATCCGCTCCATGGCCTCATAGGTCTCCTTCTCCATGCGGGCGTCGTGGAGCTTGTTGTCATTGCCCACGTACAGGTAGTCCTGACGGGACTCCAGGCCGCGCACGCCGAACAGAGTGCCGGTGAAGCGGAACATATCCACCCGGCGCTGGTTGTTGTTATCCTCGCGGGTGAACAGGCCCTGGACGGCGCTGGTGCCGTTGAGGGTCTGGGGGTTGGCCACCACGCAGCGCAGCAGAGCCACCAGCTCGTCGGCGTCCCAGGCGGCGTTCTGGCCCACGAACAGGTCGGCGCGGTTGACGCCGTAGTAGCCGTTATACGCCTGGTCGATGTAGGTGCGCAGCATGTTGACGGCGGCCACGCCGTCCATGGAGCCGGCGGCGTTCATCTTGTCCACGATATTGCCCGCGGCGTCGTAGTCCTTGGTGACCTTCTCGGTGCCGGAGCCGTCGGCCTTGACCACGTCGACCTCCACCTTGCCGGAGGTGGGCATATAGGGCTGGTAGGACGGAGCGGCGGTCTTGTTGCTGGCGTCGGCGGTGAACTCGCCCTCGCCGTTGAGCAGCTTCTCCACCCAGTCGGTGCGCATCAGGGGCATGCGCTCGATGTCGTCCACGCCGTCAAAGTAGGGGCTGAAGTAGATGGCGCCGGTGTCGGTATTGCCGGTGATGGACAGGCGGACGATGGGGTTGGTGTCCAGGTAGGCCTTGAAGTTGGGCATCTTGTCCAGATACTCCGCAATATTCACCATATTGCCGGCCTCGCCGCTCTCGGTGAGCTTGATGGCGGTGCCGCTGACCATGTCCACCTCGTTCAGGCGCTCCTTCCAGAAGTCGAACTCCTTGGAAGCGCTGTTGCCCTGATACTGGTTTTCAAAGACCACGTTGAGCTTGTTCTGCACCTCCACCCAGGTGGGCTTGAGCTCGCCGGTGTGGTAGGTATTGCCGTCGGCCAGCGTGATGCCGTCGCCGGCGGTCTCCGCGTCAAAGAACAGGCCGGTCTTGGCGCTGTTATAGCCGGTGGCCATGCGCAGCTTGGTGCCGGCGGCATAGGTCAGGCCCTGCTCCTCGGTGGGAGCGGTGCTGGCGTCGGCGCCGGCGGGCGCGGTGGTCTGAGCGGGAGGATCGGACTGCTGGACCTGTACGCTGGGGCCGCAGCCGCTCAGAAGGGCGGCGGTCATCACGATGGCAAGCAGCATCGCAAGCAGGGACTTATACTTTTTCATAATAGCCTCCTTAATGTCTGTTGTTTTATTCCCGGCAAAACCGGGAAGCCACACAAAATTTGAAGCGGGGCCGTTCCGTGGGACGCCTTATTCCTTCACGCCGCCCACGTTCACGCCCTTGGCGAAATACTTCTGGATAAAGGGATAGATGATGAGAATGGGAACGATGGAGCACACGATGAGGGCATAGATCACCGAGTCCGCCGCAAACGCCTCGTTCCAGCCCGCCATGGTCTCCGGGTCGGTGTACTGCTCCAGCCGGAGACGGATGAACACCTGGAGGGGATGCTCGTTGGAGTTGGAGATCATCTGCCGGGCCCAGAAGTAGCCGTTCCAGCGGGAGATGGCGAAGAACAGGGCCACGGTGGCGATGGTGGACTTGCTCATGGGGATATACACCTTGCTGAGCACCTGGAACTCGGTGGCTCCGTCTACAATGGCGGCCTCCTCAATCTCGGAGGGCACGCCCTCGAAGGCGTTGCGCAGCAGGATAATGTTCATGGCCGCCATACCCATGGCGATGACCACCAGCCACTTGTCGTCGGTGATGCCCGCAACGGTGAACACCTTCTTGGTGGCCAGGTAGTTTAGGTACTGGGGGACGATGCCCGCGGAAAACCACATGGTGAACACCAGGAAGAAGTTGAAGAACTTGCGGAACAGCAGCCGCCGCTTGGAGAGGGCGTAGGCCCCCAGGATGGCGGTGAGCATGGACCACAGCGTGCCGTACAGGGTGAGGAACAGGGTGTTGGAATAGGCGTTCCAGAACATGTTGTCCCCAAACATCCGGGCAAAGGCGTCGAACTGCACGTCCTTGGGGAAGAGCACGATGGAGCCGTATTCCACGGCGGATCGCCCGCTGATGGAGGCGGACACCGCGTACACGAAGGGGTACAGGCAGCACAGGGCGAACACGGTGAGCAGGGTGTAGCTGATGATCTTGAAGATCAGCTCCGAGATCTCAAGTTTTCGTTTCATGCCGGCCCTCCCTTAGTACAGCGACGTGTTGGACGCCTTGCGGGCGATGGTGTTGGCTCCGATCACCAGCAGCATGCCGATGACGTTGTTCATCATCTCCGCCGCGGCGGCGATGCCGGTGCCTGCGGCGGCCCCCGTGCCCGCCATGCCGCTGATGCGGTTGGCAAAGGTGGACACCACGTCGGCGGTGACATAGGTGTTGGTATTATACAGCAGCAGCACCTTCTCATACCCGATATTCAGCAGCGAGCCGATGCGGGTGATGAGCATGATGACAATGGTGGACAAAATGCTGGGCAGCACCACGTACCGCATCTGGGCCATCTTGTCCGCGCCGTCAATCTGGGCGGCCTCGTAGCTGGTGGGCGAGATGGCGATGATGGCGGCGAAGAACACGATGCTGTCATAGCCCGCGCTCTCCCAGATGCCGCTGATTTGATAGATGGAGCGGAAAAACACCGGGTTGTTCAAAAGTCCCGCGTTGGCCACCTCCGGCGCAATCACCCCCAGCCCCGACAGCGCCTGGCTGATAATGCCCATGCCGGTGGTCAGCGACCCCTGCTTCACCAGCATGGTCACCAGGGACGTCATCACCACGGTGGACATGAATTTGGGCAGGTAGGTGAGCACCTGGTAGACGCTCCGGGCGGCGTTCGAGCGGATCTCATTGAAAAACAGCGCCAGGATAATGGGGATGGGGAAGCCAAAGCACAGGCCGTAGAAGCTGAGAATGAAGGTGTTCCTCAGCGCCCTCCAGAAATCGGTGGAGAGCTGGTCCCCGCCCACCAGCAGCCGCCTGAAGTACGAAAAGCCGGAAAACAGCTGCTCTGAGACGGGCACGACGCTGTCTGACACCTTGAAGCATCCCAGCAGCTCATACATCGGGAAATAGCGCCAGAACAGGAATACCAGCAGCATGGGAATCAGCATCACATACAGCCGCCAGTCCTTCACTATGGCCGCGCCCACATGCCGCCAGTAGTGCTTTTCCACGTCGTCCCGGACCGCCTGCTCCGGACTGATCCGGTAGGCGCCGCTCACGCGGTCGAATTCAAGGAAATCCGCTGCCCTATCTTTCATAGTTTACCTCCTCCTTTTTTATTCCTCCTGCGCGTTCAGGCGCAGGAGGTAGTGTTTTTGATCCTCATAGACACCGTCCAGCTTTCGCGCTATCCAGATGATCACAAAGGTAAATAAGAGGGAGAGGCTGTCTGTGGTAAAAAAGCCCGTCACGCTCCCCAGCCCGGCCCCCAGCAAAAGGGCCGCGGCCGCTCTCCCTCCCTGCATCAGCACCTGCACCAGCAGCGGGAACACCAGGGACAAATGCCCTGTGCGCACACGCTCCTTACCCAGCGCCCTGAGCAGGAGCACCGCCGCCGCTGAGACCAGATTGCCCGCGCAATAGATAATATACTGTTCCGGGGCGGCCCCGGAGAAGAAGCAGAACACCAGCCCGGCCTCCACCGCGTGTATGGCGCCCCACGCGCCCCAGCGCATGTAGACGATGGAAGTGACGGCGGCGGCCAGCGAGACGGTGAAGGGCTGGCCGGGGAACCACCATCTGGCCGCCCGCACGATGATAAACTCAAAGATGGCCAGCGCCAGCCCCAGCAGCGCCAGGTCGATGGCCCGGTATTCCTTCCATGTTCGCTGGCGCTTCATGCCATTCCCCACCTGTTCCCGTCCTTGAAATATCTGCACAAATTAGATGAAAGCGGCAAAAACAACCGTTCCTTAGCCGCTCGGCCGGGGCACCCCAGCGCTGAAATCGTCTTATCTAACAAAAATCCGCTGTTCTTTTTGTGCAAAATCGCCTCACGCATCCCGCCTAATGTTATAGTAATTATATACATTGTCGAATCTCAAGTATATAGATAAAATAATCCACTTTATGCACAAAACGGATTCACTGACTCTTTCCATATGTTCATGGCGCAAAAGGGCGGTTATAATGTAGCGGAACCATCTGATGAAAAGGAGGGCCCCCTATGATCCATACCGATCCCAGCCAGAACCTCCAGCAGGTCCTGGACGCCGCCCCGCCCGGCAGTACGCTCCAGCTCGCCCCGGGAGACTACCGCATCAAAACCACCGTCCTCACCCCCGGACTGACCATCTGCGGCGCGGGCGCGGAGCGCACCCGCATCCTCTGGGACGACTACGCCAAAAAGCTGGACGAGCGCGGCGTGGAGTTCAACACCTTCCGCACCTGGACCATGGCGGTGTGCGCCGACCATGTGACCATGCGGGACCTGTCCATCGTCAACGACGCCCTACGCCCGGAGGAGAAGGGCCAGGAGGTGGCGCTGAGCGTATACGGCGACGGCTTCATCATGGATCGCTGCCGCCTGTCCTCCACCCAGGACACCCTGTTTCTGGGCCCCTTGCCCCCCGACCTCATTGAGCGGTACGACGGCTTCCTGCCCGGCCGGCTGCGGATTGCCAAGCCCTGCCGCCAGCGCTTCACCGGCTGCCTCATCAAGGGGACGGTGGACTTCATCTTTGGCTGCGGTGACGCGGTGTTTGAGGACTGCGAGATCCGCTCCCTCCAGGACGCTCGGGGCGTGGGATACGCCGCCGCTCCCGCTCACAGCCTCCAACAGACCCATGGCTTCCGCTTCCTCAACTGCCGTTTCACCGCGGAGGACGGGGTCTCCCCCGGTTCCATCTACCTGGCCCGGCCCTGGCGGGACTATGGCCTGTGCGCCTTCCAAAGCTGCGACTACGGCCCCCATATCTCCCCCCTGGGCTTTGACAAGTGGAACGACACCCAGCGGGACCGCACCGCCCGGTTCTACGAAGATCCCCCGGTGAGCGGGCGGGTGAGCTGGACCAAACATCTCTCTCCCAACATAGGCGGCTGAGGTCCGCCGATTTGCCGGGATACACAAAAAGATGCGTTGGGACCGCTTTGCGGTCCCAACGCATCCGACAGCAGCCCAAATTTCCTCGCCGTCTGAATAGGGCCGAGTTCTTTTGATTATCGGCATCATCCTGCCCGGCGCGGGCACAGTTGGTTGAATTGCTTTTCGTGCGATTACCAGAGATTTCGACCAGCAGCATTTTCCTCAAAAGGAATCTGGAAAATTAGGGATTGACAAGAGATGAGAACTGTGCTACTATAGCGTAGATCAGTAAGCCGGAGTGGCGGAATTGGCAGACGCCCGGGACTTAAAATCCCGTGGGAGTGATCCCGTGCCGGTTCGACCCCGGTCTCCGGCACCAATAAAATATCGCGGGGTGGAGCAGTCTGGTAGCTCATCGGGCTCATAACCCGAAGGTCGTCGGTTCAAATCCGGCCCCCGCAACCATAAAGTGCTTGAAATCTGATGATTTCAAGCACTTTTTTCATGTATTTGAGCCTTTCGCCGCTTTGTGATGCCCCAGCTTTACCCCAACAGGCTGTCAAAAATCCCGGATCGTTTTTGTGGCTTTTGTACATTTACAACGAGAGCTGCAACAAGAACTGTCCAGGCATAAGCGGAACATTAACAGGATCACTGGACGCTGGGGGAAATCGAAGCGCCAGAACCGCATCTCTCATAGCCCCTGCTGCCATGGCTACCCCCTCCTCAACAGTTGGCACTGTCATCTGGATTTCTGGGAAATCCACGCTCTGAAAGACATAGCTGCCAATGGCCGGGGTAACAATCACGGGATAGATCAGATTTTGCGGGACTGCACGATCTATGCTGTAAAGTTCTTCCATGCACCCCATTTCCTGATTTAGATGTTCATGAAGCACATGAGCGTAAGTATCCATGGTAAATGCCACGGAGTAGTGCCCCAGAATCGCAGATAGGGTTTTCTCGTCCATCCCCTGCTCCATGGCCCTGGATGCAAATGTATGGCGAAGTGCATGAAATGTAAAATGCCGAAGTCCAGCCGATTTCAATATCTGAGCATAGTAATCAGAGAATGTGCGAGGTTCAATATAACTGCCACAAGGATTTGTGACGATAAATCCGTTTTCAATATATGCCTCGCCCAAAGCCAAACGGTCCTGTTCCTGCACTTTGCGCCAGTTGAGTAAATCAGCGACAACAGGTGCAAGAAGCGGAATATCCCGCACAGAATTCTCTGTTTTAGGTTCCTGAATTACAATTTCTGTCCGAGGCGATATATCATCTGTTGGATTATCACGCTTTTGCAAGCGATTTAGGGTTCGCCTGATGTGAAGCATTCTTGCACGGAAGTCAACGTCACACCATTGCAACCCCAACAACTCGCCCAATCTGATGCCCGTCATTAGAACCAGTCGGATAAACACGCCATAGCGGTGTTGATAGCTGGCCTGTACCAAACGGGCCTGTTCATCCCTGGTAAGGATTTCAATTTGGGGCTTGGACGCTCGGGGAAGGTTGATCCCCTCTGCCGGGTTCGTAAGAATAAGCCCCTCGCTTTTTGCCTGATTAAGTGCTTTGTGTAAGTAAAGATTGAGATTTCTGATTGTTTTTGGAGATAAGCTGTCATTTTCTAACTTGTAGTTGTAAAATTGCTGAAGCATACGGGTTGTCAGATCGGCAAGCCGAACGTTTCCCAATACTGGCTTAAAATGATTCTTTGCATAGCTGTCATAGCTGTTATAGGTTGACTGTTTCAGACTGTTCCGCATATAGACGGAGAGCCATAGGTCAAGCCATTCTCCCAAAGTCATGTTGCTGATTTTAGGTTGATTGCCTCCATACTGGAAACTCAACTGGTGCAGCAAGCGGACAGCTTCTTCTTCGGTTGCTGCGTATCTTGAGATGCGTATAGGTTTTCCTGTCGCGAAGTCAATCCCGCCCGAGATACGAACTTCCCAGCAATGGTCGCTTCGCTGTCGAATGGTTCCTTCACCGTTGTGTCTTGTTTTTCCCATCATATTTTTGCTCCTCTCTAAAGTAACAGAACCACCTTCCTGCAATATTGCGGGTAGGTGGTTCTATGTATACAGAGCTATAATATGTGGTTGAAAAACGAGTTAATTTTTAATTTGCCTCGTTATCCTGGATTATATGCCAATAATTTCTCTGTTTTCCTTTAATTGATCGATTCTTGGATTTTATTCTTTGTGGATATCCCAACTCTGTCAATGCCGCATTTACTTTTTCTTTCGACGCTTTTGCTATTTTTGTGT
>CATKZP010000013.1 GCA_949841355.1 uncultured Oscillospiraceae bacterium
CCGCCGCTTCCTCAAAGGTCACGGGGTCGTTGGGGGCGAAATTGCCCGCCGTCTTGCCGTTGATGATGCCCGCCTTCACGGCGATGCTCACCACCTCGGCGTACCAGGCGTCCGCGCTCACGTCGTCAAACGTCTTGTCGCTCTTGGCAGTCAGGCCCAGCATCTTCACCAGCATGCTGGCGAATTCCGCGCGGGTCATGCTCTTCTCCGGGGTGAACGTGCCGTCCCCGTGGCCGCCCAGAACGTCGTAGTCCGCCCAGCGCCCGATGGCGTTGGCGGCCCAGTGGTCCTCCGCCACGTCGTCAAACGTGGCTGCCGCCGCAGGCACGAACAGCAGGCTTGCGACCATGCAGACGGCCAGGAGGGCGGCTAAGAGTTTCTTGCTCATTTTGGATTTACCTCCCTGTGTTTTTAGTGTACTTTGTGGCGGGAACTCCCGCCACAGGGGCTTATAATAATTATAAGCCTGCTCCCAAATTTTTTCAAGTCCTTTTCGCAATTTTTTGAAACAAAGTTTCACCCCACATTGCCCTGCCCTGCCGGGATGATCACAGTGATCTCGAACCACTCTCCCCCGCTGTGAACCGTAACGGCCCCGCCGTACTTGCCCGCGGCGCGGCGGATGGATTTAATGCCATATCCATGATACGCGCTGTCCGCCTTGGTGGTCACCGGCAGGCCGTCCTGGAACTCCAGCGTCTCCGGGCAGTAGTTTTCACACCGCACCACCAGAAAGTCTTTTTTTGTGTGCACCACCAGATGGATCAGGCGTTTTTCCCGCTCCTTCACCCGCAGCTCACACTCGATGGCATTGTCCAGGATATTACCGAAGATGGTGCAGATATCCATTACGTCCAGGAAATCCAGCTTCTCCCCGTCGGCCACGCAGGTGAGCTCCACGCCGTGGCGGGCGCAGTACAGGCTTTTGCCGGTGAGCACGGTGTCCAGCACGGAGTTTCCGGTTTTGTTCTGGGCCTCGTAGTCTCGGATCTCCTCCTCCATCCCGTCCAGGTAGGCCGAGCGCTTGGCGGCGTCCGGCTCGGCGCGCAGCACGGCGATCTGGTGCTTCAGGTCGTGGTATTTGTGGTTGATTACGTCGATGCTCTCCCGGGACAGGCAGTATTGGTTATATTGATTTTGGAGGATATTCTGGATGGAGTTCAGCTCCCGCTGCATATACAGCTCGCACCGCTGGACGTGGTAGGCGTACAGCATGGCCACCCCCGCCAGATCCACCAGGGTGCGGATATTATAGATGTCGGTGAGCTTGGAGCCGGCGAAGGGGGTATTGCTGTATACAAAGCTGAGATTGCTCAGCAAAAAGCAGGCCAGGGCGATGAGCACCGGGCTGCCCAGCTCCCGCAGCTGGAAGGTCATGGCGGCGCGGGGGTCGTCCCGGCGCTTTTCCAGCCAGCACATGCCCAGAAAGACCGCCGCGTACACCGCCGCCAGCACCGCCAGGCCCAGCGCCGTCTCCCGCACCCCCGCCTCCCGCCAGCCCAGGACGTACAGGGCATAGGAATACAGCTGCCACCCCAGCGAGGCCGCGAACTCCGCCAGCACGAAGGCACGGGCGGTGCAGTAGGCCGCGCTGGCCACCGGCATGTCGCAGCAGGCGGCCACCAGGGCCAGCATCAACCCCACCGCCGCCGCCATGCAGGGCATCCAGAGCAGGATGGGCAGCCCGTCGGTGAGGGTGAGGAACGCGCACTGCGCCGCCAGCCCCAATCCCAGCAGCCCCCACAGGCGCACCCCGCCGCACCGCCGGGGATATTTGGCGATGACGGTGAGGCAGGCGCACCATTCCGCGACGGCGGTGGCCATCCGTGGGATGTCGGACAGGTAGACGGTGCTCACGGGCGCACACCCCCCACCCAGTCCGCCAGGGCCTCCAGAAAGGGCGCCCTGCGCCCCCGGCTGATGAGCAGCTTGTCCCCCCGGACCATGGCGCAGCCGTCCTGCACGCCGTCCACGTGCTCCAGGTTCACCAGATAGCCCTTATTGCACCGGGCGAAGCCCTTGCCCGCCAGCGCCTGCTCCGCCTGCTGGAGTGTGGCGGTGGATGCGTGTACGCCGGACCGGGTGTGGAACATCAGCTGGCGGCCCAGCCGCTCGATATAAAAGATCGCGCCCGTCTCCAGCTTCATCGCGCCTCCCTTCACCGGCACGGTGATGCAGGCGTCCTCCTTTTTCTTTACGTATTGCAGCGCCCTGCCCAGCCGCTGAGAGAAGGAAAAATAGCTCACTGGCTTCAGGATATAATCCAGGGCGTTCACCGCATAGCCTTGAATGGCGTACTGGGCCAGATTGGTGACAAAGACAATGACCACCTCCGGGTCCTTTTCCCGGACATAGCCCGCCGCCGTCATCCCGTCCATGAAGGGCATTTCCACGTCCATGAGGATCAGGTCGAATTCCGGCTTGTACCGCTCCACCAGGTCCTCCCCGTTGTCGTAATGGGTCACCTGAAAGGCGCGGCCTGTCTCCCGGCCATAGTCTCCGATATACCGCTCCAGCTGGGCAAAGCACTGCGGGTCGTCCTCCGCGATAGCAATGCGGATCACTGCGTTCACTCCTCTCGTTGGGTTCGCCCGTGCGAGTCCGGGGAATTGTATGAAAATGTCAATTTATGCCCCGTCCGGGGAATGCTTTCACATTATTATAATTATATTCCATTCTGTCCCGGCTGTCAATCGACGCCCTCCGCGCCCCTGCGGTTCCCGGAGCTTTTCTAATTTTTCGTGAACTTTGCTTTCCTGTATTGAAATTTTCCCGGAAAGATGGTAACATAGGAATATCCAAGGGGGACTCCCCCCAATACCAAGTTTAAGGAGTGGTCAAAATGGTCAAGGTTATCATGGGCCTGAAGGGCACCGGAAAGACCAAGCAGATGATCGACCTCATCAACACAGCGGTGGATACAGAGCACGGCAACGTGGTTGCCATCGCCCACAATTCCAAGCTGAACTATAAAATCAATTACAAAATCCGCCTGGTGGACACCTCTGACTACAGCATCCCCAACTACGACACCCTGCGGGGCTTCCTGTACGGCCTGTATGCCAGCAACTACGATATCACCCACGTATTTATCGAGAGCCTGAACAAGCTGGTCCCCACCGTGGGCAACGAGGACGTGGAGCCCTTCCTGGACTGGCTGGAGGCGTTCTCTCAGAAGAGCGGGATCAAATATACCATCTCCATCAGCGAGGACGCGGCCAAGGCCAGCGACGGCGTAAAGAAATATTTCTGAGCAAACCAGTGTTCCGAAAACCGGGCGGGCCGTTGCCCGCCCGGTCTTATTTTATTTTGACAGGAGGCAGTCATATGGATTGTACCCAGGCCATCCGCGCCCGGCGGAGCATCCGCCGGTTCAAGCCCGGCGCCCCCGTCCCCAGGCAGGACGTGGAAACCATGCTGGAGGCGGCCATGATGGCCCCCAGCGCCCGCAACCTCCGTCCCTGGGAGTTTTTCGTGGTGGATAACCCCGAGCTGAAGGCCCGGCTGCGCCGCGCCCACCCCTTCTCCTCCATGCTGGACACCGCCGCGCTGGCCATCGTGGTCTGCGGTCGGCCCGACGATCAGAAGGGCGTGGTGTCGGGCTACTGGCCGCTGGACTGCGGCGCGGCGGTGGAAAACCTGCTGCTCCAGGCGGTGGCGCTGGGCTACGGCGCGTGCTGGTGCGGCTGCTGGCCCAGCCCCAGAATCTCGGTTCTTCAGGAAATCTTAGGCACCCAGTCCGTCCCCGTGGCCCTCATCGCCGTGGGCGTCCCCGACGAGGACCCCGCCCCCCGAGGCTTTTATCAGGCCGACAAGGTCACATGGCTGAGCTAAACCTTCAGGAAGGATGATGCTGGTATGAACCCTAAACAAAGCCTGAGCGCCAAGGTGGAGCCCGGCGTGGTGCTGCCCCGCGCCATCCATCTGGTCCCCCTGGAAAACATCGCCGGGTTCGACGTGCGTCCCGGCTTTTACGACACCAACGGCGCCACCGCCATCCCCGGCGGCGTGAACTTCACCGTCCACTCCCACGGGGCCTCGGGGGTGGAGCTGCTGCTGTTCCACCGGGCGCAGGACGAGCCCTTCGCCGTCCTCCCCTTCCCCGAGCACTACCGCATCGGCAATGTGTACTCCATGATTGTGTTCAAGCTGAACATCGAGGAATTTGAGTACGCCTACCGGGTTGACGGCCCCTACGAGCCGGAAAAGGGCCTGATTTTTGACAAAAGCCGCTATCTGCTGGACCCCTACGCCAAGGCGGTCACCGGCCAGAGCGGCTGGGGCAATACCACTCCCCATGGCCAGCACTACAAGGCCCGGGTGGTGAAGAACGACTTTGACTGGGGCAATATGCGCCAGCCCCTCATCCCCACGGAGGACCTCATCATCTACGAGCTCCACGTGCGCGGCTTCACCAAGGACCCCTCCTCGGGGGTGGCCTGCCCCGGCACCTTCGCCGGACTGATGGAAAAGCTGGACTACCTTCAGGAGCTGGGGGTGAACGCCATTGAGCTCATGCCCATTTTCGAGTTCGACGAGATGCTGGACTACCGGGAGGTGAACGGGCAGAAGCTCTATAACTACTGGGGCTACAGCACGGTGAGCTTTTTCGCCCCCAACACCAGCTACACCGCCTCCACCGAGTATAACCGGGAGGGGAACGAGCTGAAAAACCTCATCCGGGCCTGCAAGCAGCGGGGGATCGAGGTATACCTGGACGTGGTGTTCAACCACACCGCCGAGGGCAATGAGATGGGCCCCTTCTTCTCCTTCAAGGGCTTTGACAACAACATCTACTACCTGCTCACCCCCGAGGGGTATTACTACAATTTCTCCGGCTGCGGCAATACGCTCAACTGCAATCACCCCATCGTCCACCAGATGATTATGGACTGCCTGCGCTACTGGGTGACCACCTACCGGGTGGACGGCTTCCGGTTCGATCTGGCCTCCATCCTGGGCCGGGACGAGCACGGGGCGCCCATGGTGTCCCCGCCCCTGCTGCAGACCATGGCCTTCGACCCCATCCTGGGGGATGTGAAGCTCATTGCCGAGGCGTGGGACGCGGGAGGGCTGTACCAGGTGGGCACCTTCCCCGCCTGGAACCGCTGGGCGGAGTGGAACGGCCGCTACCGGGACGATATGCGCCGCTACCTGAAGGGGGACGCGGGGATGGCCCAGGCCGCCGCCCTGCGCCTCACCGGCTCTCAGGACATCTACGACACCGAGGCCCGGCGCAACGCCTCGGTGAACTTCCTCACCTGCCACGACGGCTTCACCCTCCACGACCTTTACTCCTATAACCAAAAGCACAACGAGGCCAACGGCTGGAACAACACCGACGGGGCCAACGACAACAACAGCTGGAACTGCGGCGCGGAAGGGGAGACGGACGACCCGGAGGTGAACGCCCTGCGCAGCCGGATGGTGCGCAACGCCTTCGCCTTGCTGATGTGTTCCCGGGGCATCCCCATGTTTTTGGCGGGGGATGAGTTCGGCAACACCCAGTTCGGCAACAACAACGCCTACTGTCAGGACAATATCACCTCCTGGCTGGACTGGTCCCTGCTGGAAAAGAACCGGGGGCTGTTCCAGTTCTTCCAGCATATGATCCGCTTCCGCAAGGAGCACAAGGTCCTGCGCCGGGACATGAGTGGCGGAGCCTGCGGCTTCCCCGACGTAAGCTTCCACGGCGCCGCCCCCTGGACGGACCGCTTCACCTCCCAGGACCGCTACGTGGGCGTGATGTTTGCCGGCGCGGAGCGCAATGTGGGCCCCCAGATTGTCTACGTGGCCTCCAACGCCTACTGGGAGCAGCTCAGCGCCGCCCTGCCCCAGCTGCCCGCGTCCATGCGCTGGCAGTGCGTGGTGAACACCTGGGACGAGGAGCAGCATCCCTGGCTGCTGGACGGAAACTGCTTCACCATCGGGCCCCGCAGCGTGATGGTATTCCAGGCGAAATAAGACAAAAAATCCCCGCTGGCCGAAACCAGCGGGGATTTTTCACGCTTTAAAACAGCCCCGAGATGACGCCGTTCTCGTCCACGTCGATCTTTTCCGCCGCCGGCACCTTGGGCAGGCCCGGCATGGCTCCCCACGGGGCAGGCCCCGCGGGGGCCCCTCAATCTTACCGAAACCGGCGGAAGTCAATTCCGCCGGTTTCAAGGTTTTTGCCGGGCGAAAACGCTTGTACGCCGCACTTGCGGCGGGCATGACCATGCCGGTTTAAAACAGCCCCGAGATGACGCCGTTCTCATCCACGTCGATCTTCTCCGCCGCCGGTACCTTGGGCAGGCCCGGCATGGTCATGATGTCCCCGGTCTGCACCACCACGAAGCCCGCTCCGGCGCTCGCCCTCACCTTGGACACGGCGACGGTGAAGCCCTCCGGCCGGCCCAGCTTGGTCTGGTCGTCGGACAGGGAGTACTGGGTCTTGGCCATGCACACCGGCAGGCCGCCGAGGCCCATAGCCTCCAGCCGGTCCAGCTCCTTGGAGGCCGCGGCGGAACAGCTCACCCCGGCCCCGCCGTAAATGCGCTTCACGATGGTCTCGATCTTGTCCCGCAGAGGCCGGTCCAGCTCGTAGGCGAAGCGGAACTCATGGGGCTGGCCGCACAGGCGCAGCACCTCCTCCGCCAGCACGACGCCACCCTCGCCGCCCCTGCCCCACACCTCGGACAGCGCCACGTTCACCCCCAGCGCCTTGCACCGGTCGGAGATGAGGGCCAGCTCGGCGTCGGTGTCGTTGACGAAGCGGTTGACGGCCACCACGCAGGGCAGGCCGTACACCTGGGTGATGTTCTCCACGTGCTTGAGCAGGTTGGGCAGGCCCCGCTCCAGGGCCTCCAGATTCTCCGCCCCCAGCTCAGCCTTGGGCACGCCGCCGTTATATTTCAGCGCCTTCACCGTGGCCACCACCACCACCGCGCTGGGGTCCAGCCCCGCCGCCCGGCACTTGATGTCCAAAAACTTCTCCGCGCCCAGGTCCGCGCCGAAGCCCGCCTCGGTGACCACGTAGTCCGCCAGCTTCAGGGCAGTGTCGGTGGCGGACACGGAATTGCAGCCGTGGGCGATGTTGGCGAAGGGCCCGCCGTGAACCAGCGCCGGGGTGTTCTCCAGGGTCTGGACCAGGTTGGGCTTGATGGCGTCCTTCAGCAGCGCCGCCATGGCCCCCTGGGCCTTCAGGTCCGCGGCGGTGACGGGCTTGTCGTCGTAGGTGTAGCCCACGATGATGCGGGCCAGCCGCTCCTTCAGGTCCTTCAGATCGGAGGCCAGGCACAGCACCGCCATCACCTCGGAGGCCACGGTGATGTCGAAGCCGTCCTCCCGGGGCACGCCCTGCATCCGGCCTCCCAGGCCGTCCACCACCTGGCGCAGCTGCCGGTCGTTCATGTCCACGCACCGCCGCCAGGTGATTTTCTTGGGGTCGATGCCCAGGGCGTTCCCCTGCTGGATGTGGTTGTCCAGCATCGCCGCCAGCAGGTTGTTGGCCGCGCCGATGGCGTGGAAGTCCCCGGTGAAGTGGAGGTTGATGTCCTCCATGGGCACCACCTGGGCGTAGCCGCCCCCCGCCGCGCCGCCCTTGACGCCGAACACCGGGCCTAGGGATGGCTCCCGCAGGCAGAGCAGCACGTTTTTGTCCAGCTTTTTCAGCGCGTCCGCCAGCCCTACGCTGGTGGTGGTCTTGCCCTCCCCGGCGGGGGTGGGGTTGATGGCGGTGACCAGGATGAGCTTGCCCTTCCGGGGGCGCTGGCGCAGGGGGGCGGTGTCGATCTTGGCCTTCACCCTGCCGTAGTGCTCCAGCAGGCTCTCGTCGATGCCGGCGTTTGCCGCCACCTGGCTGATGGGGAGCATTTGGGCGCTCTGGGCGATCTCGATGTCGGTTTTCACGGCGGTTCCTCCTTATTCTGGTTTCCATAATAACGGTCATAACTCCTGATACGGAGAGTTATCCACAACTTCCACAAGGTTTTCAACAGCTTCAACACTTAGGGCCCCAACCGGCTTTCACGAATTCAAATATTTATTCAAACCGGAAAACCCTAGTTTTATCACACGGTAAAGCGCCGTTTTAGTTGACATAACGCAAATTATTACCCTCTGGAGATGTCCAGACTTGCCTTAGCGTTTAATTCCCACCCGGCGGTGTGTCCCGCCAGATACTCGTAGTACCCCTGGGAACCGATCATGGCCGCATTGTCGCCGCACAGGGCCAGCGGCGGCAGCCACAGCCTGGCCCCGGCCTGGGCGCAGGCCCGCTCCAGATCCGCCCGGATGCGGCTGTTGGCGGCCACGCCCCCCGCCACGGCGATCTTGCGGTAGCCCGTCATACCGTCCGCCTCCATCACCCGGGGAATGAGCGAGTCGGACACCGCCGCGGCGAAGGAGGCCGCCAGGTCGTGGAGGTCCAGCTCCTCCCCCTTCTGGGACGCGTTGTGGATGGCGTTGAGCACCGCCGTTTTCAGCCCCGAAAAGGACATGTCCAGCGGGTGGTCGGCCACGTGGGCCCGGGGGAACGTGAAGGCCCGGTCGTTCCCGCCCTGGGCCATCCTGTCCATGGGCCCTCCGCCGGGGTAGCCCAGCCCCAGCACCCGGGCGGTCTTGTCGAAGCACTCCCCCGCCGCGTCGTCCCGGGTGGAGCCCAGCACCTGAAAGTGGGTGTAGTCCTTCACGTCCACGATGGCGGTGGTGCCGCCGGACACGCACAGGCACAGGAAGGGGGGCTCCAAATCGGGGTGGGCGATGTAGTTGGCGGCGATATGTCCCCGGACATGGTGGACGGGGATGAGGGGCACTCCCAGCCCAAAGGCGGCGGACTTGGCGAAGGACACCCCCACCAGCAGCGCCCCGATGAGTCCCGGGGCGTAGGTGACGGCCACGGCGTCGATGTCTCCCTTGGACAGCCGCGCCTGGCGCAGCGCCTCGTCCGCCAGGCCGGAGATGGCCTCCACGTGCTTGCGGGAGGCGATCTCGGGCACCACGCCGCCGTAAATGGCGTGCATGTCCGCCGAGGAGGCGATAACGGAGGACAGCACCGTCCGACCGTCCCGCACCACGGCGGCGGCGGTCTCGTCGCAGGAGGATTCAAAGGCTAAAATATTCATGAAAGCACCCTTTCTCTGGTAATTTGGAGGGTTCAATCACAATCCATCCAAACTTCGGTTGAAAGTCACGAAAGCATTGGGGACAGATCCAATGCCGACCGTCCTGGGTCACATACCCTTCCTGGAGCGTCTCCTCGAATTTGGAGAATTTAGCCCAGCAAAAAGCACAGTGGCTGTGATCCGATTCCGGAACGGGGGCCTGCCAGGCCCGGTGAAACAAGGACTGTCCGCGGAGAAATTCTTCCTGTCCAGTCAGCCGCCAATCATCCGATTCAACCATATGTCTCCTCCTGGCCGGGGAACGCCTCCTCCACCCACTCGGGGGCGGGCTTTACCGCCTCGCCGGGCTTCAGCGGCAGCTGGATGTACCGCTCCATATGGGCGGGAGAAAAATACTCCGCGTACACGCTCCGGTGGAGGGCCTCCACCTTCCGGTCGTCGGTCTCCGGGCCCCGGTAGAGGCAGTGGAAGCGCACCCCGAACAGGGCGCACATGTAGTCCAGCACCCGAAAGCCGCTGCGCTCATAAAAGGCGATGCGCCGCCGGCGCAGGCCGTTCTCCTCCTGGGAGGCGTCGGGCCCGGGGGCCTCCGCCTCCCCGAAGAGCTGGCCGTACCGGTCCGCCAGCAGGGCCAGAATCCTCGTGCCCAGCCCGCCGCTGCGCCTGCCCCGGAGCACCCCCAGGTACTCCAGCAGCGCCCCCTCCCGGCCCTGGGGGAGCCACAGCATGGCGTAGCCCACCGCCTCTCCGTCTTCCGTCGCCAGCAGGGGGTCGTAGCGGCCCATATCCATCAGCCGCAGCATAGCCGCCAGCGGCTTCAGCTCCGACTTGGGAAAGTCGGCGGTCATCTCGTTCTGATAGAGGGCGGTGAGCTCCTCTTTTGTCAATCGCTGCAATTCCATGGCTTACTCCTGAAAGATTAATGTCATCAGCACCGCGTCCTCCCGGGGCGCGTCGTAGTAATTTCTGCGCCGCCCCACCGCCGCGAAGCCGTGCTTTTCGTACAGCGCGATGGCCGGGGCGTTGGAGGCGCGCACCTCCAGCATCAGCGCGGCCAGATGCTCCCGGCCGAAGCCCGTCAGGGCGGACAGCAGGGCGTCCGCCACCCCCTGCCGCCGGTGCTCCGGCGCCACGGCGATATTGTCCAGATTCCCCTCGTCCAGCACCACGGACACCACCGCGTAGCCCAGCACCGCGTCCCCCTCCCCCTGGGCCAGCAGGACGGCCGCCCGGGAATTTTCCAGCGCCTCCCGGAACAGCGCCTCGCTCCACGGGTCGGCGGGGAAGCAGATTTTTTCCAGCGCGGCCACCTGGGGCAGATGACCGGCGGTCATGGGAATGATGTGAAAGCTCATGCGCCCGCCTCCGTCCGCCGGAACAGCAGCTGCCGCCAGATGGGCATATCCGAGGACAGCTCCCGGCAGTAGGAAAACCACCTTTGCGCCGCTCCCACCACCTCGTCCGGGGTGTGGGCGATGAAATTGCGGTCGTACCGCTCCCCGTCGATCTCCCGCAGGCTCCACTCGTCCAGCCTGCCGCGCCCCTCCCGGATGGAGGCCAGCACATAGCCGCCGCGCTTGACCACCTTGGCCATTTGGGCGAAGGCCCGGGGCAGGTCCGCCGTCTCCACGTGGACCAGCCCGGCGGACAGCAGGATGCCGTCCACCATGCCGATGTGGGCGTAGTCCTCCAGCATATCCCCCTGGTAAAAGGGGATGTCCGGGTTGCGCTCCCGGGCGATTTTCAGGCTCTCGCCGCTGAAGTCCAGCCCCAGCGCGTCAAAGCCCCGCTCCCGGATGCGCCCGGTCTCGTATCCCGCGCCGCAGCACAGGTCCAGCACCCGCCCGCCGGGGGGCAGAAGGGACAAAAACTCGTCCAGGCAGGGCAGGTATGCCTGGTCGTCGTAACCGTTGGCGGCCCATTCCGCCGCGGTCTTGTCGTAGTATTCCTGTACGCCCTTCATTTGACCAGCCTCCATTTTATAGTCTCGCCGCCGCTTCCAGCGCCAGGCGCAGGTACTTTTCGTAGTCCGACGCGGGCACCGCCCCCCAGGTGCGGGGGTCCCAATCGGCGCCGTCCAGGCTGTCCTCGGCGTAGAGGAACTGGTACACCTCCGCGCCCCGGAACCGCCCCACCGCCATGGCGGAGGCGCACTCCATATCCACGGCGATGCAGCCGTCCGCCCGGCGCTTTTCCACGTTGGCCCTGGTCTCCCGGTAGATGGCGTCGGTGGTCCACACCCGGCCCTTCACATAGGGCAGGCCCAGTTCGTCGAAAATCTCCCCCAGCCGCTCCGCCGTGGGGATGTCCACATAGTCCGCCGGGGGCAGGTAGTGGTAGCTGGTCCCCTCGTCCCGGCAGGCGGCGGTGGGCAGGATGAGGCGCCCGGCGGTGAGGGATGCGTCCAGCACCCCGCAGGAGCCGTACAGCAGCACCCGCTTCGCCCCCAGGGCCAGCAGCTCCTCCATCAGCGCCGCCGTGGCCGCGCCGCCGATGAGGGTCTGCGCCATTCCCAGCTCCCGGCCGCTGTGGGTGAGCGCGTACACCGGGATGGGCCTCCCGCCGCTGAGGGTGGCCGCCACACGGGTCTCCCAGCCTTTTTGCAGCGCCTGGAGGGATTTCTCCTCAAAGGTGAGCACCACCCTATCCGGAAAGCCGTCCGCCGGCCGGATCATGTGGGCAGGCTTCAAAATCTCCTCGGAAACGGGGTCGAAGGTGTCGAATAAGCTCATTATGAAGTGCCTCCTAATGTATAGCGACCGCAGGCCGCCCCAACCGCGAGCCCAGCGCAAGCGGGTCGCGGTTGGAGACGAGGAGCAAGGGAGCGGCGTGAGGAATGCCCGCCAGGGCGTTCCGAATGGAGCAGACTTTGCGACGAGTCAGTGGCACTGCGCCCAGGTGCGGCCCACGTTGGCGTCCGCCTTCAGCGGCACCGCCAGCGCCGCCACCCCCTCCATCTCCTCCTGGAGCAGGGCTTTCACCCGCTCGGCCTCCCCCTCGGGGCACTCCACGATGAGCTCGTCGTGGACTTGGAGGACCAGCCGGGCCTCCAGCCCCTCGGCCCGCAGGCGGGCGTCCACCCGGATCATGGCCAGCTTGATGATGTCCGCCGCCGTGCCCTGGATGGGCATGTTCAGCGCCACCCGCTCGCCAAAGGAGCGGGTATTGAAGTTGGAGCTCTTCAGCTCCGGCAGCCAGCGGCGGCGGCCGTAGAGGGTGGACACAAAGCCGTCCTCCCGGCCCTGCTCCACCACCCGGGTCATATAGGCACGCACGCCGGAATAGTGGTCAAAATACTTCTCCATATACTCCTTGGCCTGGGCCACGGTGACGTGGATGTCCTCCGACAGGGAGAAGGCGGAAATGCCGTACACAATGCCGAAGTTCACCGCCTTGGCCGCCCGGCGCAGCTCCGGCGGCACCGCGTCCTGGGGCAGGGAGAACACCTGGGAGGCGGTGACGGTGTGGATGTCCACCCCGGAGTTGAAGCCCGCGATCATGGCCTCGTCCCCCGACATGTGGGCCAGCAGCCGCAGCTCGATCTGGGAGTAGTCCGCGTCCACCAGCACTTTGCCTTTCGGCGCCACGAACATTTTCCGCATCTCCGCCCCCAGGGGGGTGCGCACGGGGATATTCTGCAAATTGGGCTCGGTGGAGGAGAGCCGCCCCGTGGCGGTGACGGTGTTTTGGAAGCTGGTGTGAATCCGCCCGTCCCCGGCGATCACCTTGCCCAGCCCCTCCACATAGGTGGAGCTCAGCTTGGTCAGCTGCCGGTAATCCAGCACCCGGCCCACGATCTCGTGGCGGGGGCGCAGCTTTTCCAATACGTCTACATTTGTAGACCAACCTGTCTTGGTTTTTTTCACCGGGGGCAGGCCCAGCTTGTCAAAGAGGATATGCCCCAGCTGCTTGGGGGAGAGGATGTTGAACTCCTCCCCCGCCAGGGCGTAGATCTCCGTTTTCAGCGTGTCGATGCCCAGCTGGAGCTGCCTGCCGAAGTCGCCCAGGGTCTGGGCGTCCACCAGCACCCCGGCCTTCTCCATCCGGGCCAGCACCGGGCACAGGGGCAGCTCAATGTCTGTGAGCACCGACAACAGGCCGTATTCCTCCAGCCTGGGCTGAAACAGCCCGTAAAACGCCTCGATCCAGGCGGTATCCTCGTACCAGGCGGTCTGGGCCTTGAGGCCGTCGTCCAGCAGAGAGAAGGCGGTCTCCTCTTTATAGGCGGCGGACTGCTCCACCTCCTTTTTGAAATAGGACACCGCCAGCTTGCGCAGCTCGTAGCTGCCCGCCGTGGGGTCCAGCAGGTAGGCGGCCAGCTCGGTGTCGAACACGAAGCCCTCCGGCTCAATGCCCTCGTCCAGCAGGGCCCGGCACAGCTCCTTCACCCCGTGGGTCACCTTTTTCACGCCGGGACCGAACAGGGCGGACAGCAGGGCGTGGTAGTCCCCCTCGTAGGCGGCGGCGCGGATGTCGTACAGATACGCCTGCCTGCCGTCGTCCTCGGACAGGGATACCGCCACCCCGGCCAGCCCGGGCAGGGGCAGGACGGCCACACAGTCCGCCCCCTCCCATTTGGCCAGGGCGTCCTCAAAATCCGCCCCGGTGAGGACGGGGACCGCGGTGACCTGGACCTCCGCCGGCTCCTCCTCCGGCGCGCCCCCCGCCGGGCCGGGGGTGAGCTTCAGCTTGTCGATGAGCTTAGAAAACTCCAGCTCCAGCAGCTTTTGGTACAGCGCCGGTTCGTCGAAGGGCTGTCGTTTTGCCTCCGCCGGGTCGAAGCCCATGGGCGCGTCGGTGCGGATCACCGCCAGGTCGTAGCTCAGCCGGGCGTCCGCCTCCCCCTCGGTGAGCTTTTTGATGACGCCGGGCTTGGCGTTGATATCCGGCAGCCTGCCGTAGATGGCGTCCACCGACTGGTACTCCTGAATCAGCGCCATGGCAGTCTTTTCCCCCACTCCCTTCACGCCGGGGTAGTTGTCCGACGTATCCCCCATCAGGGCCTTCAGGTCGATCATGTGGATGGGTTCAAAGCCGTACTCGGCCCGGAATTCCTCCGGCGTGACGTTCCGGGTGGTGGTCTGGCCCATGCGGGTGGTCACCAGCTTGACGGTGGTGCGTTCCCCGATGAGCTGGAGAGAGTCCTTGTCCCCGGTGACGATCACGGTATCGCCGCCCTGCTCCCCGTTCACCCGGGCCATGGTGCCCAGCAGGTCGTCCGCCTCCCAGCCCTCCAGCTCATAGCGGCGGATGTTCATGGCGTCCAGCACCTCCTTGAGCACCGGCATCTGGACCGCCAGCTCCTCCGGCATCCCCTTGCGCTGGGCCTTATACTCCGCGAACGCCTTGTGGCGGAAGGTGGGCGCGCGCATGTCGAAGGCCACCGCCAGCCCCTGGGGCTGCTCCTCGTCCAGCAGCTTGAGCAGGATGTTGAGAAAGCCGAAAATGGCGTTGGTGGGCAGGCCCTCCCGGGTGGTCAGGTTCTGGCTGACGCCGTAAAAGGCCCGGTTGACGATGGAATTGCCGTCGATGACCATTAGCTTCATAGGGGACACCTCACAGTTTGATTGAGCGCGGCGGATGATAACATAGGATTATACCATTATTTTTAAAAGGAAGCAAGGGCGGGACGGCCGCGTCCCTTTTTCCGCCCGGGTCCCGGCTCAAACCGCCGGAAATTTCGCAAAAGCGGATTGACCCCGCCGGAATTCTGTGCTAGGATCAGGACCAGAGACCCCAATTCACAAAGGAGGCCCGCCCATGGACACCCTGAACATCGCCCTGCTGCAGATCGCCCCCGGCGCCGCCCTGGAGGAAAACCTGGAAAAGGGGCTGGCCGCCTGCAAAAGGGCCAAGGACCTGGGGGCGGACATCGCCCTGTTCCCCGAGATGTGGAGCTGCGGCTACCAGATCTACGGCCGCCCCGCGGAGGAGTGGACCGCCCGGGCCATCCCCGCCGGAGGGAGCTTCGCCCGCGCCTTTCAGGCCCTGGCCGGGGAGCTGTCCATGGCCATCGCCGTCACCCTGCTGGAGGAGCACCCCGGCGGCCCCCGCAATTCCCTGCTTCTCTTCGACCGCTCCGGCGCACAGCGCCTGGCCTACGCCAAGGTGCACACCTGCGACTTCGACGCGGAGCGCTGGCTCACCCCCGGGGAGGAATTCCATACGGCGCAGCTGGACACCGCCAAGGGGCCCGTCCAGGTGGGGGCCATGATCTGCTACGACCGGGAGTTCCCCGAGAGCGCCCGCGTGCTCATGCTCCAGGGCGCGGAGCTGATTTTGACGCCCAACGCCTGCCCCATGGAAATCAACCGCCTCTCCCAGCTCCGGGCCCGGTCCTTTGAGAATATGCTGGCCATAGCCACCTGCAATTATCCCCAGGGCGTGCCCGACTGCAATGGCCGCTCCACCGTATTTGACGGCGTGGCCTACCTGCCCAACGAGGAGCAGTCCCGGGACACCTGCATTTTGCAGGCGGGCGGCGAGGAAGGGGTCTACCTGGCCAGGCTGGACCTGGACCGGCTGCGCCGCTACCGGGAGAGCGAGGTCCATGGAAACGCCTACCGCCGCCCCTCCAAATACGCCCTTCTCACCAGCCCCCGGGTGGACCCGCCCTTTGTCCGGGACGGCCGCAGGCCCTAGCAAACGCCGCCCGCCGGCGGGGAAGGACGGAAAAATTTTTCGCATCAGGGGTTGCAATCCGCCCTGGGGCGTGGTAGAATAGCATGAATGTTAGGGTAAGAAAGGAGTGAGGCATACGCCTCACTCCTTCTATTTGAAGGGAAGGAGCTGACGCCAGATGGCAAAGGTCACCGACACCGTGGAGAAGCTGGCCCTGCCCATCGTCGAGCAGGCCGGGTGCACGCTGTGGGATGTGGAATACGTCAAGGAGGCCGGAGAGTGGTTCCTTCGGGTCTACATCGACCGCCCGGGCGGCGTGGACATCGACTGCTGCGAGGCGGTCTCCCGCCCCCTGTCCGACGTGCTGGACCAGTGCGACCCCATTCAGGGCAGCTACACCTTCGAGGTGTCCTCCGCCGGGCTGGACCGGGCGCTGCGCAAGAGCGCCCACTTCGCCCAGTGCATGGGCCGGCAGGTGGACGTGAAGCTCTACCGCCCTGTGGACGGGCGCAAGGCGGCCACCGGGGCCCTCACCGGATACGAGGACGGGGCCGTGACGGTGGACGGCGTCCGGTACGAGAAGAAAGACGTGGCCCAGGTGCGCCTGCACGTCGAGTTTTGAAGGAGTTAAACGACATGGCCAAGAAAAAAATCGCCGCAAAGAGCACGGAGCTGGACGCCAAGGAATTTTTCGCCGCCATCTCCGATATTGAAAAGGAAAAAGGCATTCCCAAATCCTATATGCTGGAAAAAATCACCCAGGCCCTGGTGGCCGCCTACAAGCGGGACCACGAGGGCATCACCGACAACGTGGTGGTGGACGCCAACGAGGAATTGGAGACCGTGCGCATGTTCGTCAAAAAGGACGTGGTGGAGCTGGTGGACAATCCCCACACCGAAATCGCCTTGGAGGAGGCCCAAAGAGCCCTGCCCCGGGCCCAGCTGGGGGACGTGCTGCGCATTGAGATCAAGCCCAAAAACTTTGGGCGCATCGCCGCCCAGACCGCCCGCCAGGTCATCATCCAGGGGATGCGGGAGGCGGAGCGCGGCATGATCTTCGACGAGTTCTCCGCCAAGGAGCACGAGATCCTCACCGGCTCCGTCACCCGGGTGGACGAGCGCAACGGCTCGGTGGCCATCCGCCTCACCTCCGGCTCCGAGTTCACCGACGCGTTTTTGTCCGCCGGGGAGCAGGTCAAGGGCGAGGTCATCCGGGAGGGCGACCGGGTCCGGGTGTATGTGGTGGAGGTCCGCCGCTCCACCCGGGGGCCGCAGGTGCTCATCTCCCGCACCCACCCGGGGCTGGTCAAGCGGCTGTTTGAGCTGGAGGTACCCGAGATCTACGACGGCACAGTCCAGGTCATGTCCATCGCCCGGGAGGCGGGCAGCCGCACTAAGCTGGCGGTGTGGAGCGACGACGAGAACGTGGACCCCATCGGCGCCTGCGTAGGCCCCAGAGGCCAGCGCGTGAACGCCGTGGTGGAGGAGCTGCGGGGCGAAAAGGTGGACATCATCAAGTGGTCCGACGACCCCGGACAGTACGTAGCCGCCGCCCTGGCCCCCGCCGACGTCATCAGCGTCACCGAGCTGGAGGCGGGCAAGAGCTGCCGGGTGGTGGTGCCTGACGACCAGCTGTCCCTGGCCATCGGCAAGGAGGGGCAGAACGCCCGCCTGGCCGCCCGGCTCACCGGCTTTAAAATCGACATCCGCCCCGCCAGCGCCCCCGAGCCCCCCGAGGAGGAAGAGGGAAGCGCGGAGGATAGCCGCGCAGGGGAGCTTGGCGCGGAGTGAGTCCAAAAGCCAGGGCCCACGGTGTGGGACCGGGTTTTGGCCGAATCGCAGCGAAAGCGGCCCGGCCACGCGGCCAATCCGCAGCGTGACAATGCCGGGATCAGGAGAAAGGGGGAGCACGCAATGCCCAAGAAAATACCCATGCGCCAATGCCTCGGCTGCCGGGAGATGAAGCCCAAGCCGGAGCTCATCCGGGTGGTGCGCTCCCCCGAGGGAGAGCTGTCGCTGGATTTCCGGGGGAAGAAGCCGGGCCGGGGGGCCTACCTGTGCCCCGACGCCGCCTGCCTGGCCCGGGCGAAAAAGAGCCGGGCCATTGAGCGGGCCCTGTCCGCCCCCACGCCGCCGGAGGTCTGGGACGCGCTGGAGGCGCAGATGAAGGCGGGTGACGGCGGTGACTGACAGCGCCCTATCCCTGCTGGGGCTGGCCCTGCGGGGGAACAACCTGGCCGTGGGCGAGGCCCCGGTGGAGGAGGCCTGCAAAGCCCGGCGGGCGTGCCTGATGCTGTCCGCCGCCGACGCCGCCCAGAACAGCGTGGACCGCGCCCGACGCTGGGCGGAGAACGGGGGCATCCCGTGGGCGCGCGTTCCCTGGGATAAGCAGACCCTGGGCGGCGCCCTGGGCCGCGGCAGCTGCGCCGTCGCCGCCCTCACCGACCGGGGGCTGGCCGGCGCGCTGGCCAAAAAGCTGATCCAAGCAGACGGGGCGCTGCGCCCCACCCTCGAACCCCTGCTGCATGAGAAAAAGAATGGGCGGGCTCAAAAGCCCGCTGTGCCTGAAACTTAGGAGGTGGCCTGTTTGAGCCTTGCGAAGCTGAACTGCCGGGATGTGGCCAAGGACTTTGGGATGCAAGCCAAAGCCATTACCGCGATCCTGACCGAACACACCAAAGAGACGGTGTCTCCCACCAAGATTTTGACCGACCGGGAGCTGTCCATTATTTTTGAGCATCTGACCCAGCGCAATCAGGTGGATTCCATCGAATCCATCTATGCCGACGTGTACCACGAGCCGTCCAAGGCCAAGCCGGCCGCCCCCAAAGAGGAGCCCGCCAAGCCCAAGGACGGCAAACCCGCCCAGGCCCAGGCCAAGCCCGCTCCCGGGCAGAAGGAGCAGCCCAAGCCCGCTCCCGCCAAGCCCATGAGCCGCACCCCGGAGAAAAAGGTGGTGGACACCCGCAAGGGCGGCGGCGTCAACCTGGAGAAGTACGACCAGCGCCTGGAGGACCTGGCCCCCGACAAGGCCAACCGGATGCAGACCGGCAAGCAGAAGTTCCAGAACCGCAGCGGCAAGAACCGCGGCCAGAACTTCGGCAGCAAGCGCCGCCAGGAGGAGCAGGACCGGATGCGCCGCCTCCAGCTGGAGATCGCCAAAAAGACCCCCCTCACCGTCAAGATTCCCGACGAGATCGGGGTGGGCGAGCTGGCCTCCCGGATGAAAAAGACCGGGGCGGAGGTGGTCAAGTGCCTGATCCGCAACGGGGTGATGGCCTCCCTCTCCGACATCATCGACTACGACACCGCCGCTTTAGTAGCCATGGAGCTGGGCTGCAAGGTGGAGAAGGAAGTCATCGTCACCATTGAGGAGCGGCTCATCGACACCGCCGAGGACCGGGAGGAGGACCTGGTCCCCCGCGCCCCCGTGGTGGTGGTCATGGGCCACGTGGACCACGGCAAAACCTCCCTGCTGGACCATATCCGCAACGCCAACGTGGTCAGCGGCGAGGCCGGCGGCATCACCCAGCACATCGGCGCCTATCAGGTGGAGGTGAACGGCAAGCCCATCACCTTCCTGGACACGCCGGGCCATGAGGCGTTCACCGCCATGCGCGCCCGGGGCGCCATGATTACCGACGTGGCCATCCTGGTGGTGGCCGCCGACGACGGCATCATGCCCCAGACCATCGAGTCCATCAACCACGCCAAGGCCGCCGACATCCCCATCATCGTGGCCATCAACAAGATGGATAAGCCGGAGGCCAACCCCGAGCGCATCAAGCAGCAGCTCACCGAGCACGGGCTGGTGCCCGACGAGTGGGGCGGCGACACCGTTATCTGCCCCATCTCCGCCAAGACCGGCATGGGCATCGAAAATCTGCTGGAGATGGTCACGCTCACCGCCGAGATGCGGGAGCTGAAGGCCAACCCCAACCGCACCGCCCACGGCGCGGTCATCGAGGCCCGGCTGGACAAGGGCCGCGGCCCCGTGGCCACTCTGCTGGTGCAGAACGGCACCCTGAAGCAGGGTGACGTCATCATCGCGGGCATCGCGGTGGGCCGCGTGCGCGCCATGACCGACTACAAGGGCAATAAGGTCACCGAGGCGGGCCCCTCCGTCCCCGTGGAAATCATCGGCATGGGCGAGGTGCCCGGCGCGGGCGACGACTTCCACGCCGTGGCCGACGAGCGCATGGCCCGTGAGCTGGTGGAGCAGCGCAAGAGCGAGATGAAGAACGCCACCACCGGCGCCGCCAAGCAGAAGGTGTCCCTGGAGGAGCTGTTCAGCCAGATCCAGGCGGGCGAGATGAAGGACCTGAACATCATCGTCAAGGCCGATGTGCAGGGCTCCGCCGAGGCGGTCAAGGCCAGCCTGGAGAAGATCTCCAACGAGGAGGTCCGGGTGCGGGTCATCCACTGCGCGGTGGGCGCCATCAACGAGTCCGACGTGATGCTGGCCGCCACCTCCAACGCCATCATCGTGGGCTTCAACGTCCGCCCGGACAAGAACGCCGCCGACTCCGCCGGGCGCAATAAGGTGGACATGCGGATGTACCGGGTGATCTACGACTGCATCAATGAGATTGAGGCCGCCATGAAGGGCATGCTGGCCCCCAAGTTCAAGGAGGTATCCCTGGGCCAGGCCGAGGTGCGCCAGGTATACAAGATCACCGGCGTGGGCTTCGTGGCCGGGTGCTACGTCACCGACGGCAAGGTGGCCCGGAACGCCCAGATCCGCCTGGTGCGGGACGGCATCGTCATCCACGAGGGCGTGATGAACTCCCTCCAGCGCTTCAAGGACAGCGTGAAGGAGGTCGCCCGGGGCTACGAGTGCGGCATTGGGATCGAGAAGTACAGCGACATCAAGGAGGGCGACGTCATCGAGGCCTTCGTAATGGAACAGATTGAGGTATAATTGCGCAGGGGCGGGCGGCTTCGCCCGCCCCTTTTGCGGGAAAGGAGCGCCCATGAGCTGTGTCTATCTGCTGGCGGCGGACAAGGAGCTTCCCCTGGTCAACTGCCGGGAATATCGCGTGAAAACTGTTGGCAAAACCGAGATTGGCGTGGAGGCCGGCTTCCAAGTGGCCCCACACCAATACTACCGCCGGAGCGTGGATGAACTGGGCTATCCCATGAAACACTACCAATACGAGCTGTCCTTGGAGGCCGGCGAGAAGGATTTGGACAGCCTCAAGCAATACCTCATCGGGCACTTTTCCCCCGGCGAAAGCGTGGAGCTCTGGCACCTATGGGTGGGGGAGCATTCCCGCCTGGTCCGCTGTCATGGCGGTCTCTCAGAATTCGATATGGACACCCTCAGGCAGTTTTTGGACACGGAACAGGCCTGCTTTACCGTTACAATTTAAGGAGGAACTTATGCCAAGCAATCGAATCGGACGCATCAACGAGGAGATCCAGCGGGAGCTGGCCTCCCTTATCCCCACTGTCAAGGACCCCCGGGTGGCGGACGCGGGCATGGTGAGCGTCACCGCCGTGGAGACCACCCAGGATTTGAAATACGCCAAAATCTACGTCAGCGCCCTGAATAAGGACAGCATCGCCCAGCTTTTGAAGGGGCTGAAGTCCGCCGCGGGCTACCTGCGCCGGGAGCTGGGCCGGGCCCTCAACCTGCGCAACACCCCCGAGCTGTCCTTCGTGCGGGACGACTCCATCGACCAGGGGGCGCATATTCTGGACATGCTGCGCAACCCCGATGTGGTCAAGCCCCCCAACCCCGCCAACGCCCACATCGTACTGGACGAGGAGGACTGAGCCATGGACTGCCGGGAAGCGGCGGCGTTTTTGGCCGCCCATGACAACTACCTGATCCTGACCCATAAGCGCCCCGACGGCGACACCATTGGCTGCGCCGCCGGGCTGTGCCGCGCCCTGCGCAAGCTGGGCAAGACCGCCTTCGTGCTGCCCAACGAGGACGCTACCACCCTGATGGCGGGCTACCTAGGCGGCCTCACCGCGCCGGAAAGCTATGCCCCGGACACGGTGGTGAGCACCGATGTGGCCACCGAAAACCTGCTGCCGCCCAATGCGGAGGTTTATAAGGGACGCATCGACTTGGCTATCGACCATCATCCCTCTCAGGAATTTTTCGCCCGGGAGACCTGCCTGGAGGCCGATAAGGCCGCCTGCGGTGAGATTATCTGGAAGATCTGCACCCATCTGGGGGTCATGGACGGGGAGATCGCCACGCCGCTGTATGTGGCAGTGGCCACCGACTGCGGCTGCTTTGTGTACGCCAACACCACCCCACACACCCACAGGGCGGCGGCGGCGCTGATGGAGCAGGGCATCCCCTTCCAGGCGCTGAACAAGCGGCACTTCCGCACCAAGTCGATGGCCCGAATGAAGCTGGAAAGCCTGATTATCGAGCATATGCACCTCTATCATCAGGGCACAGTGGCAGTGGCCCCCATCTCTCTGGAGCTGATAGCTCAGGCCGGCGCCACCAGCGAGGACACGGATGACATCGCCGCCTTCCTGGGCCAGCTCCAGGGTGTGCTCCACACCGCCACTATCCGGGAGCACGAGGGTGGAGAGTGCCGCGTCTCCGTGCGCACCAAGGCGGACGAGCTCAACGCCACCCGGGTGTGCGAGCGGCTAGGCGGCGGGGGACACAGGGCGGCCTCCGGCTGCACCGTGAAGGGGACGGTGGAAGAGGCGGAGCGGGCCATCCTGGCCGCCATCGACGCCCAGCTGGCGGAACCTACGCAGGACTAAGCCATGGCAAACGGCATCATTATCATCGACAAGCCCGCCGGGTGGACCTCCATGGACGTGTGCGCCAAGCTGCGGGGGATGTTCCGCGAGAAGCGGGTGGGCCACGCCGGGACGCTGGACCCCATGGCCACCGGAGTACTCCCCGTGTTCATCGGTCGGGCCACCCGGGCGGTGGAATTCGCCGCCGATTCCGACAAGGAGTATATCACCGGGTTAAAACTGGGCGTGGTCACCAACACCCAGGACACCACCGGCGAGATCCTGGAGGAGCGGCCCGCCAGCGTGACCCGCGGGGAGCTGGAGGGGGTGCTGCCCCGGTTCACCGGAGCCATCGAGCAGATCCCGCCCATGTACTCCGCCATCAAAATCAACGGCAAAAAGCTGTACGAGCTGGCCCGCAAGGGCCGAGAGGTGGAGCGCAAGCCCCGGCCCGTCACCATCCACGCCCTGGAGGTGCTGGACGAGCCCCTCCCCCAGGGGACGGACTTTCTCCTGCGCATCGCCTGCTCCAAGGGTACTTATGTGCGCACCCTGTGCCACGACATCGGACAGGCCCTGGGCTGCGGTGGGTGCATGTCCTCTCTGCGGCGGGTAAAGGCCGCAGGCTTTACCCTGGCTGACAGCGTGACGCTGGACGCCGTCCAGCAGGCGGCGGACCGGGGGGAGGGGGAGTCCTTGCTGCTCCCGGTGGACCGTTTCTTCGCCGGTCTGCCGGTGCTGCTGCTGAAAACCGCCGGGGCGGAGAAAAAGATCCGCAACGGCGCGGCGCTGGCCGCCCGGGGCATCCGCGAGGGGGAGTACCGGGTCTACGGCCCGGACAAGACATTTTTGGCCCTTGGGAGAGTGGCGGACCACCAGCTCGTCACCGTCAAGAGCTTTTTTGAGGTATAGGAGCTGGATGGACATGGAACAACAAACACGAGTGATCGCCCTGGGCTTCTTCGACGGGGTGCACCTGGGCCACGGGGCGCTGCTGCGCACCGTAGCGGAGCGGGCCCAGGCGCTGGGGGCCGTCCCCTGCGCCTTCACCTTCGACCGCAGCCCCGCCGCCGCCCTCACCGGGAGGGAGGTACCCCTGCTCACCGGAGTGGACGACCGGCGGGAGCTGATGGAGCGGCTGTACGGCATCCGGGAGGTGATCGTGGCCCCCTTTGACGTGATGCGCCAGATGGACTGGCGGGACTTCGTGAAGCAGTACCTGCAAACGCAGCTGGGCGCGGTCCACGTGGTGGCCGGCCACGACTTTCACTTCGGCTACAAGGGGGAGGGCAATCCCCAGCGCCTGGCGGACCTGTGCCGGGAGCTGGGCATGGGCTGCGACATCATCCCCAAGGTGGAGCTGGACGGGATCACCGTGTCCTCCACCCATATCCGCACCCTGGTGGCGTCAGGTGAGACGGAGCGGGCCCGGCAGTTTCTGGGCCACCCCCACGTCCTGTCCGGCCCGGTGGTCCACGGCCATGAGCTGGGCCGCACCCTGGGCTCCCCTACCGCCAACCTGCTGGTGCCTCCGGGGGTCATCGCCCCCGGCTTCGGCGTGTACGCCACCCGGGTGTACCTGCCGGACGCGGTGCGTCCAGCGGTGACCAACGTGGGCGTGCGCCCCACGGTGAATCAGAATGCCGCCGCCCTCACCGTGGAGCCGTGGATTCTGGACTATGAGGGCGATTTGTACGGGCGGAACATCCGGGTGGAGTTTTACGCCCAGCTCCGGCCGGAGCGGAAGTTTTCCGACCTCCAGGCCCTGCGGGCGGCCATCCTGGAAAACGCGGACCAGACCCGGGCCTATTTCGCCCGCCTGCCGAGGTGAACCGCCATGCCGGCTACTTGGATCAACGTACTCCTGATTCTGCTGGGGGGCGGGCTGGGGCTCGCCTTCAAGAACCTCATCAGCGACCGGCTCATGTCCATCCTCACCCACGCCCTGGGTCTGTGCGTGCTGTGCATCGGCATCGGCAGCGCCACCGGCACCCAGGACATGCTGTGCGTCATCGTGTGCATGGTGGCGGGCACGGTGATGGGCCACGCCATCGACATTGAGCGCCGCCTGGAGGGCGCGGGGGATTTCCTCCGGGCCCGGCTCATCCGGGGGAAGGGCGGCGGCCGCTTCACCGAGGGCTTTGTCAGCGCCTCTCTGCTGTTCTGCGTGGGGGCCATGGCCATCACCGGGTCCATCGACGCGGGGCTGAACCACGACTACGGCACCATCGTCTCCAAGGGCGTCATTGACGGAGTTACCTCCATCTCCTTTGCCGCCGCCATGGGCGCGGGCGTGCTGTTCTCCGTCATTCCCCTGCTCCTCTATCAGGGGTCCATCACCCTGCTGGCAGGGTGGATTGGGCCCTATCTGCCCGCCGCCGTCATCACTGAGATGACCGCCGTGGGCGGGGTGCTCATCATCGCCATCGGGGTGAACATGCTGGAGCTGGGCCGGGAAAAAATCAAGGTGGGCAATATGCTGCCGGCCATATTCCTGCCCATCGCCTACCTACCCCTGGCCGGAATGCTTCCCTTTTTGCCCTAAAATTCGCGCCGCTCCGAAACCGGGGCGGCGTTTTTTTCCGCCCTGCGGAAATTGGGGAAAGTTCATCAAAAAATCCTTGCAATCACTGGGGAAAGGCGGTATACTTATGTGAGAATATAGGGAACGATCTTCCCCCACCCCCATGCGGCATGACCGGCGGTCAGCGTCCGGTTCCTTGCCGCGCGGCTTTGCCCATTGTTTGTTAAAAAAATGGCGAAGATTGGGAATTCGGGCGGGAGCATGGTTCGCTGTCTTCCCACACTTTTCATTACTTAAGGAGGCAAACTGATGTCATTTGTGAATTTTGAGCAGCAAGGCGCTGTGGCTGTCCTCACCATCGACCGCCCGAAGGCTCTCAACGCCCTCAATCCCGAGGTGCTGGCCGACCTGAAGGCCGCTTTCGAGGGCATCGACCAGAACGCCGTGCGCTGCGTGGTCCTCACCGGCGCGGGCGACAAGAGCTTCGTGGCTGGCGCCGACATCGGCTCCATGTCCACCATGACCAAGGCTGAGGGCGAGGCCTTCGGCAAGCTGGGCAATGACATCTTCCTGATGATCGAGAGCTTCCCCCTGCCCGTCATCGCTGCGGTGAACGGCTTCGCCCTGGGCGGCGGCTGTGAGCTGGCCATGTCCTGCGACATCCGCATCTGCTCCGACAACGCCATGTTCGGCCAGCCTGAGGTGGGCCTGGGCATCACCCCCGGCTTCGGCGGCACCCAGCGCCTGGCCCGCCTGGTGGGCATGGGCATGGCCAAGCAGCTGCTTTACACCGCCCGGAACATCGACGCCAACGAGGCCCTGCGCATCGGTTTGGTCAACGCCGTGCTCCCCCAGGCGGAGCTGCTGGACGCCGCGCTGAAGATGGCCGGCCAGATCGCCAAAAACGCTCCCATCGCCGTGCGCGCCTGCAAAAAGGCCGTCAACGAGGGGATGCAGGTGTCCATCGACAAGGCGGTGGAGATCGAAGAGAAGCTCTTCGGCGGCTGCTTCGAGACTCACGACCAGGTGGAGGGCATGGCCTGCTTCCTGTCCCGGGAGAAGCCCAAGCCCAAGGCTGTCTTTACCAACAGCTGAGACCTGGCCGGGCGCGGCCGTACACAGTAATCCCAGAAGCAATCTCATATATTATTGTGAAAGGAAGTTTTTATCATGAGTAAAGTTGGCATCATCGGCGCGGGCACCATGGGTCAGGGCATCGCCAAGGCCTTTGCGCAGAGCGGCTGGACCGTGGCTCTGTGCGACATCAAGCAGGAGTGGGCCGACGGCGGCAAGGCTAAGATTCAGAAGGGCTACGCCAAGCTGGTGGAAAAGGGCAAGATGGACCAGGTCAAGGCCGACGGCATCTGCGCCGCCATCACCGCGGGCCTGAAGGAGGACCTGTGCGCCGACTGCGACCTGATCGTGGAGGCCGCCTTCGAGGACATGAAGGTCAAGCAGACCACCTTCGGTGAGCTGGACAAGATTTGTAAGGAAGGCTGCATCTTCGCCTCCAACACCTCCTCCCTGTCCATCACCGAGATCGGCAAGGGCCTGAGCCGCCCCCTCATCGGTATGCACTTCTTCAACCCCGCCGACCGGATGAAGCTCATCGAGGTCATCGCCGGGGCCAACACCCCCGCCGCCACCGTGGAGAAGATCACCGAGATCTCCACCGAGCTGGGCAAGACCCCCGTGCAGGTCAACGAGGCCGCCGGCTTCGTGGTCAACCGCATCCTCATCCCCATGATTAACGAGGCCGCCTTCATCAAGATGGAGGGCGTGTCCAACATCGCCGGCATCGACGCCGCCATGAAGCTGGGCGCCAACCACCCCATGGGCCCCCTGGAGCTGGGCGACTTCATCGGCCTGGACATCTGCCTGGCCATCATGGACGTGCTGTATAACGAGACCGGCGACAGCAAGTACCGCGCCTGCCCGCTGATCCGGAAAATGGTCCGCGGCGGCAACCTGGGCGTTAAGTCCGGCAAGGGCTTCTATGTCTACAACGCCGACCGCACCAAGACCGCCGTTGACGAGCTGTAAGAGCCGTCCGGCAAGCTATAAGGAGGGAAAATCTCATGGATTTTAAACTGTCCAAAGAACAGCTGATGCTCCAGAAGATGTACCGTGAGTTTGCGGAAAATGAGGTCAAGCCCATCGCCGCGGACGTGGACGAGGAGGAGCGCTTCCCCGAGGAAACCGTGAAAAAGATGTCCAAGCTGGGCATGATGGGCATTTATCTCCCCCGCGAGTACGGCGGCGCGGGCGCCGACTACCTCAGCTACATAATGGCGGTGGAGGAGATGGCCAAGGTGTGCGGCACCACCTCCGTGGTTCTGTCCGCCCACACCAGCCTGTGCTGCAATCCCATCTTCGACTACGGCACCGAGGAGCAGAAAAAGTATTATCTGCCCAAGCTGTGCTCCGGCGAGTGGATCGGCGCCTTCGGCCTGACCGAGCCCGGCGCCGGCACCGACGCCCAGGGCCAGCAGACCACCGCCGTCAAGGATGAGAACGGCAACTGGGTGCTCAACGGCTCCAAAATCTTCATCACCAACGCGGGCTATGCCAACGTGTTCATCGTCATCGCCATCACCGGCATCATCGAGAAGCGCGGCCGCAAGACCAAGGAGCTGTCCGCCTTCATCGTGGAGCGCACCGATCCCGGCTTCTCCGTGGGCAAGCACGAGAAGAAGATGGGCATTCGCGGCTCCTCCACCTGCGAGCTGGTCTTTGAGGACTGCGTGATCCCCGGCGACCGTCTGCTGGGCAAGCAGGGCAAGGGCTTTAACGAGGCCATGGCCACCCTGGACGGCGGCCGTATCGGCATCGCGGCCCAGGCCCTGGGCATCGCTGAGGGCGCCATCGAAGAGACCATCGCCTACACCAAGGAGCGCGTCCAGTTCGGCAAGCCCATCGCCAAACAGCAGAACACCCAGTTCCAGCTGGCCGATATGTACGCCAAGACCCAGGCGGCCAAGTATCTGGTGTACGCCGCCGCCATGAAGAAGCAGAGCCACGAGAGCTTCAGCGTGGACGCCGCCATGGCCAAGCTGGTGGCCGCCGAGACCGCCAGCGACGTGACCCGCCGCTGCGTGCAGCTGTTCGGCGGTTACGGCTACACCCGGGACTATCCCGTGGAGCGCATGATGCGCGACGCCAAGATCACCGAGATCTACGAGGGTACGTCCGAGGTTCAGCGCATGGTCATTTCCGGCGCGATCATTAAGTAAGGAGGTAGAAACACCATGAAAATTATTGTCTGTGTCAAGCAGGTGCCCGACACCTCCGGCGTGGTGGCCGTCAAGGCCGACGGCACCATGGACCGCGCGGCCATGGCCACCATTTCCAACCCCGATGATATGAACGCCCTGGAGGCCGCCCTCCAGATCAAAGAGACCAACCCCGACGTGAAGGTGTGCGTCGTGTCCATGGGTCCCCCGCCCACGGAGTCCATGCTCCGCGAGTGCCTGGCCATGGGCGCCGACGAGGCTTACCTGGTGTCCGCCCGTGAGTTCGGCGGCGCCGACACCTGGGCCACCTCCAACACCCTCACCGCCGCCATCGAGAAGATCGGCGTGGACAAGGGCGACATCGTGATGTGCGGCCGTCAGGCCATCGACGGCGACACCGCCCAGGTGGGCCCCCAGATCGCTGAGAAGCTGGGCCTGCCCCAGGTCACCTATGTCACCGCCATCGACTACAAGGACGGCGAGCTGACTGTCCGGCGCGAGCTGGAGGACGGCTACATGACCATCAAGGTCCAGACCCCCTGCGTGCTCACCTGCATCAAGGAGCTGAACACCCCCCGCTATATGAGCGTGTCCGGCATCATGGATTGCTATGCCAAGCCCTACACCATGTGGGACTTCAACGCCCTGATCGACAGCAAGTGGATCGGCGCCGTGGAGAACGTGGGCCTGAAGGGCTCCCCCACCCAGGTGTATAAGTCCTTCTCCCCGCCGGTGAAGGGCGCGGGCACCATGCTGGAGGGCGCCGACAAGGCCACCTGTGAGAAGCTGGTGTCCATTCTGGGCGAGAAGCACATCATTTAAAGGAAGCGCTGAGCGTCTGCCTGTGAGGGAGCTTGGAACGGAGCGAAGGCAAAAGCCCAGGGCCCACGAAGTGGGACCGGGTTTTGCCTGAGTCGCAGCGAAAGCGACCGAACGGTCAGGCAGGCGCGAAGCGTGACAATATGGAAAGGGGCGCAACATTATTTATGGCTTATAATAGTAAAGACACCGCCGCCTTCAAAGGCGTGTGGGTATTCTGTGAGCAGCGGGACGGCGTCATCCTGGGCACCGGCTACCAGCTGCTCAGCGAAGGCCGCAAGCTGGCCGACGACCTGGGCGTGGAGCTGTGCGGCGTGCTGCTGGGCAGCGACGTGAACGAGACCTATGCCAAGGCCCTGGGCGGCTACGGCGCGGACCGCGTGTATATCTGCGACCACCCCCTGCTGAAGGACTACACCACCGACGCCTACACCAAGGTGCTGTGCGATCTGGTGGAGGAGAAGAAGCCCGAGGTGTTCCTCATCGGCGCCACCAACATCGGCCGCGACCTGGGCCCCCGCGTGGCCGCCCGGCTGCATACCGGCCTGACCGCCGACTGCACCCACCTGGACGTGGACGTGGAGAAGTACAAGGCCTTCCTCAAGACCACCTCCACCATCGACGTGGACAACACCCCCTTCGAGGACAATAAGAACCTGAAGATGACCCGTCCCGCCTTTGGCGGCCACCTGATGGCCACCATCGTGTGCCCGGATTACCGTCCCCAGATGTCCACGGTGCGTCCCGGCGTGATGCAGACCCAGGCCTTTGACGAGGCCAAGAGCCAGCAGACCGTGCTGGAGAAGGTGGACGTGAAGCTGGACGCCTCCGACATCCACGTGGACCTCATCGAGATCAAGAAATCCGCCAAGAAGCTGGTGGACCTGATCGGCGCCGACGTGGTGGTGGCCGTGGGCCGCGGCATCAGCTCCAACCCCACCCGGGGCATCGAGATCGCTGAGGAACTGGCCAACGTGCTGGGCGGCGTAGTGGGCGCCTCCCGCGCCATCGTTGACGCGGGCTTCATCAGCGCGGACCACCAGGTGGGCCAGACCGGCAAGACCGTCCACCCCAAGATCTACGTGGCCCTGGGCATCTCCGGCGCCATTCAGCACCTGGCCGGCATGCAGGACTCCGAGTGCATCATCTCCGTGAACAAGAACGCCGCCGCCCCCATCTTCGATGTGTCTACCTATGGCATCACCGGCGACCTGTTCAAGGTCGGCCCCATGCTCACCGAGGCCATCAAGGCCTTCAAGGCCAGCAAGGGCTGAGCAATTTCATCAAACCGCTTTCTTAAAACCCAAAGCGGCCTCTTCGGAGGCCGCTTTGGGTTTTTGTGCAATTTAGCAGAAATTTTGTATCAAAATATGTAGGCTGACCATCGCTGGTGTCCCAGAACACCCCAGATTTTCCACATCTTGTATCCGCGTCATATTTTGTCGAATTCTGCGATTTCTTTTGCTTGCAACTGAGCAAAAAGTACGGATAATAGGAATTAAGAAAGCGAGGTGAACCGAATACGTGCGCGAATTATTCCTGCAAACCGTAGAGCTGGCCGATCAGGCCGGCGCGGTCCGGCGCTATGACTACTCCATCCTCATCGGGGAGATGGACGTGGGCGCTTTCGCCTGCGAGAGCTATGGCGTCAAGATCGCAGAACAGGGCGGCGAGCAGGCCAGCGTACCAAATGTGACATGCAGCGCCGCCCGCATCGACGAACTCAGCGGCCTGCTGGTACGCAACGGCGTTACGCCCGCCGCCCTGAATGATGTATTGTCCGATTGGCTGTAAACTGTCCTTGGCCGTACTGCCCTACCGGCTCCAAAAGTCCTGTAGCTGTACTGTCCTACCGGCTGTAAACTGTCCGACGGCTCTAAATATAACCCCCAGCGCGAGGGCGGGGAGAACCACGGTTCTCCCCGCCCTTTTACTCGTCTTTCAGCGCCAGCACCTGGTCGGCCACCTGGTCCGCCATCCGGGCCACGCCGTCAAAGTCCACGTAGGGGTTATACAAGCCTTCCAGGCGGTCGTGCGCCTCCTTGGCCTGGCTCAGACCCGCCACCCCTTCGTCCAGCAGCGCCGCCGCCACCCGCTTTGTAAAGCGCAGCCGTGGGCGGTTGAGGCGGTATGCCTCCGTGTCCGCCATGGCGTCCAGCCGAAGCCGCCGGTAGGCGCGATGAGGCCAAGGGTCCTCCTGGGTGGAGGTGACAAAGGCCAGGGACAGCCCCGGGAAAATGAGGTGGGCCAGCCGGTCGGGGGCCATGGGGTCCGGGCAGGCCACCGCGTCGTGGCCCGCGGCCAGGGCCGCGGTGAGGATAGGGGCGAGCATGTGGTGCGCCAGCCCGTAGCCGCCCGCCAGCTCATACACCCGGTCCGCCTGGGCAGACACCGTATCCCAAAGGGTAATCGCCCCCTTGTGGGTGACGGCGGACAAAAAGCGCTGCTCCGCCCGTCCCCCGCCCTGAGGCGGCCGCTTCAGCTCCCGGCTGATGATGCCCGCCGCCCGCTTTCCCAGCCGCTTACGCACCGGCTCGGTGTCCACCAGCTCGTTCATATCCCGGCGCAGCTCCCCCGCCGCCCCCAGGCAGCGGTACACCCGCTTGTAGTGGCCCTGGTACTCCGCTGCGGCGGCCAGGATATCCTGCTTCAGGGGTTGAAGCCCGGAGTGGTCGTAGTACTGGCTCAGGTCTATGTAGCGCTCCACCACGCCGGGGCATTTGGGCTCAACTACGTGGGAGGTGGTTACCAAAGGACACTTTGGGGGACAAGCTGTTTGAGATGACAGGCGTAACTGCTCATAAAAAAGCGGCAGGCAAACTGCCGCCGAATCACGTGCCGGACTCGAGCTGGGTACTGGGCCTTCGCAGTGGATTTTGAGTCCGCTGCGTCTACCGATTCCAAATAAAGTACACAAAACAGAACACAGAATTTGCAAAGAAGTGCAGAGCAAAACCGCACTTCTTTTTATTATAAACACAAAATGGAAAGGAATGGCTGTTTATGGTTGCCGGTCACTTACAAGAGAAGAAGGGCTACTGGTACATAGTTTTGAATTTGTATAACGAGCAGGGGAAGCGAAAGACTAAATGGATTGCTACCCATCTGCCCATACAGGGCAACAAGCGTCGCGCGGAGGAACTGCTGCTCCAAACCCGGCAGCAGTACGCTGACAGCCGGGAAAGCAGCGGGCTGCTGTTTGCTGACTATATGCTTCAATGGCTGGAGAAGATGAAGCCGAAGGTATCACCCACCACCTACCATGGCTATAAGTATAATATTGAACGGGGAATCTGTCCTTACTTCCGTGAACGAGGCATTACGCTGGCCAAGCTGCGGCCCGCTGATTTGGAGCAGTACTATGCGCACCTCCAAACCCAGGGCCTTTCGGCCAATACCGTGATCCACTATCATGCCAACATCCATAAGGCGCTGCGGGATGCTGTGCGGCTGGATTTGGTGGATCGAAATGTCGCAGAACTTGTGGAACGGCCAACTAAGGCGGAGTATATTCCAAGTTACTATTCTGTGAAAGAGGCGAACGAGCTGCTGGAAAAGCTCCGCGGGCATTGGCTATGGCTGCCGGTGTTGCTGTCTCTCTTTTATGGCCTGCGCCGGAGTGAGGTACTGGGGTTGCAGTGGAAAAGTGTGGACTTCGATAACGAAACCATTTTAATTCAGCATACCCGCATTCATCAGGAAATGGATGGGCGGGAGACAGCGGTAGGCCGGGATATCCTCAAGCGGAAGTCAAGCTGCCGCACACTCCCCATGACGGATCAAATCAAGGCTGTGCTGCTGGCGGAGCAAGAGCGCCAGGGCAGTCTTAAACCACTGTTGCCGGAGGATTACGTATGTGTCAACCCGAACAACCAACCCATTTCCCCAAACTACTACAGCCAGTGTTTTAAAAGGTTTCTGCGGGATCATGGGCTGCGGGAGGTGAGACTGCACGATTTACGTCATACCTGTGCCTTTCTGCTGATTCAGAATCGGACGCCGCTGATCGAGGTTCAGCAGTGGCTGGGGCACAGCACACTGGAAACGACGGCTGACCTGTACGCTCACCTGGAGTATGAAACGAAAATCAACAGCGCTGAGACGCTGAAAAAAATTTAGCCGCAGGATGCCTGCATCCCGGGCAATTCATTGCATCCCAACGCATTTAGTGTTCCTGACTTGACAATCTTCATCCAATAAGCTATGGTTTAGAAATAAATCAAAAAATAGGAGGTGGCCGGATTGAGCCTTCTCGATAGACCAGAATACAATTTTCTGCAAACCGACCCGCGCTTGGGAAAGAATATCATCTTCCTCACCTATGGCGGCAGCCACGCCTACGGCACCAACGTGGAGGGTTCCGACATTGATATCCGGGGCTGTAGCCTGAACAGTAAAGCCGATCTACTGGGCATGGGTAGCTTTGAGCAGGTGGTAGACGATCACACGGACACCACCGTGTATGCCTTCAATAAGCTGCTGGGTCTGCTCATCAACTGCAACCCCAACACCATTGAGCTGCTAGGCTGCAGGCCGGAGCACTATTTTGTGCTCACTCCCATTGGCCGGCAGCTTCTCGACCGGCGCAAGATGTTCCTCTCCCGGCGGGCGGTCAACTCCTTCGGCGGCTATGCGGGGCAGCAGCTCCGGCGGCTGGAGAACGCCTTGGCCCACGATGCCTACCCCATCCAGGCCAAGGAACGGCACATCATGGGCTCCTGTGAGAACGCCATACTCTCTTTCCCGGAGCGCTACCGCACCTTTAGCCCGGCGCAGATCAGGCTGTCTGTGGGTGAGGCGGTCGGTAAACCCCAGGTGCTGGCGGACATCAATATGGAGCGGGTCCCCCTGCGGGAGTTCACCGGCATGATGGGCGAGCTGGTGGAGATCACCCGGAATTACGACAAAATCCATCACCGCAACAAAAAGAAAGATGACGCCCACCTGAACAAGCACGCCATGCACCTGGTGCGGCTATACCTGATGTGCCTGGACATCCTGGAAAAGGAGGAGATCGTGACCTACCGGGAGGCGGATCACGGCCTGCTCATGGACATTAGGAACGGACGGTATCAGAAGGAGGATCATACCTTCAGTGCCGAGTTTTATGATCTGCTGAACGACCTGGAAAAGCGACTGGACTACGCCGCCAAGCATACCTCCCTCCCGGAAACGCCCGACCTGGCCGTGATTGAGGCGTTTCAGATGGAAGTCAATGAAAGGGTGGTGCGCGGTGAAATTTGACATTCCTGCCGGGGCGCGGCATATCCTCCAGACGCTGGCCGCGGCGGGCCATGAAGCCTATCTGGTGGGCGGCTGTGTACGGGACCTGCTGCGGGGTGTGCCGCCCCACGACTGGGATATCTGCACCTCCGCTCTGCCGGAGGAGACGGAACGGTGCTTTGCGGACCGGCGGGTTATCGAGACCGGCCTGAAACACGGCACCGTCACGGTGGTGGAGGAAGGCGAACCTTACGAGATCACCACCTACCGCACCGAGGGGCCCTATTCCGACAGCCGCCGCCCGGATTTTGTGTGTTTCGTGCCCAACCTGGAGGAGGATCTGGCCCGCCGGGATTTCACCATGAACGCCATCGCCATGGATCTGCAGGGAAATCTGCGCGACCCATATGGCAGCGCGGACGATATCAAATCCAGACTGATCCGTTGCGTGGGCGAACCGGACCAACGATTCCAGGAGGACGGGCTACGGGTGATGCGGGCGCTGCGGTTCGCCGCCGTATTTGGCTATGAGATTGAAGAACGTACCGCTCGAGCTGTCCACGAAAACCGGGCCATGCTGGACCGGGTAGCGGCGGAGCGGATCAACACGGAGCTGTGCAAGCTGCTGGTGGGACAAAACGCCGGGGAGGTTTTGTGGCAGTACCCGGACGTGTTCTGCCAGTTCTGGCCGGAGCTGGGGCCACTGGTGACGCTGGAGCAAAACAACCCCTGGCACTGCTGGGGAGGCTGGGAGCACACCATCCGCGCCCTGGAGGAGGCTCCCGCCGATGTGACCCTGCGGCTGGCCATGCTACTCCACGACATCGGGAAACCCGCCTGCAAATCCACCGATGAGAAGGGGATCGACCACTTCTACGGACATCCGGCGGTGAGCGCCCAGCTGGCGGACAAGATGCTCCGGGCGCTAAAATTCGACAATAAGACCCGGGAGCGGGTGGTGCTGCTGGTGGAGCGCCACGATGTACAGCTGCTGCCCAGGAGCCAGGTCATCCGCCGCTGGCTCAACCGGCTGAGTCCGGAGGCGTTCTTTCAGCTTCTTGACATCAAGCGGGCGGATAATATGGGGCAGGCCCCGGAAAAGGTACGAGACCGCCTGGCGGAGCTGGACGTGATTAGGGCCAAGGCGGAGCGGATTCTGGCAGAGCGCCAGTGCCTCACGTTAAAGGATCTGGCGGTGAATGGGCGGGATGTGATTGCTGCGGGTGTCGCGCCGGGCCCAGAGGTGGGGCAGGTGCTGGAGGGACTATTGGGGCAAGTACTCAGCGGAAGTATCCCAAATGAGAGAGAAGCCCTGATGAAATCAGTCGGCTGCCAGGTGCCTAATTAACATAACTGGGAGAAGCAGACGCTCGGGCGTCTGCTTCTCCCAGTTGTTCAGATCTTCTATATTATGTTTCAATCTTTGGTCAAATACTCCCATAGGGTGCCGTTCTGCTTGTATGCCGGGATATCCTTGTCAAAACGGGGCGGGGTTGCCTTAAAATGGAAATCATCCCGCTGGAGTTCATACTCCTTTCGCTGGTAAGTCCGCAAGGGACCCAGCTTAATATGATCCGTCAGGATCGTGTGGTTGCGCCCACCCTTTGTTTTGATCAGGTCGCGCTCCTCCGATTTCGCCGGCACCATGACCCGGCTGTCTCCGTAGTCGGAGGAATTGACCTGTATGCAGTAGCAGTGCAGATCCCGGCACAGCGACTCTACAATACTGCTGAAGTAGGGCACATCCCGATTCCACTCCACCGCTACCGTCAGATCTGCAAGAGACTGGAACAGTGAGCGATCTGTGATGGAGGCCAGTTCGTAGCAGCAATAGACAGAAAACCATAGATCCCGCCAATAGAACAGCTCATATTGTTTTCCCTGGAATGGATTCATCCGATAGCCCCGGATCATCCGGGCCTCATTGGGGGAGTAATGTACCTTGTGGTGACATACGACGTGGGCAAACTTGTAATCGTTTTCCCGATAGGGCAGGATGACTGCGGTCAAATTGTAAACCTTCCGGGGAGTGTCGTCATCAGGCGGGGCGGAGATAACGTGCTCGATTCCCGTAACGAGTGCCATTTGGTTGTTGGCGCACAGCCTGGAAATGTCGGGCAGCCACTCCCAGGGGAGGAAATTTTCCGGCAAGACCAGCAAATCAGCTTTAGCCACAAGGGCTTCCTTCAGTAGCTTGGAAACCTGTTGATACCGTTTGTAGGAGCGGTTGGGCTTCTCGGTCAGGGCCCGCTCAAAATCGGTCACATACAGCCGGGCATTGCCCACGGCGACTTTGATTTCGCCAGAGGCCGGGGAATTCACCCGGACAGCACAGCGGCCCTGCGCACCCCCCTTTTTGATGGGCTTTGCCTCTGCGGACAAAGGGAAGCCGCTGCTGCCGTCGTCCAGTCTTCCGTAGTTCCACAGGTTGTAAAGTTTGTTGATTTTGTCGATTTGGAGTGAGGGGTCGTCAAGTGGCTCTCCAGCGGCGATGCTCTTGCAGAGGAGTGCATACGAAATTTCATGGGGTGTCACCAGATAGGGGAAATAGTAGTAGAGTTCCTCCACCAGATCCCAGTCCACATGGGAGCGGAAGGCTTCCATATGGCACAGATTGACGGTTTCGTTTTCCTCGTCAAACACATCCTCGTCCAGCCACCCCACTGGAAGCGGCAAGACATATTTGTTCACCATGCGGCACTTGCAGTATGCCGCACGCTGTTCCTTCAGCTCGGTTTCTCGGAACAGAGGAAAATCAGCGGCTTTTATTTGGGCTTCCGCTGCCTGAATCGCCGCAAGGGCTTTGTTCATATCCTTCCCCCAGCATAGCGCAGAAGTGCGACAAACGGCGGCGCGAAGCGTCAGGTACAGGCCATGGCGGTGCGCCGGGTCTTGGCTTTGGAGCGGTTCATCGGACACCTCATATGCGGCAATGGCCCCCAAGATGTTTTTTACCAGCTTTTCATAGTAATCCAAGCGGTCGTTTATGACCAGAATCTCCAGAAGTCTCTCCCATAGAGTGTAGTTTTCAATCAGCGCACGCCGGTTCAGGATTGTCAGCAGATCCCGGTCGAATGCGTTCTCTTGCTTATCGCGGATCAGGTTTCCGACCTTACGGTATTTCCCTAAAAATTTGGAAAGGGAAAATTTGTCCAGCGAAACGCTGGACACGCCCCGCAGCTTATGGGGTGTGTCGCTGTTGGACAGCTTGAATATTTCGCTGTAGTCGTTGTCACCCAAGGTGCGGTCTACATCTGGGAGATAGCGAAATTCACTGGCGTTGCGCCCGATTTCTGCACGGAAGCAGTCCAGCAGCGCCCGTGTGGAGCCCTCGCGGAAGTAGAAAATTTTGACCTTGTCGTTTTGAACCTGGATGTCTGAGCCAATGTCTTCACCGCCGTGCGGCCCAAGCAGAACCGGGTCAATGCGATAGACGTGGAAGGGGGCCGCCTGTGGGGTACCTTTCTGGGACTGAAGGGCTTCCTGCTGCTGCTTCTCCGCCCTCTCCTTCATTTCTTTCTGTTTTGGGGTCATTTCACCTTTTGGCACGTCTTGCAAGATACAAGTTTTAAGCGTCCTGCGCTGGCCATCCTGTTCAGATCCAGAACCAAAATAGTACTCAATGACATCGTTGGCCGTCAATTTGTCCTCGTTCGCTGAGGTGCCGCGGGCCCTTCCATGCAGGGGGCTGTTTTTCTCTACCTTGTCGACGATAATGATATCATCTACATACCTGCCGTAATAAACGGGGTTGATGAGTTTGCTGATGGCCTCGTCAAAGGGCGTCAGGATCCAGTTCGAGAGGATGTATGAGGGAAGAAAACCAATGGACAAGAATGTCCGCCGACCCAACGCAAGCTCCTTATCCTGATTGAGCTGGCGGACTTTGTCGGAATAGACTTGGAGGACCTGGTAGACAAACGTGTGGACACGCTTTACCCAATCCGGATAATCCTCCACGGATTTCTGGAATTGCTGGTAAATATCAGAAAAATCCTCCTTGGAGATATGAACACTGTAGAAAAAGTTGCGGAAGTCAAGGGTAAGGATGAGCGCGTCCTGATTGCTGTTCAGCCGCTCCTTTGCATGGGTCAGTGCGGTGTCCCGCCAGCTCTCGTACTGGGAGAAATAGGGTTCAAACAGGTAGGGGGAGTAGGTAACCATCCCGCTGTCAGGATTGTAGAGATTTTTGCGCAGCCGGTTGCCGTAGGAGTGCTCGTACATCAGGGAGTGATCCGGGTCATCCCGGTCATCCAGACAGGAGCCGACAGTCAGTACCCAGAGCGCGCCGAGGATGTGCCCGGCGACCGGAAGGTCGATAAAATATTTTGCCGCTTCCATCCGAACCGGCTCGCTGTCAGCGTTAAAAATGATCTGCCCATCTGTACAGCCACAAAGCCGTTTTGGAAAAACAAACGTATCGATTTTTTCGAGAATATCCGCGGTGAAGTCTTCCCAGACATCGTCGCTCCCGTCCAGGGCATGGGCGATTTTGGATATATGCCCCTCCACGCCGCTGTTTTCAAAGGTCACCAGGTCATCCACCAGCGGAAGCTGTGTTTTGTCAAAGTACAGGTGGTTTTTCAGCTTTTTATAAGCTTTCTCAATCCATTCCCTGGTGAGGACGTTCATTTTCTTTTCCATGCGCCGTATGCCTCCAATCCCTGATCGTTTCTAAAAATGCCTTCCCGTACCGCTGGGCTTTAACAGCACCTACGCCGGCCACCTCCATAAATTCCTCCATGGTGCCGGGCTGCCGGACCGCCATATCTGCCAGCGATGCGTTGGAAAAAACCACATAGGCCGGGACTCCCGCCGCCGTGGCCAGCTTGGTACGCAGGGCGCGCAGGGCGGACAGGAGTTCCGCATCCGCTGGAGCAAAAGCTGTGGGTCCGGCCTTGCCTCCGGGGGTTTCCTCGGCATCCTCCTTCCGTCGGATATAGACCACCCGCTTCCCCCGAAACAGCACCTGCTTTGCCTTGGGGGTGGTGCGCAGTACTGGGTAGTCCGCGCCATCCAGCAGAAGGTAGCCCTGCTCCAACAGACAGTCAATATAAGCCCGAATCTGCATCCGGTCCACGACCGCCATGATGCCATAGGTGGGCAGCTTGTCCAGCCCCAGCTGGAGCACCCGCTGATCCCGGCTCCCCCGGAGCATCCGGACAATGGAAACAATCCCCAGGCCAGAGGGATACTGCCGCTCCACCCGGGTGACGGCGGAGAGAATTTTTTGTGCCTCCACTGTGATATCCCGCTGCTCCAGCTCTCCAGTGCAACTGCTGCATTTGCCGCAGTATTCTGGGGCGTCTTCACCGAAATAGCGCAGCAGGTACCCGCGTAGACAGCGGTTGGTTTTGCAGTAGGCAGTCATTTTGTCCAAACGCCGCAGGTCGCGCAGACGAATTTGCTCCCGCTCCTGTTCCGGCAGATTCTCGTTTTCGGAGCCGCTGTTGATGAGAAACTTCGCCGTTTGAACGTCGCCTTCTGAGAATAGCAGCGAACAGTGGGCATAGGCCCCGTCCCGTCCGGCACGACCCGCCTCCTGGTAGTAACTCTCCAGGTCCTTGGGCATATTGTAATGCACCACAAAGCCCACGTTGGATTTGTCAATGCCCATGCCAAAAGCGTTGGTGGCCACCATGATCCGAGCGCGGTCGTACACAAAATCCTCCTGGTTGTGCCTACGCTCCTCATCCGGCAGTCCCGCGTGGTATCGGGTGGCGGAGAAACCGTCCGCCATCAGCGCGGTGCACACGAACTCCACCGTTTTGCGGGTGGCGCAGTAGACGATGCCGCTCTGCCCCGGCCGCTGGCTGAGGAATCGCTTCAGATATGCCTCCTTACTTTTGGGCCGGACCGTCTCAAAATAGAGGTTGGGCCTGTCGAAGCCGGTGGTGATACACAGCGGATCCTTCAGCAACAGGAGCCGCCGGATATCTTCCTTGACCTGATCGGTGGCAGTGGCGGTGAAAGCCCCCACGGTTGGGTGGCAGGGGAGCTGCTGCAAAAAATCCGCGATTTTCAAATAGCTGGGCCGGAAGTCCTGCCCCCACTGGGAGACGCAGTGGGCCTCGTCCACTGCCAGCAGAGAGACCTCCGCCTCTTGGGCAAAGCGGAGAAAGCCCGGCGTGGACAGTCGCTCCGGCGCAACATAAATCAGCCTGTATGCTCCCTGTCTGGCCCTACGGAACACCTCATGATACTGTTCTTGGGACAGGGTGGAGTTGATAAAAGCCGCAGGGACCCCCGCCTGAGTCAGTGCGGTTACCTGGTCTTTCATCAGAGAGATGAGGGGGGACACCACCAGTGTCACCCCCGGCAGCAGCAGCGCAGGGATCTGATAGCACACCGATTTGCCGGCCCCGGTGGGCATGACCCCCAGCACATCCCGGCCACCAAGTAAAGCATCCACCAACTTCTCCTGTCCCGGACGAAATTCACTGTGACCAAAATATTGTTTTAATACCGTATATTTATCCACAGGTAACACCACCCAAATCAGGCGACTTTTGCTGGAATTAAAGCTATTGTAGCATATTGTATAGGCAGAAACAAGACTGCGGTTATGTCCGGCATAGTATGCTCATAAAATTCTGTGGAGGCGATTTTATGAAAGTCCAACCTTTAATTATCACTGAACATCATCCATCCCACGCCGCTCCGCTCAATCAAGCCATCCGTCAAACCATCACCGCCTGGCTCACAAAAGAACTCCACAAATGATGCCTGCGCCGTTTTACCGGCGCAGGCATTTCAAATAAATCCTTGCAGCCCGACTGCTCTTGCTGTATCATGATATTGAGCAGTTACGCCTTTGAGGAGGTGTAACAAATTCTTTGCGCGATCTATACACGGCTGAGTAAGGAGGATGAAGACAAGCATCAGCCCGAGTCCGAGAGCATCCAAAACCAAAAATCCCTGCTGACCCACTACGCTATCGACCACGGTTGGGACATCTACGCCATCTACTGTGACGAGGACTTCTCCGGTATCGACAGCGACCGCCCGGACTTCAACCGCATGATCGAGGCCGCCAAACAGAAAAAGTTTCAAATTGTCCTGTGCAAGTCCCAGTCCCGATTCACCCGGGACATGGAACTGGTGGAGAAGTACATCCACGGGCTGTTCCCCATCTGGGGCATCCGCTTCATCGCTGTGGCGGACAACGCCGACACAGAAGTGAAGGGCAACAAAAAGGCCCGGCAGATCAACGGTCTGGTAAACGAATGGTATCTGGAGGATTTGTCCGAGAACGTCCGCATGGTATTTGATTTGAAACGGCGGGAGGGCAAGTACATCGGCGGCTTCCCCATCTACGGCTATCAAAAGGACCCAGCGGATAAAAACCACATCATCCCCGATCCGGAGGCTGCCGAGGTGGTGCGCCAGATTTACCAATGGTCCCTGGAAGGCCATGGGCGGCAGAACATCGCCTATCTGCTCAACCAGCAGGGCGTGCCCAATCCCACCCGCTACAAGGCCGAGCGGGGCTGGACTTGTAACCACCCGATGAAAAACGACTTCGGCCTGTGGAACAAGGTGACGGTAGGACGCATCCTCACCAACGAGATGTACACCGGGGTCATGATCCAGGGTCGCAGGAAAAAAGTGAGCTACAAGTCCAAGGTCATCATCGACACGCCGGAGGATCAGTGGTACCGGGTGGAAGGCACCCACGAGGCCATCATCGACCGGGCCACCTTCGATGCCATCCAGCGAGGGCTTCGCCTGCGCACCAAAACGGACGGATCGGGCGAAGCCCACCTGCTGTCTGGGCTGGTGAAGTGCGCCGACTGCGGTTCCACCATGAGCAAGTGCTCCAACGGCAAGCGAAGCTACCTCCGCTGCAAGCTGTACGCCGACAGCGGCAAACAACGGCTGTGTACCCGCCACTCCGTCCGGCTGGATCAGCTCATCGATCTGGTGTCCGACCGTATTCGTTACTACGTCCAGACCTATTATGAGCTGAACCCCAACGATCTCCAGCCCCAGGAAGACACCCGGCAGAAAGCCTTGAAGCAGGAGCGAAAGACCCTCGCGGCTCAACTGGAAAAACGAAGCCAGGCGCTGAAAACGCTGTATTTAGACAAGGTGGCAGGGATTATCAGCGAAGGCCAGTTTGTGGAGCTGAACCGATCCTTTCTGGACGAAAAAAGCCGCCTGGAACAGCGGCTGGCAAAAATCGAGGAAGAGCTTGAAAAACGGGAACAACCTCAGCAGCAAGCCGACTTGATGGAAAAGGCGCGGGAGTTGCTGAAGTTGGAAACCGTTCCTCGGGAACTGGTGGTAGGCTTGATTGAACGCATTGAAATCGGCGAACGAAATCCCAACACCGGCAAGCAAGAGGTCAAAATAAACTGGAAGTTCTAAAATTAGGGCACCACGACCACGTCGTGGTGCCACCCACACAGCTCAAAATGTACTAACGGCACAACCCCCTGGGGCGCTGTTCCGTCTACCAGTGCCGCTCCCAGCTGCGGCAAAATCAGCGCGTCCAACGACTCCGGATCGCCGGAGCACAGTACCTGCTGGGTCTCCAGCCCCGCAGCCTGAGCGTGGCGCTCCACCCGGCGCATGAGGGTGGACTTGCCGCTGCCCGGCCCGCCCTTGATGATGTATACCGCCCGCAGCCGCTCCGGATCGGACAGCTGATGGTAGAGGGAGTAAAAACCTGTGGGCGTATTGCCGCCCAGAAAATATCGAATGTTGGGCATCCTGAAGCCTCCTCCAAGTTTTGGCGCCGCCCGCTGCTGTTGGGCAGGGCTGCCTCTCGTTTCCCTTTAATCTATGTGCGGCGGCGGGGAATGGTGCGCCGCTCCCCTGCTCCACCCTATTTCTTCCGGCCCGTCCCGTATGCGGCTGGGACCAGCCAAAAATAAACGGACCCCGGTTTTTACCGGGGTCCGTCTTGTCATTTCAGGTATTTGTCCAGCAGGCGCAGGACCTCCTGCACGTCGATGGGCTTAGCGATGTGGGCGTTCATGCCGCAGTCCAGGCTGCGCTTCACGTCCTCGGCAAAGGCGTCCGCCGTCATGGCGATGATGGGCAGGTCCCTGTCCTCCCGCTCCAGGGTGCGGATGACCTGAGTGGCTTCGTAGCCCCCCATCACCGGCATTCGGATGTCCATGAGGATGGCCTCGTAATGCCCCACCGGGGACTGCTCGAACATCTCCACACAGATCTGCCCGTTTTCCGCCCAAGTCAGCTCCAGCCCCTCGGCGCTGAGCAGCTCGTAGGCGATCTCCCAGTTCAGCTCATTGTCCTCCGCCACCAGCACCCGCCGGCCCCGCAGGTCCGGACCCTTCTGCGCCGGCTTTTTCTCTCCTTCCTCCAGCGGCCCTGCGAACTGGCGCAGGCTGTTGAACAGGGTGGACTTGAACAGCGGCTTGGAAATAAACCCGGTGATGCCCGCCTCCTTGGCCTTCCCCTCAATCTCTCCCCAGTCGTAGGCGGAGATGAGCAGAATGGGCACCTTATCCCCCAGCTCCTGGCGGATGCTCTTGGCGGTGGCGATGCCGTCCATTCCAGGCAGCTTCCAGTCCAGCAAAATAATCTGGTAATTGTCTCCCCGCCGGTGGCGTTTGATTACCATTTCTACCGCGCTCTCCCCGTCCAGCGTCCACTCGGCGCTGATGCCAATGGAGTTCAGGGCGGACACCGTGCTTTCGCACAGCTGCCGGTCGTCATCCACCACCAACATATTCCAGTTGGGCAGAATCATGTCCTCTTCCAGCACCTGGGCTTTTTCCAGATCCAGGGTGACGGAAAATTGAGTTCCCTTGCCCTGCTTGCTCTCCATGTCTATCGTACCGCCCATGGCGTCCACCACGATGTACTTGGTGATGGCCATGCCCAGACCGGTACCTTCGGTGCGGTGCACCCGGGCGCTGTCCTCCCGGGCGAAGGAGTCGAAAATGTGCTTTTGGAACTCTTGGGACATGCCGATGCCCGTGTCCCGCACCTCAATATGGATGCGCACAAAGTCGTCGCCCTTGGGGGAATCCTCCTCATAGAGGGCCATGTGGATTTCCCCGCCCTCGGGGGTAAATTTGATGGCGTTGGACAGCAGATTGAGCAGCACCTGGTTGAGGCGCACACTGTCGCACAGCACGTTTTCCGTGGAAATGTCGTGGATGAACACATCGAACTGCTGGCGCTTGGCCTTCACCTGGGGCTGGCAGATGGCTACGATGCCATCCACCACCTCCCGCAGGGACACCTGGTCCATGTTCAGCGTCATCTTGCCGCTCTCAATCTTGGACATGTCCAGCACATCGTTAATCAAGCCCAGCAGATGCTTGCTGGACAGGGTAATCTTTTTCAGGCAGTTGTGCACCTGCTGGGTGTCGTCGATGTTGGCGGTCGCAATGGCCGTCATACCCACAATCGCGTTCATGGGAGTGCGGATATCGTGGCTCATGTTGGACAAAAACTCGCTCTTGGCCCGGTTTGCGTGTTCAGCCTCTTTCTGTGCCTCCTCCGCGGCCTGGCGGGCCTCCTCCACCTCCCGCAGCTGCCTCCGGGTCAGTCCATAGTACTTGTAGAATACCAGCAGCAGGGCAGTGAGAATGATGGTGCCGCTGAGAATGGTCAGCGAACTCCACTCATGGCTGAATCCAGTGACGATGGCGTCCATGGAGCCGTAGGGCAGGAACGTGATCAGGAACCACTCGGAATAGGGCAGGCGGGTGCAGTAGAGGTGGTAGCGCTCCCCTCCCATGGTAAACTCGTTGGAGTAGTCCGCCCCTTGAAGCATAGAGGCTTGCAGCTCTTCCAGGTACTCATCCGCCGTAATGCCGTTCACATCATCGTAGAGCACCCGCACCCGCTCAAAATAGTTATTGCGGTAAGCGTCATTGCTGCGGATGACGAAGGAGCCGTCCCGCCGGATGATAAAGGAGTAGGCCCGCTCGTTGTTTTCCTCCAAAGAGAGGTTATTGCTGATGTAGGACACAGGCAGTCCGGCCACTAAGGCGGCGCAGTCGTGCTCCGGAGTGGGCGGATGCGGGGATGGCATCCCCAGCAGAACCACCTTTTCCCCCTGGGCATCGGTGCCGATGGCCACCTTTTGCTGGTCCTTGCGCAGGGAGTCCAGGAATGGCTCCGGATCGGTGACGGTGAGCTGGGAGCCATAGAGCATCTCAAAGCTGCCATCGTTGCCGTAAAAGCCCAGGTAAGCGAAATCCCGGGCCTTGGCCTGGGCCATGAGCTGCTGCTGCAAGGTCTCGTCCTCATGGATCACCTCGGAGGGGATGGTGCCTACCAGCGCCCGCAGCTGGTCCATCTGTATCCCGATGATACTCTCAAAGTGAACCGAGGTCTGCTGGCTCATGCTGGACATATACAGCGTCCCCACCTGGTTGATGGTGACGGCGCTTTGATTGCCCATGTGAACGGCGAAAAGGGCGAATACGCACACACAAAGCAGCGCTACACCGACCAGGCTGGTAATCAAAAACCGGGTCGTCTTGTTTTTCATCCCCCGGCCTCCTCCCGGAAGGCCTGGATAGCTTGCGCGGTCTGGGCATAATCCGCCTTGACCCGCTGAAACAGCTCCTGGGTCTGCGCGCCGGTCTCACCGGCCCGCAGCAGCTCGGTGAGCTGGCTGCTGGAATCCAGCAGGGCGCTGAACGCCATGTTGGCGCACACGCCCTTGATGGTGTGGGCCGCCCGGAACGCCTCAGACAGATCTCCCGCCTCCATGGAACTGCACAGCAGGTCGAAGCTGCCGTCCTCCAGGAATTTCAGCACAAACTTCTGCACCAGCCTCTCACTGCGCAGCCGGCCCATGGCCTCCTCGTAATCGCCGTTCAGCGCGGCGTAGCACTCCTTCAGCGTCATTTGCTCTCCTCCCCGCCCTCCGCGTCGATGGGGGACACCGCCGACGTGGCCGTATCAATGGCGTTTTCTTTATGATAGTAGTTATAGCGGCCCTTGTTCCCGCTGTGCTTTACCACGTACAGGGCCTGGTCGGCGCAGCGGAACAGCCCGTCATATTCGCTTCCCGCCTCCTGGTTGCTGGCCACGCCCATGCTTACCGAAATAGTGAAGTCCTTGTAGACGCCGCCGTTCACCCGGCTGTATATGCCCTCGATGGCGGATTCCAGGTCGTCCTTGTACTCCAGGAAGATGAGGAACTCGTCCCCGCCCACCCGGGCCGCGATGTCGCCGCCCCGGATGCTGTGGCGCAGCCGCTCGGCCAGGAACTTCAGCACCTCGTCACCGAACATGTGCCCATACGTGTCGTTAGCGGATTTGAAATAGTCCAGATCCAGAATGGCCATGGCGTAGCGGCCAGCGGGCCGGTCCTCCAGCCGCTCGATGATCCGCTTCTGGGCATAGGCCCGGTTGACCAGCCCCGTAAGGGCGTCGTGGGACGCCTGCCGCTCCAGGCTCTCCAGCTCCAGACGGGAATTGTGGATGTCCATGGCCTTGCCGATGCAGCCGGTATAGCGTGGGGGCTCCTCCGAGGACCAGGAGGCCCGGGCCACAATGCGGTGCCACCGCTCCTCCCCCTGTATGTTCAGCTTGCAGTCGCACTGCACCACCGGATTGCCCGGGGTGGTGCTGTGCAGGGCGTCGGCCAGCCTGGCCTGCACGTCCGAGTCAATGATGGCCAGCGCCTCCGCGCTCTGATAGGGGTCCAGCAGCGCCTCGGGCAGGTCCAGCTTTTCCGAGCCCCAGCTGTTCAGCACCAGCGTGGGGGGGGTGATGGTGTACTCAAACTGGATCTCCTTGGTCAGCGAGGCGAAGAAGCTGTACTTCATCCGCTCGTGCTCCAGCAGCTCCAGGGTGCGCTCGGAGGCGTTGAGCTCCTTGTGCTTATGCAGCTCCCGCGCCACGTTCTGGATCTCCCGCTGGCTGCGGCGCTGCTCCCCATTGCCGGTCAGCTCCTCGCGTATCTCGTCCTCGCACTCCTTCAGGCATTCCAGCACCAGCGGGTTGAACTGGCCGCACTCCCCGCCCACAATCATGGACACCGCCTGCTCGTGGCTGAAGGGGGGCTTATAAACCCGCTCGGAGGTGAGCGCGTCGTACACATCGGCCATGGCCACGATCTGGGCGGAGATGGGGATTTCATCCCCCTTCAGCCCATCGGGATAGCCCCTGCCGTCCCAGCGCTCGTGGTGCCAGCGGCAGATCTGGTAGGCAAAGCGGACCAGCGACTCGTTCTGGTAGGAGGGCAGGTTTTCCAGCATCTCCGCCCCCACCATGGAGTGGGTTTTCATGATGGCAAATTCCTCCGGGGTGAATTTGCCGGGCTTGTTCAAGATCTCCTCCGGAATGGCAATCTTACCGATGTCGTGCAGGGCGGAGGCCATGCTGATGACGGAGATGTCCGTCTGATTGACGTGATAGCGGTCGGTCTTGCGCACCAGGGCGCTGAGCAGGGTTTCGGTGAGGATATGTACGTTGCGCACATGCATTCCGCTCTCGCCGTTGCGGAACTCCACGCAGTGGCTGAGAATGTCGATCATCAGGCTGCTGCGCTGCTCCTTCTCATAGATCTGTTCCGTCACCATGGCGGCCAGCCGCTTCTGCTTGGCGTAGAGCAAAATGGTGTTCACCACCCGGCGGTGGACAATCAGCGCGTCGAAGGGGCGGCTGATGAAGTCGGTGATGCCCAGCTCAAAGGCCCGCTCAATGTGGCTGGAGCCCCGTTCCGCCGAAATCATGATGACCGGAATATCCTCGATCCACCGGTACTTATTCATCTCCGTGAGCACACCGAAGCCGTCCATCACAGGCATCACAATGTCCAACAGCACCAGGGAAATATCCATGCTGTGCTTTTGCATCATCGCTATGCCGTCGGCGCCATTTTCCGCCTCAATGATATCAAACTCACCGCCCAGCATATCCGCCAGGATCGCCCGGTTCATCTCCGAGTCGTCCACGATAAGTATTTTTTGTCTGTCCGTGATTTTCTCCAAGGTATGCCTCCTCCTTTTGCGTACACACGTTCACCGCCCGCCGGCGATCCAAGCGCAGCGGCGGGCATACCCACCGCATTGCTTTATAGTATACCACAAACCTCTGCCAAAACACAAGCAGATTTCCCAAATCAAGGGGGAACTCCGGCGGAAAAATTATGCGGTTCCGCTTTACATTTCCTGCCGTAAGGTATACAATACAATTTGGTGAACTATACATAGAAGTCGCAGAGAGTTGAGGTGCTTTTTAGATGAAACTAACATTTTTCGGCGCGGCCAAGGCGGTCACCGGCAGCTGTCACTGCGTGGAGGTCAATGGGCACAAGGTGCTCGTTGACTGCGGGCTTCAGCAGGGCCGGGACGAACGGGACAACCGGGAGCTGGACTTCACCCCAAGCTACATCGACGATGTGGTGGTCACCCACGCCCACATCGACCACTCGGGCCGGCTGCCCCTGCTGGTAAAGCAGGGCTTTTCGGGCAATATCTACTGCACCCGGCTGACGGCCCAGCTGCTGTCCATCATGCTGCGGGACTCCGCCCAGATCCAGGAAAACGACGCCGCCTATGAAAACCAGAAGGGCCGGCGGGCGGGCAAGCCCCCTGTGGAGCCGCTCTACACCCTGGAGGACGTGGAAAAAACCCTGCGCCACCTGGTCACCTGCGAGTACGGCTGGGAGCTGGAGATTTCCGACGGCATCAAGGTCCGCTTTGTGGACGCGGGCCATCTTCTGGGCTCCGCCTGCGTGGAGATGTGGCTCACCGAACAGGGCTTCACCAAAAAAATCGTGTTCTCCGGCGACATCGGCAACCGCAAGCAGCCCATCATCCGCTCTCCCCAGCCCATCACCGAGGCGGACTATGTGGTCACCGAGAGCACCTACGGCGACCGCCTGCACAACGTGAAGGAGAAGCCCAACTACGCCGACGACCTGGCCCGGGTCATCGACGAAACCCTGGCCAAGGGCGGCAACCTGGTGATTCCCTCCTTCGCCGTGGGGCGCACCCAGGAGCTTTTGTACTTCATCCGGGAAATCAAGGAGCAGGGCCTGGTGGACTGCGACCCGGATTTCCAGGTATACGTGGACTCCCCCCTGGCCGGCGCGGCCACCGAGATCTTCTCCGGCGACCTCACCGGATATCTGGACGACGAGGCGGTGGAGCACCTGCGGGGCGGAGCGCTGTTCCGCTTCCCGGGGCTGAACATCACCGAGAGCACCGAGGAATCCCGGGAGCTGAACCTGGACCCCCGCCCCAAGGTCATCATCTCCGCCTCCGGCATGTGCGACGCCGGGCGCATCCGCCACCACCTGAAGCACAACCTGTGGCGGCCTGAGTCCACCATTCTGTTCGTGGGCTACCAGGCGGAGGGCTCTCTGGGCCGGCGCATTCTGGACGGCGCGGACCACGTGAAGCTGTTCGGGGAGGAGATCGCCGTGCGGGCGCGGATCGTCCGCTTCCACGGCCTGAGCTCCCACGCCGACCGGGACGGGCTGGTGCGCTGGATCAATCTGTATACCCCCAAGCCTCAGCAGGTGTTCGTGGTCCACGGCGAGGCCCGGGCGGCGGAGAACTATGCCAACACCCTCACCGAGATGGGCTTCTCCGCCCACGCCCCCAACTACGAGGAGGTCTACGACCTGCTGGAGGACCGCATGATCGCCCCCGGCATCGTGCTGGAGCCCAAAGCGGCCCCGGTGGACCCGGGCTCCCCCGCCTACCGCCGTCTGGAGGACGTGGGAAAGAAGCTCATGGAGGTCATCGCCCACAACAAGGGCGGGTCCAACAAGGATCTCGGCAAGTTTGCCGACCAGCTGCGGGCGCTCATCTCCAAGTGGGACAGGTAGGGGCCTGCCCTCTGCCAAGGGCGCGTATGGCAACTTCGGCCTGCTTGGCAAATGGACGCCATTTTCCTGGGACGCCGGCGCCATGCAAATCACCATAGCAACGCGAAAGGGAGCAGCTGGCAGCTGCTCCCTTTCATAAACGGCTCAATGCAGTTCTAGGCAATAAAAAGTGGAGTGTCCTCACCAGGGTACTCAAACCCTATAAGGACACTCCGCATGGTCCGAGTGGCGGGATTTGAACCCACGGCCTCTTGGTCCCGAACCAAGCGCGCTACCAACTGCGCTACACCCGGATATTTTGTTTTTAATCACGCGCAAAAGGCCATCCGCCCACAGAAAAACGAAGTGGGCGGGCCGCAGCCCGCCCACTGGATTTGGAGGCGCCACCCAGATTTGAACTGGGGCATCAGGATTTTGCAGACCCTTGCCTTACCACTTGGCTATGGCGCCGAACACTATATTATATTCAAAAAGAAGTGCTTTAGCACTTCTTTTTGAATTTTTTTGGAGCGAGTGACGAGGCTCGAACTCGCTACCTCCACCTTGGCAAGGTGGCGCTCTACCAGATGAGCTACACTCGCATATGGTGCCCAGGGCCGGAGTTGAACCAGCGACACGCGGATTTTCAGTCCGCTGCTCTACCAACTGAGCTACCTGGGCATAGAATGTGGCGACGCGGAAGGGACTTGAACCCTCGACCTCCGGCGTGACAGGCCGGCGTTCTAACCAACTGAACTACCGCGCCACATTTTGGGGATTCGCTTTTGGTGGGAACAACAGGGCTCGAACCTGTGACCCCTTGCTTGTAAGGCAAGTGCTCTCCCAGCTGAGCTATGCTCCCGTCGTTCCTCCGCTTGTCAGACGGCGAAAGTCATTATAGCAAACGAATCTCCCCCTGTCAAGTGTTCATTTGAAAAAAGTTGGCGTTACTTGGCAGACTCGTCCCGCAGCGCCTCCAGCTCCGCCCTGTCGAACCGGTAGACCTGATCGCAGAACTGGCAGGTGAGCTCCGCGCCCCCCTGCTCCTCAATGAGGGAGCTCAGCTCCTCCCGCCCCAGGCTGATGAGGGCCCGGCTCACCCGCTCCCGGGTGCAGTAGCAGCGGTACTCCACCGGGGCGGTCTCCAGCACCTCCAGCTCGAACTCCCCCAGCACCTCCCGCAGCAAACCCATCGGGTCCATTCCCGCGTCCAGCCGGGCGCTCACCGCCCCCAGCCGGGCCACGCCCCGCTCCACGGCGGACACCACGCCCTCATCCGCGCCGGGCAGCAGCTGAATGAGGTACCCCCCCGCCGCCTGGACGGTCTGGTCCGGGGCGATGAGCACCCCTAGGGCGCAGGCGGTGGGCGCCTGCTCGCTCTCCACGAAGTAGGCCGCGATATCCTCCGCGATCTCGCCCCCCACCAGCTGCACCGAGCCGATATATGGCTCCTTCAGCCCCAGATCCCGGATGACGGTAAGCTCTCCGTCCGCCCCCACGGCGGCGCCCACGTCCAGCTTGCCCTTGGCCTTCCGGGGCACGTCCACCGCCGGGTTCTGCACATAGCCCCGGACGTTCCCGCGGCTGTCGGACACGGCGGTGAGGGACCCCAGCGGCCCGCCCCCCTTGACCCGCAGGGTGACGGACCCGTTCTCCTCCTTCATGGCCGCGCCCATCATGGAGGCGGCCATGAGCAGCCGGCCCAGGGCGGCCGCGGCCACCGGCCAGCAGTCGTGGATGGCCCGGGCCCGCTCGGCCATATCGGGCGCGGAGATGGCCATGGCCTTGACGGGGGCGTCCTTGGCGATGACGCGAACGATCTGATCCATACCTTAGCCTTCCTTTCGCGCGGCGAAGAAAATCCGGTACGCGCCGTCCCTGGGCACGGACATGGTTTTGTCGCCGTATACCTTGATCCTGCAAAATCCCGCTTCCCGGAGGAAGTCCTCCGCCTCCTGCCGGGTATAGGCGTATTCCTCGTGGTACTCCCCGCCCCGGCTCCAGCTGCCGTCCTCCTCCCGGACGAACAGGTCCAGCCCATAGCCGCAGATCCGCCGCCTGGGGCTGTACTCCCCCCGCCAGACGCAGAACAGGTCCTCGTCCTCGTCCAGGTAGGTCTGGCCGTCCGCCCCCTCCAGGGCTTCCGGGGTTTTGATGTCGAACAGGAACAGCCCTCCCGGCGCCAGCGCCTGATAGACCCGCCGGAAGGTCCGGCGCAGCGCGGCGGGCCGGGTGACGTAGTTCACGCTGTCCAGGCAGGAGATCACGGCGTCGGGGCGGTCCAGCAGGGCGAGGCGGGACATATCCTGGCACAGAAAGAGCACGTCCATCCCCCGGCACTTCTGCTCGGCCGCTGCCAGCATGTCCGGCGACAGGTCCACCGCCGTCATTCGGTACCCCCGCCCGGCCAGCAGCGCGGTGAGGCTTCCGGTGCCGCAGCCCAGCTCCGCCACCGTGCGCACGGGCCGCCCGCCCTTCCTAAAGTGCCGCTCCACGTAGTCCGCCCACCTCCCGTAATCCACGTCGGCGGTGAGCCGGTCGTAGCTCCGGGCCAATACGGTGTAAGCGTCCGTCATTTCTTCAGCCGCGGCAGCACGGTTTTGTACCCGTCTGCGCCATACTGCAGCGCCCGGTTCACCCGGCTGATGGTGGCGCTGGACGCCCCGGTGCGCTGGAGGATGTCGTTGTAAATGTACCCCTGGTCCAAAAGCTGAGCCACCTCCATGCGCTGGCTCAGGGCCTTGAGCTCGGCCACCGTGCACAGGTCCTGGAAAAATGCCCGGCACTCCTCCTGGTCCCGCAGGGCCAGCACCGCCTCGTACAGCAGGGCGCTGTGGTCTTGGTTCTCTTTCTGCATGGCGCATCCTCCTTATCACGGAAACTTATTGATCTGAGGTGATTTTAACACGCCGCTTTATGAAAGTAAAGAGAAAATCCAATAAAGCGCAAAAAGGGCTTGCGCCGGGGCGGGAAGTCCTTTATAATGGAGCTGCTGGGCTGTCCAAGCAGCCCTGTGCGGGCCGGATAAGGCAGAACCATAGCTGAAATGGCTGCGAATCCCGGCCGCAGAGGTATTTTATCATGGTAAAAGCGATTGTAGGGGCCAACTGGGGCGACGAGGGCAAGGGCAAGATCACCGATCTGCTGGCCGAGACCTCCGACGTGGTGGTGCGCTTCCAGGGCGGCGCCAACGCGGGGCACACCATCATCAACGACTATGGGCGCTTCGCGCTGCACATCCTGCCCTCCGGCATCTTCTACCCCCACATCACCAACGTGATCGGCAACGGCGTGGCGCTGGACGCGGCCAAGCTGGTGGACGAGCTGAACAGCATCACCGGCCAGGGCGTGCCCGCCCCCAATCTCATCGTGTCGGAGCGGGCCCAGCTGCTCATGCCCTACCACGTCCTTCAGGACGCCTATGAGGAGGAGCGTCTGGGCGGCAAGGCCTTCGGCTCCACCAAGAGCGGCATCGCCCCCTTCTACTCCGACAAATACGCCAAAACCGGCATCCAGGTGTGCGACCTCTTCGACGAGGACCGCCTGTGGGAGCGGCTTAGCCGCGCCGTGGAGGTGAAGAACATCCTCTTCCAGCACCTCTACCACAAGCCCGCTCTGGACGCCAAGGCCCTGTACGGCCAGCTTTTGGACTACCGGGAGCTGCTGCGCCCCTATGTGGGCGATGCGGTGGGCTTCCTCCACCGCGCGCTGAAGGACGGCAAAACCGTCCTGCTGGAGGGCCAGCTGGGCTCCATGAAGGACCCCGACCTGGGCATATTCCCCATGACCACCTCCTCCCACACCCTGGCGGGCTACGGCTGCGTGGGCGCCCCGGTGCCCCCCACCGCCATTCAGGACGTCATCTGCGTCACCAAGGCGTACTCCTCCAGCGTAGGCTCCAACACCGAGCCCTTTGTCAGCGAGCTCACCGGACCCGAGGGGGACGAGCTGCGCCGCCGCGGGGGCGACAAGGGCGAGTTCGGCGCCACCACCGGCCGTCCCCGCCGGGTGGGCTGGTTCGACGCAGTGGCCACCAAATACGGCTGCATGGTCCAGGGCGCCACCCAGGTGGCGCTGACCTGCCTGGACGTGATGGGCTATCTGGACGAGATCCGGGTGTGCGTGGGCTATGAAATCGACGGGCGGATCACCGATCAGTTCCCCACCACTCCGGGCCTCATGCGGGCCAAGCCGGTGTTCGAGAACCTCCCCGGCTGGAAGTGCGACGTGCGGGGCATCACCGACTACGCCGCCCTGCCCGCCAACGCCAAGGCTTACGTAGAGTATCTGGAACAGCGCATCGGCGTGCCCATCACCATCGTGTCCACCGGCCCTAAGCGCCACGAGATCGCCCTGCGCAAGTGACGAGCCGCGCCTCTGCATACCAAAAGCGTCCGCCCCGCTGGGCGGGCGCTTTTATTTTGTGAAGTCAAAGTTCCATCTTGACTTTAATAATATTTATGTTATACTTAATATTGTGAAAGTCGGTGATGAAATGGACACACTGCCCAGCTGGATGGCCGGCCTGGAGGACGAGGACGCGGCCTTCATCAAAAACTTCATTCTCGCCTCCGGCTCATTAAAGGAGGTGGCGGGGCTGTACGGGGTGAGCTACCCCACGGTGCGCCTGCGTTTGGACCGGCTGATCCAGAAGATCCGGCTGGCTGAGACGGCGCAGCCGGACCCCTACGTGGCGCTGGTGAAGCGCCTGGCGGTGGACGAAAAGCTGGACTTTGACACCGCCAAGCTGCTGCTCCGCGAGTACCGAAAGACGAAGGAGGAATAAACATGGGCACCGGATTCCACTTTGAGGAGGGCATGGCCCTGTTCACCCTGAATGGGCAGGACATCCCGGTGATCCTGGCGCTGATGGCCGCGGCCCTGGCTGCGGAGGTCTTTCTGGCGCTGAAACGGGACGGGCGGCTGGGACTGGTCCTGCCCGGGCTGTGGCTGGTTTACACGCTGGTGCGGCTGGCGATCCGCGCCGTCTATCTGGCGCAGACAGGGGGCGGGTGGCTGGCCGACCCGTGGCAGGCGCTGGCCATTGCCTGCGCGGTGGAGAACGTCCCCACCCTGCTCCTGCTGGCTGCCTACGGCCTGTGCCGGGCGGGCAAGCGCTGGCGGCTCCGGCGGCAGGTGGACAAAACCCGCATCCAGGACCTTTAACCCAGCACGGCGGCAGGGGGCTTCCCCTGCCGCCATTGTTTCACGTGAAACATTAGTTTGCGCCCGCCCCGGCCGTCCGGCGGTTTTCACCCCTCTCCGCCCCGTGCATACAATGGGAATGGAAGGGGAACGCCATACCGGCTCCCCCTCTATCAACCATGATCGGGAGGTACGAAAATGGCCGAATTTATTGAGCCGGGCCCCATCTGTGATACCGCCGGTATTCGCGAGGCCGTGTGCATCCACACCCGAAAGATTTTTGACAGCTGCCGCGACAAGGACTGCGTAGAGGACCTGCGGCTCTACCCCACCGTCAGCTCCCAGGCCGTCATCGACCGGGCCATCAGTTTGAAGGCCGGGCAGGCCGAGCTGCTGTACGCTTACATCGACGTGGAGCCCGTGGGCTTCAACCGGGGCTATTTCACCGTGGACGTGCGCTACTTCTACCGGGTGACCGCCGACGCCTTCGTGGGCGCGGCCCGGCCGGTGTCCATCTGCGGTCTGGCCGTGTTTGACAAGCGGGCCATCCTGTTCGGCAGCGAGGGCAGCGCCAAGGTGTTCTCCTCCAACAGCCGGGCGGACGACCTGGACGAGCAGAACCTGATGAGCACCAACCTGCCGGTGGCGGTGGTGAACTCCGTGGACCCCATCATCCTGAGTATGCGCCTGTCCGACCCCTGCGAGCCGCCGGTGTGCGCCTGCGGCGACGGGGCGGAGGTGCCCGCGGGCATCGCCGGGTGCTTCCCCGGCGAGCTGAACATGGGCGGCGAGGGCCGCAGGGTGTACGTCACCCTGGGCCAGTTCTCCATCATCCGCCTGGAGCGGGACAGCCAGCTGCTCATCCCCGCCTACGACTACTGCATGCCCAGCAAGGAGTGCACCGCCGGCGGCGGCGAGGAGGACCCCTGCGCCATCTTCCGCCAGGTGCAGTTCCCCATGGAGGAGTTCTTCCCCCCCAACACCATCACCCCCCAGGAGGGGTATCCGGACAGCAAAAACTGCTGCATGTGACATGACGCCGCAGGCCGGAGCGCCCGCCGTCCGCCGCTGGCGGGCGGCGGGCGCTCCCCGTTGGGCCGGGCTGCGCTGTCGTTAATTTTTCGTGAACTCTATTCTCTTTTCCGGCAAAACGTGGTAAAATAACAAAAAATCTGGTGAACTGACCGGGAGGTCTCCCCATGATAAACTGGAACGCCCTGTATGACCGCCTGCGCGCCGCCGCCCCGTCCCTGGAGCTGCGCCGGGACGAGCCCATGAGCCGCCACACCTCCTTCCAGGTGGGCGGTCCGGTACCCCTGATGGCCCTGCCCAAGGACGAGGACGAGGTCCAGGCCGTGCTTTACACCGCCGCCATGGAATTCGGCGTGCGTCCCTTCTTCATGGGCAGGGGCAGCAACCTGCTGGTGAGCGACCAGGGGGCGGACCTGCTGGTGCTGAAGGCCTGCGACGGCCTGGACCGCCTGGAGCTGCTGCCCGAGGGGGAGTGGCCGGGGCACCGCACCATCCGGGCGGGCAGCGGCGTGTCTTTGGCCCGGCTGTCCAAGTTCGCCCTGGAGCACGGCCTCACGGGGCTGGAGTTCGCCCAGGGCATCCCCGGCAGCGTGGGGGGCGGCGTGTATATGAACGCCGGGGCCTACGGCGGGGAGATGGGCCAGGTGGTGTCCAGCGTGTCCTCTGTCTCTCTGCCGGAGGAGGAAGTGGTCCAGCGGATCACGAAGAACCCAGAATTTTCCTACCGCCGCAGCCAGTTCCAGGCGGGGGACGAGTTCATTCTCCGGGCCTGCTTCACCCTGGAGCCGGGGGACCCCGCCGAAATCAGGGCCAGAATGGGCGACTTCGCCCAGCGCCGCCGGGAGAAGCAGCCGCTGGAATACCCCAGCGCCGGGTCCGCCTTCAAGCGCCCCGCCCCCGTGGACGGCCGGCCGGTGTACGCCGCCGCCCTCATCGACCAGTGCGGGCTGAAGGGGCTGACGGTGGGGGGCGCCCAGGTGTCGGAGAAGCACGCGGGCTTTGTCGTCAACCGGGGCGGGGCTTCCTGCGGCGATATTATCAAACTGATGGCCCAGGTGCGCCGGCGGGTGCTCCAGGAGACCGGCGTGGCCTTGGAGCCCGAGGTGCGCTATCTGGGTAAGGAGGGAGAAGGATGGAATTTCTGATCGTGTCCGGCCTGTCCGGGGCGGGCAAGTCCACCGTCATGTCCATTTTGGAGGACAGCGGCTTTTTCTGCGTGGACAATCTGCCCCCGGTGCTCATCCCCAAGTTTGCCGAGCTGTGCCTGGCGGGTACGGGGGCCTATGAGCGGGTGGCCATGGTGTGCGACATCCGGGGCGGCGAGAACTTCGACGGCCTGTTTGAGGCCATGGACGCCTTGTCCGCCATGGAATTTCGCTACAAGGTGCTGTTTGTGGACGCGGAGGACAGCGTCATCATCAAGCGCTACAAGGAGACCCGGCGCAGCCATCCCCTTATGGACGAGCTGGGCAGCCTCACCCGCTCGGTGGAGCGGGAGCGGCAGGTGATGGACCCGGTGCGCAAGCGGGCCGACTACGTCATCAACACCACCACCCTGCCCGTGCGCAAGCTGCGGGGCCAGGTGCTGGACATGTTCGCCCCCCACCGCAAGAGCGTCAGCGAGATGAGCGTGACGGTGACCTCCTTCGGCTTCAAATACGGCCTGCCGCTGGAGGCGGACCTGGTGTTTGACGTGCGCTTTCTCCCCAACCCCTTCTATGTGGAGGGGCTGCGGCCCCTCACGGGGCTGGACCAGGGGGTGGCGGACTACGTGTTCCAAAGCCCCACCGCCCAGGAGCTGCTGGAAAAGCTGCGGGGGCTGATGGACTTCCTCCTGCCCCACTTCGTGGAGGAGGGCAAGACCGCCCTGGTCGTCGCCGTGGGCTGCACCGGCGGGCGGCACCGCTCGGTGGCGGTGACCCACGCGCTGACGGAATACATCCAGTCCCTGGGCTACGCCGCCGGCGAGACCCACCGGGACATGACGAGGGCATGAGATGGGCGATTTAAAGGTACGCCGCGGCCCCGCCATCGCGGCGCTGGGGGGCGGCCACGGGCTGTCCGCCATTCTGCGGGGCCTGAAGCTGTATACCGACAATTTGACCGCCATCGTCACCGTGGCCGACGACGGCGGCGGCTCGGGGGTGCTGCGGGAGGATCTGGGCATGCCCCCGCCCGGCGACATCCGCAGCTGCATGGAGGCCCTGGCCGACACCGAATCGCTGATGCAGCAGCTGCTGGCCTACCGCTTCCCCGACGGGCGCCTGGCGGGGCAGGCCTTCGGCAATCTGCTGCTGGCGGCCCTGGACGGCATCTCCGACTCCTTCGACCAGGCGGTGGCCCGGATGAGCCAGGTGCTGGCCATCACCGGGCGCATACTGCCCGTGACCAACGCCAACGTCCAGCTGGAGGCCATCTTCGACAACGGCTCCAGCGTGCGGGGGGAGTCCAAGATCTTCGCCGCCAAAAAGGAGCAGAACTGCCGCATCCATCACGTGCGCCTGCTGCCCGGCCACGCCCCCGCCCTGCCCGCCGCGCTGGACGCCATCCGGGAGGCGGAGGTGATCCTGCTGGGGCCGGGGAGCCTTTACACCAGCGTCATCCCCAACCTGCTGGTGGACGGCGTGGCCGAGGCCATCATGGACAGCCCGGCGCTGAAAATCTACGTCTGCAATATCATGACCCAGGACGGCGAGACCGAGGGCATGACCGCCCAGGACCATCTGGCCGCCCTGCTGGAGCACGGGGGGCCGGGGCTGGTGGACCTGTGCCTCTGCAACTCCGACCCGGTGGGGCCGGAGCTGCTGGCGCGCTACTCCGCCGAGGACGCCGAACCCATGGTGGTGAACCGCCGGGAGGTGGAGCTGCTGGGGGCCGAGGTGGTGTTCCGCCCCCTGATGGACATGGAGTGCGGCTACGCCCGCCACTCGGGGGTGAAGGTGGCCCGGGCGGTGGTGGAGCTCTACCAGCAGCGGGCGGACACCAAGATTTTTTGATTTGCAAAAGGAGTGAGACGCCGTGGCTTTTTCCGCCGAGGTGAAGGGGGAGCTTTGCCGCCCCCACATCAGCCGCCGCTGCTGCGCCCAGGCGGAGGCCTACGGCGCGCTGCTCTTCTGCGGGGCTTTCCACCCCCGCCAGGCCCGGATCGTCACCGAGTGCCCCGCGCTGAAGGAGCGCCTGCCCGTGCTGTTCAAAAAGGCGTTCAAGCTGTCCTTCGACCAGCTCCCCGAGCCCGGCGAGGGCAAGGGCGCCTTCCTCATCGAGGACCCGGCCAAGCTCCGCGCCGTCTTTGACGCCTTCGACCTGGATCAGGACGCCTCGGTGTCCCTGCACATCAACCTGGCCCTGCTGGAGGAGGAGCACTGCCGCGCCGCCTTTCTCCGGGGGGCGTTTCTGGCGGGGGGCTCGGTGACGGACCCCATGAAGGGCTATCATCTGGAGCTGGCCACCTCCCACTACCACGTGGGCCGGGAGCTGCCCGCCCTGCTGCGGGAGGCGGGCTTCGAGCCTAAGGAGACCCAGCGCAAGGGAAGCCGGGTGGTGTACTTCAAGCAGTCCCACCACATCGAGGACTTTCTGACCTACCTGGGCGCGCCGGTGGCCGCCATGGCGGTGATGAACGCCAAGCTGGAGCGGGACCTTCAGGGCCGGGTGAACCGCCAGGTGAACTGTGACAGCGCCAACCTGGACAAGACGGTGGCCGCCGCCCGGGAGCAGCTGGCCGCCATCCAGCGCCTGCGGGAGCTGGGGCGGCTGGATTCCCTGCCGGACAAGCTCCAGGAGGCGGCGCGGCTGAGAATGGACCATCCCGAGCTGAATCTGGCTCAGCTGGGGGCGCTGTGCGACCCGGCCGTGAGCAAGTCGGCGCTGAACCACCGGATGCGGAAATTGTCAGAATTGGCGGAGGGGCTGGGCCATGAAGCGGTATGAGTTCCACAGCGCCCTGCCGCCGGAGGAGCTGAAAAAGCGGCTGGCCTGGGAGGTGGCCGTGGAGAACGAGCAGTATAAAAAGCGGTTTAAGATTGTCCTGCGCTGGAAGGGGGAGTATGCGTTCACCTTCCGCACGGTGGATTATGCCAGCGGTTCCGGGGCATACCGCTCGGCAAATGCAGAGCGCCGGGGTGTTTCGCTGAATGCTGGACTTGGGGAGTCCTGGAACGCGGCCTTTTCCCCCGTGTTCTGCGGACGGATTCTCCCGAATGGGGATGGCAGTGTGATCTCCGGCTATTTCCGGCAGCCACTGTGGGGCTGGGCCGTGTTCGTCGGCGGTGTATACGGCCTGGGCTTTATCTCCTGCGCCATAGCGGGACAATACTGGATTTATGCCATTGCTGTGCTTCTGGGCCTCCCCATGTTTCGGGATTTCCTGTTTCCAGGTCGGACTAGGGCTGCCGGGGAGCTCTGGGATGTGCTGGAATATGTACTGGCATTCATTGAGACAGAGCGGAAACAAGAGATAGACAAGGAGTGACCACCATGGCCTTTGCCCATCTACATTTACATACGGAATACTCCCTTCTGGACGGCGCGTGCCGCATCGAGCAGCTGGTCCAGCGGGTGAAGGCCCTGGGCCAGACCGCCGTGGCCATCACCGACCACGGGGTGATGTACGGCGTCATCGACTTCTACCGGGCCTGCAAGGCCGCGGGAATCAAGCCCGTTATCGGCTGCGAGGTCTACGTGGCCCCCCGCACCCGGTTCGACCGGGTGCACGAGCTGGACGCCTCCGCCCGGCACCTGGTGCTGCTGTGCCGCAGCGAGCAGGGCTACCGCAATCTCAGCTACATGGTGTCCATGGCCTTCACCAAGGGGTTCTACATCAAGCCCCGCATCGACATGGACCTGCTGCGGGAGCACCACGAGGGACTCATCGCCCTGTCTGCCTGCCTGGGCGGGGAGATTCCCCGGCGGCTGCGCGGCGGCGACTACGAGGGGGCCAAGGCCCACGCCCTGGAGATGCGGGATTTATTCGGGCCGGACGGCTACTACCTGGAACTTCAGGACCACAAGATTGCCGAGCAGCAGGTGGTGAACGCCGGCCTTCTGCGCCTGAGCCGGGAGACCGGCATCCCGCTGGCGGCCACCAACGACTGCCACTACCTCACCCGGGAGGACGCCGCCATGCAGGACGTGCTCATGTGCGTCCAGACGGGCAAGCTGGTGGAGGACGCCGAGCGGATGCGCTTCGAGACCCAGGAGTTCTACGTAAAGAGCGAGGAGGAAATGCGCGCGCTCTTCCCCAACTGCCCCGAGGCCATCGACAATACCCAGAAAATTGTGGACGCCTGCAATGTGGAGTTTGAGTTCGGCAGATACCACCTGCCCGAGTTCAAGCTGCCCCAGGGGGAGACCGACGGAAACGCCTATTTTGAGGCGCTGTGCTGGCAGGGCTTCGCCCAGCGCTACCCCTCCGGCGGGGAGGAGCTGAAGGACCGGCTGCGCATGGAGATGGGGGTCATCCGGCAGATGGGGTTTGTGGACTACTTCCTCATCGTGTCCGACTTCATCGGCTACGCCAAGGAAAACGGCATCCCGGTGGGGCCGGGGCGGGGCTCCGGGGCGGGCTCCATGGTGGCCTACTGTCTGAGGATTACAGATGTAGACCCCATCAAATACGGCCTCATCTTCGAGCGGTTTTTGAACCCCGAGCGGGTGACCATGCCCGATATCGACATCGACTTCTGCATCCGCCGGCGGCAGGAGGTCATCGACTACGTCTCCCGCAAGTACGGCGAGGACCATGTGGTGCAGATCGTCACCTTCGGCACCATGAAGGCCAAGGCCGCCATCCGGGACGTGGGGCGGGTGCTCAACTTCCCCTACGCCGAGGTGGACAATATCGCCAAGCAGGTGCCCTTCGACATCAAAATGACCCTGGACAAGGCCATGGTGCTGTCCAAGGGGCTGCGGGATCTGTACGACGGGGACGAGCGGGTGAAAGAGCTGGTGGACATGGCCCGGAAGATCGAGGGAATGCCCCGCAACGCCTCCACCCACGCCGCCGGGGTGGTCATCACCAAGCTGCCCGTGTACGAGTACGTCCCCCTGGCCACCAACGACGGCCAACCGGTGACCCAGTACACCATGACCACCATCGAGGAGCTGGGCCTGTTAAAGATGGACTTTCTGGGCCTGCGCAACCTGACGGTGCTGGACGACGCGGTGAGAATGGTGCAGAAGGAGATCCCCGGCTTCAAGCTGGAGGACATCCCCGACGACGATATGCCCGTCTACCAGATGCTGTCCGACGGCAAGACCTCCGGCGTGTTCCAGATGGAGTCGGCGGGGATGACGGGGGTGTGCGTGGGCCTCAAGCCCAAGAGCATTGAGGACATCTGCGCCATCATCGCCCTGTACCGCCCCGGACCCATGGACTCCATCCCCCGGTTCCTGGCCTGCGCCCAGGACCCGTCCAAGGTCACCTACAAGCATCCGGCGCTGGAGCCCATCCTGGCCAACACCTACGGCTGCATCGTCTACCAGGAGCAGGTCATCGAGATCTTCCGCAAGCTGGCGGGCTACTCCCTGGGCCAGGCGGACATGGTGCGCCGGGCCATGAGCAAAAAAAAGGAGAAGGACGTCCAGCGCGAGCGGGGGACCTTCATCCACGGCGACCCGGACCGGGGCATCCCCGGCTGCCAGGCCAACGGCATCCCCGAGGCGGTGGCCCAGTCCATCTACGACGAGATCAACGACTTCGCCCACTACGCGTTCAACAAGTCCCACTCCCTGGCCTACGCCATCGTGGCCTATCAGACGGCCTGGTTCAAATACCGCCACCCCCGGGAGTACATGGCCGCCCTGCTCACCTCGGTGCTGGACTCCCAGACCAAGGTGGCGGAGTATATCGCGGAGTGCCGGGAAAACGGCATCGCCCTGCTCCCCCCGGACATCAACGAGTCGGAGACGGCCTTCACCGTGTCGGGGGCCAACATCCGATTCGGCCTGGCGGCGCTGAAGGGGGTGGGCACGGGCTTCACCGCCGCGGTGCTGGCCGAGCGGGACAAGGCCGGCCCCTTCGCCTCCTTCCCCGAGTTCTGCGCCCGGATGTATGACTGCGACCTGAACAAGCGGGTGCTGGACAGCCTGATCCGCTCGGGCTGCTTCGACAGCATGGGCTGCCGCCGCTCCCAGCTGATGCGGGTGTACGAGCAGGTGGTGGACTCCATCGCCCGGGACCGGCGCAAGAATCTGGAGGGCCAGTTCGACCTGTTCGGCGGGGGCGGCGAGGGGACGGCCGTGCCCACCGTCATCCTGCCCGACATCCCGGAGTTCTCCCCGGCGGAGCTGATGGCCATGGAGAAGGAGACCACGGGGCTCTACCTCTCCGGCCACCCCATGGACGAGTACCGCCGCCAGGCCCAGAAGTACGGCGCGGCCCCCATCGCCGCGGTGATGGCCGCGGAGGAGGACGGCCCCTCCCGCTATGGCGACGGGGTCCAGGTCACGCTGGCGGGGGTGGTGGCGTCGGTGCGCACCAAGACCACCAAAAACAACTCCCTCATGGCCTACGTGGTGCTGGAGGACGCCACCGGCTCCATCGAGCTGCTATGCTTCTCCCGCACGCTGACGGAGAGCGGGGCCTACCTCAAGGCCAACCTCCCCGTGGTGGTGATGGGCCGGGTGTCCGTCCGGGACGAAAAGGCCCCGCAGCTGATGGTGGACCGGGTGGTCCCCCTGGGGGACGCCCCCCGGCCGGCGGCGGGCCGGCAGGTGCTGTGGATCAAGCTGCCCGACGGCGGCGAGAGCTTCGCGTGGCTGAAAAAGCTGCTGAACATGTTCCCCGGGGAGAACCCCGCCGTGGTCTACCTGGCGGACAGCCGGAAAAAGCTCCAGACCCAGTGCCTGCTCCACGACGCGCTGCTCTCCGAGCTGCGGGAGGTCCTGGGGGAGGAAAACGTGGTGCTGAAGGCAAAATGACCGGAACCTGTCCAAGGAGATATTATGCAGAAGAGAAGAGTGCAAAGCAAAATCGGCAAGCTGCTGTTCCACCGCATGGGCATCGTGGCGGTGCTCATCATCGCCCAGATGGCCCTGTACGTCGCGGGGCTGGTGGTCCTGCGGGACAGCGCGTACTTCGACCGGGTGGAATGGCTGTTTCTGGTGCTGTCGGTGCTGGCCGCCATGTGGATCGTGGGCAGCCGGAGCAATCCCGGCTATAAAATCGGCTGGCTCATCATCGTGCTGGGGCTGATGCCCTTCGGGTCGCTGGCCTATCTGCTGCTGGGCGGCAACCACCTGTCCGCCTTCAACCAGCGCCGCCTGCGCGCCATGGAGCGCAAGATCCGCAAAAACCTGGGGGGCGAGTGCGGCCGGTCCACCAGCCTAGGGGAGCTGATGGGGGAGGACTCCGCCCGCATGGCCCACTACCTGGAGCAGACCACCCACTGCCCCGTCTACGGCAATACCCGCACCAAGTACTACCCCCTGGGCGACAACTGCTATGACGACATTCTGGAGGCCCTGGGGGGCGCGCAGCGCTATATCTTCATCGAATACTTCATCATCGAGGAGGGCAAGCTGTGGAACTCGGTGCTGGACGTCCTGCGGGAAAAGGCCCGCGGCGGCGTGGAGGTCCGGGTGATCTACGACGACATCGGCTCCATGGCCACCCTGCCCGGGGACTATCCCGCCCGGATGGAGGAGCTGGGCATCCACTGCCGGGTGTTCAACCGGTTTGTGCCGGTGGTGTCCCTGCGGCAGAACAACCGGGACCACCGCAAATATATGATCGTGGACGGCCGGGTGGCCTTCACCGGCGGCATCAATATGGCCGACGAGTATATCAACGTCAAGCGCCGCTTCGGCCACTGGAAGGACTCCGCCATCCGGCTGGAGGGGGACGCGGTGTGGTCCATGACGGTGTCCTTCCTGGCCATGTGGGACTTCACCCACAGCGAGGAGGAGCACTTCACCCCCTTCCGTCCCCAGCCCGCCCGGGGCAGCGCCCCCGGCTATGTCCAGCCCTACCACGACTGCCCCTGGGACAACGAGGCGGTGGGCCAGTCGGTGTACCTCCACCTCATCTACCGGGCCAAGCGGTACGTGTATATCACCACCCCCTATCTGGTCATCGACTACTCGCTGACCATGGCCCTCACCAGCGCGGCCAAGTCGGGGGTGGACGTGCGCATCATCACCCCCCACATCCCGGACAAAAAGACGGTGTTCGAGATGACCCGCTCCTATTACGAGGAGCTGCTGGAGGCCGGGGTGCAGATCTTCGAGTACGAGCCCGGGTTCATCCACTCCAAAAACTTCGTGGTGGACGACCTGTGGGCCACCGTGGGCACGGTCAACCTGGATTACCGCAGCATGTTCCTGCATTTTGAAAACGGCGTGCTGCTCTACGGAACCCCCTCCGTCCACGCCATCCGGGACGACTTCCTGGACACGCAGACCAAGAGCCTGATGGTCACGCTGGAGGACTGCCGGTCCACCTCCGTGTTCCGCCGGACCCTTCGGGACCTGCTGCGCCTGTTCGCGCCGCTGCTGTGAGGCGGCGTGTCAAAGCAAAAGGACTCCTCTGAACCGTCAGAGGAGTCCTTTTTTCGCGGCGTTTCCCAGTCTCAGTCCGCCGCCCGGCCCAAATGGGCCGACTTCAGCGCCTTGTGCAGCGCCACCCCCAGGATGGGCGCGAAGATCACCGCCACAATGCCGTTAAAGAGGGAGGAGGGCAGCTTGCCCAGGGTGGCGATCCACGCCGCGTCCGGGCTGAGGCCCTTCACCAGCAGGCCGTTGTAGACAAAGCACTTCACCATGTAGATGGCGATATAGCTCACCGCGGCGGCGGCGCTGGCCACGGCCTCGTTGACGTAATTGCTCCTGCCCTTGAACACCTTGAAGAACACCGCCCCGGCCGCCAGGCCATACACGCCCTTGGTCACAAAGGTGATCGGGGCCTCCATGATGCGCAGGGGGTCGAACAGGTCGAAGATGGCCGAGCCCAGCCCCGCGGCCAGCGCCCCCCACCAGGGCCCCAGCAGCAGCCCGGACAGGGCGCACATCACGTTCCCCAGGTGGAAGCGGTTGGTGCCCAGGGGGGAGGGGATTTGGATGTCGGGGATCTTGGAGCCCACCGCCACCAGCGCCGCCATCATGGCCACCATGCAGATCATCAGCACGGTTTTCCTGTTCTTGGATTGATTCATTCCTTCCAGCTCCTTCCGGGGCCTTGACGGCCCCTGGTTCTGGTGTTATTATATGTAAAACTGACATGGTTTCCATGCCCAGTTTTCATCTTTTTTAGAGGGTCAGATAGGGCGCCGAAGGCGCCCGGGACAGTCGTTGGGCCGCAGGCCCAATGACGTCCCCATGGCCGAAGGCGCCCGGGACAGTCGTTGGGCCGCAGGCCCAATAACGTCCCCATGGCCGAAGGCGTCCGGGACAGTTGTTGGGCCGCAGGCCCAATAACGTCCCCATGGCCGAAGGCGTCCTGTGACACCCCATAACCGAACCCCCCCTATGCCCGCATTGCAAAGGAGGCCGACGCCCATGCCTGATTTCTTTCCTCTCCCCGTGTTCGGCGGGGGCGCGCCGCTGTACGACCAGCTCTACCGCCACATCGCCGGGGCCATCCAGTCCGGAGCCCTCTCCCCCGGGGCGAAGCTGCCCTCCAAGCGGCGCATGTGCGCCCTCACCGGGGTGAGCATGAGCACGGTGGAGACCGCCTACTCCCTGCTGGCGGCGGAGGGCTACGTGCTCTCCAAGCCCCGCAGCGGCTACGTATGCGCCCGCCTGCTCCTCCCGGCTCCCGCCGCCCCGCCCCCCGTCCCGGAACCGCCCCCCAGCCCGGACCCGCCCCGGTGGGCCTATGACTGCTCCACCTCGGCGGTGGACACCTCCGCCTTTCCCTTCTCCTCCTGGGCCCGGATCACCAAGGAGGCGGTGTATGAGAACCCCGGCCTCCTCCAGCGGGGCCACCCCCAGGGGGACCAGCCCCTGCGCGCCGCCCTGGCCCAGCTGCTCTCCCAGTACCGGGGGGTGCGCTGCTCGCCGGAGCAGGTGGTGGTGGGGGCCGGGGCGGACTACCTGCTCTCCCTGCTGCTCCAGCTGCTGCCCGAGCAGCGCGCCATCGCCCTGGAGGACCCGGGCTACCCCGCGGCCTACGCCGCCGCCGCCCTCCACGGCCGGGAAGCCCTCCCCATCCCGGTGGACGGGGAGGGGATGGACCCGGACGCCCTGGCGGCGTCGGGGGCGGACCTGGCCTACGTCACCCCCTCCCACCAGTTCCCCCTGGGGGTGACCATGCCTGCCGGACGGCGCAGCCGGCTGCTCCACTGGGCGGCCGCCGCCCCGGGGCGCTTTCTCATCGAGGACGACTACGACAGCGAATTCCGCTACGCCTCCCGGCCCATCCCGGCCATGCAGGGGCTGGACCGGGCCGGGCGGGTGGTGTATATGGGCACCTTCTCCCGGTCCATCGCCCCCGCCATCCGGGTGGCGTACATGATCCTCCCTCCCCCGCTTCTGGACCGTTACCGCTCCACCTTTTCCCACGGGGCCTGCACCGTCTCCCGGTTCGAGCAGGAGAGCCTGCGCCGCTTTCTGGCCCAGGGGCTGTACGGGCGGCACCTGCGGCGCACCGGCAACCTGTACCGCAGAAAATGCGCCCTGTTCACCGGGGCGCTGGCCCAGATCCCCGGCGCGGCCATCTCCGGCGCCCAGGCAGGGCTCCACTTTCTGCTCACCCTGCCCCGGTACCCCGAGGAGGAGCTGGTGGCCCGGGCGGCGGCGCGGTCCGTCCGGGTCCACCCCCTGAGCCGGTACTGCCACGCCGCTCCCCCCCTGCCCTCCACGGTGGTGCTGGGCTTCGCCGGGCTGGGGGAGGAGGCCCTCCAGCAGGCGGCGGACCTGCTGCGGGAGGGGTGGAGCTAGAACTTGTATTTCACGTGAAACATTTTTGAAAAACCCCTTGACTCTCCCGTAACGTCATGGGTTAGTCTATCCCCAGGAGGTGAGAGGGATGCGGTATTCCGTGAGCCAGGCGGCGCGGCTGGCGGGGGTCAGCGTGCGCACGCTGCGCTGGTACGACCAGATCGGGCTGCTCAAGCCCACCGAAGTCACCCCGGCCGGGTACCGGTTTTACGGCGACGGGGCCATGGCGGTCTTACAGCAGATTTTGTTCTACCGGGAGCTGGGGGTGCCGCTGGAGCAGATCGGGCGCATCCTGTCCGCCCCGGACCACGACCGGGCTGAGGCGCTGCAAAAGCACCGGACCCTGCTGCTGATGAAGCGGCAGCGGCTGGACGACATGCTCCGGCTGGTGGATCAGACCATAGGAGGGAATATTATGTACGACGAGAGACCCAAGCCCACCCAGTCCGACTGGGAGGCGGTGAGAAACCAGTACGCCCAGGAGGCGGCGGACCGCTGGGGCAATACCGAGGCGTTCCTGGAGAGCCGGGAAAAGCACGCCGCCTACACCCCGGACCAGGAGACGGCCATCCGGGCGGAGATGGAGGAGATTTTCGCCGCCTTCGGCCAATGCGGCGACCCGGAGGGCGCGGAGGCCCAGGCCCTGGTGCGCCGCTGGCAGGACCATATCACCAGGTACCACTACCGCTGCACCGACGCGATTCTGGCCTGCCTGGGGCAGATGTACGCCGGAGACCCCCGGTTCCAGCAGAATCTGGACCAGTACGGCCCCGGCACCGCCCAGAAAATGAGCGCCGCCATCGCCGCGTACTGCAAGGCGTGAGAGACGCAAAACCCCCGGACGCTCCACCGTCCGGGGGTTTTATCTATTTTGTCAGGACGCGGGAACCTGGGCCTGGGGCCGCAGGGCGGGCTTCAGCACGCTGATCCTGGGCAGCAGCTTGAGAAGCGGCGTGCCCAGTACATAGCATACCGCCGCCTCGGCGGGGAGAAAGGTGAGGGCGTTCCAGCCGCAGGCCACCCAAAAGGCGGTGTTCACCGCTCCCACATCCGTCCACGCCCACATGGGGGCCAGGATGAGGGCGTTGACCAAAATGGGGGGCAGGGCCGCCAGATACCACTTGGGCATCCTCATGGTGAGCCAGGCGGCGATAGCGGTGGCCAGGGTGCCGAACAGCCAGTCCAGCGGGCCGTAGGGGGAGAGCAGGTTGGTGAGAAGGCACCCCACCGCCAGCCCCGGCGCGGCGGCGGGGAACAGGAAGGGCAGGACGGTGAGGGCCTCGGCAAAGCGGAACTGGACCACGCCGAAGGTCAGGCCAAAGATGTTGGCGAAATAGCCCATTACGGCGTAGAGCGCCGCCACCATGGCGGCAATGGTCAGGTCACGGACGGAAAATCTGCGCATAAAAATACCTCCAGCAAAATATTTAGAGTGCCAGCGCATTGGCACAGCGGCGGGCGTTCCTTCCGGGCGGGAACGCGCTCTCCCGCCCGCGGCTCTCTGCCCGCCGGTTGGACCGATGTGGAGGTCGGTCAAGGCTATTTTACCACACCGCCCCGCCGGTGTATAGAAAAACTTTTCTCCCTCGGGCTGGAAAAAAGATTCGTCATTTTCCTCAAATAACCGTTGCCAAATGCCGGGATTTATTGTATACTTATCGTTAGTGACGCTTTGGCCGAGCCTTGGCCCGAGCACTAATCGTTAAGGAGTGGAAACAATTATGAGCTATTCTCCCCACAATATCCGCAACATCTGCCTGCTGGGCCATGGCGGCAACGGCAAGACCACCCTGGTTGAGAGCTTCCTGCGCATGACCGGTGTCATCGACCGTCTGGGCAAGACCACCGACGGCAACACCGTTTGCGATTACGACCCCGAGGAGATCAAGCGCCAGATCTCCATTTCCGCCGCCGTGGCCCCCGTGGAGTATAACGGCTGCAAAATCAACGTGCTGGACGCCCCCGGCAATTTCGACTTCGCCGGCGAGGTGGCCGAGTGCCTGTCCGTGGCCGACGCGGGCGTGCTGGTGTGCGCCGCCAAGGGCGGGCTGTCCGTGGGCACCGAGCGCGCCTGGCGGCAGCTGGACGAGCGCAAGCTGCCCCGCATCGTCTACATCTCCAAAATGGACGAGGATAACATCGACTTCAACTCCGCCTTCGACACCCTGCGCGAGTGCTTCGGCAAGAGCGTGGCCCCCCTGGTGGTCCCCATCTGGGACGACAACAAGAAGGTCACCGGCGTGGTGGACGTGATCCACAAGCGCGCCTTCGAGCCCGCCGGAAACAAGCGCAAGGAAATTCCCATCCCCGAGGACAAGGTGTCCGTCATCGACGAGATCTATGACCAGCTCATGGAATCCGTGGCCGAGACCAGCGAGGAGTTCATGGAGAAGTTCTTCTCCGGCGAGAGCTTTACCTACGCCGAGATCATGCAGGGCCTGCGCTCCGGCGTGCGGGACTGCACCCTGGTCCCCGTGGTGTGCGGCTCCTCCCTCACCGGCCTGGGCACGCTGATGCTGCTGGACTTCATCGTGGACCTGCTGCCCAACCCCCTGGAGGGCGTCCCCGCCGCCTCCACCAACAAGGACGGCGAGCACGAGGACTTCATCGTCTCCCAGGGCGCGGTGCCCGCCGCCTTCGTGTTCAAAACCGTGGCCGACCAGTACGGCAAGTTCTCCTTCGTCAAGGTCATCTCCGGCAGCCTCACCTCCGACCTCACCCTGGTGAACGCCACCTCCGGCCAGAATGAAAAGCTGGGCCGCCTCTACGTCATGAAGGGCAAGAAGAGCGAGGAGGTCAAGGAGCTGGGCTGCGGCGACATCGGCGCCATCGGCAAAATGGAGCGCATCAAGACCGGCGACACCCTGTGCGACCAGCGCAAGTTCGTCAAGCTGGACCCCATCCCCTTCGCGGAGCCTAACTTCTCCCGGGCCATCGCCCCCAAGGTCCGCGGCCAGGAGGACAAGATCGCCGCCGGCCTGGGCCGCCTCAACGAGGAGGACCCCACCTTCAGCGTGCTCAACAACGCCGAGACCCACCAGATGGTGGTCACCGCCGCCGGCGATATCCAGATGGACGTGCTGGTGAACAAGCTCAAGAGCCGCTTCAACGTGGAGGTGGAGCTGTCCGAGCCCCGGGTGGCCTACCGCGAGAAGATCCGCAAGCCGGTGTCCAAGCAGGGCCGCCACAAGAAGCAGACCGGCGGCTCCGGCCAGTTCGGAGACGTGTGGATTCGCTTCGAGCCCTGCGACAGCGAGTCCCTGGAGTTCTGCGAGGAGGTCGTGGGCGGCGCGGTGCCCAAGAACTTCTTCCCCGCCGTGGAAAAGGGCCTGCGGGAAGCCTGCGTCCACGGCGTGCTGGCGGGCTACCCCATGGTGAACCTGAAGGCCACCCTGTACGACGGGTCCTACCACCCGGTGGACTCCTCTGAAATCGCCTTTAAGACCGCCGCCCAGCTGTCCTACAAGGCCGCTCTGCCCGAGGCGTCCCCCGTGCTGCTGGAGCCGGTGGTGGAGCTGAAGGTCACTGTGCCCGACAACTACATGGGCGACGTGCTGGGCGACCTGAACAAGCGCCGCGGCCGCGTCATGGACATGCAGCCCATCGGCGGCGGCCAACAGACCATCACCGCCGAGGCCCCCATGGCCGAGATGATGACCTACGCCATCGACCTGCGGGCCATGACCCAGTCTCGCGGCTCCTACGTGCAGCACTTCGTGCGCTACGAGGAGTGCCCCGGCCCCGCCCAGGAGAAGGCCATCGCCGCGGCCAAGGCCATGGCGGAGGAATAAGCCAAACGCTGATAAAAGGGGGACGCTCTGGGAGCGTCCCCCTTCCCCTATCATCATATTTGTGGAGGCGGCAATGAAATACCTGGGTACCCTCATCGCCGTGGGCGATATTCAATCCTGCCTGGACCCCCAGGGCCACGCCGGAGAGGAGTGACGGACATGGAACGAAATGAACGCTGGCTGGACTGGGCCGTGGAGCTGCAAAGCCTGGCCCAGGCCGGGCTGGCCTACGGCAAAGACCCCTATGACCGGGAGCGCTATGCGCGCATCCGGGAGATTTCCGCCGAGATTCTGGCCCATATGGCGGAGATTCCCTTGGAAAAGGTCCGGGATCTGTTCTGTAACGAGGCTGGCTACCAGACCCCCAAGCTGGACACCCGGGCCGCCATCTTTCAGGGGGACAAGATCCTGCTGGTCCGGGAAAACAACGGCACGTGGTCCCTGCCCGGCGGGTGGTGCGACGTGAACGTCTCCGTGGCGGAGAACACCGTGAAGGAGGTCCGGGAGGAGGCGGGGCTGGAGGTCACCGCCGACCGGATCATCGCCGTCCAGGACTGGAGCCGCCACAATGTCCGCAACCACGCCTACGGCGTCTGCAAGGTGTTCTTCCTATGCTCTGTCACCGGCGGGCGCTTTGAGCCCAATATTGAAACCACGGAATCCCGCTGCTTCGCCCTGGACGAGCTGCCGGAATTGGCGGAGGAAAAGAACACCCAGGAGCAGATCAAAATGTGCTTCGCCGCCCGGGCCGCGGAGCATTGGACCACCCTGTTCGACTGAAACGGACCCGCCCCCACCGGGGCGGGCCCGTTTTCATCCGCCCCGCTCAGACCTGCACAGACAGGATTCCCTCCCTGTCGTAGGGCAGCTTTTGCTCCACCGCCCCATCCACGAAGCAGAACGCCCCGCCGTGGGAGACGGGCTCCCGGGAAATAGAGTTCACCATCAGCGTCCGGCGGGCCGCCAGCCGGGCCTGGGCCGCGTACTGTGCCTCATATCCCTGCCACTCGTCCAGGCTGAAGCTCACATAGACCGGCCAGATCAGCAGCCCGTCCGTCCGGAAGCGCTCCGGATAGTCCCACAGGTCGCCGCACAGCGCGATCTTGACGGGCACGCCGCAGAAGGCAAAGCCGCCGGTGCAGGCGCCCTCCCGATAGTGGCCGTCCGTGACGGTATACTCCTTCCATCCCTTCGAGATCCTCCGGTAGTTGTGCGCCAGCTGCCCGTCCGCCATGACCGCGCAGGACGAATAGAGGCCGTCCCCGTCCCGTTCCAGGTACCCGAGCAGCACGCCGGTCCCATACTCCCGCGTCATCCCGCACAGCCGCTCCATGACCTCCGAGCCGGCGGAAACCGCAATGTCCTTGTCCCGCTCATAGTCCCAGCTCAGCGCGTCGAAGCCCTGGAGGAAGGTCTCCCCAAAGCACAGCAGGTCCACCCCGCCCCCCGCGGATTGCAGCGCTCGTTCGATTTGGGACAGGTTGAAGGGCACATCATTGTTTCGGAACTCATAGCAGGCCAAGCCAATCTTCACGGCGCATCCCTCCGATCAGCTTCATTTTATCATACGCAGTCCACTGGCGCAAGCGGGCTAAAACAGCAGCCGCACCGCCCAGGAGGCCGCCAGAAACCCGGCGATGTCCGCGCACAGCGCCGCCGGGACCGCATAGCGGGTCTTGCCCACCTTGGCCGCGCCGAAATAGACCGCGATGGTGTAAAAGGTGGTCTCGGTGGAGCCCAGCATCACCGCCGCCGTCCGGCCCACCAGGGAGTCGGGGCCGTAGGTCTCAATGAGCTCCGCCCCCACGCCCAGGGCGGCGGAGCCGCTCACGGGGCGCACCAGCAGAAGGCCGATGGTCTCCGCCGGAATGCCCACCGCCGTGAGCAGCGGCCCCACCGCCTCCCCCAGCAGCTCCAGCGCCCCGGAGGCGCGCAACATATACACCGCCGTCAGCAGCCCGATGAGGGGCGGCATGATGCGCAGGGACACCTTCAGCCCCTTCTCCGCTCCGTCGGTGAGGGCGCCCCACAGGTCCACCCCCTTGTAAAGCCCCCACAGCGCCGCCGCCAGCATGAGAAAGGGCACCAGCATGGTGAACATCAGCTCCATGGGCTACCTCCAAACGCGGGCAAGCAGCTTGGCTGCCGTCACCCCCACCGCCACCGATACCGCCGACGCTAGCCACACCGCCGGGAGTATGTCAAAGGGATTGGCGCTCCCCGCCGCCGCGCGCAGGGAGGCCACCGTGGTGGGGATGAGCTGGAGGGACGCCGTATTGCACACCACCAGCATACAAAGCCCGTCGGAGGCCACGCCCGGGGTGCGCTGGGCCATCAGCCGCGCCGCCTCCAGCCCCAGCGGGGTGGCGGCGTTCCCCAGCCCCAGCAGATTGGCGGACAGATTGGCGCTCACCGCGTCCATCACCTTTCCATCTTTGGAAAAATCCTGGTACAGCCTTTTGATGACCGGGCGCAGCAGCCGCGACAGCCCCCGGGCAATGCCGGAGCGCTCCATCACCTCCATCACGCCCATCCAGAGGCACAGCACGCCCATCATGGACAGGCACAGCTCCACCCCCGCCGCAGCCCCGTCCAGCGCCCCTTTTGCCACCGCGCCGCCGTTTCCCGTGGCCAGGCCGCACAAAATGGCCGCGCCCACCATCGCCGTCCAGATCAGCGACATCGCCATATATCGGTCCCTCCTTTGCTCGTCCCCCTATATATACGGCAGTGCGTACAAATTCATGTCCCAGGAAAAGGGCGCAGTTACATCATTCGACAGAGTTCCCAATAATTATGGATTTTCCCCAAATTTTTGATTGACAAAGTTATACGTTGTGTTATAATAAAAGTGTAGTGTGAGTTGTAAAAAAATTCATGCCATGGCGCAAGGAGGACACCCCAAATGAAAGCAACCGGAATCGTTCGAAAAGTCGATGAGCTGGGGCGCATCGTATTGCCGATCGAGCTGCGCCGCACCCTGGACATCGCAGAGCGCGACCCCCTGGAAATTTACGTCGACGGGCCTTCCATCATCCTGAACAAGTACCAGCCCGCTTGTATCTTCTGTGGGGATTCCCGCGAGATCACTTCCTTCAAGGGGAAAAATGTTTGCGTGAGCTGTCTGAAAGATCTGGGCAGCAAATAATTCCCCGTCGCTCTACAGCTGTGAGAAAAGCCGCCGGTGAGGCGGCTTTTTTATGTTTCTCTTTTTGCGCGGCCCCTCTTTTTTCGACAAACTCTGCGGCGGTTTCCCTGTCCATAATTTTCCATTTTTATTATACGATTCGTAATCATTTCCAGCCGCTGGCAACACAAGTAAAAGTTGGCAGCGATTTTCCAAAACTGGGAATGGAAAAGCGGCGGGACCATCCCGCCGCTTTTTACGTCTCCTCCCGCTCCAGCATCTGGTTGTAGAGCTGCCGCTTTTTTACCCCGAACTCCTCCGCCGCCTGGGCCGCCGCAGCCTTGAGGGCCATCCCCTCCCGCCGCAGCGCCTGCGCCCGGGCCAAGGCTCCGTCCCCGTCCGGCGCCTCCGCCCGGGGCGGGCGGCCCGCCGCCACCAGCACAAACTCCCCCCGGGGCTCCTGGGCGGCGTAGCGCGCCTGGGCTTGGCCGACGGTGAGGCGCAGCACCTCCTCGTGGAGCTTGGTCAGCTCCCGGCACACCGCCAGAGGCCGGTCCGGCCCAAAGACCTCCGCCAGGTCGTCAAGGGTGGTGCGCAGCTTATGGGGGGCCTCGTAGAATACCATGGTGCGCTCCTCGTCCGCCAGGGCCTCCAGCCGGGCCCGGCGGTTTTTCTTGTTCAGGGGCAGAAAACCCTCGAAGGTGAAGCGCGCCGTGGGCAGACCGGACGCCGACAGCGCCACCACCAGCGCGCAGGGACCGGGGATGGCCTCCACCTCCACCCCGGCGGCGGCGCACAGCGCCACCATGTCCTCCCCGGGGTCGGAGATGGCCGGCGTGCCCGCGTCAGTCACCAGGGCGCAGCTCTCCCCCGCCTCCAGGCGGCGCAGGATGGCGGGGCCCGCCGTCTCGCAGTTGTGGCGGTGATAGGCCACCATGGGCTTGTGGAGCTCCAGGTGGTTGAGCAGCTTCACCGTCACCCGGGTGTCCTCGGCGGCGATGAAGTCCGCCGCCTCCAGCGTCTGCGCCGCCCGGCGGCTGATGTCCCCCAGGTTGCCGATGGGGGTGGGCACCAGATAGAGCTTTCCGGCCATGTCAGGCCCTCCTTTTCACGCAGTCAGGAAAATTCCAGTCCAACCCCTTCACGCCTCCACCCAGGTCACCCGGCTGTTCCAGCGCGCCTGGGCCTCCTGCCCGGCCATCCGCCGGTCCTCCGGCGTCCAGTGACCGAAGGGGGTGAGCTCCACCCCCGTCCCCCGCAGCCGCCAGCGCCCCGCCACCTGGCCGCGGAGCAGGATGGGAGCCATGACGATGCCCGACAGGGAGAAAATCTCCCGCAGGTGCTCCGGCGGCAGAAACAGCCCGTCCTCCTTGCGGTAGCCCAGCATCAGCTGGTCGAAGGCCGCCGGGAACAGGCAGGGCGGCGCCTCCGGCCAGTCCCCCTCTCCCCGGTCCAGCCAGAAGCAGTCCCGGCCGTCCACCTGGGCGTGCTCCAGAGGCAGAGCGTCCATCAGCGGCCGGAGCTTCCGCTGGGGACGGCCGAAGAAATAGGCCGCGTCCCGCACCGTGGCGGGGCCGTAGTGGGTGAAGTACCGACGCACCAGCTCCAGCCGGGCGGCCTCCTCCTCCATGGGCTCAAAGGGCGGGCACAGCCGGAAACCCTTTTCCCGGCTGACGGTGTGGACGATCTGCCCCGTCTCCGCCAGGTGGCGCAGCAGGCCGCCCCAGCTGTTGAACAGGCTCTGCTCCTCCTGGCCGGTCATGCCTCGGGCGGCGCAGGCGGCGCGCAGCTGCTCCCGCAGACGGGGGCCCGCCGCCAGCTCGTCCAGGATGATTTGGGCGAAATACTCCTTGCGCTCCAGGGTGATGAATTCGTCCCCCTCCATCCGATCCACCCCCCGCAGGGCGTGGTCCCGGCCCTGGTGGAGAAACAGGGGCAGGTCGTCGGGGTGGAACAGGTGCACCGTCCCCCGGATGGTCCAGCTCTTCACCAGCTTGTCCGGCTGCGCCGGGCGGTCGCTGCGCACGGCCAGGGCGTGGAGGGCGGCGGGCAGGAACTGGGCCTGGATTCCGTTCAGGTCCCGGCACACCGCCGCGGGGGATGCCGGACACGTCAGATGCTGCCCGGCCAGGATGCGGGCCCGGCGCTCGGCCAAGTCCATAGATTACTTCACCTTGTCCTTTCGCATAGTCAGTGAGATGCGCTTCTTTTTCTCGTCCACTTCCTTCACCCACACCGTCACCACGTCGCCCACACTGAGCACCTCCGAGGGATGCTTGATGAAGCGGCCGCAGATCTGGCTGATGTGGACCAGGCCGTCCTGGTGGACGCCGATGTCCACAAAGGCCCCAAAGTCGATGACGTTGCGCACCGTGCCCTTCAGCTCCATGCCGGGCTTCAGGTCCTTCATGTCCAGCACGTCGGTGCGCAGCACCGGGGCGGGCAGCTCGTCCCGGGGGTCCCGGCCCGGCTTCATCAGCTCGGCGGCCACGTCCAGCAGGGTGGGCACTCCCACGCCGCAGACCTCCGCCGCCCGGTCCTGGCCGTAGGCGGCCAGCTCATCCTTCAGCGCTCCCAGCTTGCCCGCCTTCACGTCCGCCATGCCGTGGCCGCACAGCTCCAGCAGCTTTTCCGCCGCGCCGTAGCTCTCCGGGTGGACGGCGGTATTGTCCAGCGGGGAACGGCTCTCCGGCACCCGCAGGAAGCCGGCGCACTGCTGGAACGCCTTGGGCCCCAGCTTGGGCACCTTCAAAATCTGCTTCCGGGTGGTGAAGGGGCCGTTTTCCTCCCGGTACTTCACGATGTTCTTGGCGGTGGCGCCGTTCAGCCCCGCCACCCGGGTGAGCAGCGGCGCGGAGGCGGTGTTTACGTCCACTCCCACGGCGTTCACGCAGTCCTCTACCACACCGTCCAGCGCCTCGCCCAGCCTCGCCTGGGGCATGTCGTGCTGGTACTGGCCCACGCCGATGGACTTGGGGTCGATCTTCACCAGCTCCGCCAGGGGGTCCTGGAGCCGCCGGGCAATGGACACCGCCGAGCGCAGATTCACGTCGAACTCCGGGAACTCCTCCGCCGCCAGCTTGGACGCGGAGTAGACCGACGCCCCCGCCTCGTTCACCATGGCGTAGCTCACCCCGCCGCCCACCTTGCGGATGAGCTCCACCGCCATCTGCTCGGTCTCCCGGCTGGCGGTGCCGTTGCCGATGGCGATATGGGCCACCTTGTGCTTTTTGATAAGGACGGCCAGCTTGTCGATGGCCTCGTTCTTCCCCCGCTCGCCGTGGGTGGGGTAGACCACCGTGGTGTCCAGCACCTTGCCGGTGGGGTCAATCACCGCCACTTTACACCCCATGCGGTAGCCCGGGTCCAGCCCCATGGTGACAAAGCCCTTCACCGGGGGCTGCATGAGCAGAGGCTTCAGGTTGAGGGCGAACTGGCCGATGGCCCCCTCGCTGGCCCGCTCTGTCAGTTCCGCGCGCACCTCCCGCTCCAGGGAGGGGGCGATGAGCCGGTCATAGGCGTCCTCGGCGGCGTTTTTCACAAACTCCATGGCCGCCCGCCCCGGCACCACAAGACGCCGCAGGGCCACCAGGGCGGCCTCCCGGTCCATCTCCACGCTGACCTTGAGGATTTCCTCCCGCTCGCCCCGGTTGATGGCCAGAATTTGATGCCCCTGGGTTTTGGACACCGGGCTTAAAAACTCATAGTAGAGGCGGTACACGCTGTCCTCCGGCTCCTTGGCCGCCGCCTTGGAGACGATGGACGCCCGCCGCCAGTACAGCTCCCGCAGCGTTCCCCGCACGCCCGCGTCGTCGGAGATCAGCTCGGCAATGATGTCGGAGGCGCCTTGCAGCGCATCCTGGGCGGTCTCCACCCCCTTCTCGGGGTCCACGTAGTCCAATGCCGCCCCCTCCATGTCCACCGCCGGGCCGCAGGCAAAGGCCAGCAGGGCCAGCGGCTCCAAACCCTTCTCCCTGGCCATGGTGGCCCGGGTGCGGCGCTTTTGCTTGTAGGGCCTGTAAAGGTCCTCCACTTCCGCCAGGGTGGCAGCGGCGTCAATGGCGGCGGACAGCTCGTCCGTCAGCTTGCCCTGATTCTCAATGGACTGCTTCACCTCGTCCCGGCGGTCCTGGAGGTTGCGCAGGTATTGCAGGCGGTCGGCCAGCTGCCGGATGAGCTGGTCGTCCATGGCCCCGTGGAGCTCCTTGCGGTAGCGGGCGATGAAGGGGACGGTGTTCCCCTCGTCCAGCAGGGTGATGATGTTCTCAATGTGCTGCTCCGGGCGGTCCAGCTCCCGGGCCAGAATTTGTATTATTGTCTCCATTTATGTCTCCTTGTTATCGTTCTGTCGGGCCGCCCTCACGGGACCACCTTCTCAAAGCCCCCGGGGAACTTCTTCGCCGCCGGGTCGATGGCCTCCATCCCCAGCAGGTCCATCAGCTTCCACATCCGGTCGTCGGCAAACACGTCGTCCTCCTTCTCCCAGATCCGGCGCAGCTCCTCCCGGCGGTCCGGCGGACACAGACTCGCCAAAAACTCCGGGAAGCCCAGCCGGTAGACCTCGCCGTCGTACTCCTCATAGTTCTCGAAGGGCGGTTTGGCGTAGTCATAGGCCGCTCCTGCGGCGTTATCCCGGTAGGACACGAACAGCACGTCGCTGTCGAACAGGGCAAAGGCCAGCACCGGGGTCTGGAACGCCTCAGACAGCCGCCCCAGGTCCCGGCTGGACTGAATGCTCCCATCGCACAGACGGGTCTGGTAGAAGGGGAGCCACGCCGCGTCCGGGCGAAAGGCGGCCTGCATCTCCTTCTGAGACCCCATGACCCCCTGGAGCAGCTTGAGCACCATCCGGTCCTTCCAGCTCAGCTCATCTCCCTTCAGCGCCGCCATGCTCCGGGCCATCTCCCCGTCGTCCGCTCTTCCGCCGCCCGCCAGCGCCTTGAGGCACCCCCGCAGCTCTTCCTTGGTGAAGCCCCGGTTTTTCAGCTGGATATAGGTCATCGTGGTTCCCATGTGCCATCCCTCCCGTCTGTTTTCCTCATTTTAACATGTCCCGGACGAAATGGCAAGAGCGCCCTCCGGCCTCGCCGGAGGGCGCTCAAACTCAGTCGGAGAGCAGCATACGGTCGTTGTCCAGGTCCCGGCCCGTCCCCGCTTTGAAGCGGCGCAGCAGGCCGTCCACCGTCATGCCGGAGCGCTCCTGGCCGGATATGTCCAGCACGATGTTCCCGTCCGCCATCATCAGCGTGCGGCTGCCCAGCTCCAGGGCCTGCTTCATGTTGTGGGTCACCATGAGGCAGGTGATGTGATGCTCCGCCACAATGGTCTGGGTGAGCTCCAGCACCTTTTCCGCCGTGCCGGGGTCCAGCGCGGCGGTGTGCTCGTCCAGCAGCAGCAGCTTGGGGGTGACCAGGGTGGCCATCAGCAGGGTGAGGGCCTGGCGCTGCCCGCCGGACAGCAGGCCCACCGGCTGGCGCATCCGGTCCTCCAGCCCCATACCCAGCAGCTTGAGCTTTTCAGCGAAAAACTCCTTGTCCCGCTTGCGAATCCGGCTGAAGGGGTGGGTCTTTTCCTCCTTGGAGCGCAGGTAGGCCAGGGCCAGATTCTCCTCGATGGTCATGGACGGCGCGGTCCCCCGCAGCGGGTCCTGAAACAGCCGCCCGATGACCACGCTGCGCTTGTGGTCCGGTGTAAAGGTAATGTCCCTGCCATCCAGCGTGATAGAGCCGCTGTCCACGATGAAGCTGCCCGCGATGGCGTTGAGCAGGGTGGACTTGCCCGCCCCGTTGGACCCGATGACGGCGGCGAAGTCCCCCGGAGCCAGGTGGAGGGAAAGCCCGGACAGCGCCGTCTTTTCGTTGACCGTCCCCGGGTTGAAGGTCTTGGAGATGTTTTCGATGCGCAGCATGTCAGCGCCCTCCCTTCCGGCCCGCGGCCAGCCTGCGCTTTTGGAATACCGCTCCCGCCCTGATGGTGGGGGCGGCGATGGCCAGGGCTACCACCATGGCGGTGACCAGCTTGAGGCACTCGATGGGCACGATTTTGGTGTTGAGCACGGCGGCATAGATGAAGCGGTAGATCACGGAACCCGCCATCACCGCCAGAATCCCCCGGCCCATGCCTCCCCGGCCCAGCACCGTCTCCCCGATGATGAGGCAGGCCAGGCCGATGACCACGATGCCGGTGCCCATGTTGGTGTCCACCGTCTTTTGGTACTGCCCCACCACCGCGCCGGACAGCCCCGTGAGGGCGTTTGCAAAGCACAGCCCCACCGTCACCGTGAACGCCGGGTTGACGGAGGAGGAGCGCACCATGTCCCGGTTGTTGCCGGTGGCCCGTATGCTCAGCCCCAGCCGGGTGCCCAGAAACAGCCACAGCAGCACCCCCGCCATCCCGGTGACGGCGGCGGACAGCAGCAGCTCATACCACGCCCCGCCGATCCCGGCGTCCCGCAGGAGGGTGAACACGGTGCTCACCCGGAGCAGGCTGGCATTGGACTTCCAGCCCATGGTCATCAGGTTGACGGTGTAAAGCCCCGTGTTGGTGATGATGCCCGCCAGGATGGAGGGCACCCCCAGCCGGGTCTGCAAAAACGCGGTGACGAAGCCCGCGCAGGCCCCCGCCGCCATGGCCGCCGGGATGGCCAGGATTGGATGGCCCGCCGCCGTCAGCGTCACTGACACCGCCGCGCCCAGCACGAAGCTGCCGTCGGTGGTCAGGTCCGCGATGTCCAAAACGCGGTAGCTCAAAAACAGCGCCATGGCCACCAGGGCGTATTGAAACCCCAGCTCCAGGGCGGTCTGTACGATTTGCAGCACGGTTTTTCGCTCCTCTCGCGCCCCGCCCCGGCGTCACCGGGGCGGAGGCTTCTCATTTAACTCTTTTTGGAATTTGCCCGCCGTCAGGCGGCTCAGTCCGCGGTGGTCTGGACCTCCACCACGGAACCCATCCCGCTGAACACAGAATAATCAAGGTTCATGGCGGCGGCGGTCTCGGTGTTGACGGTGATGATGCCGCCGTCCATCAGGTAGAAGTCCTCCACGCCGTTCATGCCCTGGGTGACCACCTGGTAGGCCAGACCGGCGGTGCGCCGGCCCACGTCGGTGTAGTTCACGCCGCAGGTGGCGAAGGCGCCGTTGCGCACAAAGGAGTCCGCCCCGGTGTAGTGGGGGATGCCCGCCTTGATGAGGTCCTCATAGATGGCCAGCTCGGCCAGGGCGATGATGTTGTCGGTGGGGGTGAACACGGCGTCCACACCCTCGGCAATGAGGGCAGAGGCGGCGGCGATCACCTCGTCGTTGGTGTTGGCGGTCTGCTCGGTGTAGGCGATGCCCTTGCCGTCCAGGTACGCCTTGGCCTCGTCGATGGGCTTGGCGGAGTTGGCCTCGGACAGGGAGTAGAGCAGCCCCACCTTCTTCACGTCCGGGTTCTGGGCCAGCATCATGTCCAGGATGAAGGAGGTGTTCAGCGCGTCGCTGGTGCCGGTGACGTAGTCCAGCCCGGTGAGGCCCGCCCCCTCCGGGTCGGACACGGTGGCGAACACCACGGGGGTCTTGGTGTCCTCGGCGCTGGCGGCGGCGATCTGAGCGGCGGCGGTGGCGATGGGGATAATCACGTCCGCCTGGTCGGCAATGGCCTGGTCGGCCAGCTGCTTCAGGGTGGTCTGCTCTCCCTGGCCGGAGGTGGTGGTGTACTGGATGGTCACGCCGTTATCGGCGGCCAGCTGCTTCAGCTCTCCCTCCACCGCGGCGGCGATCTCGTCCAGGGACGGGTGGTCGGTGAGCTTGATGATAGCCACCTTGTAAGTGGCATCCCCGGAAGGCTGCTGGGCGCCGTCCCCGCCGGGCTGCTGGGCGGCGTCTCCAGGGGCCTGGGACTGGCCGCTCTGGGACTGGGCGGTCACATTGGGGCCGTCCGGGTTGGGAACCGAGCCGCCATTGCAGGCGCACAGGGTGAGGGTCATGGCGGCCGCCGCGGCCAGGGCGAAGAACTTCTTAATCGTGTTGTGGTTTTTCATGGTTTTTCCTCCATATTTTTATTTTGGGCGGCAGATGACCCGGATTGTGCCGGAATCCGGGGAGGAAAAAGAAAACAGCCTTTGCCCCCACATGGGACAAAAGCCATTGCTTCTGCGATACCACCCAAATTGACGTTGAAAACGTCCGCTCGCTTACGCGTACCATCATACGCGCCCCGATGGATAACGGGTGGGATACCCGTCGGTCCCTACTTGGCTAATGCCGTTCGGTCCGCCCTCCGAAGTCCATTCGCCGGCCGCTCGCCGCCCCGTTCCCACCATCGGGGGCTCTCTGTTAGGTCTGCCGCGCCGGGTACTCCTCTTCGTCACTGGTTTGGTGTGTTTGGTTGTTGTGGTTATTATACGCAGGTGGGGGGCATTTGTCAACCCCCTGGGCGCAGAAATTTTTTCCGCGTTAAAGCAAAAAAGCAGGGCCGCGCCCTCCGCCGCAGCCCTGCTTCAAACAAATTTACCACTTATTCTCCACTTTTTCCGCAAAACCAAACAGATCGCGCACCTCCAGCCGGTCGCCGCCGTCCAGCACCACCGTGCCGCTGAACCGGCCGAACACCTGGTGCTGGTCGCTCTTGATGAGCTTCACGTCGGTGCAGGACGCCCGGTCGATGACGGGCACAAAGCCCATCTCGAACCGCCCGTCGTCGCTGGTGAAGCGCCAGGGCTTCATGTAGTCCTCCCGCCCGTCCTTCATGGGGATGCCGAAATTCACCTGGGACAGCTTGTGGGCCCGGCCCCGGTAGAACAGCATGTTCTCCGTGGCGGCGGAGGTGTCACCGAACCCGTATCCGATGTTGAAGCCGAAATCAGCCCCCTCCGCCAGCCCGGAGGCCGACCCCCAGTACCAGGTGTTGTGATAGGTCCACACACCCCGCCCCCAGTCCAGCACGGCGAAGGAGTCCTCCGGCGTAAAGCGGTACTCCTCCTCCCCGATGCGCACCACGCCGCTGGCCCGCATACAGTTGATTTTCTGGTTGTAGTAAAAATGGGCCTTCTTCTCAAAGGGAGTGCAGATGACCATGGATTCCTCCGGCTCCCCGGTGAGGGTGACCTGGGCGTCCAGGGGCCTGCCGTCCTTGAACCCGTCCATGTGGGCGGTGAGCTGCCGCTTCCCCTCCCCCACCTGGAAGAGGATGGCGTGCTTCTTTCCCGAGCTGGCAGTAATTCCCGCCGCCGAGGTGGAGGGCAGGCCCGTCCGGCCCATGGGCAGGGCGGACATGGGGCTTTTGGTCACCTCCCAGGGCTTTCCCTCAAAGGAGAGGAAGGAGATGGAGTCCAGCCCCATATAGCTGTTGTCCGCGATGGTGAGGGCCAGGCCGAACCGGTCGTTTCCGATATAGTAGTAGTCCCATTCCTTCAGCCGGGTGAGGCCGCCCCGCACCTTTTTCCGGTCGTACACGGGCAGCAGGCGCCTGGCAAAACCCGCCTGAGTGAGGTTCCCCTCCCCGTCCAGCAGGGGGATGCGCTGGGTGATCTCGTGCTGCATGGCAATACCTCCCACAATGCCGCGGTCCTTGGCCCGCGGCTCTATTCTGCCAGCATATCACACTTTCCCCAATCCTACAAGGAAAATCGGGCGGCACTTTGTGCCTTTCCACAATTTTTACCCGTTTGGAGGGGGACAGGCAAGCCGCTCCTCCCTCCCGCATAGGCTCTCCCCACGGAGGTGATGGGGTGGTGCTGCGGCTGCTCAGAGAACAAAAAGTGCGGGACGCCCTGGCGGGGCTGGCGCTGCTCATCGCCACGGCGGGGCTGGTGGCCGCTCCGGGAGAGGCCATCGCGGGGGCAAAGGATGGGCTGACGCTGTGCTTCAACGTCATTGTGCCGTCCCTCTTCCCCTTTTTCGTGCTGTCCTCCCTGGTGGTGGACCTGGGGCTGGCAGCCTACCTGGGGCGGGCGATGGAGGGGCTGATGCGCCCCCTCTTCCGGGTGAGCGGCAGCTGCGCGGCGGCGGTGGCGCTGGGGTTCATCGGCGGCTATCCCGTGGGGGCACGCACCGCCCTTCAGCTCTACCAGCAGGGGCTGTGCTCCAAGCCGGAGGCGGAGCGGCTGCTGGCCTTTTGCAACAACTCCGGCCCTGCCTTCATCCTAGGGGTGGTGGGAGCCGGGATCTTCGGGGACAGCCGGGTGGGATTCCTCCTCTACCTGACCCACGCCCTGGCGTCGCTGCTGGTGGGGCTGCTGTTCCGCTTTTACGGCGGGGCCCAGCGCCGCCGGTCCGCCGTCCCCCGCCCGCCCAAGCCCATCCAGGCGGTCACCGTCCCCGCCGCCTTCACCGGCGCGGTGGTGCGCTCCTTTCAGAATACCTTGAACATCTGCGCCTTTGTGGTGTTTTTTTCAGTGGTGCTCCAGCTGCTGTCCGCCTTTGGCGTGTTCGCCGCCCTGGCCCGGCTGCTGGCCGCAGCGGGCTTTGAGCCGGAGTGGGCCCGTCGGCTGGTGGCGGGGCTGCTGGAGCTGTCCTCCGGCGTGTCCTCCCTCCGCGGCGGGACGCAGCTGGCGGGGCGGGTATCCATGGCAGCCTTCATGCTGGGCTGGGCTGGACTGTCCGTCCACTGCCAGGTGCTGTCCTTCCTGGTGGACAGCGGCCTGTCCGCCAAAACCTATCTGGCGGGCAAGCTGTGCCACGGGCTGATCGCCGCCGGTCTAACCTGGTGCCTCACCCGGCTTTTTCCCCTGTCCGCACCGGTGGCGGACTATCTGGCGGAGCAGGCGGAGTCCATCGCCTCCCTAGACTTCTCCACGGCGCTGGCGGCCTCCTCACTGGCGGCGCTGGCGGGCTGGCTTCTTTTGGCTGCACTCTGCCGGTCTCTCTGGCGAAATAAGTGTGGCAATCTGCCGCATTATCGTGTATAATGGGCGTATACTACGGAAATGACTGAGGGATCGCCATGCTGTTTGAGAAAAATATGGACCCGCGCTGCGGCTACTGCCAGTGGGCAACCCCCCTGGAGGAGGGCCAGATGATGTGCGTCAAAAAGGGAATCGTGGCCTGCGCCGGCTCCTGCCGCCGGTTTCGCTACGATCCCCTGAAACGCATTCCACCCAAGCCTGCGGCCGCCGCCTTTCCCCATCTAAAGGACGAGGACTTTAGCCTGTAGGCCCACCGTGCGCGGCGTATCCTTCACCATCTGAAAACAGGGGGCTGCGGCAAATGTTCCGGCAGATTGAGTGGCTGTTCTTCGATGTGGGTTCAACCCTGATCGACGAGAGCAGGGCAAACGAGCATAGGATTTTGGACGCCATCGCAGGGACGGGCCTATCCTACGAGCAGGTTTATGCGCAGGCGGTCCAATTGGCCAGGCAGAACGTCGCCCATCCGTTGAAACACCTAGGGCTGCCCATCACTCCCTGGCGCAGCGAGGATGAGATCGTATATCCTCAAGCCGCGGAATGTCTTGCCTTGCTGCACGAAAAATACAGGATCGGGATTATTGCGAACCAAAAGCTGGGAACGGCATCCCGGATGGAGCAGTACGGACTCTCCCAATATCTTGATTTGATTATCGCGTCCGCCGAAGAAGGAATGGAAAAGCCAGATTTGCAAATATTTGAACTCGCCCTGAAACGTGCAAACTGCCTGCCTGAAAACGCCGCTATGATTGGCGACCGGCTCGACAATGACATCGCCCCCGCAAAGCGACTGGGACTAAAAACTATATGGATACGCCAGGGATTTGGTGGGATGGGCCATCCAATAACGGAAATGAGCACCCCTGATCACTGCGTCAATGACCTTGGAGAACTGGTTGAGCTGCTCAGGTAATAGGGCTGGGCGGCAACTCTTGTCTACATAAGAAAGCGGACAGTCTTTCGACTGTCCGCTTCTTTGTGTCGGCATTACCTATCTTTCCAGGCCGTCACCAGCCAAGTATTTTCGGCGCGAGTGAGCTTAACTGCCGTGTTCGGGATGGGAACGGGTGGACCCTCACCGCAATCAACACCGACTTCTCTGCGCA
>CATKZP010000014.1 GCA_949841355.1 uncultured Oscillospiraceae bacterium
CCATGATGAAGAAGGGGTATGCTGCCATTATCATTCAAAATTCTGCCGGCTCCGGCAAAGCGGTTGAATACAATAAGAAAATTTTGAGGCAAAGCACGCTTCTTGCCAGCATCAAAATGCCAATTGATTTGTTTATTGGAAAATCCAGTGTGCAGACTAATATCTATGTGTTCCGTGTTGGGGAACCGCACCAGAAAGATGATACAGTTAAGTTTATCGACTTCTCTTATGACGGCTATTCCCGCAGTAATCGCAAAAAGGCGAGCAATAACCTGAGAGATACTGACCATGCAAAAGAGCGCTATCAGGAGGTTGTTGATCTTGTCAGGTTTGGGAAATCAAAGCTGCATTACCTTACGGAAAAGGACTACTATGAGGGGACAATTGACCCTGAAAATGGTGCTGACTGGAACCAGACCGCACCAATTGATATAAAGCCGACCCTGGAGGATTTCAAAAAAACAGTCAGTGATTATCTTGCATTTGAAGTAGCCCATATTTTGAGAAATGCTGGCAAGGGGGATGACCGCCTGGGAAAATAAATGCCTCACTCGATAAAATGCTCAGAGAAGTCGAGTGGGGCGAATACAGGTTGGGCGATTTGTTTGAGGTGTGTACATATAAGAAACGGTTTGACGCAAATAAAGTTTCCGTTCTTGGAAACGGAGAGTATCCTTACATTGTCAGGATGTCTTCGGATAACGGTCAAAAGGGATTTATTAACGAAGATAAAGATTTCTTGAATGATGGAAACACATTATCTTTTGGGCAGGATACTGCAACCATATTTTATCAGGAAAGGCCATATTTTACTGGGGATAAAATAAAAGTGTTAAAGTGCAAATACCCGCATTTCGGAAAACAAAATGCTCAATTTTTTGTTGCGGCTATATCTCGAGCTTTTCATCATTATTCTTGGGGAACCTCAAGCTACAGTGTTGAAATGATAGAGGGGCAAAAAGTGAGCCTGCCTGTTAAAAACGGGGAGATAGATTTTCACTTTATGGAAAAATTTGTTGCTGAGCTGGAGGCTAAGCGGATTACCGAGCTGGAGGCTTATCTTTTAGCGACAGGACTTACAGATTATTTCTTGACAGTAGAGGAAGAAAAAGCACTACAGGAACTCAATACCCATAAAATGAGCTTGTTTAGGATTGGCAACCTGTTCGAAAGAGTCAAAGTAAATAAACTGCCCTATAAGGCAAATGATTTACCAAAAACGCCAACGGAAGAGAATATACTTCCATGTCTAACATCCAGTTTCCATAATCAAGGCTTAAACTACTATATTCCGGTGAAAGGCACTACTGTACTCAAGAATGTGATTTCTATCCCCTCAAATAGTGATGTATATCGAGCATACTTTCAATCAAGAGATTTCACAGTTTTATCGGATGCCTATGCAATCAGGTGGAAATATACAGAAGCTCCCTTATCGTCTAAGCAATACCTGTTCTTTGTGCAGTGCATCAATAAGGTCACAGATTTGCCGACTTTTTCCTATAAGAACAAGCTGGGTGGTTGGAATGTAGTAAAAGATCTGTACATAGCGCTACCGATCAAGGATCGAGAGATTGACCTGCCTTTTATGGATTTGTTAATTTCCGCCCTTCAAAAGTTGATTATCAAAGACGTTGTGCTGTATGTTGAAGCAAAAGTAAATGCTACAAAAAATGGTTGTCAATAGATATCTTAAAATGCATGTATATATCCATGTTTCAAAAGCAAGAGCAGAAAAAGCAGCGGGTTGTGCCATTCAAAGTGGCAAACCCACCGCTTTTTATCATGGCAACTATTGTTCGCAGAAATAAAACGTTTTGGTGAAAATATCCTTGACAAATCTCGTCTTGATTCTGGATTGAAAAACTGTCCCCGTTTAATTCATCGTCACGGCTCAATCTTTCGTACAATGGGGTGATTTTGGTTTTCAGTATTGGAAAAGTCCTCCTTCAATGAAAAATGTCCTAAGAGCCTCTACTTACCCAAAATCGGATAAACATGTCTCTTAGAGCATAAATCACCAGTCCCATCCATATCAATATTCAAGCTGCGCTCGCATGTCGAAGCATGCCCCCACCAGCGGGTACATGCTTCCAGCGAGGAAGAAGATATTGTGAAGAGATGTTTGACTTCGTCTGGGATCGCACCATGAGGCTTTTGTGGAAATCTACTTCAACAGTAAACAGGAAAGACACGCTAAGCAGCGTGTCTTTCCTGTTTGATTTTTACCGCAGGACGGTGCCACACTGCACCCTGGAGGGGGGTAGATTCCACCCTTTTCGTCAACATTGAACAGACCAAATAACCCCATAAATTAAGCAGGGACGCTCTATTGTGTTCTATTTCAGACGCATGGAGCTGGAAATTACCATTTTCATCACCTCGGAGGTCCCTTCATAGATCTCGGTGATTTTTGCGTCGCGCATCATGCGCTCCACGGCATACTCCCGGGCATACCCATAGCCGCCCAGCAGCTGGACGCAGCCACGGGTCACCTGATTGGCCACATCGGAGGCCAGCAGTTTGGCCATGGCGGCATAGGTGCTGTAGTTTTGCCCCTGATCCTTGGCAACGGCGGCGCGGTAGGTCATCAGGCGGGCTGCGTCCACCATGGTCTGCATTTCAGCCAGCTTAAATTGGGTATTTTGGAACGCGGCAATGGGGCGGCCGAACTGCACGCGCTCTTTCACATAGCGGACAGCCTCGTCAATGGTGCCCTGGGCGATGCCGACAGCTTGCGCGGCAATGCCGATCCGCCCGCCGTCCAGCGTTTTCATGGCGATTTTGAACCCTGTGCCTGCTATGCCGCCCAGCAGGTTTGCAGCGGGAACGCGCACGTCCTGATAGGTGACCGCCGCATTGGACGCGGCGCGGATGCCCATGCGGGGGATGTCGGGGCTGACGGTGACGCCCGGGGTGCTGCGGTCCACCAGGAAGGCGGACATGCCTTTGGAGGCCGGGAGGGACTGATCCGTGAGGGCGAACACCAAAAAGGTGTCGGCAAAGGCGGAGTTGGTGGTAAAAATCTTCTCGCCGTTGATGACGTAATGCTCACCGTCTTTTTCCGCCGTGGTGCGGGCTCCGGCCACATCGGAGCCGGCGTTGGGCTCGGTCAGGCCGAAGCAGCCAATTTTGCTGCCGTTTGCCAGGGGGCGCAGCCAGAGCTGTTTTTGCTCCTCGGTTCCGAATTCGTTGATGGCGGAGGCGCATAGAGAGGTGTGGACCGAAATGGTCAGGCCGGTGCTGGCGTCCACCTTGGACATCTCCTCTATGCATAATGCGTAGGACAGCACGTCGGCTCCCGCCCCGCCGTACCTTTTCTCAAAGGGAATGCTGAAAAAACCGTGTTCCTTCATCTCCTGAAGGAGGGCCATATCGAATTCTTCCCGCTCGTCCATCTCCCGGGCCAGAGGCTTTACGCGTCCCTGGGCAAAGCTGCGGTACAGCTGCTGGAGCTGTTGATGCTGGGGGGACAATGTAAAATCAAGCATGAGGCGTGATTCCTTTCGTTGAAATTGTGATGGTCACCGGCCCTGGAAGGCCGCTTCCCGCTTTTCCAGGAAGGCGGACATCCCTTCGATGCGGTCCGATGCCTGGAAGCAGGTGGTATAAGCCTCGGCCTCATAGGCGATGCCGGAGCTCATGTCGGTGTCCTGAGCCGTGTTAATGGCGCACTTGGCCATGAGGATTGCCACGGGGGCCTTGGAGAGGATGAGCTGAGCGATCCGCTCGGCCTCGCCCATCAGCGCTTCGGGAGGAACGACCTTCTGCACCAGGCCGATGCGCAGGGCCTCCTGGGCGGAGATGTGTTCCCCGGTCATGATGAGGTATTTCGCCATTCCCTTTCCCACCAGCCTGGGCAGGCGCTGGGTGCCGCCAAAGCCGGGGATGATGCCCAGATTGACCTCTGGCTGGCCGAACTTGGCTTTTTCGGAGGCGACGCGGATGTCGCAGGCCATGGCCAGCTCGCAGCCGCCGCCCAGCGCAAAGCCGTTCACCGCCGCGATGACGGGCTGGCGGAGATGTTCCACATAGTCCATCAGCCGCTGGCCGTACATAGTGAAGTCCCGGCCGGGAAGCACAGCAAAGTCTCGCATGGCGCCGATGTCGGCCCCCGCCACAAAGGAGCGGCCGTTACCGGTGAGAATCACGCAGCCGATGCCGGAGTTGTTGTTGATGGACTGAAAACAGTCCAAAAGCTCGGAGATAACCGCGGCGTTCAGCGCGTTGAGTGCCGCAGGGCGGTTGATGGTAACATAGGCCAGCCGGCCCTGTGTCCGGTATTCCACAAATTGATAGTCCATGCTTCACCCTCCCATTCAGTATTTGAAAAAGCCTTCTCCGGTCTTTTTGCCCAGCTTACCGGCGCGCACCATCTTTTTCAGTAGCGGAGCGGGGCGGTATTTGCTGTCGGCATACTCCCGGTAGAGCACCTCCATCACAGCCAGCAGCACGTCCAGGCCGATGAGATCTGCCAAGGCCAGCGGTCCCATGGGGTGGTTGCAGCCAAACTTCAGGCCGTTGTCAATGTCTTCGGCGGTACCAACGCCCTCTTCCAGCAGGAAAATGGCCTCGTTGAGCATGGGGTCTAGGACACGGTTGACGATGAAGCCCGCCTTGTCCAGCGACAGGATGGTGACCTTGTTCATCCGTCTGCCGATGGCCATGACCGTGTCGATGGTTTCCTGGCTGGTGGAGCAGCCTTTTACCACCTCCAACAGCTTCATCACAGGGGCGGGATTGAAAAAGTGCATCCCAATCACCTTGTCCGGCCGGCCGGTGGCTGACGCGATCTCGGTGAGGGAGATGGAGGAGGTGTTGGAAGCCAGAATTACGTCGGGTGCGGCAGCCTGGTCCAGGGAGGCGAAGATCTCTTTTTTCAGCTCCACCTGCTCTACCGCAGCTTCCACCACAAGGTCCGCCCGGGCTGCGGCCTTCAGCGTGTCCGCCACGGCGACGGCCTGGACGGCGGTGTCAAAGACGGCCTGCTCCAGCTTTCCCTTTGCCAGCAGCTTGGACAGGTTGGCCTGAATGCGTTCCGAGGCTTTGGCGGCCGCGCCGGGGAGCGTATCGAACAGCAGCACACGATAGCCGGAGACGGCGGCCACTTGAGCGATGCCGGTCCCCATCTGTCCGGCTCCTACCACGCCGATGGTTTTGATTTCTCTCATAAATAGTTCCTCCTTTGGCTCAGATGCGTTCGACCAGGGTGGCGATGCCCTGGCCGCCGCCGATACACAGGGAGACCACGCCGTAGCGGACGTCCCGGCGCTCCATCTCCGCCATAATGGTCATGACCAGCCGTGCGCCCGTGGCGCCCACGGGATGGCCCAGGGCAATTGCGCCGCCGTTTACATTGACTTTTTCCATGTCCAGGCCCAGGTCTTTGACGCAGGCCAGCGCTTGGGCGGCAAAGGCCTCGTTGAGCTCCCACAGACCGATGTCCTCTTTTTTGAGCCCGGTTTTGGCCAGCAGCTTCTGTACGGCGTAGACAGGCGCGTAGCCCATGATGGAGGGGTGGACGCCCGCAGAGGCAAAGCCCCGCACGGCGCACTTGGGGACAAGGCCCAGCTCCCGGGCCTTGCCCAGGCTCATCATGACCACGGCGGCCCCCTCGTCGTTGCAGGGAGAGGCGTTTCCCGCGGTGACCATGCCGGTGCCGTCGGTAAGGAAGCAGGGCTTCAGCCTCTGAAAATCCTCCAGCTTTGCGCCAAAGCGAATAGTCTCATCCGCGTCGAACACAACGACGCCTTTCTTGCCCTTGATTTCCACGGGCACAATGTCGTCTTTGAATTTGCCGGCGTTGGCGGCGGCCTCCGCTTTCTGATGGCTGGCCAGGGCAAACTCGTCCATCTGCTCCCGGGTGATGCCGCACTTTTTGGCTACGTTTTCGGCGGTGATTCCCATGTGGTAGTGCATAAAGGGGTCTACGAGCCCATCGTACAGCATGCCGTCCTGAAGGGTGTCCGGCCCCATATATGCGCCGAAGCGGTGAGAGATGGAAAGGTAGGGGATGCGGCTCATAGTGTCGCACCCGCCGGAGATGTAAATATCTCCCTCCTCCAGCATGATCTGCTGGGCGGTGATATTAATGGCCTTCAGCCCGGTGCCGCAGTTTTTGTTCACCGTCCACGCGGGCACTTCCTCCGGGCAGCCGGCACCCAGCGCCACCTGACGGGCGGAGTTGGCCCCAATGCCTGCCTGGAAATGGGTGCCGAACACCACTTCGTCCACCATGTCTCCGGTGATTCCCGCCCGCTTCATGGCCTCCCTGGCGCAGACAGCGCCCAGCTCCGGGCAGTTGATTTTACTGAGCGCGCCGCCAAATCTGCCGGTCGCTGTCCTCGCCGCGCTGACGATGACGGGCGTCCGGCTCTCCTCAATGTGATACATGATCGTTCCTCCTGTTCGTAATGTATTAAATGGACATCGGACCTTGCGTTGCTGCTGTAGAAACCGTCAGTCTATATGGTGAAGCAAAATCCGTGCCAACTCTCAGCCGACGCGGCACGGCGCTCAGCTGCATGGCTTTACACTAGGGGCGGCTGGTGTTAAAATGATAAAAAGAAAGGGGGCGGGCGTATATGACGGAATGGCGCAAAGAGATGCTTCGCGTGGAGGATTGGGAGCACATCGCGGATATTTTTCAGGATGGAATTTATATTACCAACTCCGCCGGACTCACCCTGCGGGTGAATTCCGCCTATGAGAAAATGACGGGAATCGCGGCGGAAAAGGTGGTGGGGCGGTACATGGAAGACATTGTCCGGGAGGGCATCTTGTCTTCCTCCATCACCCAAAAGGTGATCTCAACCCGCGGCGAAATCATCCGGGAACAGATCTCTTACAGCGGCGCGCACGTGACGCTGCGGGGTATTCCCATCTACGAAAACGGGGATATTGCCCTGGTGGTCACCATTGTGCGGGACATTACGGCTATGAACAGCTTGCAGCGGGAGTTGGATCAAAACCGTTCGATCATGGAGCAATACAAATCACGTTTGGAGGAGCTGGACGGCAATAAGAATTTCGTGGCGGTCAGCCAGGAATTCCGCGCCGCCGTGGCGCTGGCGCAGCAGGTAGCCAAGGTGGACACGACGGTGCTTATTCTGGGGGAGTCTGGGACCGGCAAGGAGGTCCTGGCCCGGGAAATCCACGAGAAAAGCCACCGGCGGGAGCAGGCGTTTCTCAAAACAAACTGCGGCGCTATTCCGGAGAACCTTTTGGAGTCAGAGCTGTTCGGCTATGTGAGCGGTGCCTTCACCGGGGCGCAAAAGGGCGGTCATGTGGGGCTGTTCGAGGCGGCCAGCGACGGGACCCTCTTTTTGGACGAGATCGGTGACATGCCCCTCCACCTGCAGGTCAAGCTGCTGCGGGTGCTTCAGGAGAGAACGGTCACCCGCATCGGCTCCACAAAGGCCATTCCCATCAATACGCGAATCATCGCCGCCACCAACCGGGACCTGGTGCAGATGGTACGGCGAAAGGAGTTCCGTGAGGACCTGTATTACCGGCTCAACATTGTGGCGGTGAAGTCCCCGCCGCTGCGGGAACGCAAGGAGGACATCCCGGGCTTGGTGGATTTTTTCGTGAAAAAGTTGAATAAGAAGTATCATTTTTCCAAACGGCTTTCGCCCCAGCTGATTGCGGCCTTTATGGAGTACGACTGGCCGGGAAACGTCCGGGAGCTGGAGAACATGATTGAGCGGCTGCTGGTGACCAGCAGCGCAGATTTCATCACCACGGAAAGCAGCAGGCTGCCCTGGACCGCCGCAGGGACGGCGGCTATCCCGGAGGAGATCGCGGGTTGCGCCGAGGACATCTCTCTTCGAGAGGCGGTGGAGCGGCTGGAGCGGCAAATGCTCGCCAACGCCGTAAAGCGGTGCAGCACCACCTATGAGATCGCGGCAGCGCTGCAGATCAGTCAGCCGTCCGTATCCCGGAAGCTGAAAAAATATGGTCTGCGAATGGCGGACCAGGCGTGATCTATTACTGAATCACAATTTAATTATGAATCAGGGAAACGGCCCGCATGATTCAACAATGAATCATGCGGGCCGTTTTTTAGCAGGCTTCGGCGGCCGTCCGGCTGAATTGGAAAATGAGGAAAAAATGTATGACTGCCCATGGCGGATAAAAAGAAGGCGCTAAGGCTCACGCCGGCCGCAAATTTTCGAGGAACTGAGTGCGCGCCCCTGCGGACTGGCAGTTGTGCAAAAAAGTTGGCACAGTTTTTGCTCAAAGTATATAAATGCTGAACAAAGCGCAATGCCGATAAACAGTTAGGAGGGATAGATTCCATGCATGGAGCAAGCGCCTTACAGGGGCTGAAGGTCCTTGACTTTACCAGAGTGTACTCAGGCCCCTACTGTACTATGCTGCTGGCCGACCTGGGCGCGGAGGTCATCAAGGTGGAGGCCGTAGGCAGGGGAGACGATACACGCAGCTTTTACCCCATCAAAAACGGACAGAGCGGATACTTCACCTATCTTAACCGCAGCAAAAAGAGCGTCACACTGAACCTGAAGTCCCAGGAGGGAAGGCGGGCCGCGATGGAGCTGGCGCAGTGGGCGGACGTGGTGGTGGAAAACTTTTCCGCGGGGACAATCGCCAAGCTGGGCCTGGGCTACGAGGCGGTGAAGAAGGTCAACCCGGAGGTCATTTACGCCTCCATCTCCGGCTTCGGACAGTCCGGCCCCTACAGCAGGAAGGCGGCCTATGACGCCGTGGCTCAGGCCATGGGCGGCATGACCTATCTGACCGGCTACCCCGATGCTGCGCCGGTCAAGGTGGGTCCAGCCATTTCCGATGCGGCCACAGGCGTTCACACCGTGGTGGCTATTCTGGCAGCGCTGCATTACCGGGAAAAAACCGGGCGGGGGCAGTACATCGACATCGCCATGCTGGACACAGTGTTTTCCATGCTGGAAAATTCGGTTCCCATCATGACCATGCTGGGCGAGAACCCCCAGCGTATCGGCAACGCGAATCCAGGTTCCGCGCCGTACAATATGTACCGCACCGCCGATGGAATGGTGGTGATCGCCACCGCCAACGACTCCCTGTTTCGGCGGCTGGCGGGAGTGATGGGGCGGCCGGATCTGCCAGACGATCCCCGCTTCAGCACCAACCCCAGCCGCAAGGCCCACGAAAAGGAGATCGACGCCATTGTGGAGCAGTGGACCCAGAGGCACAGCACCGCGGAAGTGGAGCGGCTGCTGGATGAAGTGGGCGTCCCCGTGGCTGCGGCCAGATCGGTGGAACAGCTGGTGGAGGACCCGCAGCTGCTCCACCGGGAAATGATCGTGGAGCACGAGGTCCCCGGAGTGGGGTGGGTCAAATTTCCGGCCAACCCACTGCGTCTGCAGCTGACTCCGCCGGACCCATCCCGCCGCGCGCCGGAGCTGGGGGAGCACACAGCGGAAATTCTCAGCGCAGTCCTGCACTACAGCGACGCCCAGATCCAGCAGATGAGGGAAAACCAGGCCATTTAATTTGAGGAGGAATGCCATTATGATGAACGCGCAGCAATACAAAGACAGCTTGAAAAGCCTGCACCCGCTGATTTACTGCAGCGGCAGGAAAATTGAGAACGTAGTGGACGACCCCATGACGGCTCCCCATGTGAATTCTGCGGCCCTCACCTATGAGCTGGCCTTTGACCCGGAGTATGAGGACCTGATGACCGCCACCTCCAGCCTCACGGGGAAGAAAATCAACCGCTTCACTCATATCCACCAGAGCACGGAGGACCTGGTGAAAAAGGTAAAGATGATGCGCATGATCGGTCAAAAGACAGGCACCTGCTTCCAGCGCTGCGTGGGCTTTGACGCCATGAACGCTTCCTTTATCACCACCTATAAAATCGACAAAAAGTACGGCACGAACTATCATGAGCGGCTGAAGAAGTATATAGAATACGTTCAGGAGAGTGACATCATGGTGGCTGGCTCCATGACCGATCCCAAGGGCGACCGGAGTAAAAAGCCCAGCCAGCAGGCCGACCCGGATTTGTTCGTCCACATTGTGGAGCGCCGGGAGGACGGTATTGTGGTCCGGGGAGCTAAGGCCCACCAGACCGGCATGGTGAATTCCCACGAGATGCTGATTCTGCCCACCACCAACCTGGGACCCGACGACGCGGACTATGCCGTGGCCGCCGCCATCCCTGTGGACGCGCCGGGGGTGATTCATTTCTTTGGACGCCAGACCAACGAAAACCGCCGCCTGGAGGGCGATATCGACTGCGGCAACGCGCAATACGCCATCGTGGGCGGCGAGACGCTCACCGTTCTCGACGACGTGTTCGTACCCTGGAACCGGGTGTTTATGTGCGGCGAGTACGATCTGGCCCAGGAATTTGTGGAGACCTTCGCCTCCTACCACCGGCAGAACTATGGCGGCTGCAAGGTGGGCGTGGCCGATGTAATCATCGGGGCCGCCGCAGCGATGGCGGAGTACAATGGCTGTCACAAGGCATCCCATATCAAGGATAAACTGGTGGAGATGGTCCACCTGTCCGAGACTATGCACTGCTGCTCCATCGCCTGCTCCGCCATGGGCCATAAGACCGAGGCGGGCAGCTATTACGTGGACACTCTGCTGGCCAATACGGTGAAGCTCAACTGTACCCGCACCATGTACGAGATTTCCCGCCTGGCCCACGACATCGCCGGCGGCTTCATCGCCACCCTTCCCTATGAAACCGACTACCGCTCCGATGTCGGCCACGAGTATATCGACAAGTATTTCGCCGGAGACGCCCGGTTTAAAACCGAGGACCGCATCCGCATGGCCCGCCTGCTGGAGAATATGACCGGCGGCACCGCCTTGGCGGAGTCCATGCACGGCGCAGGCTCGCCCCAGGCCATGCGGGTGATGATCCAGCGCCAGACCAACTGGGAGCAGAAAAAGACTTATGCCAAGAAGCTGGCAAAAATCAGCACGGAGGATTGACGCACCCTTGCGGCCCCGCGCAGGAGCGGGCGGGTCTTCCTGACAGGGAGAGGCATATAAGGATCGGTTTGAAATACTGCGGCGGCTGTAATCCAAACTATGAGCGCAGCGGCATTGTGAAGCGGGCCAGATCGGAATATCCCCGCGCCGAATTCACACCATATGATAAGGCCGGGTATTATGACCTGGTGCTGGTGATCTGCGGCTGCCTGGAGGAGTGCTTTACATTTGCCTGCTCCAACAGCCGCCACGGCGCCATTCCCATACGCGCCCCAGAGGAGTACCGGCGGCTCCAAGCGTTTATGGAGGCTGTGGGAGAACGCGCCGAAACTACGAACTGACGCTGCTTGATATGATTCCAGCTTTCACACAAGAGGAGGTAAAACATGGATTCCACAAAAGAGAGAGATAATATCCTGACCCGTTTTGGTACCGCTATGGGCAATATTTCCATGAAGTATATGCCGGATGCGGCGACCTTCGCTGTGATTTTTACCATCATCGCCTTTGTGGGGGGCATTGTGCTGGCTAAGCAGACCCCCATGCAGATGGTGGGCCACTGGTACACCGGCTTTTGGAGCCTGCTGGCCTTCAGCATGCAGATCGCCCTGGGCGTGACCACCGGCTCGGCCATTGCCCACCACCCCACCGTCAAACGCTGGATACGTGCCGCCTGCGACAAGCCCAAGACCGGCGCGCAGGGCGCGGCTCTGGCCTGTGTGTTCGGCATACTGGCCCACTATATCCACTGGGGGCTGGGCATCATCGTGGGCGCCATCGCCTCTCTGGAAATTGCGCGGGCCCTGCGGCGCAAGGGTGTGAAATTCCACTACGGACTGATCGTCGCCGCCGGTTTCACCGGAGAGATGTGCTGGCATGGCGGTCTGTCCGCCTCCGTGGGCCTGACCATTGCTCAGCCCGGTCATTTTCTGGAGGCCGAGATGGGCGTGATCCCCTTCATCAACTACCTGGTCAATCCCATGAACATCATCCTTCTCATTGCCTTCGCCGTCATTCCGCCTGTCATCTGCTATGTGCTCCATCCCAAGGAGGACAAATGCCCCGAGCTGCGTCCCGAGACCATCGCCGTGCTGGACGAGCCCGACGTGGAGGCCAAAAAGCTGGATCTGGCCAGCGCCTCCACAGGAGACCGCATCAGCCACAGCAGGATTCTGGGCTGGGCGCTGGCGGCCATCGGCTGGGTGTTCCTCATCAATCATTTCATCAAGAACGGCTTCTCGCTGGATATGGACGTGGTTAACACCATCTTCCTGTTTGTGGGCATTGCCATGTACGGCGACCTGACCCAGTATGTGGCGGCGGTGCGCAACTCCATCGGCGGCATCACCGGCATCGTGTTCCAGTTCCCCCTGTACGGCGGCGTGCTGGGAATGGTGCGCTACTCCGGCCTGGTGGCCATTCTGGCCAACGGTCTGGCCTCCATCAGCACCCAGCTCACCTTCCCTCTGGTTACCTTCCTGACGGCAGCCATCGTCAACCTGTTCGTCCCCTCCGGCGGCGGGCAGTGGGCGGTACAGGGGCCCGTGTCCATCGCCTCGGCCAAGCTCATGGGCGCGGACCTGCTGAAAACCTCCCTGTGCGTGGCCTACGGCAATACCTGGACCAACATGGCGCAGCCCTTCTGGGCCATCGCCACGCTGGGTATCTGCGGCCTGAAGCCCAAGGATATCATGGGCTATACCTGGGCCATCATGCTGCTGAGCGGCCCCATCTTCATGCTGGGGGTCACCTTCCTGCCGGTTTGACCTGTGGCAGGACGCCGCTGTGGATTAACCCCAATTCGCTGAAAAGAAAAAGGAGCTGATATAATGAAGAATTTGTTTGACTTGACGGGCAAGGTCGCCGTTGTGGTGGGCGGCGCCACCGGCCTGGGTCGGGGCATGGCCTGCGCGCTGGCGGACGCCGGGGCCACCGTGGTGATAGCCAGCCGCCGGCAGGAGGTTTTGGAGCGGGCCGCCGGTGAGATGTCCGCCGAAACCGGCGGGAGAGTGGTTCCCATTCAGCTCAACGTGACCTCGCTGCCCGCCATCCGTTCCTTTGTGGAAGAGGTGGACCGTCGGTTTGGCAGGATCGACATTCTCATCAACAGCGCGGGCATCAATATCCGCAAATCCGCCCTGGACTTTGAAGCGGAGGACTGGGATAAGGTCACCGACACCCAGATCAAGTATGTGTTCTTTATGGACCAGGCGGTGGGCCGGTACATGGTGGAGCACGGGATCAAAGGGCGCATCATCAACGTGGGCTCTTTGTCCAGCGCCATCGGGTTGAAAAACATGGTAGCCTACTGCGCCTCTAAGGGGGCGATTGTTCAGCTGACCAAGGCGCTGGCCAACGAGTGGGCACAGTACGGCATCTGCGTCAACGCCATCGGGCCGGGCTACTACTTCACTGAGATGACCGAGCCGCTACTGAAAGACCCTGCCGTGGTGCGCGGGTATGAGGAGAAAATCCCCATGGCCCGGCTGGGACTGCCCGCCGATCTGGCCACGACGGCGGTATATCTGGCGTCGGACGCCTCCAGCTATGTCACCGGCCAGATTGTCTATGTGGACGGCGGGTGGCTGATTAACTGATGTGTTTTCTCCCCACCTGCGCAGGCGGAGGTGGGGGCCGGACCGGCAAAAAGACCATGCGCAGCTTGCTGCGCATGGCTTTTTGCACTGTCTCTGGGGGGGCAGCAGAGAGATATGACAGATGAGAACTGGGGGCGATAGGTATGGATCTGGACATTTCCGTGAAGCAGACACAGAACCTTTCCCCGCAGATGGTCCAGGCCATGAAAATATTGCGAATGGGCGCCCAGGAGCTGACGCAGTACCTGGAAGAGGCCGCGGAGGAAAATCCCGTGCTGGAGGTGGAAATCAGCTGCGGCGTTCCGGAACAGGTTCCCGAGCTGTGCCGGAGGCTGGAGTGGCTGGCGGCAGGGGACGTCCAGAACGGCTGCTACCACCGGCAGGACGCCGAGGAGGCGTATGAAGCGCTGGAGCATTATGGCGTGACGGACGACAGGGAGGAAAGTCTGTACCGCCATATCGCCGCGCAGCTGCAAGGGCTGAACCTGGAGCCGGAGCTGGCAGCCTGCGCCGGATTTCTGGCTGCGGATCTGGACCGGAATGGCTGGCTGAGCGGGCCGCTGGAGGTGCTGGCGGCGGAGATTCATCAGCCGCTGTCCCGGATGGAGCGGGCGCTGGAGGTGCTGCAGTCCCTGGAGCCGGCGGGGGTGGCGGCCCGAGACCTGTTGGAGTGCCTGTGCTTGCAGCTGCTGCGCCTGCGGCCAGTGGACAAGCTGGCGCTGGCCATTGCCACAGACCACCTGGACGCTCTGGCCAAGCATCATTATGGATATATCGCCAGGCAGCTGGAGGCGGATCAGGAGGCAGTGGAACGGTCATGCCGGCTGATCCGAACGCTGAATCCCCGCCCGGCCTCCAGGTTTGAGTCTCTGGAGCATGTCGTGTATATCACGCCGGATGTCATCGCCACAGTGCGCGGCGGCCGCCTGGAACTGGTGGCCAACGACCGGATCGTCCCTGTGTTGGGCATCAGCGCCTACTACACCCGGATGCTGAAGGCGGGGGATGTGCCAGAGGTGAGGGAATATCTGACGGAAAAGGTGCGCCAGGCGAAATACTTGCTTCAGGCGGTGGAGCAGCGAAAGAGCACCCTGCTGGCCTGTGCCCGGTGTATCGCGGAGATCCAGCAGGATTTTTTCCGGAAGGGAGCGGGCAGCCTGGTTCCCATGTCTCTGCAGGATGTGGCGCGGCGGGTGGGCATCCACGAGTCCACCGTCAGCCGGGCCGTTGGCAATAAGTACCTCCAATGTCCGTCGGGGCTATATCCGTTCCGTGTGTTCTTTTCCCGCGGGCTGGGTGGAGAGACGGGCGGAAAAGCATCCCCTGACGCGGCCAAAGCTCTGCTGAAAGAGCTGATCCAGCAGGAGGACAAGGCGCGGCCGCTCTCCGACCAAAAGCTGTGCGGGCGTATGGCGGCCCAGGGCTGCGCGATTTCCCGACGCACGGTGGCCAAATACTGCGGGGAGCTCCAAATTCCCGGCATGTCCCAGCGCCGGACAAAGGGCGGGTGAAGCCCATGCAGAGAATCTTATTTTTTGAGTCCCCGGCGCCAAAGCCCAGGACATAAAAAGTGAAGGGGGCCTGATCTGGCGCCCTGTAGGGCAAGCCGCCCCTTATTTTTCCGCTGAAACAGCCGAAAGGAATAAAGAAACCGGCGCTCCGGACGGCGCGGCGGGAAAGCGCTGTTCCAGCTGCCCGTCGGAAAGAACGAACAATTGGGAGGAAAGGATTATGAAGAAAACAAAGACGCTCCTGGCCATGCTGTTGGCCTTCCTGCTGCTGGCATCGGCCGGATGCTCACTGTCCGATCCGGGAGCGCAGAACACGGACGGCGAACCGTCCGCCGCCGCGGACCCGACGCAGGAGCCCACCCCTTCGGAGAGCGAGCCAGAGGAATCGCTGGACCCGGAACTGGTGGACATGGTAAAGTACAATATCTACGTGGAAATGAACAACAAGATCGTGGATGTGCTGGATACCCTTTACAGCTACTATGAGGTGGTGGAGTACGCGGACGAGTTTGCCCTGCGCTCCGACAGCGAGTACACCTATAAATACGACATTTCCCCCTACAATACCGACTTACTGGAGGAGGCGGAGTACGTGGCGGTGCTGGAACCCGCCTTTGAGACGCTGGACGATCTGACGCTCCAGATCATCGACCCGCTGCGGACGCTGATGGATACATTTTCCGACATCTATTCCGACTACAGCTATGCAGACGACCAGTATGCCCGGCCCAAGGAGTATCATAAGGCGATCCAGGCCAATGCGGCGGTCTTTGAGGACCTGGCTTACCAGTACATGGACGCCCTGGAGGAGCTGAGCATCCAGCGGGTGGAGAAAGAGGAAAAGGAGATGCAGGAGGAGGGCCGCCTGCTGATCTATGGCTTCAGCCACTCCATCACCGTGGTCAAGAGGATCACCGCAGAGTGCTATAATCAGGGGATTTCCGACTATAACATCGAGGAGCTGAATTTGGAGCCCATCCGCCCGCTGTACCAGGAGCTGCTGGACACCATTGAGGCGTACAAGGCGGCCGCCGAGGACAATAACCAGCTGATGGAGGAGTCCATGAGCGCGGACAACGCATACCACTATGGCACCCAGATGGACCGGATGGCGTCGGCTATCGACTGGATGATTCGCCAGGTGGAAAGCGGCTATCCCATCGAGGACCCGGGCCGTGAGTTTTTGGGCGGCCTGATCCACGTGGAGGAAGTGCTGTCCGACTGCATCGACCTGTATAACAGCGCGTTCGCGTCCTGAACAGGGTGCGGTTGGAGAAAAATTCAAACCAGCAGAAAGCGGGGCCGCGCAGGGAGCGCGGCCCCGCTTTCTTTGTGGGGGAACCGTGGGGGCCTTTTGTAAAAAAGGGGTTTCCTTTTTGCGGGCGTTCGTGTATAATAGAGTGAATATACAAAATGGGCCGTTGTGCCCATAGGACGCATACCGGCGACAGGTCCGCCGGGGGAGGAGGAGTCCCATGAACAGAAGTACTGCCCGGGAGATTGCCGTCCATTTCGCCTTTGAGCTGGCCTTTTCCGACGAGAGGGCCGAGGCGCTGTTGGAACGGGAGCTGACAGATGAGTCCTTTGCCCTGCGGGGCAGGGAGGAGCCGCTGTACGCCCAGATGCCCGGAGAGGGAGAGCGGGAGTATATCACGCGGCTGGTGCGCGGGGTGGGCAGCCATGGCGCGGAGCTGGACGGCTATATTGACAAGTACGCCAAGGGCTGGAAGTTCTACCGCATCGACCGGGTGGCCGCCGCCATCATGCGGGTGACCATGTATGAGATTTTGTATATGCCCGACATCCCCAACAAGGTGGCCATCAACGAGGCGGTGGAGATCGCGAAAAACTACCTGGATGACGACGTGGTGAAGTTTATCAACGGCATCCTGGGGTCCTTTGTCCGGGCGGAGTTCCCGGAGCAGGAATGAGCGGAGGGACGGCCATGGACCGGCAGTGCATCGGATTTGATACCAGCAATTACACCACCTCCGCCGCCGTGTTCGGCGCGGGAAGGGCGGAGAACCGGGGAAAGCTGCTCACCGTGCCCGAGGGGGCGCTGGGCCTGCGGCAGAGCGACGCGTTATTTCAGCACGTGAAGCGGTTGCACCTGATGGCGGAGCAGCTGCGCGCCGATGGGGCGGTGGGGGACATTGCCGCCGTGGGGGCGTCCACCCGCCCTCGGGAAGTGGAAGGGTCTTATATGCCCTGCTTCCTGGTAGGAGAGGGGGAGGGCCGAACCCTGGCGGCGGCGCTGGGGGTGCCCTTCTATCCCTGCTCCCACCAGCAGGGCCATGTGGCCGCTGCGGCCTGGTCGGCGGGGCGGGAGGACCTGCTGGACAGGCCCCACCTGGCCTGGCACCTGTCCGGCGGCACCACGGAGCTTCTGCGGGTGGAGCCGGAGGGCCACACCGTCCGGGCGGAGGTGATCGGCGGCACCAGCGATATCGCAGCGGGACAGCTTATCGACCGCACGGGAGTGCTGCTGGGCCTGCCCTTTCCGGCGGGCAAGGCGCTGGATGCGCTCTACCCCGAGGCGGACGCGGCCACGGATTTTCGCGTCAAGCTGAAGGATTTGAGCTTTTCCCTGTCCGGCATGGAGAATAAGGTAAAGGAGCTGATGGAAAAGGGCGAAAAGCCCGCCAACATCGCCCGCTTTACCTTGGATACCGTCACCGGCGTGGTGATCCGCGCCACCCATGAGGCGCAAAAGCGGTGGCCGGGATTGCCGGTGCTGTGCTCCGGGGGAGTGGCCTCCAACCGCCAGCTGCGTGCCGCCATGGAGCGGGAGTGCGGCGCGGTATTTGCCCAGCCCCAGTACTCCACCGACAACGCCCTGGGGGTGGCCATCCTCGCCCATCGGGCGCTGGAGCGGGAGGTCAGGGAGTGAATACCGCCGGCTTTCCTGTCTATACTGTATCTCAGGTCAACGGCTACGTGAAGGACCTGATGGAGGACGATCCCCTGCTCACCGGCCTTCTGGTGCGGGGCGAGGTGTCCAATTACAAGTGCTATCCCTCCGGCCATCACTACTTCTCGCTGAAGGATGAGCAGGGTTCTCTGCGGTGCGTCATGTTTCGGGGGGAGGCGGTGCGCCTGCGCTTCCGCCCGGCCAACGGGATGCGGGTGGTGGCCTTCGGCCGGGTGTCGGTCTTTCCCCGGGACGGGCAGTATCAGCTCTATTGCGCCGAGCTGATGCAGGATGGGCGCGGGGCGCTGGACGAGGCGTTTGAAAAGCTGCGCCGCCGCCTGGAGGCGGAGGGGCTGTTCGACGAGGCCAGCAAGCAGCCCCTACCCAGGTACCCCAGGAAGATCGCCCTGGTCACCTCCCCTGCGGGGGCGGCGGTGCGGGATATGGTGCGCGTGCTGGGGGCCCGGTGGCCGCTGGCCCAGGTGCTGGTGGTCCCCGTCCGGGTTCAGGGGTCCGAGGCGGCGGGGGAAATCGCCGCCGCCATCCACCGCCTCAACAACCGCTCGGACATCGAGCTCATCATCACCGGCCGGGGAGGCGGCTCCCGGGAGGACCTGTGGGCCTTCAATGAGGAGATCGTGGCCCGGGCCGTCTATCTGTCCAATATCCCGGTGATCTCCGCCGTGGGACATGAGCCCGACGTGACCATTACAGACTACGCGGCGGACCTGCGGGCGGCCACCCCCTCCAACGGGGCGGAGCTGGCCGTTCCCCATCAGGACGAGGAGCGCGCCCAGCTGGCGCAGCTGTCCGCCCGGCTGGCTCGGGCGCTCCAGGCCCGGCTGGACGGAGCGCGGCGGGAGCTGGCGAGATTGAAAGGAAGCCGCGCGCTGCGCGCCGTCAAGGCCCCCATCCAGGACCGGCGGATGGCGGTGGACGCGTTGCGCCGCCGCCTGGCTCTGGCCCTCCGGGGCAGGGTGGAGGGGGGCAGGCAGGCGCTGGGCGCAGCCCAGGAGCGGCTGCCTCTGGCGCTGAGCGCGCAGACTGCGAGAAAAAGGGCCAAGCTGGGCCGCCTGGCGGCGGGGCTGGACGCGCTGAGCCCGCTGAAGGTGCTGGGCCGGGGCTACGCCATCGCCCGCAGGGGGGAGGACGTGGTGTCCTCCATCGCCCAAATTGAGCCGGGGGACCGGCTGGACATGCTGGTGAGCGACGGCGTGCTGAGATGTGTCGTGGAGGAGAAGGAGGAGAGGACATGGCGGTGAAAAAACAGCAGTCCTTTGAGGAGGCCATGAGCCGGCTGGAGGCCGTCGTGGCGCAGCTGGAGAAGGGCGAATGCGGCCTGGACCAGTCCTTGAAGCTGTTTGAGGAGGGGGCCGGGCTGGCGGGCATGTGCGAGCAGCTGTTGGACCAGGCGGAGCAGAAGGTGAATCTTCTGCTGGCCAATGATGAAGAAGTTCCCTTTGCGGGGGAGGAATCCGATGGGCTTTGACGCGGAATACCGGCAGGCCCTGGCCCTGGTGGAGGGCGAGCTGGAAGGCAGCTTTCAAGAGTGGATGGACGGCCCTCATCGGGAGCTGATGGAGGCCATGCGCTACAGCCTGCTGGCCGGGGGCAAGCGGGTGCGGCCGGTGCTGGCGCTGAAGTTCTGTGAGGCGCTGTGCGGGGAGATGGAGCCCGCGCTGGATTACGCTTGCGGGATTGAGATGCTCCACACCTATTCCCTCATTCACGACGACCTGCCCTGTATGGACAACGACGACCTGCGCCGGGGCAAGCCTACCTGTCATGTGGCGTACGGCGAATGGCTGGCCCTGCTGGCGGGGGACGCCCTCCAGGCCGCGGCGTTTGAGCGCCTGGCATGCTCCAAGCGGACCACTGCGGCGGCCAACGGCAGGGCGTGCGCGGTGCTGGCCCGTGCGGCAGGCTGTGCGGGCATGTGCGCCGGGCAGTATTTGGACATCCAATGGGAGGGCCGGGCGCTGGATGCCGGTGAGCTGAGCCGGATTGACGATTGGAAAACCGGGGCGCTGCTGGAGGCGGCCTGCCTGCTGGGGCTTACCGCCTCTCCGGTGGAGCCCGCTCTGGAGCAGTGGGAGGCGGCGAAGCAGTACGCCCGGCAGCTGGGCGTAGCCTTCCAGATCCGGGATGACATGCTGGATGTGGAGTCCACCGAGGAGGAGCTGGGCAAGCCCATCGGCTCTGACGCGGAAAACGGCAAGCACACCTATGCCGCCTGCTACGGCTTGGAGCGATGCGGGGAGCTGGTGGCGGAGCTGACGGACCAGGCCAAGCAGAGCGTGCGGGGAGCCTTTGAGCGCCCGGAATTTCTGTGCGCCCTGGCAGATTCCCTGGCAAAACGGAAAAATTGAGGGAAAGGGCGGGGAAAGAGCCGCGGATTTCCCACTCATAGAGGAGAGATGTGTGATGATTCCGGTACTGTTCATTGCCATAGCCGCCTGGGCGATTGCCCAGGTGCTGAAGCTGCTGATCGCCACGGCGGTTTACCGAAAATTTGACGTCACCTATCTCGTCACCGGAGGCGGTATGCCCAGCTCCCACTCGGCGTTGGTGTGCGCCGCCGCCACCTCCTGCGGCATGAGCGCGGGGTTTGATTCGACGGTGTTTGCTATCGCGGCGGTGATGGCGTTCATTGTCATGTATGACGCCGCCCACGTCCGCCGGGAGACGGGGGAGCAGGCCAAAGTGCTCAACTATATCATCCACAATTGGGAGGAGTTCAAGCCGGAAAATTTCGAGCGGGACTTCAAAGAGCTCATCGGGCATACGCCCCTCCAGGTGGCGGTGGGCGCGGTGCTGGGCATTGCCGTGGGGGTGGCGGGCAGCCTGACGTTTGGGCTGTGAGCCGGAGGAATTTGACATAGAAGGAGGCGCGGCCATGGGCCCCGAGCAGCTGAATACCCTCACCGACATCCAGGCCAAGCTGCTGTGCGACCAGCTGCGGGAGCAGATTATCGCCAGCGTGTCCAAGACAGGAGGACATCTGGCCTCCAGCCTGGGGGTGGTGGAGGCCACGGTGGCCGTCCACCGGGTATTCGATTTGGAGACCGACCGGCTGGTATTTGACGTGGGCCACCAGTGCTACGCCCACAAGATTTTGACCGGCCGCGGCGGGCAGATGGACACCCTGCGCAAGCTGGGAGGGCTGTCCGGCTTTCCCAAGCCCCGGGAGCACCGCTCGGACGCCTTTATTGCGGGGCACGCCTCCAACGCGGTGTCGGTGGCGCTGGGCATGGCCCGGGCCCGGACGCTGAGCGGCGAGAACTATTGCGTCCTGGCGATGCTGGGGGACGGGGCCATGACCGGGGGGCTGGCCTACGAGGGCCTGTCCGACGCGGGGCAGAGCGGGGAGCAGCTGGTGGTCATCCTCAATGACAACGGTATGTCCATCACCAAAAACGTGGGCGGCGTGGCCCAGCATCTGGCCCAGCAGCGGCTCAAGCCCCAGTACCTGCAATTTAAGAAGCTGTACCGGCGGGCCACCGGAGCCACGGCGGTGGGCCGGGGGCTGTACCGCTTTACCCATCGGGCCAAGCAGGCGGTGAAAAACGCCGTGCTCCATTGCAGCATGTTCGAGGATATGGGCTTTACATATCTTGGCCCGGTGGACGGCCATGATGTGAATTACCTCACCCGGCTGCTGCGGTACGCCAAGGAGCTGAACGGCCCTGTTCTGCTGCACATCAAGACCATCAAAGGAAAGGGCTATCTCCCGGCGGAGCGGGAGCCCGACCGCTTCCATGGCGTAGGGCCCTTTGACCGGGAGACCGGCGAAGCTCTGAATCATGGGGGCGAGACCTTTTCCAGCGTGTTCGGAGACACCATGCGCCGGCTGGCCCGGGAGCGGGACGACGTGTGCGCTGTCACTGCTGCCATGCCCGACGGCACGGGGCTGATGGGCTTTGCCAAAGAATTTCCGGCGCGCTTTTTCGACGTGGGCATTGCCGAGGGCCACGCGGTGGCCATGGCGGCGGGCATGGCCAAGCAGCGCATGGTCCCGGTGGCGGCCGTTTACTCCACCTTTTTGCAGCGGGCCTACGACATGCTCATCCACGACGTGGCCATCCAGGGGCTCCATGTGGTGCTGGGGGTGGACCGGGCGGGGCTGTCCGGCGAGGACGGGGAGACCCACCACGGCGTGTTCGATGTAAATTATCTCAGCTCGGTGCCCGGCATGAAGATCTACTGCCCCGCCAGTTTTGAGGAGCTGCGCGCCATGCTGCGCTGGGCGGTGGAGAAGTGCCGGTGCCCGGCGGCGGTGCGCTACCCCCGGGGGGGCGAGGGCGAGTTCACCGCCCTGTGCGGTGTGGAGGGTGCCAGTGTCATCCGCCCCGGAACGGACGTGACCATTGCCGCCTATGGCACTATGGTGAACGAGGCGCTGGCGGCGGTGCGGCTTTTGGAGGAAAAAGGCAGGTCTGCCCAGGTGGTGAAGCTCAACAGCATCGCGCCCCTGGACATGGACACTGTCGCTGCCTGCGCTCAGAAAACCGGGCGGCTGGTGGTGGCGGAGGAATGCGTGGACGCGGGCTGTGTGGGCCGGCGCATTGCCGCTGAGCTGGTTCTGCGGGAGGTGACGGGTGTGCGGCTGGTTCTGGTGAACCTGGGGGACCGTTTTGTCCGGCAGGGCACAGTGGCCGAGCTGCGGCAGCTGTGCGGCATCGACGGGGCGTCCATCGCCCGAAAAGCGCTGGAGGTGATGGACCGTGGCTAAAAAGCGCGTGGACCTGCTGCTGGTGGAGCGTGGGCTGGCGGACACCCGCCAGAAGGCTCAGGCCGTCATTATGGCGGGGCAGGTGTTTACCGGGGAGCGCCGGTGCGACAAGCCGGGCATGACCCTGGAAGAGGACGCTCCTTTGGAAGTCCGGGGCCAGCTGCGTTACGTCAGCCGGGGGGGACTGAAGCTGGAAAAGGCCATGCAGGTCTTTCCTATTACGCTGGAAGGGAAAACTGCCGCCGACATCGGCGCGTCCACCGGCGGCTTCACCGACTGTATGCTCCAAAATGGGGCGGCGCGGGTGTACGCCGTGGATGTGGGCTATGGCCAGCTGGCCTGGTCCATCCGCAGCGACCCGCGGGTGGTATGTCTGGAGCGCACCAACGCCCGGTATCTGACGGCTGAACAGATCCCTGAGGCGTTGGACTTTGCCTCCATCGACGTGTCCTTCATCTCCCTGGGGCTGATCCTGCCCGCCCTGCGGCCGCTGATGGCGGCGGACGGCCAGATCGCCGCCCTGGTGAAGCCTCAGTTCGAGGCGGGGCGGGACAAGGTGGGCAAGAAGGGCGTGGTCCGCGATCCGGCGGTCCATTTGGAGGTGCTGGAGCACTTTTTGGACCACGCGGCCCAGGCGGATTTCTCCGTGCTGGGGCTGGATTTCTCCCCTATTCGGGGGCCGGAGGGAAATATTGAATACCTGGGCTTTCTCCAGGCGGGGGCCGGAGAACGGGCCGGGGTGGATCTGAAGGAGCTGGTCGACCGCTCCCATCAGGCGCTGAAAGGGTGAGGGAAGGTTGAAAATCGTACTGAGTCCCAACCCCTACCGGGACCGGGGGCTGCGAGCCGCCCAGGCCGCTCAGCGCATTCTGGAGGGCGCCGGGGCGTCCACCGCCATCTGCCTGCCCTTTGAGGTAGAGCAGGGAGGACGGCTGGATCTGCCGCCCAACGTGCCCCTGGGAAGTTTGGGGGAGGAGCTGGCCGACGCCGGCGCCCTGGTGTGCTTCGGCGGGGATGGGACCATTCTGCACGCCGCCCACGAGGCCAACGCCAGGGGCATCCCGGTGCTGGGGATTAACCTGGGCAGCGTGGGGTTCATGGCGGAGCTGGAGCACGGGGAGCTGTCCCTGCTGTCCCGGCTGGCGGCGGGGCGGTTTGGCATCGAGCGGCGGATGATGCTGGACGTGGCCGTTCGCCGGGAGGGGCACGTGGTGTTCACCGAGCACGCTCTCAACGACGCGGTGGTCACTAAGGGCGCGGTGGCCCGGGTGCTGGATTTGGAGGTCACCGGGGACCGGGCGGTCATCTCAGCTTTCGCGGGGGACGGGCTGGTGGTGGCCACCCCGACCGGCTCCACCGCCTACTCCATGGCGGCGGGGGGGCCCATCGTGGAGCCCACGGCGGAGAACATTATCGTCACCCCCATCTGCGGCCACTCGCTCCACGCCAAGCCCTTCGTGCTGGGAGCGGGCCGGGCTGTGGGCGTGCGGCTGGCGCCGGGGGGCAAAAAGACCGCCTACCTGTCGGTGGACGGGGGGCGGGCGTTTCGCATACAGCCGGGGGACTGGGTGGAGTGCCGCCGTTCGCGCCAGGTCACCCAGCTGGTGAAGCTCACCGGCCGGAGCTTTTACGAGCGGATCAATCAAAAACTGGGAAAGGTGTGAGGGAGTTGAAGAGCAGGCGTCAGGCGGAGATCCTGCGCATCATCCGCGAGCAGGACGTGGAGACCCAGGAGCAGATGCTGGACCAGCTGGGACGGCGAGGCATCCGGGCCACCCAGGCCACCATTTCCCGGGATATCAAGGAGCTGAACCTGGTAAAGCAGCCGGGTGGGAGCGGAAACTACCGCTATGTGGCCTCCAGACCAAAGCCGGCGGAGCACAGCTTTGCCGGGCGGCTGAAGAACATTTTTAAAGAGGGGGTGACCTCCTGCGAGGCCGCCCAGAACATTGTGGTGGTCAAGACCATGCCGGGGCTGGCCCCGGCGGCGGCTGCCGCGCTGGACGGCATGGAGCTGGAGGGCTTTGTGGGCTCGCTGGCCGGGGACGATACCGCCATCCTCATCATGCGCACCAGCCAAGTGGCGGAGGAACTGACCCGGGAAATTGAATCCATGCTGGAGGGGTGAGGAAACGTGCTCAGCTTGCTGCATATCGAAAACATCGCGGTGATCTCTCAGGCGGACATCACCTTCGGTCAGGGGTTCAATGTCCTCACCGGTGAGACCGGCGCGGGCAAATCTATCGTCATCGACTCCATCGGGGCTATCATGGGAGAGCGCACCAGCCGGGATCTTATCCGCACGGGGGCCAAGTCCGCCCGGGTGTCCGCCCTGTTTCGGGACCTGCCCGCCCTGCCTTGGTTCCAGGAGCAGGGGATGGGGCCGGACGAAAACGGGGAGCTGCTCATCGAGCGCTCCATTCAGGCCGACGGAAAAAACGCCTGCCGGGTGAACGGTCGGCCTCTGCTGGTCACTCAGCTGCGGGAGCTGGGCCAGCAGCTGGTGAACGTCCACGGCCAGCACGACGGCCAGCAGCTGCTGGACGAGGAGTGCCATCTGGGCTATCTGGACAGTTTTGGAGGGGTGCAGGACAGCCTAACGGCCTTCTCCGCGGCCTATGCCCAGGTGCGGGAGCTGCGCCGGGAGCGGGACAAGCTCCAGATGGACGACGGGGAGAAGGCCCGACGGATGGACACCCTCACCTACCAGATTGAGGAGCTGGAAAAGGCGCAGCTGCGCCAGGGCGAGGACGAGGAGCTCTCTCAGCGCCGGGAGGTGCTGCGCAACGCCGAGCGGCTCACCGACGCGGTGGACGGGGCGTGGCAGGCGCTCACCGGCGGGGAGGACGGCGAGGGGGCCGTATCCCTGCTGATGGAGGCGGAAAACCGCCTGTCCCAGGGAGGGCGGTACAGCGGCGAGCTTCAGGCGCTGTCGGAGAAGGCGGCACAGCTGCGCTGCGACGCGGACGATCTGGCGGAGCTGGTGCGGGACCTGCGGGGGACGCTGGACTTCTACCCCGGGGAGCTGGACGAGATCGAAGAGCGGCTGGACCGGCTGTACCGCCTGAAAAAGAAGTATGGCGGTACGGTGGAGGAGATGCTGGACTACTTGGACAAGTGCCGGCAGGAGCTGGACGCCATCCAGTTTTCCGAGGACCGGCTGAACCGGCTGGACAAGGAGCTGGAGAAGGCCCTTGCGCAGGCGGCGAAGCTGGGGCGGGCGCTGTCCGACCGGCGGCGCAAGGCGGCGGATATGCTGGCCAAGCGCATCCAGTCAGAGCTCAAGGCGCTGGACATGCCCAAGGTCCAGTTCCAGGTGGAATTCGCGCCCAAGGACGCCCCCGACGGCATGGACGCCACCGGCATGGATACGGTGCGCTTTCTCATGTCCGCCAACGTGGGGGAAGCCCTCAAGCCCATCAACAAAATTGCGTCCGGCGGTGAACTGTCCCGGATTATGCTGGCCCTGAAAAACGTGCTGGCGGAGACGGAGCAGGTGAGCACCCTCATCTTCGACGAGGTGGACACCGGCGTGTCCGGTCGGGCGGCGGTGAAGGTGGCCCAAAAGCTGTTCCAGGTGTCTCAGGGCCGCCAGGTACTGTGCGTCACCCACCTGCCCCAGATCGCCGCCATGGGGGACGTGCACTTCTCCGTGGAGAAGGGAGAAGCGGATGGGCGCACCTTTACCCGGGTGGAGCAGCTGGACCGTCCCCGCCGCCGGGAGGAACTGGCCCGGCTCAGCGGCGGCCAGACCACCGCCGTCATGCTGGAGGGCGCGGAGGAGCTGCTGGCCACGGCAGAAAACTACAAGACGGGAGCAGACAAGAAAAAATGATCAAAGCGGCTTTTTTTGACATAGACGGGACGCTGGTGTCCTTTGAGCAGAAATTTTTGTCCGACCAACTGATGGCGGACCTGAACGCCCTGCGGCAGCGGGGAATCAAAACATTTCTGAGCACGGGCCGGGCTTTGCAGGATCTGGAGACCACCGGGATGCTCCGAGGGGCGCGGTTCGACGGCTATGTGACCATCAACGGCCAGTTCTGCTGCGATGGGCAGGGCGTTCCCTTCCGGGACCGGCCCATTGACGTTGCGGACATGCGGGGGGCCTATCAGGTGCTGAAGGACCACCCTGAAATACCCGCCCTGCTGGAGGGAAACGGGGAGAGCTTTCTCACCCAGATCAATGACCGGGTGCGGGATATTTACCGGTTTCTCCACACCACGCTGTACCCGGTGTGCCCGCTGGAGTGGATGCTGGAGGGGAAGGTATATCAGTTTGTCCCCTTTGTCCCGCCCAATGAGGAAAGCGTGTTTTTGGACGTTATGCCGGGCTGCACCTATACCCGCTGGCATCCGCTGGGCATTGACGTGATACCCAGGGACGGCGGCAAGGAGGTGGGCGTTCAGGCCGCTATGGAACGGTACGGCCTGCTGCCCGAGGAGGTCATAGCCTTCGGTGACGGAGAGAATGACATGGGCATGATGGCGCTGGCTGGGATCAGTGTGGCCATGGGGAACGGTGAGGAGCAGGTGAAGGCCATGGCCAGCTATGTCACCGGCACGGTGGAACAGGGCGGCGTGTCCAAGGCTCTGCGGCACTTTGGACTGCTGCCGGAATAAATGATTTGACAAAGAGTGCACATTGTGGTATCATCCTGTCAATGCGGAGATGAGGACCAGTAACTGCCATTTTCCTGCCCAGAGAGCCCCCGGTTTGGTGGAAGGGGGAGAGGGAACGGCGGCGAATACCCCTCGGAGCGGCCGCCTGAACGGGATTTCCCCCAGTAGGGTCGGACGGGTGCGCCCGGTAAAGCGCCGGGGTCCTGCTGGGGACCCCCTGAGGCCGTTTTTGTGAGAAAGCGGCAAAGCAGAGGTGGTACCGCGAGCTTTCGCCCTCTGTCCTTGACGGGACAGGGGGTGATTTTGATGAAGGGCAAAATACAGTTGGCAAAGGTTTCGCAGGAAGAGGCGGAACAGCTTTGGCGTATGCAGCGGCTGGCTTTTTTGGAGCTGTTGGCAAGGTATCAGGACAGGGAGACCAATCCGGCCTGTGAAACGCTGGAACGCGTGCGGGAAAAGATGGAACAGTCAGACTCTTTCTTTTACTGGATCAAATGGGGAGAAGAACCAGTTGGAGGTATTCGAATCGTTGCTCGAGAGAATGAAAGCAAACGAATTTCTCCACTGTTCGTTCTGCCGGAATACCGCAATCGGGGGATCGCTCAGCAGGCGATCAGGCTGGCAGAGGAACTGTACGGGGGCAAAAACTGGGAGCTGGATACGATCCTGCAAGAAAAGGGGAACTGCCATCTGTATGAAAAGGTGGGCTACCGCCCAACTGGGGAGACGCGTGAGATCAATCATAAAATGACATTGATATATTATAAAAAATAAAGGAGATAAAGATCATGACACTTTACGATGAGCTGGTGGCCCGGGGCCTGGTAGCCCAGGTCACCAGCGAGGACGAGGTGAAAAACCTCATCAACAACGGCAAGGCCACCTTTTATATCGGCTACGACTGCACGGCGGACAGCCTGACGGCGGGCCATTTTGTGACCCTCACGCTGATGAAGCGCCTCCAGCAGGCGGGGAATAAGCCCATCGCCCTCATCGGCGGCGGAACCACCACCATTGGAGACCCTTCGGGGCGCACCGATATGCGCAAGATGCTGAGCCGGGAGGACATCAACCACAACGCCGCCTGCTTCAAAAAGCAGATGGAGCGGTTCATTGACTTTGGCGACGGCCCCGGTCAGGCCATGATGCTCAACAACGCCGACTGGCTGCTCAGCCTCAACTATGTGGACCTGCTGCGGGAGGTGGGCGCCTGCTTCTCTGTGAACAATATGCTCCGGGCAGACTGCTACAAGCAGCGCATGGAGAAGGGCCTCAGCTTCCTGGAATTCAACTATATGATTATGCAGTCCTACGACTTCTATCATATGTTCCAGACGGTGGGCTGCAACCTCCAGTGTGGCGGCAATGACCAGTGGTCCAATATGCTGGGCGGCACCGAGCTCATCCGGCGCAAGCTGGGGAAGGACTCCCACTGTATGACCATCAACCTGCTCACCGACTCCCAGGGGAACAAGATGGGCAAGACCGCCGGCAACGCCGTGTGGCTGGACCCCAACAAGACCAGCCCCTACGACTTCTACCAGTACTGGCGCAACGTGGGGGACGCGGACGTGATGAAGTGCGTGCGCTGGCTCACCTTCCTGCCCCTGGAGCAGATCGACGAGATGGACCACTGGAAGGACGCCCAGCTCAACCAGGCTAAGGAGATTCTGGCCTGGGAGCTGACCAATATGGTCCACGGCAGGGAGGAGGCGGACAAGGCCCAGGCCGCCGCCCGGGCACTGTTCTCCAATGGCGGGGCCGCTACGGATATGCCGTCCACCGCGCTGTCCGACGGCGACTTCCCAAATGGCTCTATCGGTGCGCTGACGCTGCTGGTGAAGTGCGGGCTTGCCGCCTCCAACGGTGAGGCCCGGAGGCTCATCCAGCAGGGGGGTGTGCTGGTGGCCGATGAGAAGCTCACCGACCCCGCCGCCCAATTCCCCCGGGAGCAGTTCGCCGGAGAGGGCGTCATCATCAAAAAGGGCAAGAAGGTATTCCACCGGGCCGTGCTGGCATAACGGCTGGGGTATAAAGCGTTTAAGGGACCGCATTGCGGTCCCTTTTCGCGTAACGCGGCTTGTCCGGTGGGCGGGGGATGTGCTATAATGGCGAAAAAAGAGAGGAGGGCGGCGTGTGAAAAGTCTATTTTGCTGTCCTGTGTGCGGCGGCGCGCTGAGCCGGGAGGCGGGGCGCTGCCTCTGCGAAAGCGGGCACAGCTTCGACATTGCCAGGGAGGGTTATGTCAACCTGCTCCCGGCCAACCGGCAGCACTCTAAAACGCCGGGAGACGACAAAGAGATGGCCGCGGCCCGGAGCCGGTTTTTGGATGGCGGCTGGTATGGGCCTCTCCAGATAAAATTATGTAAACTTGTGGAGGAACTGGCCCCTTCCGCGCCTGTCCTGCTGGACGCGGGGTGCGGAGAGGGGTGGTATACGCAGGCCCTGGCGGAGACGGCCGCCGCCAAGGGCGGGCGGACCGCGGGAATCGACCTGTCCAAGCCGTCGGTGAAGCGGGCGGCGAGGCGCTGTCCCGCCGGGGAGTTTGCCGTGGGGACGGTGTACCACCTGCCGGTGGCGCGGGACAGCGTGGACGTGCTGGTGGACTGCTTTTCCCCGCTGGCGGCGGGGGAATTTGCCCGTGTGGTGCGGCCGGGCGGGGTATTTCTCTACGTGGTGCCCGGGCCCCGGCACTTGTGGGAGCTGAAGGAAGTTTTGTATGAGGCTCCCTATGAGAACGAGGAGCGGCAAGAGGAGTACCCCGGCTTTCGCTGGCTGGAGGAGGTCCCGGTAGAGACGGAGTTTACGCTGACGCAGAGGGAGGCAATCCGGGACCTGTTTCGCATGACGCCCTATTTTTGGAAAACGCCAAAAGCCGGAGCGGAGCGGCTGGCAGAGCTGGACCGGCTGACGGTGAGGGCGCAGTTTCGCATTCACATCCTGAAAAGAACAGAGGGGAGGGGCCTCCTGTGACGGTGTTTGAGAAGTTTCAGGCGCTGGAGCTGGACAAATCCCAACTGGGGCTGGAGCCGGGAGAAGAACACAGCGATTATTTCTGTGCGCCCGTGGGGACCAGGGCCTTCGGCTGGGCGGGGGTGGACGGCATCCACTACTGCTTTGTGGAGGGCTTCGGGGATACGGTGTTCGCCGTCAGCCCGGCAAACCTGCCGGGGGATTATGTCCACCCGCTGGCTGGGAACTTTGAAGATTTTGTGCGCATGGTGCTGGCCTGTAACGGCACCGACGCGGCGGAGCAGGCCCACGGCTGGACCCGAGAGCAGTTTGACGGGTATCTGGCACAGTACCCGCCCGAGGGGGAGCGGCAGGCTGCCCTGGATGCGCTGGGCGCGGGGCTGGCCCTGGAGCCCATGGACGACCCCTACGGCTATATTAAAGGCGTGCAGTCCGCTTTTGACTACGGCGCGCTGCGCTTCGGGGAAGATTACTGGGATTTTGTGGGCAGGCCGGCTCCGCCGCCTAAACCGCCGGAGTGGCGGGTGACCTATGACGGGGGCTGGTGGAGCCGCGAAAGCCGGGAACAGCCGGGGAAGGAGATCTCTGTGGAGAAGACTTTCGCTTGGGGCGGAAACGTCTGGCACGTCCCGGCGGTATACCTCTGCGGCAAGGGGCTGGTGGCGGATCTCTGCATGGAGATTGAGCCGGACCGGATGCGTCAGTTCTGGGCGCGGTGGCGGCCGTGGATGGCGGAGGGCCGGGCTCTCACCCCGGAGGCAGGGGACCGGCAGAGGCTGGAAAATCCCATGAGCGTAAATTGCGGCGTCACTGCGTGGGTGAACGGCAGAGAGCTGCGGTGCGCCAGCGGCTCCGGTTTTGGCTGGACTCCGCTGGACTGCCGCCCGGATTGGGAGGAGCAGGGGGAGGTAAAGCAGGAGTATGAGGGTCTGTGGGTGCTGGAGCACTATGGGCTGGATCAGGAAAAGTGCTGGCTGTTCTGGCGGGAGTCCTTTCCCTGGGTTACAAAGACAAAACCGAAGCTGAGGGAGCTGACGCTTACCCTCTCTCAGCCGCCGCAGGCCAGGCCGGGCGCCCGCTTCACGGTGTCCGGAGCGGGAGAGGATATCCCCTTCACCCATCCGGTCACGGGACGGGAGCACGTCCTCCACGTGGAGGAGTATGAGCCCCAGGAGCTGGACGCCGGACAGCTGGCCCATATGGATGACGGAGTGTGGGAATATCCCACTCAGTTCACCTCCATGACCTACGCCGTGTGGCCGGATCTGCCCCAGGGGGCGGTGTCCGTCCAGGACTGCGGGGAGGGAGACCGGCCCCGCAGAAAAGCGCTTCCCGACCCCATGGGACCTACTGCGTCCAACGCGGTGGCGCTGGGGGTGATCGGGGGTGCGTCCGGACCGGTGGCGGTGGTGCTGGCCAACAGGGAGAGCGCCCGGCGGCGGGGCTCCTGCTCCGCTCTGCGCTTCCATGCGGGAGAGCCGGTGGAGTGGCGGCTGGTGTTTTACGAAAAGACTGCGGAGGACCTGAACGTGAATATCATGCCCTGAAAAGCGGTGCGCCACGGGGCCGTGGGAACTTCCCTCGGCTCCGCGGCGCACCGTCCGCATTCTGCCTATTGCTCCAGAGTGACCGTAATGGACACCGGATTGTGGTCGGTGAATTGGAACTGGTGATCCAGCGTCTCCACATGGTCCAGCCTCACGTTGGGGGAGAGGATGAAGCCGTCGATGACGTAAAACTGATTGCCTGCGGGGTCCGGGTCATAGGGATGGTTGAGCAGGCGGCAGCTGGGGACCGTGAGGTCGCAGGCGAACTGCCAGCCCTGGGGGAGGATGCTGTCCTCCAGCACGCCGGGGGTCCACAGAGAGGGATCTTGGATGGGAAAGGCGTCCAGCGCGCCGGGGAAGGTTTGGTTGAAGTCGCCTCCGGCGATGACGTAATTGCCCTTTTCATACTCGCCGGAGAGGAAGTCCATGAGCATTTTTGTCTGGGCGGCCTTGCCCTCGCCGTCGTCATAGGCTTCCAGATGGAGGTTCACCAGCACCAGCTGCTTGTCGGAGCCCTCCAGCGGCACATAGTTCACCAGCAGGCACCGCTTCAGGTTGGCGGCGGACACCGGCCAGGAGAAGGGGCAGGGCAGGGCGATGCGCTGGGCTTTCTCCACGGGGAATGCGCTGAGGCTCTGCAAGCCGCTGTGGACCTTGCCAAGAGGCGGCCAGGGGAAGGGAACGAAGTCACAGGAGTAATTCAGGGCGTAGGAGCTGGAATAGTATAGCTCAGAGGACTCGTTCAGGGTGTGGAGATAGCTCTGATTGACGCCGTAGGTACGGGAGGAATCGGTGTCCACCTCTTGGAGGAAGTACACATCCGCCTTTTGTCCGGTCAGCTGGCCGGAGAGGCCCGCCAGGTTGGTCTCCATCTGCTCCCGAGTGGGAGCCACGTCCGCTCCGCCGTCCATGAAGAAGTCGGAGCTGGCGCCCAGACCCGCGTAGCCGGTGTTTTGGGTGAGCACGGTGAGGCTGTCCCCCGGGGCGATGGCCCGATTGGCAAAGGCGGCAATGTCCAAATCCTCCACCGGGGCAGGCTTATACTCCCGCACGGTGAGCCAGAGAATGAGGACAACGGCGGCCAGCGCGACCGCGCCCAAGGCGATGCCCACCCACTTCAATATCTTCTTGGCCATGACGATCCAACCTTTCCAAATTCTTTCTCTGCCCAGCATAACACAAAGGCGGACGGTTATCAAGCCTCATCCTGTCACGGAAGGGGCGCGTGTATAGTATGGGCGGATTTGCCGCTGCCCGGCCTGCGGTGAAATGCGCTTGACAAATGTTCGTGTTTCGGCCTATAATGGGGCAAACGGCCGTATTTTGCGGCAGCATGACGGTGAAGGAGGCGGGACACCATGCAGTACACAAGCGTCTGCCCATCCCCGCTGGGGGAAATGCTGCTGGCCTGTGATGAGCTTGGGCTCACCGGGCTGTGGTTCAAAGGGGGAAAATACTTTGCTCTGGGCCTTGCCCAGGAGCATGAGGAGCGGGAGACGCCGGTTTTCACGCAGGCGCGGCGGTGGCTGGACGTCTACTTCTCGGGGCGGGAGCCGGACTTCATGCCGCCCATCCACCTGATCGGAACGCCCTTTCAGATGGTGGTGTGGGACATTCTGCGCCAGATTCCCTACGGAAAAACGAGAACCTATGGAGAGATTGCGGCGCAGGCGGCGGCACAGCGTGGGCTGGCGCGCATGTCCGCCCAGGCGGTGGGCGGAGCCGTGGGACACAATCCCGTATCCATTCTGGTGCCTTGCCACCGGGTGGTGGGGGCGGACGGCAGCCTGACCGGCTATGCGGGTGGCCTGGAGCGTAAAACCAAGCTCCTGAGCTTGGAAGGGGCGGATATGAGGCAGTTCTTTGCGCCGGGAAAGGGCAGCGCGCTGTGAGCTGCGTAGGGCGGAGAACCGGGCGGATGACCAAGGAATATTTTGCGAAAAAACTGGTGCGGGAGTTCCCGGAGTATCAGCGGGCGTATCAGGACCATCTCAGGGCCTATGGAGCAGTATTGGGCCATGTGTTCTTCTGTGAGATCAATCCCGTCTTGTCCGGGCTGTTACGGTCCAACGAGGACCGGACACAGATCCGAAAATACGTCAATTTCATAGAGGACATGTACGCCAACGGCGATGATGGGGTGAAAAATATCGTCACAGTGACCATGCTGGAATACCTGGGCGACGACGAGAGCGTCCTGCGCAACGCTTTTAGGTATTTCTCGCCGGCGCTCATGGAGGCGTCCAAGGCGGTGGAGGCGGGCTGGGGCCGCCGGGAGATCCGGCTCTACCGCAGGCGCGGAAAGCTGCTTTACGAATGGTGACTGCGGACCGGCGCCGCATTTGCGAAGGCCCCGGGCGGAATGTTCCGCCCGGGGCCTCTCTCAGCCAACTACCTGCCGGCCGTTGATGAATACCGCTTTTACCGTGGTGTCGCTCACCATGGGGTCGCCGTCAGTGAGCACGAGGTCGGCGTCCTTGCCCACCTCCAGCGAGCCCACTCGATCCGCCACGCCCAGGTGCTTGGCCGGATTGATGGTGATGGCCTGGAGCGCGGCAAAGGGGTCCATTCCGGCCTTGACCGCCAGCCCGGCGCACAGGGAGAGATACTGCTGGGGGATTACCGAGGAGTCGGTGATAATGCTCACCTGACAGCCGGCGCGGGCCAGCACTCCGGGAGTTTCGAAGCTCTTGTGGGCAAGCTCCAGCTTGCTGGCGTGGGTAAGGGTGGGGCCCACTGCCACAGGGCAGCCGGAACGGGCCACCACCTCCGGGATCAGGTGCCCCTCGGTGCAGTGCTCCAGGGTGAGCTTGAGGCCAAACTCCCGGGCGATGCGGATGGCGGTGCAGATGTTGTCCGCCCGGTGTGCGTGGGCCTTCAGAGGAATCTCTCCCCGAAGCACAGGGATAAGGGACTCCATTTTCAGATCAAACTTGGGACGTTTTTGGATGTCGTCTCCGGCGGCGTCCTTGCGCTCCATGTAGTCTCGGGCGGCGAAGAGGGTCTCCCGCAGCTTGGCGGCGGTGGACATGCGGGCGGAATTACCCTTATCTCGATAGCACCGCTTGGGGTTTTCACCGAAGGCGCACTTCATGGCCACCGGGTCCCGCAGGATCATGTCATCCACGCAGTCACCCACGGTTTTGACGGCGAAAAAGGTGCCGCCCAGCACGTTTGCGCTGCCGGGGCCCACGCCCACGGTGGTGACGCCGCCCTGCCGGGCCATTTCAATGGAGCGGTCCTGGGGGTTGAAGCTGTCGCTGCCCCGGAGCTGGGGAGAGATGATGTTTCCCATCTCGTTGTAGTCGATGCTGTCGTGGCCCATGCCGTAGCCGTCCAGCGCGAGGTGGCTGTGGGCGTCCACAAAGCCGGGATAGGCGCGCAGGCCGGCGGCGTCTAGCACTTCCTCGCCGGGAGCGGGAGAGAGGCCGGGGGCGATGGCTTTGATTTTGCCATCCTCCAGGGCGATGTCGGCTTGGAGGGGATCGGGATGAACTGCGGTGTATACAGCTGCGTTTTTGATGAGCATGTTGGCGCCTCCTTTTATGTGTTAAGAAAAAGTATACACCCAACGGAGGAAAAAGAAAAGCCCCGCTTGCGGCCAATGGCGCATTGTGGTACAATGTCAGCAATCGTTTGAAGTGGAGAGAGGGAGGGGAGCGCATATGTACCAGCCGCTGGCGGACCGCATTCGCCCGCAAAATCTGGACGAGGTGCTGGGCCAGGGGCATATCCTGGGGCAGGACGGACTGCTGCGCCGGGTGATCGACAGCGGAAAAATCCCCAATATGGTGTTCTATGGCCCCTCCGGCACCGGCAAAACCACCGTGGCCAATATCATCGCCCAGCGCTCGGGCCGCACTCTGCGGCGGCTCAACGCCACCACCGCCTCCCTGGCGGACGTGCGGGACGTGATGGACCAGGTGGGCACCTTGCTGGCTCCCAACGGTGTGCTGCTCTACCTGGACGAGATTCAATACTTTAATAAGAAGCAGCAGCAATCCCTGCTGGAGTTCATTGAAAACGGCAAGATCACGCTCATCGCCTCCACCACGGAAAACCCGTATTTCACCATTTTCAACGCAATTCTGTCCCGTTCCACGGTGTTCGAGTTCAAAATGCTCACCGCGGAGGATATCGTGCCCGCCGTGGACCGAGGCATTGCCCTACAGGCCGGGGAGATGGGAATAGAAGCGGTCTGTGAGGCCGGGGTGCGGGAGCATCTGGCCGCCTCCTGTGGAGGAGACGTGCGCAAGGCGCTCAACGCTGTGGAGCTGCTTATGACTGCCAGCCGCATCAAAGAGGGGGTGCTCACGGTCACCCTGGATGACGCCAAGCTGGTGGCCCAGCGCTCCGCCATGCGGTATGACCGGGACGGGGACGACCACTTTGATATCGCGTCTGCGCTGATGAAGTCCATGCGGGGCTCGGACCCGGACGCGGCGCTCCACTATCTGGCGCGGCTTTTGGAGGCGGGGGACATGCTCACCGCCATCCGGCGGATTCTGTGCTCCGCCAGCGAGGACATCGGCATGGCCTATCCCCAGGCGGCAGCCATCGTCAAGTCCTGCGTGGACAGCGCCCTTCAGCTGGGACTGCCCGAGGCGCGGCTTCCCCTGGCCCAGGCGGTAATCCTGCTGGCCACGGCGCCCAAGTCCAACAGCGTGCTCAACGCCATTGATGCCGCCCTGGCGGATGTGCGGGCGGGGCGGACGGGAGATTACCCCCGGCATCTGCAAAATGTCCACGCCGACGGCGCGGGCTTTGAGCGGGAACAGGGCTACCTCTATCCCCACAGCTATTCGGGGCATTGGGTGGCGCAGCAGTATCTGCCGGACGCCATCAAAGACCATGTCTATTATGAGTACGGCCCCAACAAAACGGAGCAGGTCGCCAAGGCGTACTGGGACAAAATCAAGGGAAATCTCTGAGGAGGGCGGATGAATATGCCCATGGATATACAGATTGGCGACGTTTTGGAGCTGAAAAAAAACCATCCCTGCGGCAGCAGGGAGTGGAAGGTGCTTCGAGTGGGGATGGATTTCAAGCTGAAATGCCTGGGCTGCGGCCACGAGATGATGACGTCCCGGAGCAAGGCGGAAAAGGCCGTTAAAAAAGTAAAGCGAGAGGAACGGGAGCCATGAACAGGTATTGGAGCGGACGCATTCGGGATATCGTGCCCTACACCCCCGGCGAACAGCCCAGAGAGAGAACATTCATCAAACTGAACACCAACGAATGTCCCTATCCGCCTTCCCCCCAGGTGGCAGAGGCCGTCCAGGCGGCGGCAGGGGAGAGCCTGCGGCTCTATCCGGACCCGGAATGTCTGGAGCTGCGTACAGCCATTGCCCGGCGGGAAGGGCTGGAGGTGGATCAGGTGTTCTGCGGCAACGGCTCGGACGAGATCCTGGCATTTGCCTTCCAGGCGTTTTTTGATCCGGAGCGGACGGTTGTGTTCCCCAAGATTACATACAGCTTTTACCCGGTATATACCGACTTTTTCGGCCTCACCCGCCGAGAAGTGCCTATGAACCCGGACTTCTCCAACCCTATCGACCTGCTGTGCGGCCATAACGGCGGGGTGGTGCTGGCCAATCCCAACGCCCCCACCGGCATCGCCGTGGGGCTGGACACGGTGGAAAAGCTGCTGGGCGCCAACCCGGACGTGGTGGTCATTGTGGACGAGGCGTATATCGACTTCGGCGGGGAGAGCGCGGTGGGGCTCATCGGCCGCCATTCCAATCTGCTGGTGGTGCAGACCGCCTCCAAGTCCAGGGCGCTGGCGGGGCTTCGGGTGGGCTGGGCCATGGGCGATCCGGGGCTCATTGACGGCCTGCGCTGTGTGCGGGACTCCATCAACTCCTACACGGTGGACCGGCTGGCCCAGGCGGGCGCGGCGGCGGCTATCCGGGACGAGGACTATTTCCAATCCGTCCGCCGCCGGGTGATGGACACTCGGGAGCGCACGAAAAAAACACTAAAGGAGAAGGGCTTTACAGTCCTTCCATCCCAAGCAAATTTCCTGTTTGTCAGCCACCCAGACCACAGTGGGAAGAAGCTGCTGGACGGTTTGCGGGCGCGGGGCGTGCTGGTGCGCTGGTGGGATAAGCCGGAGATCAAAGACTGGCTCCGAATCAGCATCGGGACCGATGAGGACATGGAAGCGCTGGTGCAGGCGCTTTGCGAATTGATATAGCGGAGCAGCGGCCCGCCGGGCAGAACCGGCGGGCTTTTTTTATTTCTTGGACTTGCTTCGGCTTTTTTTGATGTCATACCAGGCTATAATTTTGGGCAGACCGATAGAGAGGAGGCCCGCCCGGTGACAGTGGTATACATAGATCTTTTGTTTCTGCTGAATCTGACCGCCAACTATGTGCTGCTGCTGGCGGCGGGCCGGATGGCGGGGGCGGTGCTGGTGCGGTGGCGCATTGGGCTGGGAGCCGCCATGGGGGCGCTGTACGCGGCGCTGATTTTTCTGCCAGGGCTGGTCTGGCTGGCCTTTTGGCCTTGTAAGCTGGCCGCCGGGGTGCTGATGGCTTTGGTCGCTTACGGCGGGGAGCGGTATCTTCTGCGGGTGACGGTGCTGTTTTTCGGCGTGTCCGCAGCCCTGGCCGGGGCGGTGCTGGGGCTGGAGCTATTGGGCAGCGTATCGCTGACGCTGGAGCACGGAGTATTCTATTCTAAATTGGATCTTCGGCTGCTTTTGCTGCTGTTTGCGGCGTGTTATTTTGTGCTGTCTATTTTTTTTCGCCGGGTGGGGCGTCATGGGGGCGGGGAGCTGGCCCGGTTGGAGGTCACCCTGGATGGGGGCGCCGTGGCGCTCACCGCCCTGCGGGATACCGGGCATACCCTGAGCGATCCGGCTACCAACCGCCCGGTGGTGGTGGTTTGCTGGCGGGCGCTGGAGGGTATTCTGCCGGGCTGGGCGGACCCCTGCGACCCCATCGGCTCAGTGGAGCGCTGCCACGAGGCGGGGTCCAGGCAGGCCCAGCTGGTGCCCTACAGAGCTGTGGGGGTAGAGCACGGGGTGCTGCTGGCTCTGCGTGCCCGGCAGGTTATGGCGGACGGGAAGCCGCTGGGGCGGCTTCTGGTTGCGCTGTCCCCCACGCCGGTGGACGACGGCGGGGGATATCAGGCGTTGATTGGGGGAATCTAACGTGCATTTGACGATTACATATCTTTGGCTGTGCCGCCTGCTGGAACGGCTGGGCATTCCGCTCCACGGGTCGCTCCACTATATCGGCGGAAGCGACACCCTGCCGGCTCCGCTGACCCGGGAGGAGGAGGGCCGCCTTTTGGCCCAGCTGGAGAGGGAGGACACCCGTTCGGAGGCCCGATCCCGGCTGATTGAGCACAATTTGCGGCTGGTGGTGTATATTGCCCGGCGGTTTGAAAACACCGGGGTAGGCATTGAGGACCTCATTTCCATCGGCACCATCGGGCTGATTAAGGCGGTGGAGACCTATAAACCCGCCAAAAACATCAAGCTGGCTACTTATGCCTCCCGGTGCATTGAGAACGAGATTTTAATGCACTTGCGGAAAAACGCCAACCGCCGGGGGGAGGTCTCCCTGGACGAGCCGCTGAATACCGACTGGGACGGCAATGAACTGCTGCTCTCCGATGTGTTGGGCACCGACAGCGACAGCATTGAGAAGCCCATCGAGGATGACGTGGACCGGGATTTGCTGTTCACCGCCATCACCCGCCTGTCAGAGCGGGAACGGACCATCATCACCATGCGCTTTGGGCTGGACGGACGGCGGGAGCGCACCCAGAAGGAGGTGGCCGATCAGCTGGGCATCAGCCAGTCGTATATTTCCCGTCTGGAAAAGCGCATCATCAGCCGTCTGAAAAAGGAGATTCTGCGGATGATGTGACGCGGGAACCGGGAAAGGAAAAGTCCATCGAAAGCGGTCTTACGATAAAAAATATACCCGGCTCCGCCGCCGTATGAAAGAGCGCCCATCGGAAATACTGGTTTAGAATCCATTCCGAGTAGTGAGGTGCTGTGCGGTGCAGGGAAAGGTGGAGATCTGCGGGGTCAATACGGCCAAGCTGAAGGTGTTGAAAAGTGAAGAGAGCTTGGAACTGCTCCGCCGGGCCCGGGAAGGGGACATGCAGGCCCGAGAGGAGCTGATTTCCGGCAATCTGCGGCTGGTGTTGTCCGTCATTCAGAAGTTTTCCGGGCGGGGAGAGAATGTGGACGACCTGTTTCAGGTGGGCTGTATCGGACTCATCAAGGCTATCGACAACTTCAACATCGACATGGACGTGCGTTTTTCCACCTACGGCGTACCCATGATTGTGGGAGAGATTCGCCGTTATCTCCGGGATAACAGCGCCATACGTGTGTCTCGGTCGGTGCGGGACACCGCTTACCGGGTGCTCCAGGCCAAGGAAAAATATATGGCGGAGCACCAGAAGGAGCCTACGGTGGATGAGATCGCCAAGCTGCTGGAGCTGCGCCGGGAGGATGTGGTGATGGCGCTGGATGCGGTGGTGGACCCGGTATCCCTCTTCGAGCCGGTGTACTCCGACGGCGGGGACACGGTATGCGTCATGGACCAAGTGAAGGACCGGAAAAACACTGATGAGGCATGGCTGGAGCATATTGCTCTGGGGGACGCTATCAGCAAGCTGGATGAGCGGGAGAGGCGCATTCTCGCCCTGCGTTTTTTTCAGGGCAAGACCCAGATGGAGGTGTCCGCCGAGGTGGGGATATCCCAGGCCCAGGTCTCCCGCCTGGAGAAGAACGCGCTGAACCGGATACGAAAAGAGCTGTAAAGTAAAAATAGCGTACAAAAAGCGCCGCACAGACTGTTGAAGGCAGTGCGGCGCTTTTTGCGCAAGGTTTGCTCCAAAAAAAGGGCCCAGGAACGAATTCCTGAGCCCCTTTTGTGGGTCGCCATTGGGGTGTTGACATGTTCAAGATTGGAGAGACGAGAACACATCTTGTCGGCGTTCGACGAGAAACGCACGAATTGCCTAGCTATCTTGACCACTTTTTCTCCCCAGGCATCACCCCCGCCACGCCCTCATTTCTTCCCTTCCGGGGGCAAACGTCCAATTTAGCCTCTGCACTCAATAATTTCTCAAAAACCGGTGCTATTTGATTGAAAAAGCCAGGATTTCCATCCGCCCGCGCCGATTTTGTTCGGGATTTTCATGGGGATGGCATGGGGAGTGTGAAAATCAAACGGAGGGCGTTGGACAGGGCATAGGGGGAAGAATTTGCTTGGGAAAACCTTGTTTTTCTGGATTATTTCGTACAAGTTTTAACTATTCCGGTGCCCCTGAAGGAGAGAGAGTGAGGGGATGGCGGGGGATGGTCTGGGGCGCTGAACACAAAAAAAGGAGCCCAGGAACGAATTCCTGAGCCCCTTTTGTGGGGTGTTATTGAGATGAAAACATGTTCAAGACCGGAAAGACGAGAACAACAACTGATTACTGCGCCAGTTTGGCAATCTCCTCAGCGAAATTTTCCTGCTTCTTCTCAATGCCTTCGCCCTTTTCGAAACGCACGGCGTTTTTCAAAACGATGGTCCCGCCCAGCTTCTTGGCGGCAGCGTTCATATACTGCTCCACGGTGACATCGCCGTCCTTGACAAAGGACTGCTGGAGCAGGCAGTTTTCGGCGTAGAATTTGTTGAGCTTGCCCTCGACGATCTTCTCTTTGACCTGGGCAGGCTTGCTGACCATCTTGGGATCGTTGTCCATCTGGGCCAGCAGGATCTTCTTTTCCTCGTCCAGCACGTCCTGGGTGACCTGGCTCTTGTCCAAGAACCGGGGGTTCAGCGCGGCGATCTGCATGGCCATATCCTTGCCGACCTCGGTGACATCAATGCTGCCGGTGACTTCCAGATTGACCAGCACGCCGATTTTGCCGCCGGCGTGGATATAGGGGACGGAAGTGTCCTCGGCGAAGCGGGCAAAGCGGCGGACCTTGATGTTCTCGCCGATGACCAGAACCATCTCCTGCTGCTGCTGGGTGACAGTGAGATCGGTGCCGTTGTACTTGCACTCCATCAGCGCGTCCAGATCGGCGGGAGCGCAGGCGGCCACGGTGGCGGCCACGCCCTTGACGAAGTCCACGAACTTCTCGTTCTTGCCCACGAAGTCGGTCTCGGCGTTGACCTCGACCACCACGCCCACGCCGTCGATGACGCCGGCGTAAGCCATACCCTCGGCGGCGATACGGCCAGCCTTCTTGGCGGAGGCGGCCAGGCCCTTCTCACGCAGCCACTCGACGGCCTTGTCCATGTCGCCGTCGGAGGCGGCCAGGGCCTTCTTGCAGTCCATCATGCCCACGCCGGTCATTTCCCGCAGGGCCTTTACATCCTGAGCAGTAATTGCCATTTGTCGTTACCTCCAAAAAATATTGTAAAAGGAAGCGCCCGCCCGCCTCGGGCGGGCGCTGAAGAACACGTTTGAAAGGGGGGACGCTTACTCAGTGGCGGGCTCCTCGGCCTTCTCGGGAGCGGGAGCGGCATCCACGCCCTGACGGCCCTCCTGCACGGCGTTGGCCATGACGGAGGAGATCAGCTTGATGGCGCGGATGGCGTCGTCGTTGCCGGGGATCACGTAGTCGATCTCATCGGGATCGCAGTTGGTGTCCACGATGGCCACGATGGGGATGTTCAGCTTGCGGGCCTCGTTGATGGCGTTGCGCTCCTTGCGGGGGTCAACGACAAACAGGGCGCCGGGGAGCTTGCGCATCTCGACAACGCCGCCCAGGTACTTCTCCAGCTTGGAGATCTCGCCCAGCAGCTTCATGACCTCCTTCTTGGGGAGCATGTCGAAGGTGCCGTCCTCCTGCATCTTCTTGAGCTGGTTGAGGCGGTCCACGCGGGTGCGCATGGTCTTGAAGTTGGTCATCATGCCGCCCAGCCAGCGGGCGTTGACGTAGTACATGCCGCAGCGGGCGGCTTCCTCGCGGATGGCGTCCTGCGCCTGCTTCTTGGTGCCCACGAACAGCAGGGACTGGCCGTTGCCGGACAGGTCCTTGACGAAGTTATAGGCCTCTTCCAGCTTCTTCACGGTCTTCTGCAGGTCAATGATATAGATGCCGTTGCGCTCCGTGTAGATGTAGGTGGCCATTTTGGGGTTCCACCGGCGGGTCTGGTGGCCGAAGTGCACGCCGGCCTCCAGCAGCTGCTTCATAGATACGACTGCCATTGTTTTTTCCTCCTATTATTTGGTTTTACCTCCGAGGGCCTCATTTTTTCCGCCCACTTTCCTGAAAAGCACCGGGTGAAAAATCAGCTCTCGTGCGGAATGCCTGGGTATTTTACCACAAGCTATGGTGGAATGCAAGTGCTTTTCTCCGATTTCTTGAGAAAAAGTCAGCGATTTCCGCGTCTGCGGCCGTTTGCGGCGGCGCCGTCCACCAGAATGATGTCCGCGCCGAAGCGCTTGACGGCGCTCCAGGGGAACACGGCGTCCGCCTCCCGGCCCAGCAGTCCCAGCAGGCGGGGCTGTCCCCGCACGACGATGCTTTGAATGGCTCCGCGGTCTGGGTCCAGCTCCACGTCGCTGACAAATCCGTACCGTGTGCCGTCAGCGATGTCGATGACCTCCTTATATTGCAGGTCAGCGATGCGGCAGATCATAGTATGCCCTCCTTTCCCTTATGCCATCAATTGTATGAGCGGGGGAGGTCTGTCAATCCGAGCCGGGGAAAAATACACGGAAAATTTTCATTTGCCCCCTATGCAAGAGACATATTTTCCAGTATAATACTATCCATAAGCCGTACTAAGACTAGGGAGCGGAGAGGGTGAACGACGTGAGTGAGCTGAAATATAAACGCATTCTGTTAAAAGTCAGCGGTGAAGCGCTGGGCGGCGAGATGGGCCGGGGCTTGGACTTCGACGTCATTGAAAAGGTATGCGATGTGGTGGCCCGCTGTGCCGGAGAAGGCGTCCAGGTAGGCATCGTCGTGGGCGGCGGCAATTTCTGGCGCGGGCTGAAGGACGGCAGGGGCATGAGCAACCGCACCCGGGCCGATCACATGGGGATGCTGGCCACGGTAATCAATTCCCTGGCTCTGGCCGATATGCTGGAGCGGCTGGGTGTGGACGTGCGGGTGCAGACCGCCATTGAGATGCGTTCCATTGCCGAGCCCTATGTCCGCTCCCGGGCCATCCGCCATCTGGAGAAGGGGCGGGTAGTGATTTTTGGAGGCGGGACCGGCTGCCCCTTTTTCTCCACGGATACCACGGCGGTGCTCCGGGCGGCGGAAATCGACGCGGATATCATCCTGCTGGCCAAGAATGTGGACGGCGTATACAGCGCCGACCCCCTCAAGGACCCGGAGGCGGTGAAGTACGACAGCATTACCTACGACGACGTGCTGGCCCGCCACCTGGGCGTGATGGATTCCACCGCCACATCCCTGTGCATGGACAATAATATCCCCATTATCCTGTTTGCGCTGAAGGACCCGGAAAATATTCTCCGCGTGGTGCACGGGGAGAAAATAGGCACAATTGTGAAAGACATAGGAGGAAAGGATCATGACTGATTTCTGCAAGAACTATGATGTAAAGATGGGCAAGACCATCGAGTCGGTGAAGGGCGACTTTGCCAGCGTCCGGGCGGGGAGGGCCAACGCCGGCGTGCTGGACCGCATCCAGGTGGAGTACTACGGCACCCCCACCCCCATTCAGCAGGTGGCCAGCATTTCCACCCCCGACCCCCGCACCCTCCAAATTCAGCCCTGGGACGGCAGCATCCTCAAGGCCATCGAGAAGGCCATCCAGACCTCCGATTTGGGCATCAATCCCCAGAACGACGGGCGGGTCATCCGTCTGGCCTTCCCTCAGCTCACCGAGGAGCGCCGCATGGAGCTCACCAAGCAGGTGCGCAAGTACGGGGAGAACGGCAAGGTGGCCATCCGCAACATCCGCCGGGACGCCATGGATACCTTGAAATCCTTGGAGAAGAAGTCGGAGATCACCGAGGACGACCGCAAGGAGAGCGAGAAGGAGCTCCAGGAGCTGACGGATAAGCGCTGCAAGGAGATCGACGCCCTCACCGCCGCCAAGGAAAAGGAATTGATGGCGGTCTGAGTCGTATTTTGCGCATATCAAGGGGGGCGCGCCCCCCTTGTGTGCTGTTTTGAGGACTATATGCAGTTCTGTTTCGTCAACACTTTCAATAAAGTTAGGATGGGTGCGTATGGCTTTCTTTCGCCGCCGAAAGGCTGAGGAGCCCAAAGTAGACTTGGAACACCTGCCCGGCCACGTGGCGATCATCATGGATGGTAATGGGCGCTGGGCCAAAAGCCGCGGCCTGCCGCGGAAAGCGGGCCACGCCGCCGGGGCGGAGACCTTTCGGACCATCGCTACCTTTGCCAAGGAGCTGGGGCTGTCTTATCTGACGGTGTACGCCTTTTCCACCGAGAACTGGAAGCGCCCTGCCGACGAGGTGGCCTCCATTATGAACCTGCTGGAGAAGTACCTCCACGAGGCGATTGAGACCATGGCCCGGGACAAGGTAAAGATGGCCTTTTTTGGTGATCTGTCCCCACTGCCTCCCCATCTTCAGACCCTGTGCCATGAGACGGAGGAGATTTCCAAGGGCTACGACGGCTGCCAGGTGAACATCTGCCTGAACTACGGCGGCCGGGACGAGCTGGTGCGGGCGGCGAAAGCCTTTGCGCTGGACTGCGTGGAGGGCAGGGCGGACCCTGGGCATCTCACAGAGGACGCCTTTGGCCGCTACCTTTACTCTGCCGGGGTGCCGGACCCGGATCTCATCATCCGGCCCAGCGGGGAGATCCGCACATCCAATTTCCTGGTTTGGCAGTCTGCGTACGCGGAATTTTACTTTACCGACGTGCTTTGGCCTGATTTCACAAAAGAGGAGCTGCTGAGAGCGATGGCGTCCTATCAGCACCGCTCCCGGCGGTATGGAGGTGTGTGACTTGGCAAAACGGATTATTGTGGCCTGTATTTTCACGCCTGTCATGCTGTGGATCATGCTGGTGCCGCCGCCGCTGGCGTGGACGGCATTGGTGTGCTTCATTTCAGCGATGGCCGCCTTTGAGCTGCTCCGGGCGGTGGGGGAGGAAAAGATAACCCTGCCCATGCGGGTGGTGACCATGGCGTCCGCCGCCCTGCTGCCCTTCGGGAGCTGGGCGGGGCTGGGCATGGCCTACGTGAATCTGCTGTCCTTTGTGGTGATGGCGGCGTGTTTCTGGTGCGCCATCCGTGCCTATGACGAGGGCGGGGTCAAAATCGGTTTTTCCCATGTGCTGGCCTGTCTGTTCGGCGGGGTCATCATTCCGCTGGCGCTGTCCGCCCTGGTGGAGCTGCGGCGGATGGATCACGGGCAGTATTTGGTGCTGCTGGCGGTGCTGCTCACCTTTGCCACGGATGCCGGGGCCTATTTTGCCGGAGTATTTCTGGGCAAGCACAAGGGCGTCACCAAAGTGAGCCCCAACAAGAGCCTGGAGGGGTATATCGGCGGTTTTGTCTCGGGGGTGGTGTTCGCCATCCTCTATGGAATTGTGGCCAGCAAGATCGCGGGTGACAGCGTCAACCTGCTGCCCCTGGCCCTGTGCGGGCTGTTCGGGGCGCTGGCCACCGAGGTGGGCGATCTAGCCTTTTCCTTCATCAAGCGGCAGTACGGCGTGAAGGATTACGGTCATCTCCTGCCCGGCCATGGCGGGATGCTGGACCGCTTTGACAGCATGATGTTCTGCGGACCGGTGGTGCTGTTTATCGTCCAGTGCCTGCCGGTGTTTTGAGGATGACAATATGAAGAGGACCCTTTCAATTTTAGGCTCCACCGGCTCTATCGGACAGCAGACGCTGAAGGTAGCCCAGGCCTGCGGCCACAAGGTGGCCGCCATCACGGTAAATCGCAGCGTAGAGCTGGCCGAGGCCCAGGCCCGGCGGTTCAAGCCAAGCCTGGCGGTGGCGGTGGAGGAGAAGGCCGCCGCCGACCTGCGCACGCGGCTGGCGGATACCGGCACCAAGGTGCTGTCCGGACGGGGAGGACTGTTGGAGGCGGCGTCCCTGTCCGAGGCGGACACAGTGGTTACGGCTATCGTGGGCGTGGCTGGGCTGGAACCCACCCTGGCCGCCATCGAGTGCGGAAAGCGCATCGCTCTGGCCAACAAGGAGACTCTGGTGTGCGCCGGGGAGCTGGTGATGGCCAGGGCCAAAGAGCGGGGGGCGGAGATTGTCCCCGTGGACTCGGAGCACTCCGCCATTTTCCAGTGCCTCCAGGGGTGCAGAGACAAGGGAGCGGTCAGGCGGCTCATCATCACCGCATCCGGCGGGCCATTCTACGGCAAGAGCTGTGAAGAACTTTCCCTTGTCACTAAGGCCCAGGCACTGAAGCATCCCAACTGGGCCATGGGGGCCAAAATCACGATTGACTCCGCCACCCTGATGAACAAGGGGCTGGAGTTCATTGAGGCCATGCGCCTGTACGCCATGCCTCCCGAGAGAATCCAGATCGTGGTCCACCGGGAGAGCATTGTCCACTCCCTGGTGGAATTTGAGGACGGAGCCATTCTAGCTCAGCTGGGCAGTGCGGACATGTGCCTGCCCATCCAATACGCCCTCACTTGGCCGGAGCGGACGCCGGGGCCTGCCAAACCGCTGGACCTGTTGAGCTGTCCGCCGCTGACCTTCCAAAAGCCGGACCCGGATACCTTCCGGTGTCTGGGGCTGGCGCTGGAGTGCGCGGAGAAGGGCGGAACCTCCACCGCCATCCTCAATGGGGCCAACGAGGCGGCGGTGGGGCTGTTTTTGGAGGACAAAATTGGTTTTCTGGACATTCCGCGCCTGGTGGAACGGGCGCTGGAGCAGGTGCCGGCGGCGGACCGCCCCAGCCTGGACGATATCCTGGAGGCCGACCAGGCCGCCCGCGGGGCGGTCTATGATTCTGTGAGGTGACGCGTTTTGACAAGATTCCTGTATATCCTGCTGGTGGTGCTGCTGTTCGGCATTCTCATCGCCATCCACGAATTCGGCCACTTCATCACCGCCAAGCTGCTGGGGGTGAAGGTGAACGAATTCGCCATCGGTATGGGTCCAGCCCTCTGGCAGAGCCGGAAGGGGAAGGATGAACCGTGGAACGATGAAGGGGAAACCCTTTACAGCCTGCGCCTGTTCCCCGTTGGCGGCTACTGCGCCATGGAGGGAGAGGATGAGGACACCGGCGATCCCCGGGCCTTTTCCCGGCAGAAGGGCTGGAAGAAAGTGCTCATTCTGTGCGCCGGGTCCTTTATGAACTTCCTGCTGGGACTGGTGATCGTGGTGGCGCTGGCCCTGGGTTCCTCCCAGGTGGCGGTGCCGGTGGTGACCGAGCTGGTGGACGGCTTCCAGCACCAGGGGAAGGCTGGCCTTATGGTGGGCGACCAAATCCTCAGCGTGGACGGGAACCCCATCCTGGTGAACAGCGACGCATCCTTTTTCATCCGCCGCAACGACGGGAACGGCATGGATCTGGTGGTGAAGCGGAACGGGGCCAGGGTGGAGCTGAACGATCTGCGGATGGAGCGGTTTGAGTACGTCCACGAGGGCCAGACCACCAGGGGCTTCGGCATTGTGATGGGGGAGACGCGGTACGCAAGCATCCCCCAGCGGATCGCGTCGGGCTTTGCGGAGACCATTGATTTTGTGCGCATCGTGTGGGTGAGTTTGGGCGATCTGGTAACGGGCCGGGTGGCGGTGTCTGAGCTGTCCGGTGTGATCGGCGTGGTGGACGTGGTGTCCGAGATGGGGGAGCAGGCCCAGGATCAGGCCCAGTCCGCCCTAGCAGGGGTACTGGGCGTGTTCAGCATGATGGCCCTTATCGCCGTCAACCTGGCGGTGATGAATATGCTGCCCATCCCGGCGCTGGACGGCGGGCGAATCTTCTTCGTGCTGCTCAACGGACTGCTCTACGCGGTGGCCCGCCGGAGGATTCCCGAGAAGTACGAGGGCTATGTCCACGCCGGGGCCTTTGTGGTGCTGCTGGCGCTGATGGCGGTGGTGGCCCTCCACGACGTATGGAATATTTTTGTCTAGGCAGGTGCGGGCAATGACCAGAAAAATCAACGTGGGCGGCGTCTCCGTAGGCGGAGGCGCCCCCGTCTCGATCCAGTCCATGACCAATACCCCCACCCACGATGTGGAGGCCACCCTGGCGCAGATCCGGGCGCTGGCCTCCGCCGGGTGTGATATCGTCCGGGTGGCGGTGCCCGACATGGCGGCGGCCCAAGCGGTGGGCGCGCTGAAGGCGGGCAGCCCGGTTCCGCTGGTGGCGGATATCCACTTTGACTACCGGCTGGCGTTGGAGGCGGCGGAGCAGGGGATCGACAAAATCCGCATCAACCCTGGAAATATCGGCCTTCCGGAGCGGGTAGAGGCGGTGGCCAAGGCCTGCAAGGAGCGGGGCATCCCCATCCGGGTGGGGGTGAACGGCGGCTCGCTGGAGAAGGAGCTGCTGGTCAAATACGGCGGCCCCACCCCGGAGGCCATGGTGGACAGCGCCCTGGGCCACATCCGGCTACTGGAGCGGTACGGCTTCGAGGACATCTGCGTGTCGCTGAAAGCCTCCTCTGTACCCGCCACCATGCGGGCCTGCCGGCTGATGGCGGAGCGGTACGACTACCCCCTGCACCTGGGCGCCACCGAGGCGGGCACCCGGGACATGGGGGAGCTGAAGGCGGCGGCTGGCATCGGCGGGCTGCTGGCTTTGGGCATCGGGGACACCCTGCGGGTGAGCCTCACCGCCGACCCAGTGGAGGAAGTATACGCCGCCCGGCGGATTTTGAAGGCCATCGGCCTGCGCCGGGAAGGTCCGGAGCTGATCTCCTGCCCCACCTGCGGGCGGACCCAGATCGACCTCATCCCCATGGCGATGCGGGTGGAGGAATTATTGAAGGATGTGGACAAGCCCATCACCGTGGCGGTGATGGGGTGCATCGTCAACGGCCCCGGCGAGGCCCGGCACGCGGATGTGGGGCTGGCCGGAGGCAGAGGAGAGGGCGTGCTGTTCCAGCGCGGGGAGATTGTGGCCAGGGTGCCGGAGGACCAGCTGGTGCCCGGGCTGATGAAGCTGATTGAGGAGCTGTAAAGGGAAAAGATTTGACACAGCAATCCATGATGAAGTGACAAAATTCCAGGCTGGATGACCAGAATACTGATGTGATTGAGCGCGGCGGGAGATAAGGAGCGAGACATAGATATGCCGACATTTCAACAGACCTTTGCCAACTGCCCCTTCCCGGAGGGGGTTTTGGCTGTTTTGGGGAGCTTTCCCGCCCAGGTGCGGGTGCTCAAGGCACAGCGGGCCATGGAGGTGGCCGTCTCCGGAACGAACGTTTCACGTGAAACATTGGCCCAGGCGGAGGAGTGCTTAAAGCGGGCCTTCGGCCTCAGCGCCGCCACGGTGGACGTAAATGAGCCGGTGCCAACGGCTCCCGCCGGGGCGGAGCAGTCCCCCGCGCCGGAGCCGGACAGCCCCCAGAGCGCACCGGAGCCGTCCGCTCCAGTGCCACCGGGAGACTTAGAGGCGCAGATGGCGGCCATGCGCCGCAAGTTGCTGCGCGCAGACACCCCCGCCGCCGGAAAGGGGAAAAAGAAGGTCAGGCAGATTTACGGCAAGATCAGCGGCAAAAAGAAGCCCGTGCCCATGAACGAGCTGACGCTGGACATGGGCAGCGTGCTGGTGGAGGGCGAGGTGTTCAACGTGGAGCACCGGGAGCTCACCCGCCGGAAGGCGTGGGTGGTGTGCTTCGACCTCACCGATCTGACCAGTTCCATTCGGATCACCCGGTTCATGGAGGGGGAAGAGGCCAAGCCCATCATCGACCAGGTGAAAAAGGGCCAGCGGCTCCAGGTGCAGGGACGGCTCACCCTGGGGCGGTTCGACAACAACGATCTGGTGATGGAGCCCTACGGCATCAACGAGGCGCCCAAGCCCGAGGGGCGGCAGGATACCGCCCCCGACAAGCGGGTGGAGCTCCACTTACATACCAAGATGTCCACCATGGACGCCCTGTGCGACACCAAAGCGGTGGTGAAGCGGGCCATCGAGTGGGGCCACCCCGCCATCGCCATCACGGACCACGGGGTGGTGCAGTCCTTCCCCGACGCTTACAGCGCCTCCGGCCGGGGGGAGAAGATCAAGGTGCTGTACGGGGTGGAGGCCTACTACCAGAATGACGTGGACGAGCAGGCGGCGGTCCACGGCCCCGGCGATATGCCTCTGGACGGGGAATTTGTGGCCTTTGACCTGGAGACCACCGGCCTGGATGCCCGGGCCGACGCTATCATTGAGATTGGCGCGGTGCGGGTTCGGGGCGGAGAAGTGGTGGACAAGTTCGCCTCCTTTGCCCAGCCGGGTCGGCCGCTGAGCGCTAAGACCGTGTCCCTCACTGGCATCACAGACGAAATGCTGAAGGGCGCGCCCGCGCCGGAGGAGGCGGTGGACGCCTTCCTGGACTGGGTAGGGGATACGCCTCTGTGCGCCCACAACGCCGCCTTTGACACCGGCTTCATCCGGGAGTACTGCTTCCGTGCGGGCCGGCGGTTTGATCCGCTGTATTTCGACACCTTGATTTTGGCCCAGTACCTGTGCCCTAAGCTGCCAAATCATAAGCTGGACACGGTGGCCAGCGCCCTTGGCCTGCCCCCGTTCCAGCACCACCGGGCCTATGACGACGCGGAGACCTGCGGGCTCATCCTGGCGGCGCTGGTTCCGCTGCTCCGGGAGCAGGGGGTGGAGCGGGCGGCCCAGATTAACCGGGTGTTCGCCGGAAAGAGGCGGGGGGGCAGGGGCCGCCGGTCCGCCTTCCACCTGATCGTGCTGGCGAAGAACCAGACCGGTCTGCGCAACCTCTATAAGCTGGTGTCCAAGGCCCATTTGGAGCACTTCAACCGCTACCCCATCATGCCAAAGTCCCTCATTGACGAAAACCGGGAGGGGCTTATCATCGGCTCCGCCTGCGAGGCCGGAGAGCTGTTCCAGGCGGTGGCGGCGGGACGGGAGGACCGGGAGTTGGAGCGCATCGCCGCTTGGTACGACTACCTGGAGATCCAGCCCCTGTCCAACAACGCCTATATGCTCCGACCCAATAAGGAGGGCCGGTCCATCGCCCGGGACTGGGAGGACCTGCGGAATTTCAATCGGCGGGTGGTGGAGCTGGGAGAGAGGCTGAGCAAGCCGGTGTGCGCCACCGGGGACGTCCACTTCATGGAGCCCACGGACGAGGTATACCGCCATGTGCTGCTAGCGGCCAAGGAGTTCGAGGATGCTGACCAGCCCAATCCCCTCTATTTCCGCACCACCGACGAGATGCTGGAGGAATTCTCCTACCTGGGCGCGGAAAAGGCCCGGGAGGTGGTGGTGGACAGCCCCAGGCTCATCGCGGACTGGTGCGACAATGTGCGGCCGCTGCCCGACGGGCTATTTGCACCCAAGCTGGAAAATTCCGATGGCGAACTGAAGGATTTGGTGTGGGGTAAAGCTAAACGCCTTTACGGAGAAGAGCCGCCCCAGATTGTGGTGGACCGCATCAACGCGGAGCTGGTGGACATCATCCGGTGCAAATACGACGTGATTTACATGTCCGCCCAGAAGCTGGTGCAGAACTCGCTGGAACACGGCTATCTGGTGGGCTCCCGGGGATCGGTGGGATCGTCCCTGGTGGCGTTCATGTCGGGCATCACCGAGGTGAATTCCCTGCCCGCCCACTACCGCTGCCCCAGCTGCAAGCACGCCGACTTCGACTATGCCCAGGACCCCTCCCATCCCTACGGCTGCGGCGCGGACATGCCGGACATGAAGTGCCCGGTTTGCGGCGCGGACTATGAGAAGGACGGGTTCAATATCCCCTTTGAGACATTTTTGGGCTTTGGCGGGGACAAAGTGCCCGATATCGACCTGAATTTCTCCGGCGAGTACCAGTCCAGCGCCCATAAGTATACCTTTGAGCTGTTCGGCAAGGACCACGTGTTCCGGGCGGGAACCATCGGCACGGTGGCGGAAAAGACCGCCATCGGCTACGCCAAAAAGTATTTGGAGCTGGTGGGCAGGCTGGACGCCCCCTTTGCCGAGGTGCTCCGGCTGGCCAAGGGCTGCGAGGGGGTCAAGCGCACCACCGGTCAGCATCCCGGCGGCATGGTGGTCATCCCCCAGGACAAGGAGATCTATGATTTCTGTCCCGCCCAGCACCCGGCGGACGACAAGGACTCGGACATCATCACCACCCACTTTGAATATCATTCCATGGAGTCCAACCTCCTCAAGCTGGATATGCTGGGCCACGATGACCCGTCCATGATCCGAATGCTGGAGGATATCACCCAGGTAAACGCCCAGAAGATCCCCCTGGACGACCCCAAGACCATGAGCCTGTTCACCACCTCGGAGGAGCTGGGCTTTGCCGACGACCCCGTCCTGGGGCCCACAGGCGCGGTGGCCATTCCGGAGTTCGGCACCTCTTTCGTGCGGGGAATGCTGGAGGACACGCATCCCAACCAATTCGACATCCTCGTCCGGCTGTCCGGCTTCTCCCATGGCACCGACGTGTGGCTGGGCAATGCCAAGGACCTGATTACCTCCGGCACCGCCAAGGTCAACGAGGCCATCGGCTGCCGGGACGATATCATGATCTTCCTCATCTCCAAGGGGTTCAAGGATACCCGGGCCTTCAAAATTATGGAGGCGGTGCGCAAAGGCCGGGGGCTGCCCGAGGGGGCGGAGGACGAGATGAAGGAGCACGGCGTCCCAGAGTGGTACATCGAGTCGTGTAAAAAAATCGCCTACCTGTTCCCCAAAGCCCATGCGGTGGCCTACGTGATGATGGCGTTTCGCATCGCATGGTTCAAGGTGCATCGGCCGCTGGCCTTTTACGCCGCCTATTTTTCCATCCGGGCAAAGGCCTTTGATGAGAAATACATGTGCCGGGGAATGGAAGTGGTGAAGCAGAAAATGGCGGAAATCAACGCCAAAAAGAACGCTAAAGAGAAAAAAGACCGGCCTTCTGCGGTGGAAGAGGATATGCTCACCACGCTGGAGGTGTGTTATGAGTTCTATCTGCGGGGGTTCAGCTTCGCCCGGATGGATATTTGCCGGTCTCACGCCGTCAACTTCCTGGTGGATGAGGGGAAGGGGGCGCTCATTCCGCCCTTTACCTCGGTGGCTGGACTGGGAGAGACGGTGGGCTGGGATATCATGGACAAGCGTCAGGGGAAGGACTTTTTGTCCATCGAGGAGTTTTCCCTGGCGTGCAGCAAGGTATCGAGCACCCATCTGGCTCAGCTCAAGGAGGCGGGGGCCTTCGGGGACCTGCCGGACAGCAGCCAGTTTTCGCTGTTTTGAGGAGAATGACGCAAAAAAAGAGGCTGCTCCACGCCGAGCGGCCTCTTTCCTTTAATTCCCTTATTAACCTTGTGCTGTTCCTTTATTCAAAATTGCAGATATTCATATCATAACCAGTGCAATTCACATTTGCCTGTGGCATTTCTAAACTCCCAACGCAAATAGTATCTGCGTTTTTCCTCTAACTCTGCCGTTCCGGTAGGAAACTGCCTATTTAATTTCAATAATTGTTCCTTGTTCCTGTCTAATAAGAATACCTCTGCATCTCCTTGCGACAGTTGACAATCAAAGATAAACTTGTATGTCCTGCCTCCATGGAATCTGCCCGCATGTCTGACCCAGCCGGTGCAAGAATCCAGTGCTGCCCTGTCTGCATCTTTCCCTGGTCGAAATACACACAAAACGGCCTGTGTGCTTTTGGATACCGCAAGACCTTTGATATATAGAAGATACATCACAATGCTGAACGGCAATATGAAAAAGCATATCCACCAGCCCATGGCGCGTCCTTCTCTCAAATTTCGATTTTATACAGTAAATTTGCTGGTCATTTACTTTTTCGATCAGCAGCACGCAAATAGATCAGGGACTCCTTTAAAAAATGTTCCGGCAGATTTCTTCGGCGTCCGGGCAGCCGTTGTGGACGTGAAAGTCGTGGGACTCGCTGTCGAAGCAGCCGTGCTTTTTCTCCAGCATCATGGCCACCGGAGCGGGAAGATTTCCGTGCATCCGGGCGGCGAAGCGCTCCTTGATGGTGTCCAATTCCGCCGTAACAAGGATGCGGACGGCGCCGTCTGGAAGCAGCGCCAGGTGCTCCCGCTCGGTGGTGACGTAGATGATGGTGTCCCCTTGAACGGCGTCGGATAGCTGCTGCCGGAACAGGCGGACGGCCTCGGCTTCGCTTTTGGCCAGGCGCAGGTAGTCCTTGCCGCTGTAGATTTTGCCGTGGGCGGCGTCGTTGATGCGGTCGGCCAATGTGGTTTTGCCGGTGCAGCTTTCGCCAAAAATCGCAATCAGCATAATAAAATCCTCCAAATCCTCTTATGTGTTGGTGATTGTAGCAGAAAAAGTATTTTTTGTCAAGAAAGCCATTCTTGACTTGACACAGGGGATGGAATGTGGTATCATTCATCACATTAGTGAACTAAAGAACCTGGAGGCTGTATATTATGAACGTCCATATCAATACCCCCGAGGGGACTCGGGACCGGCTGTTTTCCGAGTGCCTGGAACGCCGTCAGGTGCAGAGCGCCCTGGTGGAGCTGTTCCGCCGCCGGGGCTATACGGAGGTCATTACCCCTGAGGTGGAGTTTTACGACCTGTTCATCCAGTCCGGCAACCCCATCCCCCAGGAGGCCATGCTGAAGATCATCGACCGCTCTGGGAAGATCATGGTGATGCGGCCCGACTGCACCGCTCCCATCGCAAGGGTGGCGGCCACCAAGCTGAAAAATCTGGCGCTGCCCCAGCGGCTGTACTATGACCAGACGGTGTTCCGCGACCGCCTGGCCCATGTGGGCGGCAGCCGTGAGATCGCTCAGTGCGGCGTAGAAATGATCGGCGCGGTGGGGGAAAAGGCCGATTTGGAGATGGTGGCCATGGCGGTGGACGCCCTGCGCTCCTGCGGGCTCAAGCAGTTCCACATTGAGCTGGGTCACGCCGGCTTCTACCGGACTCTGGCCGGGCGGATGAATATGCCGGAGGAGGAGCTGGAACGGCTGCGCGCCGCCATCGAGGGGAAAAACTTCGCCCTTCTGAACGATTTGTTGGAGCCATACCGGGGAGAGGGAGCCTGTGCCGCCCTGCGCCGCCTGCCCTATCTGTTCGGCGGGGTGGAGGTGCTGGATGAGGCCCAGACGCTGGCAGGGTCCTGCGGCAGCTTGGACCATTTGCGGCGGCTGTATGCCGAGTTGGAGGCCGCCAGATACGGGAACTGCGTTCGGTTTGATTTGGGGCTGGTACATCAATTGGACTACTACACTGGGCTGGTGTTTCGGGGTTACGCTGAGGGTGCGGGGGCGCCTGTGCTGTCCGGAGGGCGGTACGACGGGCTGATGGAACAGTTCGGCCGCAGGGCGGAGGCCATCGGATTCGCGGTGGATGTGGACGCGGTGGGGGCCTGCCTCACGGTGGAGACGCCAAAGCTGGAGACGGTGATCCACTACGGCCCCAGTTTGCTTGCAAAGGCGCTGGCGGTGGTGGACAGCCGCCCGGCGGGATGCTGTGAGCTGTCCCCCTGCCGGACGGTAGAGAGCACCTTGAACCTGGCCCGGGAGAAGGGCGCAAGCCGGGTGCTGGTGCTGGATAACGGAGAAGAGAGGTGGCTGACGGTATGAGCGAACGGCTGCGCATTGCCCTGACAAAAGGGCGGCTACAGGATAAATCGGTGGAGCTGTTCGAGGCGGCGGGGCTGGACTGCGCCCCGGTGCGCAACCCCGGACGGCGGCTGATCCACGCTCTCCCCAACTATCCGCTGGATGTGGTGCTGGCAAAAGCGCCGGATGTGATTACCTACGTGGAACACGGAGTATGCGATTTGGGTGTGGTGGGCAAGGATACCATTTTGGAGAAGGGCGGAGCCTTCTACGAGGTGCTGGATCTGGGCTTTGGCCGCTGCCGGTTCGCCTTGGCGGTAAAAAAGGACAGCGATTTTTACGGCACTTACAAGACCCGGCGCATCGCCTCCAAGTATCCCAACGTCACCCGGGCCTTCTTCGAGGGCAAGGGGATGGACGTGGACATCATCAAAATTGAGGGCAGTGTGGAGCTGGCCCCTATTTTAGAGCTGGCGGACGGCATCGTGGACATTGTGGAGACGGGGGCTACGCTGAAAGAAAATGGGCTGGAGCCCATTGAGGATGTGGCCCGTGTGTCGGCGCGGCTTATTGTCAATACTGCGTCCATGAAGCTCTACAAAACCGAGATCACCGACTTTTTATCCCGCGTGGAGCGGGAATTGGGGGGACGGACATGATTACCATGATAAAAGCGGACGGCGCTGCCGAACGTCGGCAGCTGGACGCCATGCGGGCGCGGGCGGCGGAAAAAAACGCGGATATTGAGCAGGCCGTCAAGGCCATTATGGAAGATGTGAAGGTAAATGGCTTGCCGGCAGTGGAGCGCTATTCCGTTCAATTCGACCACAGCGCGCCCTATGAGCTGCCGAAGGAGCGGCTGGATCAGGCGTATGCCGCCTGCCCGGGAGAGCTCATCGCGGCGCTGGAGCATGCCGCCCGGAACATCCGGGATTACAACGAAAAGCTGCTGGTCAAATCGGCAGAGTGGACGTCCCCCGACGGGGGACGGGTGGGGCGCGTCGTCCGGGGGCTGAGCCGGGTGGGCATTTATGTCCCCGGCGGCACCGCGGCTTACCCCAGCTCGGTGCTGATGAACGCCGTTCCCGCTAAAGTAGCGGGGGTGGAGGAGATCGTCATGCTCACGCCGCCTACGGAAAACCTCAGCGATGCGGTTTTGGCGGCGGCGAAAATCGCGGGGGTGGACCGGGTTATCGCTGTGGGCGGGGCCCAGGCGGTGGCGGCGGTTACCTACGGCGCGGGATTTATTCCCCGGGTTGACAAGCTGGTGGGACCGGGGAATGCCTACGTGGCGGCGGCTAAGCGGATGGCTTACGGCGCGCTGGATATCGACATGGTGGCGGGTCCCTCTGAGGTGCTGGTCATCGCTGATGAGACCGCCGACCCCAAATTCATCGCCGCCGACCTGCTCAGTCAGGCGGAACATGACAGGCTGGCCTCCGCCGTCCTGCTCACGGACTCGGAGGAACTGGCCCGTGCGGTAGACGGCGAGATTGTACGGCAGACAGGTTATCTCAGCCGGTCGGAGATCATGGAGGCGTCTCTGCGGGATTTTGGCTGCGCCATTGTGTGCGGCAGCTTGGAGCGGTGCGTGGAGCTGGCCAATGAGATCGCGCCGGAGCATTTGGAGATCGTCACAAAATCGCCCCGGGAGCTGCTTCCTATGGTGAAAAACGCCGGGGCGGTGTTCCTGGGGGCGTACACGCCGGAGCCCCTGGGGGACTATCTGGCGGGGCCGGACCATGTGCTGCCCACCAGCGGGACAGCGCGGTTTTTCTCGCCGTTGAGTGTGGACAGCTTCCTGAAATCCATGAGCGTGCTGGAGTTTGGACGGGAGGCGCTGGAGCCCATTTCCCAGGAAATCATTGCGTTGGCCCGGGCGGAGAAGCTCACCGCCCACGCGAATTCCATCCAGATCCGGTTTGAATAACATAAAAATGCCTTGCAAATTGCGCACAATTATGTTATAATTTTGGGTATAGAAAGGAGGTCTTTTCATGCCGAAAATTATACCGATTACCGATCTGCGCAATACCACCAAGATTTCGGAGCTCTGCCACGGAAAAAACGAGCCGGTATTTATCACAAAAAATGGTTACAGCGACTTGGTGATTATGAGCATGGAGGCGTATGAAGCGCTGACAGAGGGGCCCAACGTGGAGCGGCCTGGGGAAAAGCGGGAGGATATGTGCTTTTTGACAGAGAAAAGCCCCGTTTGGGCGGGAATGCTGGCTGATGTGTTGGAGCAGCACGGGGTACCCTTCTTCCGGGAGAGCTCGCTGGGTGCGGGGATGGCCATCAAGGCGGGGTCCTTGTCTGAGCGCATTCGGTTTTTCGTCCCCGCGTCCCAGCTGGCGATGGGGAAGGAACTGGTGGAGGAGCTGTTTGAAAAAGAGGCGGAGTAAAAATCACATGCACTGAAATTAGATGAAAATGTAATTCAATTGCTATATTTAGGAGCAGATAAGGGGGAAATGTCCATGCGGCAGGCATCCATTCAGCGCACCACAAAGGAGACGGATATCAGCCTCACCCTCTGCCTGGAGGGAGGAGAGGTGAGTGTCTCCACCGGCATAGGATTTTTTGATCACATGCTCACCGCCCTAGCGTTTTACGCCGGGTTTGGGTTGGAGTTGTCCGCGCTGGGAGATCTGCACGTGGACGGCCACCACACGGTGGAGGATGTGGGAATCGTGTTGGGGCAGGCGTTCCGAGAGGCGTTGGGGGACAGGAGAGGCATCCGCCGCTACGGTGTGGCTTCCGTGCCCATGGACGAGGCGCTGTGCCGCACGGTGCTAGACTGCTCCAACCGTCCCTATCTGGTGTTCGACGCGCCCATGCCTCAGCCTGTGATCGGTGGCTATGACAGCTGTTTAACGGTGGAATTCATGCGGGCGTTTACGGTGAACAGTGGAATCACTTTACATCAAAAATGTGAATACGGAGGCAATGCCCACCACATCACCGAGGCGCTGTTCAAATCGTTGGGGCTGGCATTGAAAGATGCGGTGCGGGTGGAAGGAGACGCCGTCACCTCCACCAAGGGGGCGCTGTGATGGGCTATACGGCCATTGTGGATTACGGCGTGGGTAACTTGAAAAGCGTGTCCAACGCCATGGCTTATGTCGGACAGAAAACGATGATTACCGGCAATGCGGAAGAGGTGGAGCGGGCGGATGCTGTGATCCTCCCAGGAGTCGGGGCGTTCCCAGATGCGGCGGCCAAGCTGAGGGCGTCCGGGCTGGATAAGACCCTGCTCGCGCAGGCGGGACGCAAGCCGATTCTGGGCATCTGCCTGGGAATGCAGCTGCTGTTCGATGTAGGAGAAGAAGGGGAAACCTGTGAGGGATTAAGACTTGTCAACGGCAGTGTTAAGCGCATTCAGACCGAGTTTAAGTTGCCTCATATTGGTTGGAACGGCTTGAACTTTTGTCACAGGTCTCCGCTGTTTCGCGGACTGGACGAGGGAGCGTATGTGTATTTTGTCCATTCCTTTTGCGGCCATGCGGCCTGTGAAGAGGATGTGATCGCATACACTCAATATGGGCCGCCGCTGCTGGCCGCAGTGTCACACAATGGGGTGTACGGCTGTCAGTTCCATCCGGAAAAGAGCGGTGAGACGGGGCTACAGATTCTGAAGAATTTCGGAGAGTTAATCAGATGATTATTTTACCTGCTATTGATATGAAGGACGGATGTTGTGTCCGACTGCAAAAAGGAGAATTTTCTACGGTCAGCCAGGTGGCGGACGGCGCGCTAGAGACTGCCCGGGACTTTGAGGCGGCTGGAGCGAAGTGGATTCATATGGTGGATCTGGACGGCGCCCGTGCGGGTGTGCGCACCAATTTCCCTCACTTCAGCGAGGTAATAGGGGGGGGCGGCCTACTTGTGGAGTTGGGCGGCGGCATCAAAACCCGGGATGATGTGGATGCGGTAGCCGGATCGGGCGTGGCCCGGTTGGTCATCGGTTCCGCCGCCGTAAGCCATCCCGAGGTGGTGGACTACGCGCTGGAGCGGTACGGCGCCGGTCGGGTAGCGGTGGGCATCGACTGCTTGGATGGGCGGGTGCGCACGGCAGGCTGGGAGAGAGATTCTGGACTCAGCGGTCTGGAGTTGGCCCGGCAGATGGAGGAAAAAGGGGTGAAAATCCTTGTTTTTACCGATATTGCCACTGATGGAATGCTGTCTGGCCCGAGCTTTGACCAACTGGCGGTTCTACAAAAAGCGGTGAAATGCGATATTGTAGCCTCCGGTGGGGTGACCACGCTGGACGATGTAAAGCGCTTGCGGGACATGGGCTTGTATGGGGCCATCATTGGTAAGGCGTATTATGCTGGGACCATTGATTTGGCTGAGGCTATCCGGGAAGCGGGGCCCCAGCAATGAAAATTGCGGTAATCGGGTACAGCGGGGCGGGGAAATCCACCCTGGCCCGGGTTCTGGGGGAGCGGTACGGCATCCCGGTGCTGCATTTCGATACGGTGCAGTTCACGCCAAACTGGCAGGAGCGGGACTGGGCAGAGGCCCACCAGTTGGTTCGCGAGTTTATGGAACAGCCATCGTGGGTGTTGGATGGGAACTATACCAAGTTTGAGTATGAGCGGCGCTTGTCGGAGGCGGATAGGATCATCATTTTGGATTTTCCGCGGCTGATCTGCTTTGCCCGGGCGTGGAGACGTTTTTTCACGTTTCACGGTAAAACCAGGCCGGATATGGCAGACGGCTGCTTAGAAAAAATGGACCCGGCGTTTATGTGGTGGATATTGTGGAAAGGGCGCACCCGCAAAAAACAGAAGGAATTCCAGCAGGTTGCAGAGAAATACCCTGCGAAAACTGTGATTTTGCATAATCAGAGAGATATTGACCGATATTTGGAGGGGCTTTCATGTTAGCCAAACGCATCATCCCCTGCCTGGACGTGCGGGACGGCCGGGTGGTAAAGGGGGTCAACTTTGTCAATATCCGGGACGCAGGCGACCCGGTGGAGCTGGCAAAATTCTATTCCGATCAGGGTGCGGATGAGATCGTGTTCCTGGATATCACCGCCACCAGCGACGCCCGGGATACCGTGGCCGATGTGGTAGAGCGCACCGCCGCCCAGGTGTTTGTCCCTCTCACGGTGGGGGGCGGCATTCGCACGCTGGACGACTTTCAGCGGCTGCTCAGAGCGGGGGCGGATAAGATTTCTGTCAACTCCGCAGCTGTAAAGGATAAAACCTTGATTCCTCGCGCGGCACAGCGGTTTGGGTCCCAGTGTGTGGTGTTGGCCATTGATGCCCGGCGCCGCCCTGAGGAGGGATACGAGGTAGTGACTGCGGGGGGGCGCACCCCTACGGGACTGGATGCGGTGGAATGGGCCCGCAGGGGACAGGAGCTGGGAGCGGGGGAGATCTTGCTTACCTCCATGGACGCGGACGGTACCAAGACGGGCTTTGACCTGGAGATGACCAGGGCGGTGACACAGGCCGTCTCCATCCCGGTGATCGCCTCCGGCGGATGCGGCAGTTTGGAGCATTTCGCCCAGGTGTTTACGGAGACGGGGTGCGACGCGGCGCTGGCGGCGTCTTTGTTCCATTTTGGAGAGCTGACTGTGCCCCAAGTGAAGGAATTTCTGCGGGGAAAGAATATCCCAGTGCGGTGATCTTTTGCGAAGAGGACTGTAATGAAGAAGATTGGGGTGAGACGATGGATTTCGATTTGGATATGCTTTTTCAAAAATCGGAGCTTATTCCAGTGATTGTCCAAAACGTGGACAGCCGGGATGTGCTGATGCTGGGCTTTACCAACCGAGAGGCGATGGAGCGTACCCTGGAAACCAAAACCGCTTGGTTTTGGAGCCGCAGCAGGAAAAAGCTGTGGAACAAAGGGGAGACCAGCGGGAATTTTCTCCATGTGAAGGAGATTTTTGCGGACTGCGATACGGACACCTTGCTCTACCTCTGCGTCCCGGACGGCCCCACCTGCCACACGGGGGCGGACAGTTGTTTTTTCAACCGAATCGCGCTATAATGATTTTAGTTCAGGAGGGATATGCTATGGAGAGTACGCTTGAGGCATTGTATCAGGTGGTATTGGATCGTAAGAAAAACCCCCAAGAGGGATCGTATACCTGCTACCTTTTTGACAAGGGGCTGGATAAGATTCTAAAAAAGGTGGGTGAGGAATGCGCTGAGACCATCATCGCTGCAAAAAACGACGTGCCTGTTGAGACGGTGGGGGAGGTTTCCGACCTCATATATCACTTGCTTGTGATGCTGGTGGAAAAGGGCATCCCGGTGAGCGACGTGCTGGCCGAGCTGGACCGCCGGGCGCATAAAATTGGGAACCTGAAGCGAATGAAGCAGGTGGATAAGGAGAGTTGAATATGGAAGAACGCAATATGAACCGCTATGACTTTGACAGCAGCTATGCGCAGAGAGGACTGACGCTGAATCAGTATGTATCCCGCACTTTCGGCTGGATGTTCGTGGGGCTGATGATTACCTTTTTGCTGGCGGCGGCGCTGGCTATGACCGGTGCGGTGATTTATCTCTTTGTGAATCCCTATATCCCCATGGTGCTGCTCATCGCAGAGGTCGCGGTGGTGTTCATCATGTCCGCGGGTATTTTGAAGCGGCCGGTGGGAGTTACCCGGATGCTGTTCGCGCTCTACTCCGTCCTCAATGGTTTGGTGTTCTCCGCGTACTTTGTGATCTATGACGTCGCTAATCTGGTGCTCATCTTTGGCCTGACCGCCCTGTTCTTCGGCGCGTTCGCCCTCTACGGCCGGTTTACCAAGACGGATCTGTCCAGGCTCCGCCCGCTGCTTTTCGGAGGACTTATCTTCCTGCTGATTGCCGGGATTCTGACCATGTTCCTCAACCTGAGTTCTATGGAACGGATCATCTGCATGGTAGGGATCGTGGTATTCTTGTGCTTCACCGCCTATGATGTGCAAAAGATCAAGGCCAACTACGAGTATTTCTGCGGCGACACGGTGATGCTGCAAAAAGCGTCCATTTATTCCGCGCTCCAGCTGTATTTGGATTTCATTAACCTCTTCCTCTACCTGCTGCGCTTTTTGGGACGGGGCAGGAGCAGCAGGTAATTCAGCCTAGAGTACAAACGGAAAGAGACGCCGCTTTTTAAGCGGCGTCTCTTTTTTGCAAAATAAAAATCGTCCCTTTAAGGACGAGTTAAATCTTGTTACCATTGAAATTCCGTATATTCAGCGGTCGCTGGGAACGGTAGTCTCTCCGGCGAAGATCAACTCGTCGATATCAACGGGCATGGTCTGAAAGAAGACCTTCATTTTCATCACCTCCTTTGCTATCCTTGTTGTGTATTATAGCAATAAATGTTCAGTTTGTAAAGTACTATTTGTGAAAAATTTGAAATTCCATATCCTGTAAGTTCCGCTAAAAAAATGCTTGCTTTTTCGGCCAGGGTCTGCTATAATGCAAAAACAGATGCGGGTGTAGTTCAATGGCAGAATGTCAGCTTCCCAAGCTGAACACGGGGGTTCGATTCCCCTCACCCGCTCCAATCGCTGGGCATCTGTCTTGATATTTCAGATATCAAAATAGATGCCCGGCGTTATTTTTTACGAATTGGGAGGAGAATGAAATGGAATTCAGCGACATCCGAAAAATCGAGAGTGAGGCGGAGCAGGTCCAGAAGATCTATGAGCTGTTCGATGAAAACAGCCGCCTGAACCACTCCAACGCCGCGCGCGTTGAGTTTTTGACCACCGTTCGGTACATTGAACGATATGTGAAGCCCGGAGCTAGAATTCTTGACGTGGGCGCCGGGGCAGGGGAGTACAGCCTGTACTTTGCGCGAAAGGGGTACGAGGTATGTGCGCTGGAGCTGACGGATAGCAATATCAAGGCGTTTCGTCAAAAGCTCACGCCGGAGGACCACATAGAGCTGGAGCAGGGGAACGCTCTGGACCTGAGCCGGTATGAGGACGGCAGCTTTGACGCGGTTTTGCTCTTTGGCCCGCTGTATCATCTGCACAGTGAAGAGGATAAGCAGCGGTGCATCGCGCAGGCCAAACGGGTATGCAAACCCGGAGGGAAAATATTTTTTGCCTTCATTTCCCATGATTTTGTGATCTTGACGGAGTTTTCCTATAGGCCGGATTATTTTATGAACGGCGATTATGATAAGGAGTCGTTCAGACTGCATGACTTCCCCTTTGTGTTCCACACGGCGGACGAATGCCGCAAGATGCTCCGGGAGGGCGGCGTGCGCATCCTCCACGAGGTGGCGGCGGACGGCGTAAGCGAGTTGATGGAGCAGCAGATCAATGCCTTGGATGACGAGAGCTACCGGCAGTATTTGAGGTATCACTTCTATATCTGTGAAAAACCGGAATTTTTGGGCATGACCAACCACCTGCTCTTTGTGGGGGAGAACGAGGAGTAAGGTATGATGATTCGGTGCGCTTGGGAGCATAATGGGGACGCTACCCTGCTGTAAGCGGCGGATGATCCAGGCGCATACGCGGGAGGAAAGGACAGGTTTGCATAAAAGCCTTCTCCGGGACATACAGTAGTGCAGGCTGTGTGGACAAGGAGGGGTATGATATGGGCGGCAGGACATCCAGCTCAAGGACGGCGGGCGGCGGGCGGCGTTCCGTCCAGCGGGACAGGCGAAGGGGACAGAATGCCGGTGCGGACCAGGACCGGTTCAGACTGATCCAGCTGGCGGTCAGCTTGGCGCTGTTTCTGCTGGTTTATATTGGCCGAGGGGTGTTCCCCGCTCAATTGGAAGTGTGGCGCTGCGCGGCGGCGGCCAATGTGGATTTCAGGGCGGCGTTCCAGCGCTTTGGGTCTGCCCTTTCTCAGGGGGAGCCGGTGCGGGGAGCGCTGGAGACCCTGTGTTATACACTGCTGGGCGGAGAAGTGGAGTTGGAAGAACTGCCGTCCCAGCCGGTGGACGACAGGCCGGCGTACCCTTCGGGCCTGCTGAGCCGGGTGCCGGGGGGAGGGCTCAGCTATTTGAACAGCCACGGCATTCTGGAGGGGAGCAGAACAGGGGAAACGGGAGACGGGGCGCAGAACGTCCAGCCCTCTCCCAGTCAGCCGACGCCTGATCAGGAGCCGACGCAGCCAGCCATAGAAACGGCGGTGGCCCAGGAGTACACGGAGGATGGTGTAAAGCTCCCCCGAAATGTGAGTATGGCGTTCTATGAGCTTGGGCTGAGCGAGACGGTAGTGCCGGTGTCCGGAGTGGCTACCTCCGGTTTCGGATACCGGGACAGCCCCATTGACGGAGAGATCGAATTCCATCTGGCTTTGGACATTGCGGCGGAGGAGGGGGACGAGATCGGCGCGTTTTCCTCCGGGGTGGTGGAATATATTGGAGAGAGCGATGAGTTTGGAAATTACCTGAAAATTCGCCACGAGAACAATGTGAGCAGTTTTTACGCCCATTGCAGCAAGCTGCTGGTGCACAAGGGAGACCAGGTGGCCTGCGGCCAGACGGTAGCCCTGGTGGGGCAAACGGGGAACGCCACCGGTCCACACCTCCATTTAACCATTGAGAAAGATAACATACGGCTGGACCCGGCATACTATGTGGACCTGCCATGAGCCGCCCCGGGTGGAGGTAAGCCCTGGCTTTCTGCTCTTGCTGGGGATTTTGTTTTGGCTGGACGAGGGGGTTGGGCTGCTGCCCTGGGGACTGCTGGCCTGTGCGCTCCACGAACTGGGCCATATCGCAGCGGCCGCAGCGCTGAAGGGCGCCGTCCGGGAGCTGTCGCTGACGGCAGTGGGGGCAGAGCTGCGCATTGACTATAATGTGCCGCTGACCTATGGGCAGGACAGCCTGGTGGCGCTGGCCGGGCCGGCGGCGAATCTGCTGTTCGGCACGCTGGCGCTGTACCTTCACTGGGAGCTGGCTGCGGCGGTGAGCCTCACCATTGGCGGGTTCAACCTGCTGCCCATCCCGCCGCTGGATGGAGGCAGGGTCTTATACGGCCTGTTGGCGCTCCATTTGGACACCGATTGGGCGGAGCGGCTGACGACCGCCCTGTCCGGCTGTCTGCTGGGTGTTTTGGCGGGGGTGGGGGCGATGGCCGCCGCCCACTACGGCAATGCGACTCTGCTGCTCACAGCTTTGTGGATGCTGGCGGGAGTGCTTCGGCGGGAAGGGGGATGAGCGGGAAATTTTTCTATGAAAAACGGAAAAAATTCTTGCAAATCCGGTCAGGATATGGTATACTACCTTAGTCTGAAATAGGGTGGTCCTCTACGCGGCCGTGCGGCTTGGACGTATGAACGCCTGAATCTAGGAGGAAAGTACAAATGGAACTGTTGAAGCAATTCAGTGAGAAGTACATGAAGGACGAAGCTCCTTCCGTCAGCGTGGGCGACACCGTCCGGGTGCACATCCGGGTCAAGGAAGGCAGCCGTGAGCGTATCCAGGTGTTCGAGGGCACTGTTATCGCCAAGAAGCACGGCGGCGTGGAGGAGAGCTTTACCGTCCGCCGTATTTCCTACGGCGTGGGTGTGGAAAAGGTGTTCCCCCTGCATGCTCCCACCATTGAGAAGGTGGAGACCATCCGCCGGGGCAAGGTGCGCCGCGCCAAGCTGTATTACCTGCGTGACCGCGTGGGCAAGGCCGCCAAGGTCAAAGAGGACCTGTAAGCTGCGAGATAAAAAAGGAGCGGGTGACCGCTCCTTTTTTATTCAATACCGCTCTTTGATGAGAGGAGATTGTTCCAATGAACATCCAGTGGTATCCCGGACACATGACCAAAACCCGCCGCCAGATGGAAAATGACGTAAAGCTGGTGGATCTGGTGGCCGAGGTGGTGGACGCGCGCATCCCCATATCCAGCCGCAACCCGGATATTGACGCCATGGTGGGAGACAGGCCAAGGCTGATTATTTTTAACCGTGCCGATCAGGCCGACCCCGCCGTAACGGCGCAGTGGCTGGCCTGGTTCAAGGGAAATGGGTTTGGCGTGCTGGAGACGGACGCTAAGAGCGGCAAGGGAGTGGGGCAGTTCTCTGCCGCGGCGCGGCACGTATTAAAGGACAAGCTGGCCGCCTGGAAGGCCAAGGGGCAAGTAGGCCGTCCCATCCGGGCTATGGTGGTGGGAGTGCCCAACGTGGGCAAATCTACCTTCATCAATAAGGTAGCCAAGCGCAAATCCGCGAAGGCCAGCGACCGCCCGGGGGTTACTCGAGGCAAACAGTGGGTGAGCGTGGACAGCGGCCTGGAGCTGCTGGACACGCCGGGCATTTTGTGGCCGAAGTTTGAGGATGAGACCACCGGACTGCATTTGGCCTTTACCGGCGCGGTGCGGGACGAGGTGACCGACGTGGAGGGTCTGTCCTGCGCTCTGCTGGAGCTGCTGCGGGACCGCTATCCAGGGGCGTTGGAAGAGCGGTACAGGCTGACCGAAATGGAGGGACTACAGGGCTGGGAGCTTTTGGAGCGGTGCGCCAGAAAGCGGGGGATGCTGGTCTCCGGCGCACAAGCGGACACTGAGCGCATGGCCAACGTGCTGCTGGACGAGTTCCGAGGCGGAAAGCTAGGAAACTTTACACTTGAGAAGCCTGAGGATATTTGAGGGAGATGAGAGAGGTGCCCAGTTGGGAGCTGGAACGCGAGGCGAGGGAGCGGGGATATGCCGCCGTGTGCGGATGCGATGAGGCGGGAGCCGGACCACTGGCGGGCCGGGTATACGCCGGTGCGGTGATTTTGCCGAACGAGCTGGAGCTGCCAGGTCTGGATGACTCCAAAAAGCTGACGGAAACGCGCAGAGAAGCTCTGTACGCCCAAATTACAGCTCAGGCGGTGGCTTGGGCGGCTGCCTGGGTGGAGCCGGAAGAAATTGATGCGATCAATATTCTGAACAGCCGCATCAAGGCGATGCAGCTGGCCATAGACGCGCTGAAACCGCAGGCGGATTTCGCTCTCATCGACGGCAACCGGGATCACGGGAACCAGTGTGCCATCGCCACAGACCACAGAATGATTGTCAAGGGAGATAGCTTGTCAGTTTCAATTGCCGCGGCGTCCATCGTGGCAAAGGTCAGCCGGGACTGGTACATGCGGGAGATGGCGGAACGCTATCCTCAGTATGAGTTTGAGCGCCATAAAGGGTATGGGACGAAGCGCCACTATGAGCTGCTGCGGAAATTCGGCCCTTGCCCCATCCATCGCCGCACCTTTTTGAAAAGCCTGTGAGCGGCGGGGGAGAGGCCCGGCGGCTTGGGCAGTGGGGCGAGGCCGTGGTGGCGGAGGACCTGGAGCGAAAAGGCTGGACCGTGACCGCCCGAAATTTCCGCTGCCGCATGGGCGAGGTGGACATTATTGCAAAAAATGAGCGCTATTTGATTTTCATGGAGGTAAAGCTGCGAAAAAACGGCCGGTTCGGGGCTGCGTGTGAGGCAGTCACTCCCGCCAAGCAGCGTAAGCTGCGGATATCTGCCCAATTTTATCTGATGAGCCATCCTACCACCCTCCAACCTAGGTTTGATGTGGCGGAGGTCTACGCGCCCCAGGGTATGTGCACGGAGAAGCCAGACATATACTACATTGAGAATGCTTTTTAGGGGGACAACTATGAAACCGATCTGTGTGTTTGACGCGCATTGCGACACCATTTCCCGCTGCTATTATCTTCACGAGGGGTTAAGGCACAATACTGGTGATCTGTCTCTGGAGAAAACGGCGTGTTTTGAGTCGTATTGCCAGTTTTTTGCTCTATGGACAATAAAAGAATATGTGGACAGTGACAGCTCTACAATGGAGGAGACTTACTATAAGCTGCTGCGCTGTTTCAAAGAGCAGATGGCCTGCAACTCAGATAAAATCATCCAGTGCCGTACCGCCCGGGACGTGGAGTGCGCCCATCGGCAGGGAAAAGCTGCGGCCTTCCTCACGGTGGAGGGGGCGGAGCTGCTGGGCTGCGACCCCTCCCGGTTGGACGAAGCTGCGGCCGCCGGAGTTGTGGCCATCAACCTGACATGGAACCACGCCAACGCTCTGTCCGGCGCCCACGCAGAGGAACCTGAGCGGGGATTATCCGCACGGGGGCGGCGGTTTGTGGAAAAAATGGAGCAGCTGCATATTTTAGTGGACGTGTCCCACCTGTCGGAGGCTGGTTTTTGGGATGTGGCCGAGATGGCGGCGCGCCCCTTTATTGCCAGCCACTCCAACGCAAAATCTGTGTGGGATCACACAAGGAACTTGACGAATGAGCAAATAACTGCGATAATAGAGAATCAAGGGGTGATCGGCCTCAACTTCTACGAGGGATTCGTGGGGGGAAGTCTGGACTTGGATATGGTCCGGGCTCACCTGGACCGCATTCTGGAGCTGGGCGGGGCCAAAAATGCGGCGCTGGGGGGCGACTGGGACGGCTGCGACACCATCCCAAGCCTGCCCGCCATCGACAGCCTGCCTCGGCTGTACGAGCACCTTTTGCGTTGCGGATATGCGGAAACGGTCGTCCAAGACCTGTTTTACAACAATTTAATGAGAGTAGTGAGATGACCATGAATTACCTGAGCACGAGAAATAAAGACCTGCGCATGAGCGCCTCTCAGGCCATTGCCAAGGGACTGGCGCCCGACGGCGGCCTGCTGACTCCGGCGGTGCTGCCCCGGCTGCCCGCCTCGGCGGTGGAGACCATGCGGGACATGTCCTACCAGCAGCGCGTGGTCTATATCATGAACAGCTTTTTGGAGGGGTTTGCCGCCTCCGAGCTGAACAGCTACGCCTCCGAGGCCTATGGCGGGGGGAAGTTCTCCCACGAGGACGTGGCCCCGGTGCGCAAGCTGGATGAGAACACCTATTGTCTGGAGCTGTGGCATGGACCTACCTGTGCGTTCAAGGATATGGCGCTCCAGATACTGCCCCACCTGCTCACCGCGTCTTTGGAGAAAAACGACGAGAAGAAAACGGTGTGTATCCTGGTAGCCACCTCGGGCGACACCGGCAAGGCGGCGCTGGAGGGCTTCCGCAATGTGGAAAAGACGAAAATTCTGGTCTTTTATCCCAAGGACGGCGTGTCCGAAATTCAGGAGCTGCAGATGGTCACCCAGGAGGGCGGTAACGTCGGCGTGAGCTCGGTGGTGGGCAATTTCGACGACGCGCAGGCCGGTGTGAAGAAGCTGTTCGCTGACGAGGAGCTGGCCGCAGAGCTGGCGGAACGGGGTTACTTTCTCTCCTCCGCCAATTCCATCAACTGGGGCCGGGTTCTGCCGCAGATTGTGTATTACGCGTCTGCCTACTGTGACCTGCTGAAGGAAGGGGCAATTGCCAAGGGACAGCAGATCAATGTGTGCGTCCCCACTGGCAATTTCGGCAATATTCTGGCGGCCTACTACGCCAAGTCCATGGGAATTCCCATCAACCGGCTGATCTGCGCCTCCAACCAGAATAATGTGCTTACGGATTTCATTCATACCGGCTCCTATGACCGCAACCGGACCTTCTACAACACCCTGTCGCCGTCCATGGACATCCTGATCTCCAGCAATCTGGAGCGGATGATTTTCGAGCTGTCCGGCCGGGACGACCGGTTGGTGCGGGAATATATGTCTCAGCTAGCCCAGTACGGCAACTATCGGGTGGACAGCTCCATCCGGACCAAGCTGAAAAAGGAGTTCAGCGCGGGCTATTGCAGCGATGGCGAGACCAAGGCCATGATCGCAAAGATGTGGAACGAGCGGAATTATCTCATCGACCCGCATACTGCTGTGGCCTTCCATGTGCTGGACGAGTACCGGGCGGAAACGGGGGATGACACGGCGACGCTGGTGGTCTCCACCGCCAGTCCCTTCAAGTTCTGCTCCAGCGTACTGGACGCGCTGGGCGTAAAGGAGCACAGGGCTGGGCTGGATATTCTGGACCAGCTGGCCGAGACCACTGGTGTGCCCGTGCCCATGCCCCTGGCCCGGCTGAAGAGCCGCCGGCGCCGCTTTGACGGCGTGGTTAAAAAGGACGCCATGGAAAGCTGCGTGCTGGACTTCCTCAAGTAAAGGGGTGATGGGATGGCTCTCTACGCCATCGGTGATACCCACCTGTCCCTGGGTGCGGACAAGCCCATGGACGTGTTCGGCGGAGGCTGGGAAGGCTATGTGGACAAGTTGCGGGAGGGCTTTGCCCCTGTTGAGGACGAGGACACGGTGGTGCTGTGCGGCGATTTGTCCTGGGGTATGGGGTTGGAATCGGCCCGGAAGGACTTCGCCTTTCTAAATAGTGCGCTGCCGGGGGAGAAATGGCTTCTCAAGGGCAATCACGATTACTGGTGGACCACGGCAGCCAAGATGAACGCGTTTTTTCAGGCCAACGGCTTTACCAGGCTGCACATTCTGCACAACAACTGTGGATTTTATGGAGATACCGCCCTGTGCGGGACCCGAGGGTGGTTCTTTGAGGAGAACGGCGCGCCCCAGTGGGAGAAGGTGTTTAAGCGGGAGCTGATCCGGCTGGAGGCATCGCTGAAAGCGGCGGGGGAACGGGAGAAGCTGTGCTTTCTCCACTATCCGCCCCTGTATCGGGGGTATCGGTGTCAGGAGATCATAGATTTGCTGGAACAATATCAGGTTAGGGCCTGCTATTATGGGCATCTTCATGGTCCAAGCCACCGGCTTGCCATTGAAGGAGTGCAGGGAACGGTGGACTACCATCTGGTGTCTGCGGACTTTGTCGGATTCCGGCCAAAAAAAATTTTAAATTAGTCAAAAAAACAGTGGAAATCTCTGCGCCTATCTGATAGAATAGGTTGGATTATTTAGAAAGAAGGCCCAGAGGCGTTTACCTGGGCCAAGCTTGGAGGAACACACCATGAACATCAAGAGCAATGAGAAAAAAGAAAACAGCACTTTTGAGCTGGTGATCGAGGTCGGAGCCCCCGAGTTCCAGGCCGCCATCGATAAGGTTTACAACCGCCAGAAGAAGAGCATCAACGTACCTGGCTTCCGCAAGGGCAAGGCGCCCCGGAAGATGGTGGAAAAGATGTACGGCGCTGAGATTTTCTTTGAGGACGCCATCTCCCTGGCCTATCCCGACGCCTATGAGGCCGCGCTGAAGGAGGCGGGGATCGACCCCGTGGCGTACCCGCAGCTGGAGGTGCTGGACGTCAGCTCGGAGGGCTTTACCTTCAAGGCTGTGGTCACCGTCAAGCCCGAGGTATCCATTCAGGATTACAAGGGCCTCCAGGTGGCCAAGACGGAGGTGAAGGTGTCCGCCGCCGACATCAAGGCAGAGCTGAAGCCGTACATCGACCGAGCTTCCCGCCTGGTGAGCGTGGAGCGCAAGGCTAAGAAGGGCGACACTGCGGTTATCGACTTCGAGGGCTTTAAGGACGGCGTGCCCTTCCAGGGCGGCAAGGGGGAAAACTACAGCCTGGAGCTGGGGTCCGGTTCCTTTGTGCCCGGCTTTGAGGAGCAGGTGATCGGCATGAAGGCGGGGGAAGAGAAGGAGCTGGATATCACCTTCCCCGAGAATTATGCCGCTGAGCTGGCCGGCGCGGCCGTCGTATTCAAGGTTAAGGTCCACGAGATTAAGGAAAAGCAGGAGCCTGAGGTGGATGACGAGTTCGCCAAGGATGTTTCAGAATTCAATACCCTGGAGGAATTCAAAAAGGACCTTGGCGACAAGCTGAAGGCCCGCCGTCAGGAGCAGGCCGACCGGGAGTTCGAGACCGCCGTGGTTGACGCGCTGATTGAGAAGCTGGAGTGCGATGTGCCGGAGGCCATGATCGACTATCAGGCGGACAAGATGCTGGATGATTACGCCAACCGGATTCAGAGCCAGGGCATCGGTTTCGAGGACTATCTGAGGATGATGGGCATGACCATGGACGACATGCGCGCCCAGTCCAAGGCCGCCGCCGCCCGTACTGTGCGCAGTGACTTGGCGCTGGAGGCTGTGGCCGCCGCCGAGGGCCTTGAGATCTCCGATGCCGCGGTGGACGAGGAGATCAGCCGCCTGGCTGAGCAGTACAAGATGGAGGAGGACAAGGTCCGCTCCATCGTCAATGCGGACGATATCCGCAGGGACCTGATGATGCGCGGCGCGCTGGATCTGGTGAAGTCCTCTGTGAAAAAGACCGCCAAGAAGGCGGAGAAGAGCGAGGAAAAGGCGGAGAAGAAAACCGCCAAAAAGACGGAGAAGGCCGCGAAGAAGTCGGAAGATGACGACGCGGAGGAAGCCGCGCCCAAGAAGAAAGCCGCCTCTAAGGCAAAGACGGCCGAAGAGTAAAGCACCACAAGCCTTTTTGAGCGCAGGAGGGAATAAATAACGCCGGAGTTGGGGCATAATAGCCTGCGCTGGCGGGGAAATGCATATCCCCCCTCGGAAAGGAGAATACCCATGAGTTTAGTTCCCTATGTTGTAGAGCAGACCAGCCGCGGCGAGCGGTCCTATGATATTTTTTCTAGGCTGCTCAATGACCGTATTGTCTTTTTGGGCGAAGAGGTCAACGCCACCACTGCGTCCCTGATCGTGGCGCAGCTGCTCTATTTGGAGGCGCAGGACCCGGATAAGGATGTCCAGTTCTATATCAACAGTCCCGGAGGCTCTGTCACCGACGGCATGGCCATCTATGACACCATGCAGTACATCAAATGTGATGTGTCCACAATCTGTGTGGGTATGGCGGCTTCTATGGGAGCGTTTTTGCTGTCCGCCGGGGCAAAGGGCAAGCGGATGGCTCTGCCAAACGCCGAAATCATGATCCATCAGCCCTCCGCAGGAACCCAGGGGCAGATCACCGATATGGCCATCCATTTGAAGCGGCTGGAGATCATCAAGAAACGGATGAACGTCATCTTGGCCGACAACTGCGGCAAAAACGTGGAGCAGGTCACCGCCGATTGCGAGCGTGACAACTTCATGACTGCCCAAGAGGCGCTGGATTACGGCCTTATTGACAAAATCATCACCAATCGCTAAGTACAGCCAAAGAGCGGAGGGCGTTCTCTCCGCTCTTTGGTGCTTTCCTGAAAGGAAGACCAGAATATGGCAAGAGACGACTATAAATCTGTGCGCTGCTCTTTTTGTGGCAAGCATCAGGAGCAGGTGGAGCGGATCATCGCCGGCCCGGGCGCCTATATCTGCAATGAGTGCGTTCATCTGTGCATGAGCATTTTGGGGGACGAGCATGACGATGCCCCTGTTGCGCCGGACATTCCGGACGTCATCCCCACCCCAAAAGAGATGGTGGCCGTGCTGGACGAGTATATCATCGGTCAGGACAGCGCCAAGGTAGCCCTATCGGTGGCGGTTTACAATCACTATAAGCGCATCTATTTCGGCGGCGGAGACAATGTGGAGCTGCAAAAGAGCAATATCCTCATGGTGGGGCCCACCGGCTGCGGCAAGACCCTGTTTGCCCAGACCCTGGCCCGCATCCTGAAGGTGCCCTTTGCCATTGCCGACGCCACCACCCTCACCGAGGCGGGTTATGTGGGCGACGATGTGGAGAACATCCTGCTGCGCCTGGTGCAGGCCGCCGACTACGATATTGAGCTGGCCCAGCGGGGAATCATTTACGTGGATGAGATCGACAAGATCGCCCGCAAAAGTGAGAACACGTCCATCACCCGCGATGTGTCCGGCGAGGGTGTGCAGCAGGCTCTGCTGAAGATCCTGGAGGGCACGGTGGCTAATGTGCCCCCCCAGGGCGGACGCAAGCATCCGCACCAGGAATTTTTGCAGATTGACACTAAAAACATCTTGTTCATCTGCGGCGGGGCATTCGACGGGCTGGAGAAAATCATTGAGCAGAGGTTGGACCAAAAGACCATCGGTTTTGGCTCTGATGTCAAAACCGCCGCGGAGCGGGAAAAGGCGGACGTGCTCAAGGCGGTCCAGCCCCACGACCTGCTGAAATTCGGCATCATTCCCGAGCTGGTGGGCCGGCTTCCCATTATCACGACGCTGAAGGCGCTGGACCGGGAGCAGCTGGTGCGTATCCTCACAGAGCCGAAAAACGCCCTGGTGAAGCAGTATAAATGCCTGCTGGATTATGACAATGTGGAGTTGGAGTTTACGTCCGAGGCGCTGGATGCCGCCGCCGACAAGGCGCTGGAGCGGAAGATCGGCGCCCGCGGCCTGCGGGCGGTGCTGGAAGAGGTCATGACCCCCGTGATGTACGACGCGCCCTCCGATCAAAGCATTGCGAAGGTGACCATTACGGATCAGGCCATCAAGGGAGAGGGCGAGCCGGATGTCCTACGTCAAGAGGGACGGCCCGCGCGTCCCCGGCTTGGGGCGGCGGCGCTGCGCGCTGAAAAAGGCGGGCAGGCTTCCCCGAGAGGAAACGCGTCCTAAAACAGGTGTAGGCGGCCTGAAAATAAACTGTGTTGTGGGGGGCGGGCGGCAGTCCGCCCTCCCTTTCAATAGTTCCACCAAAAAATAGAAGTCAGTAGACCTGCCTGATTACTGGTAATGGTACGGGAAGGAGTGATCCTAATGACAGTAATCAAATCTGCCCCTGTGACAATCCCTGTTTTGGCGCTTCGAGGACTTACCGTGTTTCCACAGCTCACGCTCCACTTTGATGTGGGCCGTGCCGCCTCAATCCAGGCATTGGAGGAGGCCATGGGAGAAAACCGCGAGATTTTCCTGGTGACCCAAAAGGAGCTTACGCTGGAAAACCCATCCCAAAGCGACCTATACACAATTGGAACTGTGGCCAATGTGAAACAGATCCTGCGCCTGCCGGAGAGCGGTGTTCGGGTGATGGTGGAGGGCCGCCGCCGGGGCCGTCTTTTGCGTTTGGCTGCGGTAGAGCCTTACCTCACAGCGGAAGTGGAATACTTGCCTGAGTCGGCGCCAAAAGGGAACTCCCCCCGCATTGAGGCCGCCATCCGGCAGGTCTATAACCAGATGGAGCGGTATACGGAGCTGTCCGACCGGGTCGCTCCGGAAATATATCTGAGGCTTCTGGCCAGTGACGACCCTGGCTATATCGCTGATTACGCCGCGCAGAACCTGCCTTTGCGGTTTGAGGACAAACAGGCGGTACTGGAAGAGCTGCGGACTTCCCGCCGTCTGGACCGGCTGTGCCGCATCCTGGGCAGGGAGGTGGAAATCTTAGAGGTGGAAAGTGAGCTGGCCGCCAAAATTCACGAGCAGGTGGCTACCAGTCAGCGGAACTATATCTTGCGAGAACAGCTGCGGGTGATTCAACGAGAGCTGGGAGAAGAGGATGAGGATAACGAAATCTCCGAATATAATCGCCGCATTGTGAAGGCCAAGCTGCCCGAGGAGGTGGAGGAAAAGCTGCTCAAAGAGGTACAGCACCTGGAAAAGCAGCCCTACGGCTCGTCAGAGGCGGCGGTGATCCGCACTTACCTGGATACCTGCCTGGAACTGCCCTGGCGGGTTAAGACCCGGGAACGGGTGAATGTGGTTACTGTATCCAAGGTGCTGGAGGCAGAGCATTACGGCCTTTCGAAGGTCAAGGAGCGCATCCTGGAATTTGTGGCGGTCAAACAGCTGGCACCCAAACTGAAAGGACAGATCATCTGTCTGGTGGGCCCACCGGGAGTGGGAAAGACCTCTATTGCTATGAGCGTCGCCAAGGCAATGAACCGAAAGCTGGCTCGCATCTCCCTGGGTGGAATTCGGGATGAGGCGGACATCAGAGGCCATCGAAAAACCTATGTGGGAGCTATGCCCGGCAGGATTATCGCCGGGGTAAAGCAGGCGGGAAGCTCCAACCCCATGCTGCTGCTGGACGAGATCGACAAAGTGGGCGATGACCAGCGGGGAGACCCGGCGGCAGCCCTGCTGGAGGTGCTGGACAGTGAGCAGAACAGCGCGTTTCGGGACCACTATTTAGAGGTGCCCTTCGATTTGTCCGACGTAATGTTCATCACCACCGCCAACACCACCGACACCATTCCAAAGCCGCTGCTGGACCGCATGGAGGTCATCGAGCTGCCTAGCTACACAGAAAAGGAAAAATTGCAGATTGCAAAGCGCCATCTGCTACCCAGACAGCTCAAGCGTCACGGCCTGACCAAGAGCCAACTGAAGATCACCGACTGCGGCTTGGAGGAGCTGATCGCCGGGTATACAAAGGAATCCGGCGTTCGTTTGCTGGAGCAGAAGCTGGCTGCGCTTTGCCGCAAAGGCGCAATGCAGATTGTGGATAAAGGTGTAAAGCAGATTAACATTACAGATAGCAATTTACAGGAGTTTTTAGGCGCTAAAAAGTATCTTGACGACGCCCGCGACCGGGAGGCGCTGGTGGGGGTGGTCAATGGGCTGGCATGGACGTCTGTCGGCGGCGAAATATTAGAGGTAGAGGTCAATGTGGTGTCCGGAACGGGGAAAATGTCGCTCACCGGTAATTTAGGGGACGTGATGAAGGAATCCGCCCGGGCGGCGCTAGCCTATGTGCGCAGCCGCGCGCCGCAGCTAGGTGTTGACCCTGACTTTTATAGCGCAAAGGACATTTATGTACACTTTCCGGAGGGTGCGGTGCCCAAGGACGGTCCGTCTGCCGGTATCGCCATCACCACCGCCATGGTTTCCGCGCTCACCGGCATCCCGGTGCGCAGGGATGTGGCAATGACTGGCGAGGTTACGCTCCGGGGACGGGTGATGGCCATTGGCGGCTTGAGGGAGAAGAGCATGGCTGCGTTACGTGGTGGGGCCGGCACCGTCATCATTCCGGCGGATAATGTCAAGGATCTGGAGGAAATAGACCAGACGGTGCGTGGCCTGCTGAACTTCGTACCAGTGCGCCAGGTGGATGAGGTGTTGGTTCAGGCGCTTACCAGCGCGCTACCCATAACGCTGGCAAGTGCGCCTCGGAAAGTGCCGGAAGCCCCGAAAACCGCAGGCCATGCCGTTAATCTGCGCCAGTGAGGGAATCAAATGACAGTGAATTGGAATATGGCGCAGTTTGTCCGCTCTGCAGCGAAGCCTGCGGATTTTCCCAAGGACGGACTGCCGCAGGTGGTATTTGCGGGGCGCTCAAATGTGGGAAAATCCTCCGTGATTAACCGGCTGCTCAACCGCAAAAATTTTGCGCGGGTGGGGTCGGCACCGGGCAAAACCACGCACATCAATTATTTTTGCATTGCTGAGAAGCTCTATCTGGTGGATCTGCCCGGCTATGGCTATGCCAAGGTTTCAAAACAGGAGCGGGATCGCTGGGGGCGGCTGATTGAGGCGTGGTTTGCCGATGTAAATCGCATGGCGCTGGGTATATTGATCGTGGATGCCCGGCATAAGCCAACGGCGGACGACTGCACCATGGCACAGGTGTTTTTAAGCTCAGGCAAGCCATTTTTGGTGGTGGCTAACAAGCTGGATAAGTTAAAAAGGAGCGAAATCGCCGGAAATGCGCAACTGATTCGAGAAACCCTCGCATTAACGAAAGCCATACCGCTTATCTTATTTTCCGCAGAAAAAGGCGAGGGTAAAGAGGCGTTGTTAGGGGAAATCACACACCATTTGGAGGCATAAATGAGATATGTTCGTATAGACCGGGCGGGTTTTTCCTGTTGGGGCGTGATAAAGGGCGAGGATGTGCTCACCTTGACCAAGCCGCCTTATGAGGGATTGGATTATGATGGAGGGAAGCTGCCCTTACGTCAGTGCAGGCTTTTGGCACCCTGTGAGCCCACTAAAATCGTATGTGTGGGAAAAAACTATGCGGAGCACGCCAGAGAAATGGGGAGTGTGCCTCCTGGCTATCCAACTCTGTTTTTAAAGGGACCGAATACGCTAAACCGGCCTGATGGAGCTGTTCACGCGCCTGGGTTCGTGGGACGCCTTGACTACGAAGGAGAACTGGCGGTGGTAATACGGCGTCATGCAAAAGATGTAAAGGAAAAAGACTTTGCAGAGTTTGTGTTGGGGTATACTTGTTTGAATGATGTAACCGCCCGGGATGTGCAGCAGATGGACGGCCAGTGGACGCGGGGAAAGTCCATGGATGGCTTCTGCCCGGTGGGGCCCTGGGTCACGGACGAGATTGATCCGGCGGCGCTGACGCTTACCACCCGGCTCAACGGCAGACAGGTACAGAAGGGTTTTACAGCGGACCTGATTACCTCCATTCCAAAGCTGATGGAGTTCATCACTGCGTCCATGTCGCTGGAGCCCGGCGATGTGATTGCTACTGGTACGCCCTCGGGTGTTGGCCCGATGATTCCCGGCGACAGGGTAGAGGTGGAGATTGAGGGGATCGGTATTTTAAAAAACCAGGTGATTTGAATGCAGGCCCGACGGGCAGAATTGTCCGTCGGGCTTTGTAAAAAAACTTGTGGAAAAAGGGTTGACAAATGCTGTGGTTCTGGTATAATAACCTACGGTCGCTAGAGAGACATAGCGGATTAGTGTAATGGTAGCACACCAGACTCTGACTCTGTTTGTGAGGGTTCGAATCCTTCATCCGCTGCCACCCACCCCCCTGGAACTACACAGTTCCAGGGGGGTTTCTTGTTTATGTGACCCTTGCGAGGCCCACTAGAGCACATAACCATTAAAGGCCATCTTTATGCATATATGGACTTTGATTGCTTGCAGATCATCTAGTTGCTCTTGGAGTTTTGCTACTTCTCTCTTTTCCTATAAAAAAACACTTGCAAACTGGAGACATATTGGGTATACTATATTTGTTCGACTTCGACAAAAATTGCAAGGAGGCTATCCCGACATGGCTCAGATTACAAAGGATACCATCATCGGCGATATTCTGGATATCGCGCCCGACACCGCACCGATCTTTTTGTCCATCGGTATGCACTGCCTCGGTTGCCCGTCCTCTCGTGGGGAGACCGTGGAGCAAGCCTGCATGGTTCATGGCGTAGATGTGGATGCGCTGCTGGAAAAGCTCAACGCCACGATTGCCTGAGCAAAACGTCTGAAAAGAGCGGGGGCCCGCTCTTTTCCTTTATCTCCAAGGAGCGGGGGCGAGAACATGCAATTGACGCCGAGGCTAAGGACGATTGCGCAGCAGGTGCCGCTAGGAGCCCGGTTAGCTGATGTGGGTACAGACCACGGATACCTGCCGGTCTGGTTGTTGCTGAATGGGCGGATCAAGGGCGCTGTGGCCGCCGATTTAAGAAAAGGACCGTTGGAGCGGGCTCGAGAGACCGCGCAACTATACGGACAAAGTGTAGCAATCTCCTTTCGCCTTTGTGATGGCCTTACAGATATCATATCGGATGAAGTTGATACGGTGGTGATAGCCGGCATGGGCGGGGAGACTATCATTGACATTTTAAAAGCCGCGCCCTGGACCCGACAGGAGAAACTGCTGCTTTTGCAGCCAATGACCGGAATTCCTAACCTGCGCCGGTGGCTCCAAAACAACGGCTACGCTATTCTAGATGAGCAGCTTGCCCGAGAAGGAAAAAGACTTTACAGTATTTGGACGGTCAAGGGCGGAGGGATGCCGCCGCTGTCTCCTGCGGAGCTGTGGGCGGGGGAGAACAGGGATGGACCGCTGAGACTGGAGTACTTGTCCATGGTGGAGAAAAAGGTACAAAAGGCTCTTCAAGGACAGCTTGCAGCCCGGGAACCGGACCAGGAGGCAGTCACAGAGCTTGAAGCAGTGCAGCATGGATTGTGGGAGATGAAAAAGGAGTTGATCCCGGTGACGACAGTTGGTGAGGTATTTGCTTTTTTACAGGAAAAGACTCCGTTTGAGCTTCAAGAGGACTTTGATAACGCCGGATTCCTGGTGGGCAGGGCGGGGGCTGACGTCAACAAAATCCTGGTTTCTTTGGATATCACGCGGGACGTGGTGCAGGAGGCGGCAGAGCAGGGCGCACAGCTCATTGTTGCCCACCATCCGGTGATTTTCGGCAAAGCAGCCGAGATGACGGATCAGACTGTCACCGGGAAAGTGTTGCTGGACTTGGCGGAAAACCGCATTGCGGCCATCTGCGCCCATACCAATCTGGACGCGGTGGAGGACGGGGTTAATGACGCCCTGGCTCTGCGCCTTGGTCTCAGCGACATTGGACAGCTGCGGCAGACAGGCGTGGACGGACGGGGGAGACCCTATGGAATCGGACGGGTGGGGATGATATCCGAGCAGCCTCTATATGATTTCGCCATGGCGGTGAAGCGGCTGCTGGGCGCCAACGGAATCCGGCTTGTGGATGGGGGAAAGCCTGTCCACAAGGTGGCGGTGGGCGGCGGCGCCTGCGCGGACTTTATGACTGACGCGCTGGCTCGGGGCTGTGACACCTTTGTCACCTCCGATGTGAAATACCATCAATTTTTGGATGCCAAGGCGCTGGGGCTCAACCTGGTGGACGCAGGCCATTATCCCACGGAAAATGTGATCTGTTCCGTTTTGCGGGATTGGCTGGCGGAGCGGTTCCCACAGACGGCCGTGTCTGTTTCTCAGCGGCATCACGAGGTATTTTCTTACCTTTGAGACATGAACCCACCCCCTCTCTCATATGTTGGAGGGAGGGGGACTGGCTTATGAAACGTGATATTCTGCTGTTGATGGTGTGCTTGTGTGTGTTGGCAGGGGTGAACTGGCTGGGCGGGCAGCAGCCTGTGCTTGCTGTCGCTTCTGCGGTAACAGAAGGGAAATGGATGCTGATTCTGGACGCCGGGCACGGCGGTGAGGACGGAGGAGCCAGCACCGCGTCAGGGGCGCGGGAGAGCGATATCAATTTAGCCATCGTGCTCAAGACGCAGGCGCTGATGACGTTTTTAGGGGACGAGCCGAAGCTGACCCGGGACAGTGATGTCTCCCTGCACAGCAGCGGCGCGGAGACCTTGCGGCAGAAAAAAGTATCCGATTTGAAAAACCGGGTGTCGTTGGTGGAAGGTGTTCCAAACGCCCTGTTGATTAGCGTACACCAAAATCACTTTACAGATCCTAGATATAGTGGGTCTCAGGTGTTTTTTAATGACGGAGATTGGAACCGCCAATGGGGGGAGCGCACTCAGGAAATATTCCGTCAGGTATTGGCTCCGGACAACAGCCGGAAGGCAAAACCCATACCTGACAGCATTTATTTATTTGAGCACATCAGCTGTCCGGCTATTTTGGTGGAGTGCGGCTTTCTCAGCAACGGGGAGGAAGCGGCGTTGCTGACCGCCGACGTCTATCAGAGAAAAGTGGCGGTGGCGCTGGCCGGAGCTTATTATGCACAATTGGGATAATATCCTGTAATTGGGGAGGGGAATGACATGGCCAAAGCTAAGTCCTTGTTTTACTGCACGGATTGCGGAAATGAGACACTGAAATGGCAGGGGAAGTGCCCTGCCTGCGGGGCATGGAATACCATTGTGGAGCAGCCAGCCAAGGACGTGAAGAAAAAGGCGGCAGCTACCGCCTCCGCCGGAATGGGGCTACGCCATCCCAGGCCCATGGCCGAAGTGGAGGCAGTGGATGAGCTGCGCTTCAACACCGGTATGAACGAGCTGGACCGAGTGCTGGGCGGCGGCGCGGTAAAAGGGTCCCTGGTGTTGGTGGGCGGTGCGCCGGGCATTGGGAAATCCACGCTGATGCTGCAAATTTGTGACAATCTGTGCCGGTTTTCCGACGTTTTATATGTATCAGGCGAGGAATCAGAGCGGCAGATTAAGCTGCGCGCCCAGCGGCTTGGGATACGAGAGGAGGGGTTGTACCTCTATTCCGAGACGAATTTGGACGATATCGTGGCTGCGGTCCAGGAAAAAAAGCCAGATATTCTCATCGTAGACTCCATCCAAACGATTTATAACGGCGACTCCAATTCTTCACCAGGCAGTGTGGCCCAGGTGAAGGAGTGTACCATGGCGCTGATGCATCTGGCCAAGGGAATGGGGGTTACAGTGTTTGTGGTGGGCCATATCAACAAGGAAGGCTCTTTGGCCGGCCCGAAGGTGCTGGAGCATATGGTGGACTGCGTACTCCATTTTGAGGGGGAGGAACACAACTCCTATCGCATTTTGCGGGCGGCCAAGAATCGCTTTGGCGCCACCAACGAGATCGGTGTGTTCGAGATGGGGGACCAAGGGCTGGTGGAGGTGCCTAATCCGTCGGAGGCGATGTTGTCCGGGCGGCCGGAAAATATGCCGGGTTCCTGCGTCACCTGCGTGATGGAGGGAGTGCGGCCGGTGTTGGCGGAGGTGCAGGCCCTGCTGTCCCCATCGGCGTACGGCAATTCCCGGCGCACCAGCAACGGTTTTGACTATAACCGGGCCTTGATGATGCTGGCGGTGCTGGAAAAGCGGGGCGGGCTTGTGCTGTCGAATTGCGATTTTTATGTCAATGTTATAGGTGGGCTGATGCTGGACGAGCCCGCCGCTGATCTGGCCCTTATTGTGGCGCTGGTGTCCAGTTCCCGGGACAAGCCCGTGCCATTTGACTTAGCGGCCATCGGGGAGGTGGGGCTTACCGGAGAATTGCGGTCGGTAAACGCCGTCAACCAACGCCTTAGTGAGGTGCGGCGGCTGGGATTTACTAAGTGCCTGGTCCCGATGAGGAGCAGCGGAAAGCTCATAGCGCCTGCCGGATTAGACTTGATTCGGGTTGGAAATATCCGTGAGGCCATCGCAGTGCTGATTTGACAGTTTGGGCGTGAAATTGAGACAGGCATCGTTGGGAACGGCCTGTCCAACAGATTGGGCTTGAGAGAGGGTACATAAACCCTCGTCTTGAAATTTGCAGTTCTGTGTGCATGGAATAAAGCTCATATCAATCACCTGAAAGCAGCGAAATTCAAAAAAGATGCTGGTCTCCACACGTCCAACTCAACAAAATAGAAGTATGCTGGAATTATGATATGCAAAAGCAGGGGAGGCTATCCCCTGCTTTTTATTGCATGTGTTCCTGATTGCAAGCAGGTGTCCCCTAATTTAGCGGTGCTGACATAAACTACTGAATGCACAAGATTTTGTCTTCAGTTACTAAGATATCGTGACTTCGGCGGCGCAGAGTGAAAATTTCCCGCAAGATGGCGGTTTAGAATAGAATCAGAATCATTGAGAGGAGAAATCGACGATGAAAAAGACTAATTTTTCCTATCTGGCTGTCTGGGCAGGCATTCCCGCAGCGGTGGCCGCAGTGCTGGCAATCTTGGCGTTCGCAGTTTTTATGGGTAATAAGGCTGCATTTGTTGCCTGCATATTTGTAGCAGTGGGCATTATTGTGGCCATCCCCATGCGGCTGGAGAGCAAGATGAAGAAATTGGCTGCCGCAATGGAGCCTGATTTCAAGGCTCAGAGCTTTACGTATCAGTACAAATTTGAGGCTGACAACGCAGTCTATTACATTGATGAGGGAGGAAAAATGGGTGTCGTGTACCGTGGCAATCCCACCGAGCTGCAATTTGTGGACTTGAGGAAGGTGACTGATGTAGGAACCAACAATGGCAAGTTCGGCATGGCAACTTCCCGGGTGAGCTGCGAGTTCCGGTTGGACGGCAAAAAGGTACGTATCACCACGCTCCAAGTGAGCCGGGGCACGCTGTCAATGAAAGATAAGCGAGTACTGGAAGCTATTGCAAAAGCAGATCAGCTGTGCGCTCTGCTGAACGCAGCTAAGGCAAACGCCAGTCATTGATTGAGGAAGGGAAAAGTCAAAATGACATATTTAGCGGGATCAGACACAAGTTTGGTCCCGTTTCATATATTCCGGAAAAATTTACAGGTAGCTTTGAGGGCATATTGCATTAATTCCCGCAGAATTTGATTTGTTTTTCGTTCTGTGCTATAATGCTGAAAAAGGCAGGAGAAGGATGGAACCAATGAAAGGTTTTGAACGAAAAGATCCTTATTTGTCGCTATGCGGACTAAATTGCAAGCTGTGTTCTATGGAGTTGGGAGGATACTGCGGAGGGTGCGGATTTGGCAATCAATCCTGTCCTATCGCCCGGTGCAGTATGGAGCGCAATGGGGTGGAGCACTGTGTCCAATGCTCGGAATATCCCTGCCAGCGGTATGAAAGCATTGATATGCACGACTCTTTTATTACGCATCTGCACCAAAAGCGGGATCTGGAAAAGCTCCGGCAAATGGGGAGCGAACGCTATGCTGCTGAGCAGATGAAGAAGCGGGATATTTTGGACCACCTACTGGCTCGGTATAACGACGGACGGAAAAAGACGCTGTTCTGCTTGGCTGTCAACCTGTTGGAGTTGGACGATTTGAAGATGATTCTGGAAGAAACAGATAAGGAGGCAGGGGAGTGGTCTGAAAAGGAACGAGCGGTATATGTGGCGAACCTGCTTCAGAAATGCGCGGACAAAAGCGATATTTTACTGAAGCTGCGAAAGAAATAGACCATGATTTGAGAGGCAGAACACGATGGGGAGAAAACCAGTGCCTATGCCAAGGTGTCTGCGACGGTGCTGGTGTTCACCAAAACTGGATACGGCGGCACGGAGAAAGTGCAGTTCTACGCATAGCGATACGGTTCTATGACACAAAAACCGTTAGGAAAAAAGCGGAGAAATGACGAAAACAGGTAAGAATAAAAGGGCAGTGATACATGGCGGCCAGAAAAAGTTTGCTTACAAATTCCATGACACGCTATCTATATCCACACGTTAAAAATCCGTTTTTGCTGGTATGTTTTCCCACGTTTAATAGTAATGAACTTGAAAATAAGGTAGAACAAACAGGAAATATAGTAACAGTTGCACTGAAAGGTATTCCGGAAGGAACGTCTTTTTATGTCTGAAAAGGAGAACTAAATCATGGCTTCTGGAACATGTTTTGATTATTATTATGGCGGCGAAAGTGATCAATTTCCATTTTACCGCATTGCTGGTGGAACTGGATACCCCAAATGGCTGCGGACTGATTGAACGCGTGAAACAAGGACAAGGCCATCCTGCCAAAATCTATGTCAAACGATTGGTCTTTGGAGCAAAATCAGTATAATTCTTCACAATATCGTTACGCCTTCTAAGCAGCAGTCAAGACTTCTGATTTTCGGAAGTCTTGGCTGCGGAAAATTCGCATTTTAGACCGCTGATTTTCCGCAGCAATCTATACTAAATAGATAGATTTGATGTAAAAAAGAGCTGAGGAACGAAAAAATGGTATGGAATATTAAAATGTACCCCATAAAGTGGACACAAGACGAAAAGGAAGATTAGGAAAGTGGACACGAAAAAGGCGGGCACGTCCCCTCAAAGTGGACAGAGATACAGATAGCAATCCCAAGAAATGGACAGCT
>CATKZP010000015.1 GCA_949841355.1 uncultured Oscillospiraceae bacterium
GGGGGATTCCGTAGTAGTCGGCACTGTGCGTAATGTGCATAACTTGCTATCTTATGGAGTTGTGGGAAAGTCTGTTTGCAGAATGTGGGAAAGCTGCACTTTAGCTTTTCCATGTTCTGTGAACGGACTTTTCCATGACGGAATAGCAAGTTATACACATTTCCACGGTGCTCGTCTTTTGGTCTTTGGTTTCTTTGGTTCGGAATAGTGTGGTGCTGGCGGTCTATCTCTTGTTTTCGGTTGCTTGCTTCTTTACCGTACATGAGCATTTGAGCCAGGGTTGTCCGAGCCGTAGCCCTCCAAGAGATTCACCACGCCCCACACGCCAAGCCCTGCGCCGAGAGCCACAACAAGGGTCTGTAAAGTGCTGATAGCAGATGCAAAAAATTCCATATAGCCTCCATTTCTCCGGGATATTCCCGGCCATGAAAAAAGCCGCCATTTCTGGCGGCAGGTAACAAACCTCGGGACACTTTGTCCCAAAGCCCTATTTATGCAAAGGCATCCGGATCGTCAATATCGTCATAGTTGAGGATGTCCTCGTCCTCGCTTGTGAACCCATTGTCCGGTACGGATACCTCATACACCTCGCATATCTCATTGGGCCCGGGCCGCCTTCTGCGGTTTATGAGCCTGTCGAGCTGAAAGGCATTTCCTGTTTTATCGGCCTCAGCCGTGTAGCGGTAGTTGGGGTGCTTTTTCAAATCATACTTGGGTGACAGGAACGGGGGCAGGCCCCGAAGCTGCAAAATGCACTTGTCCCCGGGCATGGTTGCCAGCTCGCTGGGGGTCATAAGTTCCCGGCCCAGCCGCTGGGTGTTCTGGCTGTAGCTTTCCGACTGGCCACGGGAGCGGCTGTCGGTCTGCATACTGATGGTGGCCTTTCCCAGCCAGTTTTCCGATATTTCCTTGATGGTGCTGGCCTCCCGGCCCCCGAGGAATACCACGCTGTCCATGTTGCCGAGGATCGTCTCGGCGTGTTTGTCATAGATGGCCTTACACTGCGCCAACTGCTGGTAGAACAGGGTCAGGCTGATCTCCCGGGAGCGGATCACGGCTACAATCTTTTCAAGCTGGGGCACTTGCCCCGTGTTGGCCGCCTCGTCCCACAGCACCCGCACATGGTGGGGCAGGCGGCCGCCGTGAACATTGTCGGCCCGCTCGCACAAAAGGTTGAACATTTGGGAAAATGCCAGAGCCACAAGGAAGTTATAGGTCTGGGTGGTGTCCGAGATAATGAAGAACACTGCCGTTTTCCGATCCCCGATGCGGTCAAGCTCCAGTTCGTCATAGGACATAATCTCCCGGAGCTGGGGGATGTCAAAGGGGGCCAGCCTTGCCCCGCAGGAAATCAAAATGCTTTTTGCCGTCTTGCCGCTGGCTAATTTGTATTTCTTATACTGCTTGACCGCAAAGCAGTCCGGCTTTCGCTTTTCCAGCCCGGAAAACATATAGTCCACAGCGTTCATAAAATCCTCGTCATCTTCTTTTACTTCCATCCCGGAAATCATATCCACTAAAGTGTTCATGTTCCGATCCTCGGCGGGGCCCTCAAAAATGATATAGGCGATTAAGGCGCAGTAGAGCAAAGTCTCTGATTTTGTCCAGAACGGGTCGCCCTCCTTGCCTTCGCCCTTGGTGTTGGAAATGAGGGCATCCACAAACTTCAGGATGTCGGCTTCGTTTCGGATATAGGCCAGCGGGTTATAGTGCATGGACTTGGAAAAGTCGATGGAATTAAAAACCTTGACCTTATATCCCTTTTTCTTTTGGAGAAAACAGCCCACTTGGGACAGCACCCCGCCCTTGGGATCAACCACCACGAAAGAGGAATGAGCCTGTAAAAGCTGGGGCGTAAGCCAAAAGCGGGTTTTTCCCGAGCCGGAGGAGCCGATGACACAGCAATTTAAGTTCCGGGCGTTGGCCGGGATTTTGGGCCGGGTATTCATGGTGAGAAACTCCGTCCCGGTGAGAATGACATTGTTTTCAAACTTCGGATCGGCAAAAGGGCGTATATCTTTTTCATTTCCCCAACGGGCACTCCCGTACTCTTCATCCCGCCGAAATTTCTTTGCGTTCTTGCTTTTCACATAGATCAGCAAGCGAAAGCCCGCCGCCCCCGCAATACCGATGAGCCAGTCAAAGGGGTTGAGCCCCGGGGCGAAATCGGCAAAGGCCGGGCCGATGGTTAAGCCCAGCCCCATGAGCTTATGGGCGAAGTCCGCCCCCGCCGCCAGACGGTAGGCCGTCCCCATTTTCAGACAGGCCCACAAAATGAACAGATACGGGATGTTGGGAATGAGATATTTCTTGATCTTATCGTTCTTCACGAACCACCTCCTTTGCCCGTTCTTTCGTTTTGGGCTTTTCCTTGGCAAGCTGATCCGCCGCCCGCTTGAGCTGTTCCCGGATGGGGATGCGGCTGGATTTTGATTTTCCAAGCAGTTTCCGGGAATAGCTTTCAAAACAGGCGGTGATGGCGTCCGCCTGCCCAGCTTTGAAAAACAGCAGGTATTTGTCCGGCCCGGTCTGGTAAAACGCATAATCCACATTGAAACGGCGGGCCATGCGGTCAAAGAGCTTGGGGGACTCTACCTCGATGCTGTTTACATTTTCCCCGTGCCCCATGAGCTTTTTTACGCTCTGCCTGCCGTGGGGCCGCTGGGCCGCCCTATGCCGTTTGGCAATCTGGCGGCCCGCCGCCTGGAGCACATAAGCCAGCCCCCGGGCCGTCAGTTTTCCGGCCCGGACGGAAATCGCTATGGAGCTCCGGGAAATTTCTTCGTCAATCAGTTACATCGCCTCCTTTCTTGGGCCGCCTTGGGACAAAGTGTCTCGAAGCGCCTTGTCAGCGTTCCTCCCGGCCTTTTTCAGTCAGCCGCCGGAATCCCTCTTTTGAGGAACCGTCAATCACCTCCTTATAGGCGGCCATCTGTTCCCGGATGGAAAGCTGGGGAAAAGAAAAAACCTTGTGCCCGGCGGGAATGTCCTTGGTATCGTGATAATATTCCTTGAAATCGCCGCTGGTCTGGACGATATAGCCGCCCGGGGCAAAGTGGCCGCCCTCGTTGATCGAAACATCCCGCCCGTATGCCCCATAATCAAAATAATCTTTCAGTTCTGCCGGGATGGGCAAGTCATCGGCCCAGTAACGGCCCAAGTCCTCCTCCGTTTCAATATCCGGGTAAAACTCAAAGCAGTCCAGATTTTGCGCCAGGTTGATAATGTCCGCCACGCTGGAAGTATGGGTGCCGATGTTCAGGGCGGCCTCAAATTTTTCCAGTTCGTCTTGATCCAGTTCCGAGAGCAGGCAGGCAAGGTGGTTTAATTCGTCCAGATTTTCATACTCGCCAAGGTAGTCATAGAGCCCCAGCACATCGCCGTCAAAGCTGGTAATGAAAAATTCCTCGTACCGTATGCCGTCCACCCCGATATGTTTTAACAGGGCCTGCACCTCCCGGGGGCTGGTGGGGAATTTCAGCGTTTCCCCCACCAGTTCCCCCTCGTTGTATTTCCCAAGGTTGGTGATGTAGGCTTCAAACAGGGACGGCATCAGCGGTGCCCCTGTTCCTTGACGGTCAAAATGCCCTCAAGGGTGGTGGCGGTGATCCCCAGCCGCTGGGCCACGGCAATATCGTTTTTCATAGCCTCGGTCATGGTGTGTCCGCAGACCACCAGCACATGGGAGCGGCGCAAGAGGTCACGGCCCATGTCGATGCCGCTTTTATGCTCCTCGGGTACTGCGTCATTGAGGAACAGCGGCAGATAGAGGGTAGGACAGATCGGGGAGAAGCCCGCCTCATAGACTGCCCGGCAATACTGGACGGCCAGTTCTGCGTTTTCGCTGTCGCCGCCAAACCATGCGGCGGTAATGTAAGCAAGGGGTCGTTTCATAAGTAAAAACCTCCATTCTATCGTGAAATTGTTCAACCCTAACCCCCCGCCCTTTCCCAATCTTGGGAAAGGGGGCGGCTCTGGAGGATATACCCCCGCCGCCTGCCGGGGAAATAGCACAGCCGGGGCAGACCGTCAAGGGCAGGCCGCCGCAGGCGGCGGGGCCGTTGGCCCCCTTGACGGCCCGCTCCCGGCTGTGCTAAACAACAGACGGCGACGGGGGATATATACCACCAGAGCCATCGCAAGGGGCAAAGCCCCTCGGGACAAAATGTCTCGAAGTGATTACTTGTCTTTTTCCATCTTTTTCGGAGCTTTCGTAAGCTGGGGCGGCTGTTTCTGTTTCCACTCGTCCAGCAGGCCCATGATCTGCTCCTTCATTTTGGCGGGAGTAACCTCCTTGCCGAAATACTTTTCCAGTTCAGCGGTTGAAATAATCACGCCTTTATCCTCCTTTTTCTTTTCTGATAAGATGCCGTCAATCACATCCCCGTTGAGCTTTCCCTCCTTATCCAGCTCCCGGAGCCGTTTTGCCTGGGCTACCGAGGGGGAGGACTGCTCGCCGTCAATGGAAACGGCAACAAGCCTCTGGTTTTTCGGTTTAATGTAGGACAGCTCCACGGCGGGCATAAAGCCAAGCCCTTTCTCGTCCACCTTGTTCAAGAGCTCCGGGACAAGGGAGTTCAGCCGGATATAGCGCATGACTTTTTTATAGTTCATGCCGTTGTTTTCCCCGACAATCTCAACGGAGCGTTTTCCGATGTCCCCCTCGGCCACGCCGTCCAGACGGCCTCCCTGGTGCTTGATGGCCTCCACTTCCAGATCCAAAAGTTTTGCAAGCTCGCTGGGCAGGGGCTCCCCACGCTGTTTGTTGCTGTTTTTCATTTCCCGGACAGCTTCGATGTCCGTCATGCTGCGGACGATACAGGGGAGCTCCTTTAGCCCGGCCAGCTCACTTCCACGGTGGCGGCGGTGGCCCGCCACAATCTCATAACCGTTGCCGTCCTTTTCCGGGCGGACGGTGGCGGGGGTCATAACGCCATGCTCCTTGATCGTCCCCACCAGCTCGGCCATTTTTTCATCGTCCTTTACCTGGAACGGGTGATCCCGGAAAGTATGGAACGCATGGAGATCGGAAAGTTTCAAATAAACCAGCTTTCCCTCGTCAATGGGACGGGGCGGGGCGGCGGGCTCGGGAGCAGGCGGCTCCGGGACAGCGGCCTCCCGGACGGGAGCACCCTTTGGGGCATCCGGGGCTTTGCCGTCACTTCGGGACACTTTGTCTCGTTTGGGCGGCTTTGCCTTTCCGGAGGCCGTTTTATCCTCCTTGGGCGGGCGGCCCTTGCGTGGCTTTGTTTCCTCCTTGCCAGCGGGCCCCGCTTTTTCTTCTTTGGGCGGACGACCACGCCGGGGTGTTTTCGGCTTATCGCTGCCAGCGGCGGGAATTTCCTCCTTTCCGTCTTTACCCGCCGCCTCCTTTTCCACCTGGGCCCGGGCCGCCTGCCGCTTTTCGCCCATCAGCTCATTGATCTTGTCAAAGGATACCACCACATCGCCTGGAGCGGGCTGGGCAAGCCCGGCCTGTTCCTGCTGGGGTGCGGCGGCCTGTTCCTGCCGGGGCGTGGGTGTGGCGGCCTGTTCGGGAGCCTCCGGGAGTTTTTCACTGCCGGGGCCTGTGTTCAGTTTTTCATCTGCCATTCACTAACCTCCTTTTTTGTGAAAGTTGCATAAATTTAGGGGTTAAATTTCTGTAATTATTTTTTGCCTCCTTTCCGTCTATCCACGCAAAAAAGCCGCCCGTTTTTTCATGCCGGACGGCTTTTAGCGTAATGTGATAGATCAAATATTATTTTTTGTGGTTGGTAGGCTTTAAAAAGCCTTGTATTTACAGTGTTCTTATTAAGAAACAATCATAAGAAACCTATGTACAGCCCGAAATACGTGGATTATTTGGACAAAATGCGTATCGAGAGTGCATTTTATAACCCTAAATCAAAGCCCAAGACTTGAGTGGGAATAGTATTTTCAGAAACTAGTAAAAATCAAGACCCGCAAACCGTTGAAAATCAAGGGTTTGCGGGTTTGCCATTTTCAGAATGAGCATTGACTTTGCGGAACATATGCGGTACAATCAGGGCATGAAATGCGGAACAATTCAAGCCTAGGAGGTATGACGGATGAAGTACACCGCTGTTAGTGTTCGGCAATTAGACCGCAAGGGCAAGCCGTGGCAAGCAAGGGCAAAATACAAAGATACACAAGGAAAGTGGAAAGAACTTAGTAAAATGTTGCCAGACGCAAAGGGCAAGAGAGAAGCGCAACGGATAGCAAAAGAGTGGTTAGACGCTCTTAATGCAGAAGCCGATTTAATGCCAAATGCGGGAAAGGCTAGTACAGTAGATAAAACATTTATGGAATATCTAAAGCACCAGCTAGATACAGGAGAAATAGAAAGAAGCACTTATAGCAATAGCATACACTCATACAACAAGTATATAAAACCGTATTTAGGAGATTATATATTTGCAACGGTTGATAATACTGTTATTAACAGTTGGCTAACAAAGCTATATAATTTAGGACTATCGAAAAACACAATACATACAACCTATGCAAGACTGAAAAAGGTATATAACTACTTCTACAATAACGGTGAATTGTTAAAAGACCCATTCAAAGGCGTAAAAATGCCGAAAAAGGGAGATGTAAAAGTAACACACTTGACAAATGAACAGATGGACAATGTTTTAGAAGCTGTCTATTTGGACTTTGAGCCGCAAGACCCTATGTATGTAGGAATACTGTTAGCCTTTTACGCCGGGTTAAGGCGTGGGGAGATTTGCGGGTTAAGATGGAATGATATAGACTTTAATAGGCACGCTATACGGATTAGGTCAGCAGTAGGAGTAAGTGAGGGAAAAGGATTAAGAGATTACACTAAATACTTCCTATTGGGAAGATGAAGAAGAACAAGCCGCCGACAAGGAAGAATAAGAGGGGTATTATGTGTGATAACTACGATTTGCCGCTTGCACTGATATTTGAAGAAATACTAACAGACAATCCGCCGAAAGAGACAGAGGAAGAACAGGAAGAAGAAAGGACAGGGGGAACGGCCTAGCCGCTCCCCCTCTTTTTTGCTACCGCCGCCGCTAGGCCGCTTGTAAGGGCCGATAGGCGGCTTTTGCGGCGTGGGTAGTTGTGGGTGTTGCCTGTGGCCTTGAAACGATCCTAGGCTTTTATCGCCTAAGGCCCTCTAAAGGCCGGGGACACATGGGCAAGTCTCTAGGGGGCTTCTATGGGCCTCCTATGGCCTTATAGCTGCCGAGCAAGCATAGACCACCGCCGCCAGCGTCTAACCATTTGCCGAGCTTCAGCAGCTCCCGCCGCCGATCTTCTCCCGCTCGCTGGGGCCAACTTCGCCGCCGCCCATTGTGGCCTATCAGTCTCCCGCTTGCAGTTCCGCAAGGGCTTTTGTTATCTCATCAGCGAAAGAGGTAGTAGAACTCATTTTTAATTTCAGGTTTTCCGTAGCTTTCTGTCCAATTTTTTATCCCCTCATCTATAACAACTTCCCAAACATCTAACGTAAAATCTGTTTTCGCTCCTGATACCCTGAGCATAAACTGGTATTTCTGGGCTTCAACTCCTACGGTTTGGAAAAGCGTAAGCTATACGACGATTTTGTCGATTGTTGTCAGGCGATTGATGCGGGAAAATATCTGTCTCATGAAATCAATAAGAAGCAGCTTTTGGAGCTGCAGGAGGAAAACCCAGAGAGCTCTACCTGCCGACGAAGTGCGTCCGCTTCATTGCCATCAATGATGGGGTGGACTCCCTGGTGGAGAGCAGTACAGATTTCAATCCCATTAGGAACTGGGCAAACGAGCTGCACGTCAAGGACACCAGCAAAAAGGTTCGGGTGGTGAAGAAGCTCCAGGTGGAACGGGGGGAGCGTCTGAGCGGCAGGCCGCTCTACGGCTACCGCAAAAAGTCCTCAGGCAGCAAAGAGATCGTCCCAGACGAGGAGACTGCCCCCATCGTCCAGCGCATCTTCCAACTGTGTGCCGGCGGCAAAGGCCCAAACCAAATCGCCCGTATTTTGACTGAGGAACAGATTCTGACACCCGCAAATTACGCCTATCAGAAAGAGGGAAAGTCCCATAACCATGTGGACATCACCCGTTCCTATGACTGGAGCGGTAGCTCTGTGACGGGCATCCTGGACAACAGGACTTACCTTGGGCACACGGTGGGTTTGCGATCCACCTCACTCTCCTACAAAAACAAAAAGCTGATCCGCAGGCCGGAAGATGAGCAAATCATGGTGGAGAACACCCACCCGGCGCTGGTCACCCAGGAGCTGTGGGATATCGTACAGGATGTGCGGCAGCACAAAAAGCGCATCCCGAAACAGATGGAGGAGCCGAATATCTTCTCTGGGTTAGCCTTCTGCGCCGACTGCGGCAAGCCTATGGTACTCCACCGGGCCAGCACGATGAAAAAGGCCAGGTACAATTTTACGTGTTACACCTACGGGAAACGGGGCAAAACCGCGTGTTCTCCCCACCATATCCGGGAGGATGAGCTGTGCAAAATTGTGCTGGACGATCTCCAACGGGTGACCCATTTCGCCCGGATGAAGGAGCGGCAGTTTGCAGCCTACATCAATCAGAAGAACAGCAAAGAGCTGCACCGGGAGATGAATGCGCTCCAAAAAGAGCTGGACGCTATGCAGAAACGGGATGGTGAGCTGTCCGCGCTGTTCAAGCGCCTCTATGAGGATCATGTCCTCCAACGGATTACCGCCGAGCGGTTCCGGATGCGCTCCGCTCTGAACATTTCACCGCATGGGTCAAAACCTGGGTCTTGCAAAAAATCAAAATTTTGACCATCCAGAAAAGTGATTAAAAGTAAGCAAATCCTTCGATTTCCAGAGAAATCAAAGGATTTGTGGTTGTGGGAGCCAGATCTGAACCGACGATCTTCAAGTTATGATCTGCGGCCGACGGCAGCTTTTTGGCGATTTCGGACCGTGCTTGCCCCAATAAGGATGCTTTTCAGTCCTACTCCCTCTGTTGCTTCCGCCCGCTCTTTTCCTATTCTGGGTCAAAATCTGGGTCAGCTTTCCTGCTCGCCCGGCCAGCTCATAGCAGTGAACTGAAACCAGCCGTCCTCCCGGCTGATGGCGTAGGAGACCTGATGGTTTCGCAGCACCCGGTCTACCGTCTGCAAACCGAAGCCGTGTAACATTGGGTCCTGCCGAAGAGCAGCATCCTCCGGCGGAAGCGGATTGCGGACAGAAAGCACCAGCTCGCCTTCCTGGCACAGCAGCTTGACGTTGATCTCCCGGTGCTCGTCCAACTTACGGCAGGCGTCGAGCGCATTGTCCAGCAGATTGCCTAGCAGCTTGACCACTTCGTCGTCCGTAAAAGGCAGACTGGACAGATCGCCCACCATAAAACGCACGGCGGTCTGCTGCTCCCGCGCCTGGGTGTATTTCAAGTTCAGGACCGCGTCGGCAACGGGGTGGTTGGTCTGCACGGTAGGGCTGTCCTGATAGGTATACTGGGTGAGCTGCTGCAAATAGGCGCTGGCCTCTCCGTATTGCTGCTGGGCCAGCAGCATGGAGAGCACCGTCAACCGGTTGCGGTATTCGTGGGTCTGGATGCGCTGGCTGCAAAACATCTGGTGCAGTTCCTTCATCTGGCCGTGCTCCTTTTCCTGCTGCCGCAGCTGCTGCTGGCACTGCCCTTGGAGCTTCAGCGCCCGGAGCGTCCATGCCACCCCCAACACTAAAACCAGCTCCAGCGCCACCAGCAGTATACACAGCACCCACGGAACTCTTTCGATGTCTGCGTCCGGCCCGAGGCGGCTGCGCACTTCCGGCCAGACAATGGCGCAGATACAGCCCAGCCCCGCCAGCGGCAGCAGGGTAAGCAGCGCTGCAGTCGGACGGCTCAGCGGCTGCAGCCCGCGCCGGGTCTGCTGAAACTGTCCGTATGCCATGCACAGTGCCAGCACAAAACAACGGGAGGCAATGCCCGTCACCGGCACGCTGATGCCGTGGTTGTAACCCACCACGAGATTCAGCCGAAAGGCGGATACGGTCAACTTCCCGACCTGAACGGAGGCAAAGCAGAGCAGCGCAAAAATGGCCGCCACAACCATGGCTTTCCGTATCAGCTTTCCCTCATAGGCCGCGCAGGCATACAGCAGCCACAGCAGCGCGGGTACCGCGATGCGCGCCGCCTGCTGCCAGTCACCCCCTGCCCCCGGCCTCTCCACCGGCGTCCAGGCCAGCACATGCACAGCGCTGCACAGCACCGGCCCGGTCCAGCGGAGCCACCCGCGCCCGGCGGCGGGCGCCAGGGTCATGCGTAGCACCAGCCACACGGCGGCGCATTCCAGCACGGCGGGCGCCAGCCGCAATAGTTCTTTCATGGGCGGTTCTCTCCTTTCTGGGCCGCGGCCCCCGCGCCTACCGGCCTTTCCAGCCCAGCAGTTTCTCCACCAGCTGGGTGTAGTTTTGCCTGCTGCACGGCAGGCGTTCGCCATTTGCCATGTAGGCTTGGTAATTGGATATTTTTCTGCACAGATCCATGTTAACCAGCATACTTTTTTGAATGCGCAAAAAGCCCTCCGGGACTAGGTTGGACTCCCAGTCCTGGAGTTTTCCGTAAAACTCCAGCTCGGCTCCTGTCGTCAGGTGAGCGCACAGCAGATGGCGGCGGCTTTCCAGATACACTATCTTGGCCAGCTCCAGGGTCACCGGCTGATTTTGAATGGTCACGGTGACGCTGCTTTTTCGATGGCGCAGCTCCCGAAGGGCCTCCCCCATGGTGGTGGCAAAGGTGCCGGCGAGCTCCTCCTTCAGCAGGTAGGAGAAGGCGCGCACCGCGTATCCCATGATGGCGTAGTTCACATAGGCGGACAGGAAGATCAAAATGGCATCCTGATTCTGTTCCCGCAGGGCCTTGGCGGCCTGGATGCCGTCCAGCTCCTGCATAGAAACATCCAGCAGCACCAAGTTGTAGCTGGCAAGCTCACTGGATACAAAGGCCAGCGGGGAGGTGAAACAGCTGATTTCCGTTTCCACGCCCTGTCCGTCAAAAAAGCGACGGGTCAATTCCTCGACTTTGCTGACAAAAGCCAGTTCGTCATCGCAGATCGCAACCCGGATCAACAGTCTCTCCCCCTCCCCGTCCGATGTCTTTTCTTGATTATAGTATACGCGCTCATATTGTGTCAAACACAGGCAGCACGCATGTTGTGCCAGAAAGCCGCATCTTGTGCAAAGACACTTGCGCGGGGCGGAAAACCGCCCCATAATGGCAGCAGGAAACGTGGCAAAGGCCGCAGAAAAAGGGGGGGGGCCGCGATGCAAACCAAAACCAGCCGGACGGGCCCTTTGCTCATCCTTCCTAGCCTGGCAGGGGTATGCGCGTTTTATGTGGTCCCCTTCCTGTCCAGCCTCTGGTACACCTTCACCCAGGGGGTGTCGGAGCCCCGGTTCGTGGGGCTTGCCAACTTCCGGGAGCTGCTGGACAGCCCGGTCTTTCGTCAGGCGGTGGGCAACACCGCCTTGTTTTTGATCCTGGGCGTGCCGCTGGCGCTGGCCGGCGCTATCCTGCTCAGCGTGGCGCTGTCCAAGGGCCGCTTCTCCTGGCAGCGCTGGGCGCTGCTGCTGCCCTTCGTCCTGCCCGCCTCCAGCCTGGCCGTGGCCTGGCAGGGGCTGTGGGGGCGGGAGGCGCTGAACGGCCCCGCCACCCTGCCCATCACCCTGCTTTTGTATCTGCTGCGCAATGTGGGCTACCTCAGCGTCATCCTCACGGGGGCCATCCGCGCCCTGCCGGTGGAATATCAAGAGAGCTGCTGCCTGGACGGCGGCGGCGAGGGACGCTATCTGGTCCATGTGCTCATCCCCCTGCTCTCGCCCACCCTGCTCTTCGCGGGCATCGTGGCGGTGATGAACTACTTCCTGCTCTTCCGGGACGTGTATATGCTCTGCGGAGACAGCCCGCCCCGGCGGCTGTATATGCTCCAGCACTTCATGAACAGCAGCTTCTACCGGCTCAACTACCAGCGCCTGAGCGCCGCCGCTTTCGTGACGGTGCTCACCCTGTCCGCCCTGGTGGCGGCGGTGCTGCTGCTCCAGAGAAGGGTGAAAAGCCATGTGGAATAAGGGCCTGGGCTGGCGGCTCCAGCGCGCCGCCGTCTCCGCCGCGGCCGTCGCCTGTCTTATTCCGGCGGGCGTGCTGCTGCTGGGCTCCCTGCGGGCGGGGGAACGGGCTTCCCTGGGGCAGTACGAGGAGATTCTGCTGGGTTCCAAGGAGTTTTTCACCTGGTTCTGGAACTCGGTGGGGTACACCGCCGGGATTCTGGCGCTGTGCGTGCCGGTGGCGGTGCTGGCGGCCTATGGCCTGAGCCTCCACCGCTTTCCCGGTCGGAACGCCCTGCTGTTTCTCTACACCCTGCTGATGCTCCTCCCGTTCCAGGCCACGGTAGTGGCCCAGTACCTCACCCTGCGCGCCCTGGGGCTGCTGGACACCCCCGCCGCCATCATCCTGCCCTGCGCCTTCGGGGCCTTTGGAGCGTTTTTGCTCACCCAGTTCATGCGGGGGCTGGACGGGGAGATTCTGGAGGCCGCCCGGCTGGACGGCGCGGGGTGGGGGAAGGTCCTGCTGCACATCGTCTGCCCCCTGTGCAAGCCCGCCATCCTGTCTCTGGTCACCCTCCAGGCCATCAGCTGCTGGTCCATGGTGGACCAGCCGGTGGTATTTCTGCGCAGCGAGGCGCTGCTCCCCCTGTCCCAGCGGCTGAGCGGGCAGACCTTCGGCGGCGCGGCCTTTGCGGCGGGGGTTTTGTACGCGGTGGCGCCCATGCTCCTCTACCTGTGCTGCCAGAAGGCGCTGGAGGAGGGCATCAGCCTGACCAGCATCAAGTGAAGGAGGCCGGGAGATGAACCGGACAGCCGCCAAAGCCATCGCCGTTTTTCTGCTCCTCATGCTCTTTTTCACCTTCGCCAGCCACCATCTGGACGCCCTGCGCACCCCCCAGGTGCTGTGCGTGACGCCCAAGCCCGGCGTTGTCGCCGGGGAGCGCTATAGCGCGGTGGTGCCCTCCGAGGCCGTCCATTTTGACCGGGACCCCTATGTCTACGTGGTGGAGGACACCCTCTCTTATTTCTACCCGGTGGCCGCCCGGCGGGCGCTGGTGCGCGTCATCGCCAGCGGGGATGGGCTCACCGCGGTGGACGGGCTCTACCGGGAGGCCCGGGTGGTGCGGTACGCCGACCGGGCGCTCCTGGGCGGCACCATCCCCGTGCGGGCGTGGGAGGTGGAGGCGCCATGAGGCGGCGGGCAGTCATCTGTGCGCTGGCGGCGCTGGTGTTCGCCGCAGCCCTGACGTGGCATACGCTGGCGCTGCGGGAGCTGCCGGAGGGCCGGGTGGAGGTCCTTGTCTCAGACCTCCCGGCGGCGGAACAGGCGCTGGCCCCGGTGGCGGCGGAGTGGGGCTGGACGCCCGGCAGGGAGGGGGAGCGTCTCGTAATTCTCTCCGAAAGCCCCTTTGCGGCCTCGGCCATCCGAGCGGCGCTGGCGGGCGCAGATATCGAAGGCCAGGTGCTGGACTACGCCTGGGCCCCCGCCGTCACCGCCCAGAGCGGTACGCTGTGGCTGGGCTGGGGGGCAGTCTGGGGGCTGTGGCTGCTGTGGAGCCTGTTCTGGGCCCAGGGCCGGACAGAGTGGAGCCGCGCCCAGGCGGCGCTGGAGCGGCAGTATCCGGGGCAGTACCTGTCCGACGCCGGGGTGCGGCTGCTGACTAAGGCAATCGTTTTGGATGTGGGGGCGGTGGCGGCCATTCTGGCGCTGCAATGGCTGTGGCGGACGGAATTGGTACTGCCGTCCGGCCTGCTGCCGGAGGGGACGCTCTTTGACCCGGCTCACTACCGGCAGTGGGGGCAAAACGCCTTCCCGGACGGTTTGTGTTCCGATTACGGCGCGGCGCTGGCCGCGAAGCTGCGGCTGGGCCACGCCCTGGCGGCTGTGGAGTGCGCAGCTCTGGCGGCGGCAGCGGCGGCGCTGCGGGGCGTATTGAAACAAAAGCGAGTGGAGGAGCGAACATGAAAAACAAGAAATTTCAGCTTGCCGCCCTGGGAACGCTGCTGGCGGCGGTCATTGCCGTGGGCGCGTGGCTGGTGCTGCGCACGCCTGGGGAAAGCGCCCCGGAAACCCTGGAAACCCCTCCGGCAAACAGCGGCGATGTCCAAAGACCCACGGAGTCCCAGCCCATTGACATTTCCGGCTTCAAGCCCTCCATCTACCGCCCCGTGCGGCAGGCGGAGGAGGACTCTCTGCCGCGCCGAGCTCCCGTAGACCCTATGCTCAAGATTTTCTCCTTTGAGAACCAGCCCTGTGTGTTCTCCTACCGCCAGGGAGAGTCGGAGGAAGACCTTTCTGTGGATGTGGTGTCCATGGCCTCGGGAGAGGTTCTGCGCACCTACGGCCCCGAAGAATTCTATGAGGGATGCAATTTCAATACGCTGGCCTTTGACCAGGACGGGACGCTGTGGTGTGCATATTACGATGGGGAGCGGGTGACGCTGGCCCCCTGCCGGGCGGGCGTCACACAAGCTGATGTGGTTTCTTATGAATCTGATCAAGTGCCAAATGATATGGCGGTTCAGGACCACTATTTCATGCTCACCTTCTACGGAGGGGGAACCCAGCTGCTGGACACGTCCTCCGGGACGGCAGAGGTGACAGCCGCCTGGGAAAAGATCCAGTCCTTCTGCTTTGATGAGGACGGAAGCCTGTACCTCCTGGAACTGGAGTCCGCCCCTGATTACGGCCTGTTCTTGATTAAGTATTCGCCAGAGAAGAGAAATGCGGTGTGCCGGTTCCCCCTGAAAAATTTCGAGCTACACCTCATTTGGAATAATGTCAACCCCGCTATGTTCCCTGCCGACGGCGGAGTTCTCGTCCTGTTCGAAGGCGACCAAAAGCTCTTCTGGATAGACCCGGAAACGGAGGAAGCTCAGCTTCTGGTGAGCTTGAGCGACGATGTGGACGGGCTGGACGGCGAATGGATTGGCTTGAATGGCGAAATTTCCTGTGCAATAGACAGCCAGAACCAGATCTATATCGGTTATTGCAACTATGACTTCAGCGACCCGAACAACCGCATTTACTCGCGGAAGCTGTCCGTCTTGGAGCCGGATCGCATTCATGTGGACCCGGCGGACGTGGTGACGCTGACCATCACCGCGCCCTATCAGGTGGACAGCATCGCCGCCGCGGCCCGGAATTACCTGCGGGACCACCCGGAGGTGGAGCTGGTTTGGGACACCCAGTTCCTATCCCGGGAGGAACTGCAAAAGAACGCCACAGAGTACAAGGACCAGATCGCCCTGCGGGTGATGACCGGGGACGTGGGGGACTTGGTGATGGTGACCGGCTCCGGGTTGGGCACTGAGACCATGACCGAGACCGACGCCTTTGCCGACCTGTCCGGCTATCTGGATGCCTGCCCCTTCCGGGACGAACTGCCGGACAATCTCCTGGAGCCCCTGCGGGGGGAGGACGGCGCTATCCGGGGACTGCCCCTGGGGGTGCGGCCCAACTACTACGTCTGGAATCAGGAGCTGCTGGACGAGTTGGGCATCGACCCGTATACCGCCACCTGGTCCCAGCTGCTGGACCTGGCGCTGGGGTGGAAGGAGCAGGGAACGGACCTCTCCCTGGAGATATCCGACGCAGGGATCGGAATGTACGGCTCCCAGGAGCAGATTGTTCAAGACATTCTGCTGGCCAACCTGTACGACCTCCCCAAGACCAACGGCAGCGTCCGGCTGGACCAGCCCTATCTGCGCCAGCTTTTGGAGAAGTTCAAGGCGCTGTCCGGCAGCACCCAGCTGCTTCGCTCTGACGGCGATGCCTCCAAAGCCCTCATCCTCAGCGGCGGAATGGACAACGGCAACGTGAGCGACCGAGTGCATCGGATCAAAATGGCGACAAGTAATCACGGCATTCGATTGCAGGCGGCCCCATACCCCTTGGGGGAGGTCAGCGAGAAGCGGCAGGGCTACGCCTTCTGCTGGGCCATTTCCCAGCGCTCGAAAAACCAGGAGGCGGCGTGGGAGTTCCTGCAATATCTGGCCAGCGCCGACGCCATGACGTTGGAGAGCAGTTACAGCTATACGAGGGACACCCTGCCTGCCAACACTGCGGCACAGGAGCGGTACCTTGAATATTATAAACCGCAATGGAAGGGCCAGGGCAGCGACCCAGAGCAAATGGAGGTGCACTTCCGACAGATGCAGAAGGCCATGAACGTGCCCTACGTTCGGTTTGACCAGATCACCGGGTGGTACCCCGCCGTGGTCGAGCCGCTGGGGCAGTATGTCAGCGACGAACTCACCCTGGACGAGGCCATGGAGCAGGCGGACAGTAATTGGGCGCGGTTTTTGATGGAGTAGAGGTTTTGTGAAACCAGAAAATCGGAGACCGCCGGAAATCACCGGTCCGGCGGCATCCAAAACAGCGCGGCGGCCCATAGCCAAAAGGCTTGGGCCGCCGTGCTATTATAATGAAATGTTTTTGGCGGAACTCCCACCTATTTACGCCGCATGAGGCTGCGCCTGGCGGTGAGGGCGGCCCAAACGGCCTCCGCTGCGCCCAGCACGGCCAGCTGCAAGAGCGCGCATACCGCCAGTCCAATCCAGTCCGGGGCGAGGACCTGGGACAAGACGAGCTGGCACACCCGTCCGTACAGCAGCCCGCCCAGCACGCCGCCCGCCAGCACCCCCGCCGCCGTCAGCGGCAGCAGAGCGCCGAGCATGTCCTGCGTTACCCTGCGGGAATTGGCCCCCAGCAGCCGCAGGCTCCGCGCCGAGGGCGACATGCGCGCGAAGCTGGCCAGCAGAAATACCGCCGCGCCGATCAAAAACGCCGCCCCGCCCAGCACCGCCAGCCGCAGGGCGCCCTCCCCCATGGACTCCAGGGAGGACCTGATCTCGGTGTAGCCGTAGTCGTGGTAGCGGAAACGTTTAGCCGCACCGTTTTCCACCATATACGCCTCGAATTCCTCGATTGAACCGTTTTTCAGCACCAGCGTGTTTAAAAGCGGCGTCACCTTGTCCTCCTCGGCGGCATTGACCACCTCGGGAGCCGACGCTTTGGGTGCCAGCACCGTGTCCCCCCGGAAGCCGTGACCATCCGGGTCGCAGGGGCGGGCGGGCGTGGAGTACAGCCCCACGATGGTGTAGTCCCGGGTCACGCCCAGCCGGTTTTCCTCCGCCAGCGGCATACAGCAGGTGTAGTAGAATCTAATTTCCTGCGTCATCATCATGAAGACCCCTACTCTTGGAGTGAAGTAGGAGGGTTTATAGAGGTCCAGGGTGATGGTGTCCCCCACCTTTAAATCGTTATACAGGGCGTAGTCTGCCCCTACCAGGCACACTGGAGCCCCGGTCTCGTACTCCTCCCGGGTGATGAACCGCCCCTCCAGCAGGGCGGATTCCTCCTGGCAGAACTGGGACAGGCCCTGGATGTTGTCGGTGAGCAGCACGGCGGCGGAGTCGTGGCTGCGCTCAAAGCAGGGGATAATTTCCTCCTTCCACACCCGGCCCTCCTCGGTTTCCAGGAAGTCCCGCCAGTCCCCCTCATATTCCGCGTACAGCGGCCAGCTGTTCTCCGGGACGCTGACGGTATAACCAATCCCCAGGCTGTTTTTCTCCTCCGGGAGGGGCTTGCAGTCCACATAGAAGTTGGGGGTCAGTGAATAGGGGTGGCCCATACAATCTGTGGTCAAAGAGGAACCGTCCTCCCCACGGAGGGGAAGGTCTATGTCGAAGGTCTGCCACGGGGCGTCGTTCAGATGGCTGGAGGGGTCTCTGGTACAGTCCATCCCTACTTCATCCTGCGTGCAACGGTACCAATAATACTCCGAATGTTCCGGTTCCTCATCGGTGGCTTTTATGATCCGGTACCAGTAGAACACTCTGAAATCAATGAAATTCCCCCGGAGCAGGTAAGTTTTGCCCACCTCAAAGGGGGCGCGGGGATTCCCGTCCTCGTCCACATCCAGGCCGACGGGGTAAGAAAATCGGATCACCCGGGAGTGCTCCGGCAGGTCGTAGGCCTCCATCCGGCACACCGGGTCGATCCACTCAAACCAATAGTGATAGCAGTTCATACTATATGGAGACTGCCCGACATCCGGGTTCTCATCGATCCGCACGCACCGCACGGCCGCCACCGACTGGGCGTAGCGGCCCTGGTCGTAGGCATCTGCATAGGTCATCGGGTCCACGGTGCCGGAGCTCATCCCCTTGAGGCCCGGGGTGTGGGCGGCGGTGAGCACATTGGTCTCCCGGCCAAGCACTCCCGGCGCCTGTTCCACCAGCTCAGCCACCTGGCTGTCCGGAATCCAGGTCTCGCCCTCCGGGCTGATCACAGTGCCGTCGTCCAAGATAGTATAGTTGAGCAAGCCCAAAACGTAGTAACTGTATCCAAATGGCATTTGGCTGCCGTTGACGGCGTAGGCCACAGTGGTATATAGGGCGTCCAGCCCGGCGATCTGCCGCCGGAAGGAGGCCCAGACGGACAGGCCGATGCAGGAGAAAACGGAGGTCAGCGCCAGCAGCAGAGCCAGCAGGATAACGGCCAAGGGCTGGCGGGCGTTTTGCTTGTGGAACATGAAAATACCTCCCAGGGTAGAAAGAGGCCCGGCGGCGGGATTCCGCCGAACCGCAGGTGAAAAGCTGTGGACACTTTACTATGATATAGTATATCAAACGAGGGTGGGGTTTGTCCATGCCGTTTTGAGGTTGCGGGGAGTAAAATTTTTCAAATTATTTTCGGAGGGTTTGACGAAAAAATGTGAGACAAGTGCAGATGAGCCGCGAAAAATCCCCCGGCCGGATGGCTGGGGGATTTTGTCGTGCCTCAGTTTACGCGCCTGCGCGCACAACTCCACATAGAATGCAGCAGAGCTGTATTGATATGCGGATACGCCGCGCGCTGCGGCCTGTCGCCGGTGAGAGTGGGCGGCGTCGGGTAAGATTGCTTTGACATTTTGTTCCAATGATGCGTCTGGGTGCAAAACCAAACTGAGCAGACATTTGCTGAAAATGACGAAAAAGGACTGCGGCGGCGAAAAAACACGAAGCCGCCCTGCGTGGCGGCTTTCCGGATTGAGACTTTGGAGAGGATTAAGCTGATGTAAATTTAGAAAGATTGCAGGAATGTGTACCTTATTGCAACCAAAAGTCCGTCATAACGTGTACCTTTTTGCACTTGAATTTTATTTCCCAAAAAATTTATAAAAGGTATTGAAAATTCCTAATTTATGTGGTACATTGTTTCTGGAATAGTGCGCGGACCGGTTACAAAAAGGTACACATTTTTGTAACCCCCTACCTATAATGAAGGGGCGAATGCGGGCGATGAGGCATTCCACACGTAAATTGGACCTGACGGGGCAGCGGTTTGGAAAGCTGTCCGTTCTGGGGCCTGCGGAGAACATCGGCGTGCAGACAGCCTGGCGGTGCCGGTGCGACTGCGGGCGGGAAACAGTGGTCACCACGAAGCGGCTGCGGGCGGGACGCACGGTATCCTGCGGCTGCGTCTATGGTAAGAGCATTGGAAAACGGCTGACCTATGTGGATGGAACCTGCGTGGAGATGCTGCGGGCCAAAACGGTGCGGCGCAACAACACCAGCGGAGTGCCGGGAGTGGGGTGGACGCCGTCCAAGGGTCTGTGGCGGGCTACCATCTGCTTCAAGGGAAAACGGTATTACCTGGGCGGCTACAAGAGCTTCGAGGACGCCGTCCAGGCCAGAAAGCGGGCGGAGGAAGAGCTGCACGACGGGTTTGTGCGGCAGTTTTCCGGTCTGCCGGAGGCACAGAAGCAAACGCCGGTTGTGCCTGATGAGAAAGGAGGCAGCCCAATGGAAGAGGCGATCCCGCCCTGGAACGGCCCCACCGTCACATGCGCCGACGGCGGTGGGAGCAGGGGGTAGGGCGCACCGGCAAACCATTGGAAACAATGGGACGCAAAGCCAGGAAGCTTCGGTGCGTTCTTTGCACCATGCTCGTTCGGCTGCATACCGGCAAAGCGGCGGAAACGCCGGCTACGCAAAACCAGAGGCTACGGGGCGGGAAGCCGCCCTATGCTCGTTCGGTTACCGGGTACTTTGCGTCCGTTCAAACGGCAAAGAAAGGAAGATTTTTGTGAAAAAAACGATTACTAGAGTGTGTGTCTGGGCGCTCTCCGTGATCCTGGTAATCTCGCTTCTGCCGATGAGCGCCTTCGCGGCAACGGTTGCGGCGAAACAGGTTTGCGAGAAGGAAGAGCACGAGCACAACGACGGCTGCTACAAAGCCACCGGCGAGACGGAGACGGTTCTGGTCTGCGAGAAGGAGGCCGAGGGCCATGTCCACACCGACGAGTGCTATGAGCAGCACTATGAGCTGAATTGTCAAGAGCCCAGCCATCAGGATAAGGTGGGCTGCGCCCACACCGACGAGAAATGCTGGAGCACTTACACCCTGCTGGTGTGCACGGCTGACGAGCACACCCACAGCGATGTGTGCCAGAAGACCTGCGACCTGGCTGAGCATCAGCACAGCGAGGAGTGCGGGGAGGAGTGCGCCATCGCGGAGCACGTCCACAGCGATGCCTGCCAGCAGGTGTGCACCGTTGAGGAGCACACCCATGACGACAGCTGCTGCACCCAGGAGAAGAAGCTGGTCTGCACCCTGCCCGACCAGGCGGAGGAAAAGCACACCGAGGCTTGCTACCGCTACGTGAAGGCGGAGGACGCCAAGCTGCTGTGCACCCTGACCGAGGACGCCCAGGCTCATGAGCACACCGAGGAGTGCTATGTGACCCAGGATGTCAAAGAGCTGACTTGTGAGCTGGATGAGCACAAGCACAATGCGGAGTGCTTTACCAACACAACCGAGGACGGCAAGACCTTGGAGCAGGCTCTGAAAGACGCTCTGGAGGCCGCTGGCAAGGATGGCGCCGAGGATACCCAGGTTATCCTGATCCTCAATGGCCAGACCCTGAATGTTGACCAGCATGGCACCCTGACTAGCATCCGTCTGGAAGGCGGCCAGAGCCTGTCCATTGAGGACGGCATTGTGGCCGGCGGTACGATCCAGGGCAAAGGCGACAGCGTGCGCCTCATCACTGTGAAAAACGGCAGCGTCAACCTGAGCGGCAGCACCGTGCTCACGGGCGGCAACGGCACCGGCGGCGGCGCGATTTACGTGGGCAGCAACGGCAGCCTGAACATGTCCGGCGGCACCATCACCGGCAATACCGCCATCGTGGGCAGCGGCGTCGCTTCCAACGGCGGCGCGGTCCTGGTGGAAAACGGCGGCAAGTTCGAGATGTCTGGCGGCTCCATCACCGGCAATACCGCCACTGGCAACGGCGGCGGCGTGTCCGTGGGTCAGAACGGTCAGTTCACCATGACCGGCGGCTCCATCGACGGCAACGAGGCCGTCGTGGGCGGCGGCGTCTATGTGGGCGTTGACAACAACAATGCCGTCAAGGGCGGCGAGTTCACTCTGTCCGGCGGCTCCATTTCCAACAACACTGCCACCAACGAAGGCGGCGGCGTCTTTGTGGACAAGAAATGGGACAAATCGGTGGGTAACTTCACCATGAACGGCGGCGTCATCGACCACAACACCGCTATGGCCGGCGAGGGCGGCGGCGTGTATATCAAGGGCGAGGGCACCATCACCAGCGGCGCGATCACCAACAACGTGACCAACACCTACAAGGATCTGGGCGGCGGCGGCATCTACATTGAGGCCGACGGCGTGCTGACCCTGAAGAACGCCATCATCACCGGCAATACCGCCAACGGCCTGGGCGGCGGCCTTGCGGCCTGCGTCCACGGCAAGACCTACGTGTATGCCCTTGAGGGCGCGATCATCGCCGGCAACAACGCTCTGGGTCAGGGCCACACCGAGGGATACCAGAACGGTCAGGGCTCCTACAACGGCAGCTTTACCGACGGTTATTCCTACTGGGCGTCTGCGGAAGACGTGATCAAGAATGCGGCTCAGGACATTTTCGCTGCGGGCGACGCCTTTGAGGCGAGCCTTGCCAACCCCGGCACCGCGACCAACGGCCAGGGCACTGCCGGCATCATTGTCAGCAACAACCTGCCCCAGGGCAACGGCGCCGCCAACTGGAGCGGCTACACCTTCTCCTACGTGACCGACGAGGACGGTAAGCCGATGAGGGACAGCAACGACAATTATATCTTTGAGCTGACTGAGATCACCGACACCAACAACGGCGTGGTGTACGGCAACCGGCTGGTGTTCCTGACTGCGGACCCCAGCGAGGAGTCTGTGCAGAAGGCCATTGCGGCCATGCAGGGCGGCGTGATCATCTCCGGCAACCTGTCCACCAACAGCCACGGCGGCGGCATCGCCAACAACGGCGTGCTGACCATCGGTGAAGGCCCCATGACTGGCACCAACAGCTACCGGCCCGAGCCGGAGCTGGATAAGACTCTGATGGACACCAACGGCAACGAGCTGGAAAAGGTCGAGGCGTTCCAGTTCCAGATGACCGACGCGGACGGCAACGTCGTGGGCACTGTGACCAACGATGAGAACGGCAAGGCCATCTTCAACATGCTGCCTGACTACGTCAACGAGAAGCTCGACAGCTTCGAGGGCGACGAGCTGGTGCTTGAGCTCTTCGTCACCGAGCTGGCGGACGCCGAGAAGTATTCCAACGTGATCTTCGACGGAACCCAGTACAAGGTGGTCATCAAGATCACCCGCACGGTGGAAGAGGTCACCCTCGGCCAGGGTACGGTCTCCATGGAGACCGTGACCGTTGGCGAGCCTGAGATCTGGGTGCTCAAGGTTGACGAGAATGGCGACGCCGTTGTCGATGAGAACGGCAATCCGGTCTACGAGACTGCGGCGGACGGCATCGCGTTCACCAACAAGTATGTTGAGCCCGGCAAGCCCATTGATCCCCCCGGCGGCGGCAATAACGAGGACGATCCCGGCGACGACGTGACGCCTCCTCCCACCGAGGAAATCCGTGAGCCTGAGGTCCCCCTCGAGGAGCTGCCTGAGCGGCCCGAGGAAGCCGAGAAGCGGGAAGAGATCGAGCTGGAGGACCCCGATGTCCCCCTGTCCGACGTGCCCCAGACCGGCGACATTTCTCTGGGCTGGTACGGCGCTGGCATCCTGTCCGCGCTGGGCCTGCTGATGCTGAGCCTCTTCGGGCGAAAGAAGTCCCAGGAGGACTGATCCACAGCCTGCATAGCAGGCGGAAGCATAGTGCTAAAAGGAGCCGGGGCCCTCAGCGGGCCCCGGCTCTTGACCATGAGCAGAAAAGGGAAGGAATGGACGAATATGAACCAAAAAGTGGTCAAATTGCTGCGGATTGTACTGTTCGGAGTGCTGATAGCGGCGGTTGGAGTGGTGATCTGGCGTCAAGCGGAGTACGCCGGGGGGAGAGCGGACTATGACAAGGCGGCGGAGCTGGCGGGCCTGACTGAGACGGCGGCCCCTTCAGCCTCGCCGTCAGCCCAGCCTTCCGGCGGCCCTGCCGCTGCGGAGGAGACCCTGCCGCCGGAGGAGGAGGCCCCCATCCGCCTGGAGGATGTGGACCTGGCCGCCCTCCAGCAGGTGAACAGCGACGTGATTGGCTGGATCTCCATTCCGGACACTGAGCTGTCCTACCCTGTGCTTCAGGGGGAGGACAACCAGTATTACCTCAACCACACCTGGCGGAAGCAGCGCAACGGGGTGGGGGCGATTTATATGGACTACCGCTTTGATCCGGGCCTGACGGATTTTTACACCCTGATCTACGGCCACCGGATGCACAACGCCACCATGTTCGGCAGCCTGGCCCGATATGACAGCAAGGCCTACTGGGAGGAGCACCCCAGTGTGTACATAGCCCACGAGGGCGGAGTGAACGAATACGACATCTTCGCCGCCTTTGAGGCCAGCGTGGACAGCGATGTCTACCGCCGGGGGTTCTCCCAGACGGAGGACCGGGAGGCGTTCATCTCCTGGTGCCTGGAGCAGTCGGTGATCGACACCGGGGTGCGTCCCACAGCGGAGGGAAGGATCATCACCCTGTCCACCTGCACCCAGAGCGGCGGGGCCGCCACCCGTTGGGTGGTGCTGGCGTCGCTGGCCGAGACGGAGGAAAACAGCTCCGCCGGGTAATTCCTCGTTGACGCGGGCCGCTCAATCTGGCATAATATACCGCGTCCGGGCAAGGCTCAGGCGCGCCCCTTCTGGGAGCGGGACCAATTGACGAGCAGGAGGAATATGCCATGGCGGAAAACACCGGGAAAACCTGGAGAAATCAAGTGATTTACTCCATTTTTGTGCGTAACCACACCCAGGAAGGCACCTTCGAGGGGGTGCGCCGGGACCTGCCCCGCATCCGGGGGCTGGGCGTGGATGTGATCTGGCTGCTGCCCATCCATCCCATCGGGGAAAAGGCCCGCAAGGGCGTGCTGGGCAGTCCCTACGCCATTCGGGACTATCGGGCGGTCAACCCGGAGTACGGTACGCTGGACGAGTTCCGCCGCCTGGTGGACGAGGCCCACAGGCTGGGGATGAAGTGCGTCATCGACGTGGTGTATAATCACACCTCTCCCGACTCCGTGCTGGCGCAGGAACACCCGGAATGGTTCTACCACAAGGAGGACGGCTCCTTTGGCAACAGGGTGGGGGACTGGTCTGACATCATCGACCTGGATTACCGGGACCGCGGGCTGTGGACCTATCAGATCGAGACGCTGAACTACTGGGCGTCCATGGTGGACGGCTTCCGCTGCGACGTGGCGCCGCTGGTGCCGCTGGGCTTCTGGCGGGAGGCTAGAGCGGCGGTGGAGAGCGTCCGCCCCGGCTGCCTGTGGCTGGCGGAGACGGTGGAGCCCAGCTTCATCGCCTCCCTGCGGGCGGAGGGCTTTGGCTGCCTGTCCGACTGCCAGACCTATGAGGCGTTCGACATCTGCTACGACTACGACATCTACCACGCCTTCCGGGGCTATCTGGACGGCACGGCTCCCCTGGAGCGCTACGCCCAGGCGGTGAACCGGCAGGAAGTGATCTATCCCGACAACTACTGCAAGCTGCGCTTTCTGGAAAACCACGACCAGCCCCGAGCGGCCTTCCTGGTGCCCGACGGGCCGTCCCTGCTCAACTGGACGGCCTTCAGCTTCTTCCAGAAGGGGACGGGCTTCATCTACGCCGGGCAGGAGGCGGGCTGCGCCCATCTGCCCAACCTGTTTTACAAGGACCCGGTGGACTGGACGGGTCCGGACCGCTCGGAGCAGTTCCGGCGTCTGTGCGCGCTGAAAAAGCACCCGCTGATGGCGGACAGCGCCTATGAGGTCCACGCCCTGCCCGGGGACGTGCTGTGCGCCGTCCACCGCAAGGGGAGCCATCGGCTGACGGGTGTGTTCAGCGTGCGCGGCGCCAAGGCGCTGGTCCGGGTGGACATACCGGACGGCTGGTATGAAAACCTGTTCGACGGCGGCAGGGTGGAGGTGAAGGACGGGCGGCTGAGCTGCCACGGTGCGCCCATTATCATTGAGACGGCGCAGTGACGCGCCGGGCGTTTCCCACGGGGAAAATTCTGCATAACAGCCCGCAGGGATGGGCATACTAGGGGCACCAACGTCAAGGAGGGAACCCGAGCCATGTCAAACCTGAGCACCAAGGAGCTGTCCGCGCTGGAGGATCAGCTGGGCTTCGAGCGGATGCTGTGCTGCAAGTATCAGGAGGCAGCCCAAACCACCACCGAAGCGGAGCTGAAAAACACCTATACCCAGTACGCCGCACAGCACAAGCAGAATTATGAGACCCTGCTGAGCTTCCTGAAGTGAGGAGGAAACGCGCCATGAAGGACAATGAGATCATCACCGACCTGCTGCTCACCGAAAAGAAGATGAGCACCAACTACAATCTGTTCGCCTCCGAGTGCACCAACGTGCAGCTGCGGGACGCCTTTGTCAACCTGCTGGTCCAGGGCCACAAGACCCAGACCCAGCTGTTTGAGGCCGGCAAGAAGAAGGGCTGGTACAAGGTGGAGCAGGCCCAGCCCCAGATGGTGGCCCAGGCGGAGCAGAAGTTCACCAACCAAGCTCCCACAGCCATGGGCTGAGCGGGAAACATTAAAAAATGCTAAAGTCTGCCCCCGGCGTCTGGAAACGCCGGGGGCTTTCTGCTATACTGGCGTTTAGTAAGCAAATGGGGGGAACACCATGGAAAACGCCAACATCCTGGTCGTGGAGGACGACGCCGACATCAACCGCCTGCTGTGCACCATTTTGGAGAGCGCGGGCTACGCCTGCCGGGCGGCCTTTTCCGGCAGCGAGGCCCTGCTGTGGGCGGAGAAATACGACTACGATCTCATCGTGCTGGACTTGATGCTCCCCGGCGTGACGGGGGAGGAGCTCATCGCCCGCATACGCCGGGGCAAGACCATGCCCATCATCGTGGCCTCCGCGAAGGTGGGGGTGTCCGACCGGGTAAACGTGCTCAAGCTGGGGGCGGACGACTTCATCCCCAAGCCCTTCGACAACGCCGAGGTGCTGGCCCGGGTGGAGGCCCAGCTGCGCCGCAGCCGCCAGTTTTCCTCGGCCAAGGCGGACGTGCTCACCGCGGGCCGCCTCACCCTGGACCGGGACAGCCACACCGCCAGCCTGGACGGGGAGGAGCTGCTTCTCACCGGCCGGGAGTTCGACATACTGGCGCTGCTGATGGAAAATCCCCGCCGGGCCTTTTCGCGGGCGCAGATTTACGAGGCGGTGTGGGGAGAGGACTTCTTAGGGGACGAGAACACGGTGAACGTCCATGTGAGCAATCTGCGGGCCAAGCTGGCCAAGGCGGACCCGGACCGGAGCTATATCAAAACTGTCTGGGGGATTGGGTTTAAGCTGGCCGAGGGGTGAGCCTGGGGGCGCTGTCCTTTTCCCGCGGAGCCGAGGGACGGCTTTGCGGGGACCCAATTGGCATTTAGACTTTCTTTAGACTTCCTTTGAGGAGTTTTGGCCTTTCCGCGCTATGATGACATCAATCTAAACAGAAAGGCGGAAACGCTATGATTGAAAATACGGCTGTCATGGCCGCCTACGGCCTGCAAAAGGTCTATGGAACGTGTAAAGCGCTGGACGGGGTGAACATGCAGGTGCGCCGGGGAGATATCTACGGCATGGTGGGGCGCAACGGTGCGGGCAAGACCACCCTCATGCGCATGGTCACCGGCCAGTCGGAGCCCACCGGGGGAGAGATGGAGCTGTTCGGCGCGTCGGGGAAGGAGATGCGGCTCCAGCGCTCCCGCACCGGGGTCATGATTGAGATTCCCTCTTTCTCTCCGTTCCTCACCGCCCAGGAAAACCTGGAGTATTACCGCCTCCAGCGGGGCATCCCCGGAAAGCATGTGGTGGACGAGGTGCTGGAACAGGTGGACCTGAAGGATACGGAAAAAAAGAAGTTTAAATCCTTCTCCCTGGGCATGAAGCAGCGGCTGGGCCTGGCGCTGGCGCTGATGAACCACCCGGACTTCCTCATTCTGGACGAGCCCATCAACGGCCTGGACCCGGAGGGGGTGGCCGAATTCAGGCAGATTCTGCGCACGCTCAACCGGGAGCGGCAGACCACCATTCTGATTTCCAGCCACATCCTGTCCGAGCTGTCCAACGTGGCCACCCGGTACGGCTTTATGGACAAGGGCAGGATTTTAGAGGAGATCTCCGCCGAAGCCCTCCACGACAAATGCCGCACCTGCCTGCGGCTGGAGGTGGACGACGCTGCCCGGGCCGCCGCCACGCTGCAAAGCCAGCTGGGTACGGACAAGTTCGAGGTGCTGCCCGGCAACGTGGTGCAGCTCTACGACTGTCTGGACGACCCCAAGCGGGCGTCCTACGCCCTGGCGCAGAACGGCGTGGCCCTGCTGGCCATGGAGCAGAAGGGCGCGGATCTGGAAGCGTACTTCCTGGAGCTGATCGGAGGTGGCCGCCATGCTTAACTACATCCGCGCAGAGATATACAAGCTGCTGCACCGGCCCTACACCTATATCACCCTGGGGATTATGCTGGTGCTGGAGGGGCTGTACGCCTCAATGTTTGCCTTCCACAACAGCCATTCCCTGGTCACCCCCTTCGGCGGGGCTGTCGCCACCCTCGTGGAGATGGGAAGCATCGGTTTCTGTATCTGCCTGATTACCGGGGATATCGTGTTCGCCGCGCAATACAAGAACTCCACCCTGAAAAACGAGGTGTCCTTCGGCCTGAGCCGCACCCAGATTTACCTGGGCAAGCTCCTGGCCCAGACTCTGCTGTCCCTGGCGTACCTGGTGGTGATGATGGCCTTTTTCATCGGTCTGTGCGCCGTCTGCCTGCCCATGAATGGGCCCGCCGGATTCTACTCCTCCCAGGATGCCCTGATTATTGTGGGCTACTTTCTGGCGGCGGGCATCCCCCTGTGGATCGGCGGACAGGCGGCGGTCTGTATGTGCCAATTCCTGGTCAACGGGGAGATGGCCAGCTCCTTTCTCTACGTGGGCGTCGTGTTCGTGCTGGACACCACGCTGGAGGTGGCGGGTCTGCTGAGTCAGGGCTGGTTTGGGAATGTGCTGGTCAAGATTTCCGGGTACTTCCCCAATACCATGCTGAACAACGCCAAGTCCGTGGTGGGCGACCTGGTCTATCTGGGGCAGGCGTGGCTGGTGGGGGCGTTCTGGCTGGCGGCCTGCACCGCCGTCGGGCTGTACGCCTTCCACAAAAAAGAGATCAAATAGTGGGCTTCAGCCGGGCCGGGAGGGTCCGGCTAAAGCCCTTTTGCGAGGGGTTCCATGAAAACGACGCTTACTTTGCTTCCCACTGAGCTTTACAGGGTGCTGTTTGGGACGAATCTTGGCATTATGGGTCCTGTCCTGCTGATTGCGCTGGGGCTGTGGCTGGGGCGGGGGGACCGCTCGCCCTGGTATGTCAAATTGATCCTTTTCATGCTGCTGGCGATGCTGTTCCTCATCATGTTCGGCTTTCTGTGACAGGGAAGGGGGCTTTTAGCCATGAAAACCGTCCTGATTATCGCGCTGGCTCTGGCGTGCGCCGGCCTCATCGCGCGTCAGGCCACATTGGAAAGGGGGCTGCGCCTGGCCGCCCGCCGGATGCGGGAGCAGATGGCGGACCAGACCACCGCCCGGCTGGCCCTGCCCTGTCCCAGCGCCGGGGCGGAGGAGCTGCTGGTCTGCCTCAACCAGCTCTTGGAGCTGCGGCAGGAGGAGCGGGCGGTCTACCGCCGGAAGGAGCAGGCCCTGCGGCAGCAGATCGCCAACGTGTCCCACGACCTGCGCACGCCGCTGACCTCCATTCTGGGCTATTTGCAGCTGCTGGAGGAGGATGGGCTGTCTCCGGAGAAAAAAGCGGAATACCTGGCGGTGGTGGAGGGGCGGGCCCGCACCCTTCAGGTGTTCATCGCCACGTTCTATGACCTGTCCCGCATCGAGGGGGGCGAGCTGCCCCTGGAGCGGGAGAAGGTGGACCTGGGCCGGGCGCTGTCCGACCAGCTGGCGGCGGCCTATGAGCAAATCGAGGCGGCGGGGCTGGCGGTGGAGGTGGACATGGAGCCCAACCTGCCCCCGGTGTGGGCGGACAGCGGCGCGGCGACCCGGATTTTCTCCAACCTGCTCACCAACGCCCTTCGCCACGGGAGGGACACCTTGAGCGTCCGGCTGTATCGGAAGGGGAACCAGATTGTGTCCGCCTTCTCCAACCGGGCGGAGGACCTCACCGCCGAGGACGCCGCCCACGTGTTCGAGCGGTTCTACACCGCCGACAAGATGCGAACGGGGCAGTCCACGGGGCTGGGGCTGGCCATCGTCAAGGCCCTGGCGGAGCGCATGGGCCACGCCACCGCCGCCCGCTGGGAGGCCGGGGTGTTCACCGTGGAGGTCAGGTGGACGATCTGACCCGGCTTAAGGGTTTGCCTTGTCAATTTTAACAAACAGTTAAAGGGTTGGCGGTTTACGCCAACCCTTTTCTGTGGTATGATATGCCATAGCACCGTCAAATTACGACAAAAAGGAGCTTGCTTTTATGGCTCAGCAGTCAGCGCAGTTCCAGCAGGCCCCGCCCCCCAAGCGCGGGCGGAACGACAAAATACAGTCCCGCCGCAGGGAGGAGCGCCCCGCCCGGGACCGCCGGGAGCCGGAGCGCATCTTTCCCGACCCCAAGCTGGGCCTGACCACCGCCCAGGCCACCCAGCTCCTGGAGCAGGGCATGGGAAACGAGGCGGTGGCCTCCAACGCCAAGAGCACCGGCCAGATCATCCGGGAGAACACCCTCACCTTCTTCAACCTGGTGTTTGTGGTGCTGGCGGCGCTGCTGGTGGTGTCCGGCAACTTCCGGGATATGATGTTTTTGGGCATCGCCGTGGTCAATTCCGTCATCGGCATCATCCAGCAGCTGCGCTCCCGGGCCACCCTGGAAAAGCTCACCCTGCTCAGCGAGGCCAGGGTGAAGGTGGTGCGGGACGGCCAGCTGGGCACCGTTCCCCTCCACAAGCTGGTGCGGGAGGACATCGTGGAGCTGGGCGCGGGGGATCAGATCCCTGCCGACGGCCCGGTGATGTCCGGCCAGGTGACGGTGAACGAGGCCCTCATCACCGGCGAGGCCGACCCCATCACCAAAAACCCCGGCGACGAGCTTTTGAGCGGCAGCTTCGTGGTATCCGGCAAGTGCCGGGCCCGGCTGGACCGGGTGGGCTCGGCAAGCTACGCCGCCCGGCTGTCCCTGGAGGCTAAGGCCGACCAGGGGGTGGGCCGGTCGGAGATGATGAAGTCGCTGGACAAGCTGATCCGGTTCATCGGCTTCGCCCTCATCCCCATCGGGGCGGCGCTGTTTTATAACGAGCTGGTGGTGCAGGAGAACGCCTTCAACCAGGCCGTTCCCGCGGTGGTGGCCGCCCTCATCGGCATGATCCCCGAGGGGCTGTACCTGCTCACCAGCGTGGCGCTGGCGGTGTCGGTGATGCGCCTTGCCCAGCGCCAGACCCTGGTGCACGAGATGAGCGCGGTGGAGACCCTGGCCCACGTGGACGTCCTGTGCGTGGACAAGACGGGCACCATCACCCAGCCGGAGATGTCGGTGCGGGAGGTGGTTCCCCTGGACGAGGACCGCTGTCCCGCCGGGAAGGTGGAGGAGATCTTCAACGCCTATTATCAGGCCATCGATGCGGACAACGACACCGCCCGGGCCATGGCGGCGCGGTTCCACAAGTCCTCCATCTGGCAGGTGGAGCGCACGGTGCCCTTCACCTCGGCCAACAAGTGGTCGGCGGTGGTGTTCCGGGGCTACGGGGCCTACGTGGTGGGGGCGCCGGAGTTCATTATGAAGGCCCGGTACGCCGATTTGGAGCACATGGTGGCTCCCTATCAGGCCCAGGGCTGCCGTGTGCTGCTGCTGGCGAAATGCGCCGGCGCCCCCACCATGGAGGGGGGCATCGTGGGCGGGGTGGAGCCCCTGGCCCTGGCGGTCATCAGCAACCCCGTGCGGGCGGAGGCGCCGGACACCTTCCGCTACTTTGCCCAGCAGGGAGTGACGGTGAAGGTTATCTCAGGGGACAATCCGGCCACCGTGTCCGCCGTAGCGGTGGAGGCGGGCATTGCGGGGGCGGAGCGCTATGTGGACGCCGCCACCCTCAAAGAGCCCGCCGACTACGCCCGGGCGGTGCGGGAGTATAACGTATTCGGCCGCGTTACCCCGGACCAGAAGCGCAAGCTGGTGAAGGCCCTGCAAAAGGCGGGCCACACCGTGGCCATGACGGGGGACGGCGTCAACGACGTGCTGGCGCTGAAGGACGCGGACTGCGGCATCGCCATGGCCTCCGGCGCGGAGGCGGCGTGCCAGGTGGCCCAGGTGGTGCTGCTGGACTCCAACTTCGCCTCCATGCCCGAGGTGGTGCAGGAGGGACGGCGGGTCATCAACAACATCCAGCGGGCGGCGGCGCTGTATCTGGTGAAGAACATCATGTCCCTGTTTTTGTCCCTCATCAACCTGTTCGCCGGCTTCCCCTATCCCTTCATCCCCATTCAGCTCACCCTCATCAGCGCCCTGACCATCGGCGCGCCCTCCTTTGTGCTGGCGCTGGAGCCCAACCACGAGATCGTGAAGGGCCGGTTTATGACCAACGTGCTGCGCCGGGCGCTGCCGGGGGGGCTGACCAACGTGCTGCTCATCGTGGGCATCGAGCTGTTCACCCTGGCGTTCGCCTTTGAGCGGGTCACCCTGTCCACGCTGGCCACCGTCATCATGGGCGAGGTGGGCCTGCTGGTGCTCTACTACATCTCTAAGCCGCTGGATTGGAAGCGGTGGACCCTGCTGGGAACCATGGCGGTGGCCTTTGTGGTGGCGGTGCTGGGCTTCGGCTCGTTCTTCCAGCTCACCCCGCTGGACTTCCAGTCGGGGCTGGTGATCGTGGTGTTTCTGCTGCTCACCCCGTCGGTGATCTACGTGCTGGAGCGGGGGGTGGACGCGGTGGTGCGCCTGATCGCCCTTTGCAGGAAAATGGCCCGGGAGTCGGACCGCGCCCGCCGGGAAAAGACATAAGCCGCGCAGACAGCCGCCCAAGCCGGGCGGCTGTTTTTTGTTGCAATTCCCATCCCGGCGCGCTATAATAAAAAAAGAGGGCGAGGGGCGGCGCGGACCGTCCCGAGCCAAGAGAGAGGGAGGTATCATGATGCAATACAATCGTGCGCAATTGAAGCTGAGCGTCAAGGCGGCCATGCGGAACACCAGGACGAAGCCCATGCTGATCACGCTGCTGTTCTCCGTCATTGTGGGAGTGGGGACGGGGCTGGTGAATTTCGTGGGCAACCTGTTCAACGGCGGCCTGGGCAGCTACAGCGAGCGGCTGGTGAACTACATGATGATGGGCTACGACGCGGAGGAGGCCATGGAGATGGTGCTCCTGGACTTCATGAGCCGCGGGCCCAGTGTTCTGCTCGGCATGGTATGGGCGGGATTTGTGGTGTCTGTCATCCTCTACCTGTGGCAGAGCGTCATGGGCGTGGGCTATGAGGGCTACGCCCTGGCCATGGTCCGGGGGGAGGACCCGGGGGTGGGCCAGCTTTTCTGCGCGTTTCCGCGCCTGGGCGGCGTGCTGGTCACCCGCATCCTCACGGGGCTGTATATCTTTTTGTGGTCGCTGCTGCTGGGCCTGGGCCTGGTGGTGGTGATCGTGCTGGCCGTGGTGGTGGCGATGGCGACGGAGACGGCGGGGCTGTCGGTGCTGCTGATGTTTGTGGGCCTGGTGGCCTATGAGATCGGGATGGTGTGGGTCACCATGCGCTACGCGCTGGTGGACTACGCCCTGCTGGATCAGGGCCTGTCCGGCTCGGAGGCCATCCGGGAGAGCAAGCGGCTGATGCAGGGCAATGTGGGCAAGGCATTCGTCCTCCAGCTGTCCTTCATCGGCTGGGAGCTGCTGAGCCTTGTGCTGATCCTGGTGGGCGTCGGCGTTTTGGCCGGGGCTCTGATCGTCCCCCTCATGCTCCAGTCGGGCAGAGGCACGCCGGATGTGGCGGGGCTGATCGCCGGGGCCGGGCTGGGCCTGCTGGTGATGCTGGCGGCGTTCATCGGCTCGGCCATCATCGGGCTGTGGCTGCGCCCTTATCAGACGGGGGCCATGGCCAAGTTCTACGACTGGGCCAAGGGCGTGTCCGCCCCCGCAGGCCCCGCCGGATGGAGCGGTCCCACCGGCTACTCCTGGTCCACCGGGTCCACCATTTCCGGCCCCTCCAATCCCGGCGGCGCCACCGGTCCCACCGGACCCAAGGACGACCCCTGGAAGTGAGCGCTTAAAACACTGCGGCGGGGACGGGCATCCGCCCCCGCCCTTTCATACCAAAAAGGAGAGATGACCCATGGACAAGCTGCAAATGAAAACCCCCCTGGTGGAGATGGACGGGGACGAGATGACCCGCATCCTCTGGCAGCAGATCAAGGAGGAGCTGCTGGAGCCCTACATCGAGCTTAAGACCGAGTATTACGACCTGGGGCTGCCCCACCGGGAGGAGACCGGCGACCAGGTGACCGTCGACGCGGCCCAGGCGAATAAAAAGTACGGCGTGGCCGTGAAATGCGCCACCATCACCCCCAATCAGCAGCGGGTGGAGGAGTATAAGCTGTCCCAGATGTGGAAGTCCCCCAACGGCACCATCCGGGCCATTCTGGACGGCACGGTGTTCCGCGCCCCCATCATGGTCAAGGGGCTGAACCCGGGGGTGAAGAACTGGAAGCAGCCCATCACTATCGCCCGCCACGCCTTTGGCGACGTGTATAAGGCCGCCGAGATCAAGGTGCCCGGTCCGGGCAGGGCGGAGCTGGTGTTCACCGGCGCGGACGGCGTGGAAAAGCGCCAGACCATCCACCAGTTCGACGGTCCCGGCGTCCTCCAGGGGCAGTTCAATGTGGAGGCGTCCATCGCATCCTTCGCCCGCTCCTGCTTCCAATACGCGCTGGACACCCGCCAGGACCTGTGGTTTTCCACCAAGGACACCATCTCCAAGCAGTACGACCACACCTTCAAGGACATCTTTGTCGAGATATACAAGTCGGAATATGAGCAGAAATTTCAACAAGCCGGTATCACCTATTTCTACACCCTCATCGATGACGCGGTGGCCCGGGTCATCCGCTCCCAGGGAGGCTTCATCTGGGCCTGCAAGAACTACGACGGCGACGTGATGAGCGACATGGTGTCCACCGCCTTCGGCTCCCTGGCCATGATGACCTCCGTGCTGGTGTCCCCCGACGGGAATTACGAGTACGAGGCCGCCCACGGCACCGTCACCCAGCACTACTACCGCCACCTGAAGGGGGAGCAGGTGTCCACCAACCCCATGGCCACCCTGTTCGCCTGGACGGGGGCGCTGGGCAAGCGGGGCGAGCTGGACGGTCTGCCTCAGCTCACCGCCTTCGCCCGCAGGCTGGAGGAGGCTGCCGTGGATACCATTGAGAGCGGCGTCATGACCGGCGACCTGGCGGGCCTCTGGGAGGGGGAGGCCCCGGCCCGGAAGGTCACGGGTCTGGAATTCCTCCGGGCCATCCGCGCCCGGCTGTGAGAGCAGCCCTGTCAAAAACGCAAAAACACCCGCGCCGGAACTCCGGCGCGGGTGTTTCACGTGAAACGGTTGTTTTAGGACTTGCTTGAAAATTGCCAATAGCCCAAGCGATGGGTCTTTTTCCGCCATGTGCCGTTGATGGCGAAAAAATCCCTCGCCGCTGGGCGCAGCGCCAATTTCAAACAGCGCCTAGTCCGGCGGGCTGTCCTCCTGGAAAAATTTCTGGAACTCCTGCTGGGCCAGCCCGTTCTTTTGGGACACGATGAGGGCCACATACCGCCCCTCCCGGGTGAGCACGGCGCTTTCGGTGAGGGGGACCTGCTCCGGGTCGTACTGGGCGAAGGCGTCCCGCCGGGCCTCCAGATGGTCCGCAAGGGAGTCCATCAAAGCTGCGGCGTCCGCCCTGTCCTTGAGCTTGACCACCGCCATCTCCTCCGCGGTCCCGGCGCTGGCGCAGGCGTAGAAGTAGTCCTCCACCCTGCCGTAGTCCAGGCCGGACAGGTAGGTAAAGCCGTCCGCGCCGCCCTCCCCGCCGGAGCGCTCCGTCATCTCGGGCAGGGTGGTGTCCGCCGCCATCATGGCCCGGACCAACTCCGCCGGGTCCAGGTCGGGCCCATCGGGGGCGCAGCCCGCGCAGACCAGCAGCGCCAGGGCGAGAAGCAGGGCTTTTTTCACGTGTCGCATCAGAAAACCTCCCGCAGAGCGCTCAGCCGGCGGCCCCGCCGCCCAGGGTAAAGCTGGGGCCGGGGGCCTCGCTGAGGGGCTGGCCACCCAGCGCCGCCGGGTCCACCCCGAAGGCCTCCGCCACCGCCCGGATAATGGCCTGCCCCTCGGGCGTGCCGGCGTCGATGCCGGCGGGCTGATCCTCCACCCGGTGGCTTTCCAGCAGCAGGCCCAGGACAAGGCTGTCCTCCTCGCCGGGATACCAGGAGGCCCGGCAGTAATAGCGCTCATCCAGCATCCCGCTCAGCACCGGCTCCAGGCTGCGCACCAAAAATTCCGCCATCTCCATGTCCTGCTGGGTGAGGGGGGACTTGAATTGGAAGAACAGCGCGCCGCTGCTGCCGTCCAGGGCCTGCTTCAGCGCGGCGGGGACGTCCAGAACGCCGTCCACCGGGATGCCGTTTTGGACGGCGGGGGTGTACTTCAAGCTCTTGGCCTCGGGCAGGGCGGACTCGTCCCAGCTGTGGCCGTCTCTGGCTACCGCGTCGGTCATGTTGAAATTGCCGTAGAGCACGCCGTGGGCGTCGCCGTAGACGTCCACGTGGTACCAGCCGTCCTCCAGCCGCACCAGGTTCCAGGAGTGATACTCGTTGTGCACGACGCGGCAGTCCAGCCCCAGCATGTTCATGAACAGCCGGAAGGTGGTGGCGTAGCCCACGCACACCGCCGTGCGGCTTTCCAGCACGTCGTGAGGGGTAAAGGCGGAGCGGGTCATGCCCGGGCGGCTGATGGCGCCGGTGGAGCTGGCGCCGATGTGCCGCGCCATCCAGAGGTAGACCGCCTCCTCCTTTTCATAGCCGCTCATGCCGCTGTGGGTGATCTGGTCCAGCACGTCCCCGGCCATGGACAGGGTCTCTTTGTCCTCGGCGCTGAGCTGGCTGGCGTCGCCGCTGAGGTAGGCGTCGGATATGTGGGCGGTGGAGCGGATCTCGTACTGGCCGCCCACCTGATAGCCGTCCTCGACGTACTGGTTTTCACGCTTGGCCTCCTCGGCCTGGCGCTCCAGCTGGCGGTCGATGTACTCGCTCACCTTTCGGTTCTGGACGGCGGCCTGATAGATGTTCAACCCCAGGCTGGCGGCGAGGCAGCCGGACAGCAGCACCGCGGCGGCGGCTTTCACCGCCCGCCGGCGCTTGGCGGGGGCGTTGGCGGGTGTGTTCATGGCGGGAAGGTCCTCCGTTTCGTGGCTGGCTGAGGCGGGCCCCAGCGGAAAGGGCGGCGGGGAATCCCCGCCGCCCTGGGCTTTAGTCGGTGACGATGTTCAGCTGCTCCCCCTCGGCGGACAGCTCCACCCGGGTGACGGGCTGGGCGTAGCGCTGAATCAGCTTGGCGGCGATGGGGTCCTCCAGGTCCTTCTGAATCTGGCGGCGCAGGTTCCGGGCGCCGTAGGCGGCGGAGTAGGACTTCTTCACCAGGTAGTCCAGCACGCTCTCGCCGTAGGAGAAGGCGATGTTCTTGTCCCTCATGACCGCCTCCAGCTCGGACAGCATGATGCGGGCGATGGCCTTGAAATTGTCCTCGCTGAGCTGGTTGAAGTAGACGATTTCGTCCACGCGGTTGATGAATTCGGGGCGCAGGAAGCTCTCCAGCCCCTTCATGGCCTTTTCCTTACCCAGCTGGTTGGCGGAGCGGCCGAAGCCCAGAGAGCCGCCCTTGATGTCGCTGCCGGCGTTGGAGGTCATGACGATGACGGTGTTCTCGAAATTGACCACCTTGCCGTGGGCGTCGGAGATATGGCCGTCGTCCAGAATCTGGAGCAGCACGTTGAGCACGTCGGGGTGGGCCTTCTCGATCTCGTCAAAGAGGACCACCGTATAGGGCTTGCGGCGGATCTTCTCGGTGAGCTGGCCCGCGTCGTCATAGCCCACGTACCCCGGCGGGGAGCCGATAATGCGGGACACAGAGTGCTTTTCCATGAACTCGCTCATGTCCAGCCGGATGAGGGACTCGGGGGAGGAGAACAGGTCGGCGGCCAGCTGCTTGACCAGCTCCGTCTTGCCCACGCCGGTGGAGCCCACGAAGATGAAGCTCACCGGCTTGTGCTTGGCGGAGATGCCCACGCGGCCCCGCCGGATGGCGCTGGCCACCGCGTTCACCGCGTCGTCCTGGCCCACGATATGCTCCTTGAGGCGCTGGTCCAGCTTGGCCAGGCGCTCGAACTCCTGCTCCTGGATGGAGGAGGCGGGAATTTTGGTCCACAGCTCGATGACCCGGGCCAGATGGGCGGCGGTGAGGGGCGGGTCCCCCTTGGCGGCCAGGGCGTCCCGCTCCGCGGTGAGCTGGGCCTGACGGCTCTTCAGCTCCGCCAGGCGCTGGTAGGCCTTGTCGTTGGCGGCGGACTGCACCGCCTGCTTCTCGGCGGTGACGGCGGCCAGCTTCTGCTGAAGCTCAGCGATCTGCCTGCGGCGGCCGTCCTGCCGCTCCTGGAAGGCGGGGTCCTCCCGGTTGGGGGCCTCGGCGTCGTCCCGGCTCACCGCCATCTCCAGGGTGTCCCGCTGGCGCTGGAGCTTCTGCTCCTGCTTTTGCAGGTCCTGGAGCTTGGGGTCGTTCTGGGCGCCGGTGGAGGCCAGAACCACCTCCATCTCCTTGGCGTAGTCGGCCAGCTCCTTGTCGATCTCGGCCAGCCGGGCCAGGTCCTTGTTGTGGAGGTTCATGTCCGACGACGCCTCGTCAATGAGGTCGATGGCCTTGTCGGGCAGGTACCGGTCGGTGATGTACCGCTCGCTCATGGTCACCGCCTGACGGCAGATGTCGGGGCTGATGGTCACGTGGTGGAAGGACTCGTAATAGGGGGCGATGCCCTTCAAAATCTCCACCGAGTCGTCGATGGAGGGCTCCTCCACGACGACGGGCTGGAAGCGGCGCTCCAAAGCGGAGTCCTTTTCGATGTACTTGCGGTACTCGGTGAGGGTGGTGGCGCCGATGACCTGGATCTCCCCCCGGCTCAGGGCGGGCTTGAGGATGTTGGCGGCGTTCATGGAGCCCTCCGCGTCCCCCGCGCCCACGATGGAGTGAACCTCGTCGATGACCAGGATGATATTGCCCAGCTTCTTCACCTCGTCGATGAGGCCCTTCATGCGGCTTTCGAACTGGCCGCGGAACTGGGTGCCCGCCACCAGGGCGGTGAGGTCCAGCAGATAAACCTCCTTGTCCAGCAGCTTATAGGGTACGTCCCGGTCGTAGATGCGCTGGGCCAGCCCCTCAGCGATGGCGGTTTTGCCCACGCCGGGGTCACCGATGAGGCAGGGGTTGTTCTTCTGCCGCCGGTTGAGAATCTGGATGGTCCGCTCAATCTCGTTGGCGCGGCCCACGATGCGGTCCAGCTTGCCCTCGTGGGCCTTGCGGGTGAGGGAGATGCAGTAATTCTCCAAAAACTTCCGCTTAGGAGGCTGGCTCCGGTCGGATTTGGGAGCGGCCTTCTCCTCCTTGTCCTTGGCGGCGCCCCCCCGCTGCATGGGGTCCCGGTCGGGGCCGCTGTCCGACTGGCCGCCGAACAGCTTGTTCAGGAAGGGGAAGGTGGCGGTGCGCCCCTCGTCCTCCTCGCTGTCGCCGTCGTCCTCCCCGGCGGCGGGGGTCAGGCCGTCCGGCTCCTCCGCGCCGCCGAAAGCGGACATCATCTCGGTGGAAATGGACTCCAAATCCTCGTCGGAGATGCCCATTTTCTTCATCATGTCGTCCACCGGCTTGATGCCGAGCTCCCGGGCGCACTTGAGGCAGAGCCCCTCGTTTTTGGCCTCGTTGTTTTCAATTTTGGTTATGAAGATGACCGCCACGTTCTTTTTGCAGCGGGTACACAGAGTGGGATGCATGATGCCGCTCCTTTCTAGGGAGAACAAGTTCTCACGTTCTTGATGCAGTTTGGCAGTACCATATCAGATAAATATGAACACGTCATGAATTTTAGAGTGGTAATTTTCGCGCTCCCAGGGAAATCTGCCGTCCCCTTGAAAAACCAGGGGCGCCGCGCCTGAAGCCGGGCGGGGTCAGACGGACAGTCCGCCCAGCAGCTCCCACAGCCTGTCCACGGTGAACAGGGACAGGACGGGGGTGTCCGGCGGGCAGGGGACGGCGCCGGCCAGCTGGCCCAGCCACACCAGCACCACCGCCAGCAGCCCGCCCTTCACCAGCCCGGCGATGAGGCCGCCGACGGTGTTTACCTCCGCCAGAATGGGCAGGTGGAAGGCCAGGTCCAGAGCGTGGCTCACCAGGAACCAGATGAGCAGGATGATTAGGAAGCTGCCGCCGAACAGCAGCGCCCGGGCGATTCCCAGGGAGAGGTAGCCCGCCAGGGCGTCCAGCGGGGACAGGGGACCGTGGCCCAGGCTGTCGTAGGCCACGCCCTGCTCCAGAAAGTCGGAAAAGCCCTCAAACAGGCCCTTTTCCTGAATGGAGGAGAGCAGCTCCTCCACCGTGTAGCCCTGGGCCGGGTCGGCGGGGATGGGCTCGGCCTCCGCCCCCCGGATGGTTTGGGCGACGATGGGCCGCAGGATGCCGGCCACCGGCTGGCAGAATTGGTCGGACAGGAACTGGGCCGCGAAGAAGGCCACGAACACCGCCGCCAGCCCGCACAGGGACAGCACCAGCCCCTTGGCCGCCCCCCGCCAGGCCATCAGGGCCAGCAGAGCCACGATCAGAATATCAAATATGTATCCGCTCATAAGCGCCTCCTTTTCCCGCGTGCCCGCAGGAGACCCGTCAGGGGATATAGAACCCGGCGCTGTCCGCCGAGATGAGGATGGCCGAGCCGTCCGGCATGAGCAGGACGTTCCGGGCCCCCTGGGTGCCCTCCAGGGTGTTATACAGCTCCAGCTGGTCGGTGTAGAGGTCCAGCCGGTCGCCGGTGAGGACCGCCAGATACCGCCCGGCGGCGGAGATGGACAGCACCTGCTCGTTCAGCTCCAGAACGCGGCGCTGGCCGGACTCGTCCACCACCCACAGCTCGGCCTGGCTGCCCGCCCGGTACTTGCCCAGCAGAATGGCGGCGAAGCCGTCCCCGCTGAGGGTGTAGCGCCGCAGGTGCTTGTCCGCCCAGCTCACGCCGGAGGAGCGGCCGTCGTGGCCGGTGACGGTGAGCCCCCGATCCGCCAGGGACCACACCGCCGAGGCGGTGTGCTTTGTCTCCAGCACCACGCCGCCCCCCAGCTCACAGGTGAAATCGGGGGCGTACTCGCCGCTGGCGTAGCTCATTTCGTACAGCTCCAGGCTGGTGGCGAAGGCGCCGCCGGACTGCCCCACGGTGAGAATGGCCAGGGTGTGCCCGTTGTCGGACAGCGCCGCGTCCATCACAAAGGCGGAGGACAGGTCAATGTGCATGACGGGGGAGTAAGCGGCGTCGTACACCGTCACCATCCCCCGGTAGCCGCTGGCCTGGGTGACTACGGTGAGCTGGCCGTTTTTGTTGAGCCGGGCGGACAGGATGGACTCAAAGTCCTTGGAGGACCACACCAGGGAGCGCTGGCCTAGCACGTACAGGTCGGTCCCCCCCGCGTCGTACACCACCGCCAGAGAGCCGTTGGTGTTCACCACGGGGTTTTCCATGCCCACCGGCTCGTTGATATACTGGGCGCCGCTGCCGGAGTAGAGGGAGATGGCATTGCGGGAGCACACCAGCAAATCCCCGTCCAGCACGGCGAAGGTGTCGGTGAGCTCGCCGCCGTAGGGGAAGGACTCCGCCCGGCCGCTGTCGCTGCGGATGAGGGAGCGGTAGGTGAACCAGCGCCTCACGCTGTCCGCGTTCAGCCGGTCCCGAAAGACCAGCGCGGCCACCAGGCTCACCGTCACCGCCACCACCACCAGGGTGGCCGTAAGGCGCACCAGAAAGCGGGGCAGCCTGCGCCTGGGCTGAGGAGGCTGTTCCTCCTCGTGCCGCCTGGGGGCGGGGTTGAGAGGCTGGATCTTCGGTTTTTTTTGGCTGTTTTCGTCCATAAAAACTCCGTTTTACAGTGCTTTGGTGAGGTAAATCATGTCCACCAGCTGCCGCCCGCCCTCAAAGATGGGGTGGTCGTAGTGGTCGGTGAAAAAGTTGGGGATTACATGGGAGCGGACAAAGCCGCATGCCTCGTAGAAGGGGAGGGTGAGGGGGCTGTCCCCGGTGCCCGCCACCAGGCGGGCGTAACGGCCTTGATAGGTCTGGCACAGAAAGTCCACCATGCGCCGGCCATAGCCCCGGCGCTGGCACGCCGGGGACACCGCCAGGTTTTTCAGCTCCAGCGCGCCGCCCCCCTCGTCCGTAACCACGCAGACGGCATGGACGGTTCCGCCGTCCTCCAGGGCGTACATGGTCCCCCGGTCCAGGTAGCGGTCAATCATGTCCTCCTGCTCGTCCCCCAGCAGCAGCAGGGGGAGGTGGCGCTTTTTATCGGTTTTCACCTCGAAAATATTCACAGCACGCCCTCATCATACCAAAGGTTGGTCATATACAGCCCGTCCGGCGGGATTGAAACAGCCGGGCGGAAATGAATTCCGCCCCGGCTGCGCCGCTGGGCGGCGGCCTGCTGACGCAGGCTTACCGCGCCGCAGAAGCACGGTCCGCATGGCTTACAGCACATCTTCGTCATACCAGAGGTTGGTCATATACAGCCCGTCCGGCGGCGCGGTAGGCCCGGCCAGGGTGCGGTTGCGGGATTCCAGGATGGCGGGGATTTCCGCCGGCTCCAGCTTGCCCTCGGCGGCGTAGATGCAGGTGCCCACCATCGCCCGCACCATGTTATAGAGGAAGCCGTCGGCGCACACCCGGCAGTCGATGACGTCGCCGCGGCGCTCAATGTCGAAGTAGTGGACGGTGCGCACGGTAGTGCGGGTCTCGGTGCCCACGCTGCGCACGGCGGCAAAGTCGTGCGTGCCCACAAACTGCGCCGCCGCCCGGGCCATGATTTCCTCGTCCAGCGGCTTGGGGTAGAACCACACCCGGTTAACAAAAAACGGGTCCCGGATGCGGGAATTGTAGATTTTGTAGGTGTACTCCTTCTTCCGGCAGGAGCTGATGGCGTTGAAGCCGCCGGGCACCACCGTGGCCTTGAACACCGAGATGTCGTCGGGCAGGCGGGTGTTCACCGCCAGGGGCAGCCGCTCCACGGGAATGCCGGAGGTGGTGCGGAAGTTGGCTACGTAGACCTGGGCGTGAACCCCGGCGTCGGTGCGCCCCGCGCCGGTGAGCTTTACCGGGTGGCACACCACCGAGGAGAGGGCCTTTTCCAGCGTCTCCGCCACGGTGACGGCGTTTTTCTGTACCTGCCAGCCGTGGTAGGCGGTGCCGGTGTAGCTCAGCCGCAGGGCGATATTTCTCTGCTCCATATCACAGCCCCCAGCAGCCCAGCACGCCGGCGGCCACCGCCGCCGCCAGCGCCCCCAGCATGAACAGCACGTCGCCGGGGCGCCAATGCAGCTGCTTCATCCGGGTGCGGCCCTCGCCGCCGTGGTAGCAGCGGCACTCCATGGCGGTGGCCAGCTCGTCCGCCCGCCGGAAGGCGGAGATGAACAGCGGTACCAGAAGGGGGATCAGGGCCTTGGCACGCTGGATCAGATTCCCTGAGTCGAAGTCCGCGCCCCGGGCCCGCTGGGCGGACATGATCTTGTCCGTCTCCTCAATGAGGGTGGGGATGAACCGCAGGGCAATGGACATCATCATGGACAGCTCGTGGACGGGGACGCGCAGCTTCTTCAGCGGCCCCAGCAGGCTCTCCAGCCCGTCGGTGAGGGCCAGGGGAGAGGTGGTGTAGGTGAGCAGAAAGGTGCAGGTGATGAGCATGACGATGCGCACCACCATGAAAAACGCGTGGAGGAGGCCCTCCTTGGTGATGGTGAAAATCCAGAAGGAGACCAGCGCCTGGCCGGGGGTGTAAAAGATGTTGAGCACGGCGGTGAACACCAGAATGAACACCACCGGCTTCAGACCGCGCACCAGGGCGCGGGGCTTGACGGTGGACACCTTCACCACCGCCGCCAGGATCAGCAGCAAAAGGGCGTAGCTGACGAACCACTTGCCCAGGAAGAGGGCCACGATGTAGCAGATCATAGCCACCAGCTTGGCCCGGGGGTCCAGGCGGTGGATGGGAGATTCCCCTGGGAAGTACTGGCCCAGGGTGATATCGCGCAGGGCCATCAGTGTTCCTCCCTTCGATGGAGGGCGGCCAGCACGGCCTCCCGGGCCTGGGGAATGGTGTAGACCGACGCGGGCAGATCCACCCCCATGGACCGCAGGCGGGCGAACACCCGGGTCATGGCGGGCACGCCCAGGCCCATGGCCTCCAGCTCCTCCCCATGGGTGAACACGCGCTCAGGCGTGCCGGAGAAGGGGATGGCCCCCCGATGGATGACCACCAGGCGGTCCGCCTCCCGGGCCACCTCCTCCATGGAGTGGGACACCAGGATGATGCAGGCGTTTTTCTCCTGGTGGTAGGTGCGGATATTATCCAGAATCCGGGCGGCGCCGGAGGGGTCCAGCCCCGCCGTGGGCTCGTCCAGCACCAGCACCTGAGGCTCCATGGCGATGACGCCCGCGATGGCCACCCGGCGCTTCTGCCCCCCGGACAGGTCGAAGGGGGACTTCTCCAGCACTCCGGGCTCCAGCCCCACGAACCGGGCGGACTGCTTGACGCGGCGGTCCACCTCGTCCCGGTCCAGCCCCATGTTTTTGGGGCCGAAGGCGATGTCCTGATACACCGTCTCCTCGAAGAGCTGGTACTCCGGGTACTGGAACACCAGCCCCACCTGGCAGCGGACCTGCCGGGTGCGGTCTTTGGACTCCCAGATGTCGGCGCCGTCGAAGAGCACCTGTCCGGCGGTGGGCTTCAGCAGGCCGTTCAGGTGCTGGATCAGGGTGGATTTTCCCGATCCGGTGCGGCCGATCACGGCAAGGTATTCGCCCCGCGAGGCGGAAAAGTCCACGCAGTCCAGGGCGGTGTGCTCAAAGGGTGTGCCCTGGCTGTAGGTGTGGGTGAGTTGTTTGGTTTCGATGATAGCTCCCATGTAGAAACTCCTTGAAATGGAGATAATGTGCAAAAATCATAGATTGTTATTCATGTTTGTCCTTTTGGGAGGGAAGGAATGTCATGAAAACTCCGGCAAGTCCTATCAGGACAAAGATAGTGTGCCAGCTCATACTCAAATCAAAAAATGCCTCGTTCCCATAAGTTAGGGTGAGCAGAATAGCCATCAGAATCAGGGAAATACCTTGGAGTTGACGCTTCATATTTCATGTACCTCTTTTCAATTTGGTCATGGCACTATACACAGCAGTTCTTTCAAAACCCCGGCGCACTCATCCACCGTCAGGGCGGTGAGGGGCACGTCCACCCCGGCCTGCCGCAGCTCGTAGAGCAGGGCCACCGGCTCGGGCACCTCCAGCCCCAGGGAGCGCAGGCCGTCCACGTTCTGGAACACCAGCTCGGGCTTGTCGTCCGCCACGATATGGCCGTCGTGCATGACGATGAGGCGGTCCGCCTGGGCGGCCTCGTCCATGTGGTGGGTGATGAGCACCACCGTAATATTCTGCTCCCGGTTGAGCCGCCGGATGGTGTCCAGCACCTCCTTCCGGCCCACGGGGTCCAGCATAGCGGTGGGCTCGTCCAGCACAATGCACCGGGGCCGCATGGCCAGCACGCCCGCGATGGCCACCCGCTGCTTCTGCCCGCCGGACAGCAGATGGGGGGCGTGGCGGGCATAGTCGGTCATGCCCACGGCGGCCAGGGCGGCGTCCACCCGCTCCCGGATTTCGGCGGAGGGCACCCCTAGGTTCTCCGGGCCGAAGGCCACGTCCTCTTCCACCACGCTGGCCACGATCTGGTTGTCCGGGTTCTGGAACACCATGCCCACCCGGCGGCGGATGTCCAGCAGCTTGTCCTCGTCGCAGCTGTCCATGCCGTCCACCCAGACCTTTCCCCCGGAGGGGAGCAGAATGGCGTTGAAGTGCTTGGCCAGGGTGGACTTGCCCGAGCCGTTGTGGCCCAGCACCGCCACGAACTCCCCCGGCCGGATGGTCAGCGACACCCCGTCCAGCACCGTAGGGGCCACGCCCTCCTCGGTGGTGTAGCGGAAGGTGAGATGTTCGGTTCGCAGGATAGGTTGGTCAGACATGGCGTTACCCCTTTAAACAATCGCTGAATTCTTTCAAATCTTGCTTTACTTCCTTGGACAGGCTGTTGAAGTCCACGCCTCGAATCGCGCCTTCCAACGCGTACAGATGCACCAGACAAACCTGAGGATACACCTCTTTCAGCCGAAAAAACGAATGCTTCGCACCCAATTCCATCAGCGCTTCCGGGGAGTTTACCCCAACGGAAGCCAGCTTTCTTGCCATTTCCTTCCCGATATTTTTCATGGACGTCAATTCCGGCATGCTGATTCCCTCCTAAAAGCACTGCGCCTGCATTACCCGCAGGTCCATCGCCCCGCAGCCCCACAGGGCAAAGCCAGCCCCGTGGCGGTGACGGGCAGGCCCAGCTCGTCGGACACGGTGCGTCCGCCGAACTTTTCCCCAATGACGGTCTGCAAAATATAGGTGAGCACCGACGGGGACAGCCCCGTGGTGTAGGAGTTCAAAATCACAAACAGCGGGTCATCGGACAGCACCCCCGCCACCAGCTCCACAAAGGGGTACAGGTTTTCCTCCAGCTTCCACACCTCGCCGGAGGGGCCTCGGCCATAGGAGGGCGGGTCCATGATGATGGCGTCGTACTTCCGGCCCCGGCGGATCTCCCGCTCCACGAACTTGGCGCAGTCGTCCACAATCCAGCGGATGGGCCTGTCCTCCAGACCGGAGGATTTGGCGTTGTTCCGGGCCCACTGCACCATACCGCGGGCCGCGTCCACATGGCACACGCTGGCCCCGGCCGCGGCGCAGGCGATAGAGGCCCCGCCGGTATAGGCAAACAGGTTGAGCACGCTCACCGGCCGGCCGGCGCGTTGAATCTGCTCCCGGGCGAAGTCCCAGTTGGCCGCCTGCTCGGGGAACACCCCGGTGTGCTTGAAGTTCATCAGCCCCACGTTGAGGGTGAGATCCCTGTAATTCACCTGCCAGTGCTGGGGGACGTTCTGGTCCCGCCACTGGCCGCCGCCGGTGTTGGACCGGGCGTACCGGGCGTCGGGACGCCGCCAGCCCTTGTGGGTCCGGGGGGTGTTCCAGATGGCCTGGGGATCGGGCCGCACCAGCAGCTTGTCCCCCCAGCGCTCCAGCTTCTCGCCCCGACCGCAGTCCAGCAGCTCGTAATCCGCCCAATGTTCAGCGACCCACATGGCCCCACCCCCAGAAATGATAATCAAGGTATTATACAACAGGAACGGCGATTAGTCAAACCCCGCGCGGCATAAAAAACCGCCGGGCGTTATCATGACACGGCAGGCTCACAGCCGCTCCGGCCCGGTCCGCCGTCCAAACTATGCCCGCGATAATGGAGACAGCGCCGTCTTGATGGCGCTCTGCGGATGTGCTATAATATCCCTGCAATTGGGCGTGCCTGCCCTGCGCTATTTTTGAGTAGGAGGGATTTTTATGACGCATCAAGAGGTGTCCGCCCAGCTGGATATGGAGCTTGAGAGCTTTTTCCAAGCGCACCCGGAATGCTGCCACCCCTTTCTGATGGATGAACGGCAAACCCTTCTGGATTCCCGCGCCGATGTCTCGTCCCTGGATATGAATGCGTTTGCCCTGTTTGACGAGATCCTGTCCTGCCGGATGGGCTTCAACCGGGACGATTCTCAAGAGAACAAAACCCATTACAACGCCGTCTGCCATCAGATATACCTGTTTTTCACCTCGGACGAATACAGGGAGGAGAAGCTCACCGCCGCCGTGGTGAAGGAAATGGTGATCCCCATGGCGGCGGTAAGCCTCAGCGAAACCACCCGGCTGGACCCGGTGCTGGCCTGCGCCGCAATCTCCCTGACCTTGAACACGATCCTCAAGATCGGGGTGCGGGCCTGGTGCGAATACTACCGGAATAAGCACCCGGAGCTGAAGCCATGACCACGGGAAATTACGTCTATGATAATTTTGTGCGGATAGACTGCGGGCTGTCCCCCCAAGAGCTGTGGACCAGCATTGTCCACGAAACCGCCCATTTTACCCTGGCTAAGCAGTCGTCCTACGGTCTGTTCTGCTTCTTCCTCCAGCAGGATATGAAGGCTGGCAACGAGGAGTGCGAGCCGGTCCTCCGGCTTCTCGACCAGGCCGTTGAGCGCACCAGCGAGTGCTATGCGCGCACGATGGAGCTGCTGCTCGACGCCTCCTTCACCGCGCTGTCCCCCGGCGAGCGGGCCCGCGTCGTGGAGGAACGGCGTGCGCAGCCTTATTGGAGCCGCTACCGGATGGACCTGCTCGAGCCGCTGCTGCTGAATCCCGACAGCGCAAAGGCCCCGGTTTTTCCCCACCTGCTGTTTATTTTGGCGGCGCATGTGGATACGCGGCCCCTTTTTCATAGGGACGTCTCAGACAGCGCTGCAATCAGAGCCATGATGCTGCAAAATCCCCTGGGGCTTTGCCCTGACCGGAGGCTTCCGGTTCTCATTCAGGCGTTCACCCGGCTGCTGGATACGGCTGCGCCCGCGCAGATTACGTGCGAACGGGTCATGGAGGAGAGCGGCCTTACGTTTCTGGATTCCGGCAGCCGCCAGAAAACCTTTCTGCGCAAACTGTGGGAGGAGGGGAAGCTCAGCCCGGGTATCCGAGCGCCTCTGGAGCGCAATCTGGCTGTTTGGGAGTGGGAGGACATCTGTTTTCTTGACCCAAAGGTGGTGTCCCTGGCGTTCGGTATGTCCATCACCGATGCCGCGATTCCTTACACCCTGCAGCCCCGTTTTTCTCAGCAGGTGCTGGACCTTCCGGCGTTCAAACCCGCCCGAAACGTGGTGTCCATTATGCTCAATGCCGCTGATTCCGTGCTTCCTCACAGCCAACTCCACGCTGCGCCTTCCCAATGGGCGTGTCCAGCTGTACTCCAATTTTGGGATACCTGGAATGGAATTCGGTACCAGCCTGCGCTGGTAGAGGACGTCAGGAAGCTGGGGCCTGTGCTGGAGCTGTATCAAGGCGCCCTGTATTTTTATCTGGACGACTACAGTTCAATCCGGAAAACCGCGGCGCTGAACGGCATACCCGCCTTTTTTCGGGTGGACCTGCCCTGGAACCAGATGGAGGACGAACTGTGCCGGCGGGGCTTTCGCGTCCGGAGCATGCTGCTGCAAAAGTATTCGGAAAGCGTCTTTTTCTGCTTTCGCTTTAACGAGGCTGGAAACGCGGCCTTTTCCATGCATTTTCATTGGGAGCTCCAAAAAGCGTTTCAGGATTTTTGCGTCGGAAATATTGTGCCGGCGGCGTCCTACGGCAGCTTTGGATGGAAGCGGTTCCGGGACCTGATAGCGGCGGTCACGGAGGACCAGAACTATGCCGGCCTGTCCTATTCGGATTTTTGCGCCCTGCGTCTGCTCTAAGGTTTAGGATCACTTGGGACGTAAAACATGGGGTTGAAATAAAGTTTAAGGTGTGATATACTTTAAGTGCCATCCCAGGCGATGGTAATATTTTCTTACATGCGCGCAAAGTCTATAAAAATGGGGGTACCCCCATTTCCCTGCTCCATGGAGCAGGGAAGGGCAGTTGAGCGCGCAAAGGGAGGGTATGTGCATGAGGGACGAAAAACCTTGGGCCGACCCCGCCGCCGGATACGCCGACAGCGGCGGGGTGACAGGGCACCGGCGTTGGCAAACCATTGGAAACAATGGGACGCAAAGCCAGGGGCTGTTGGGCGATGCCCTATGCTCGACCGGTTGCATGGCAAACCATGGGAAACCATGGGACTGCAAAACCAGAGGCTAAGGTGCGGTACGGCGTGGTATTGCGCTATGTTCGTTCGGTTACCGGACCCTTTGCGTCCGCGAATTGCAAAGAAAGGAAGTAATTAGCATGAAAAAAATGATGAATCGCGCGTTGTCAATCGCTTTAGCCCTCATCATGTGCGTAGGGATGCTGTCGCTGAGCGCATTCGCGGCGGAGAGCACCAAATGCAGCGATCCGCTGGGCCTGAACTCCAGTGGAGAGCATACCTGGTATCAGGGCATTTGCGTGTGGTGTCAGGAGCCGCAGAATGGCTCTGCCGACGTGGAAACCGACGATGCCACAAAGCCTGGGAACGTCCAGGAGCCCGAAAACAGCAAGGACGACAGCAAAAATGATGGCAAGGACGACGGCAAGAAAGGCCCCTGCACCGGTGGGTGCCGGTATGTCGATGGCAAGTGCCTTTACTGTGGTTCGATTCAGGTAGGAACAGACCCTGAGCCCAGCAAGCCCGGCGGCTCGTTCTCTCCCTATGAATACCATCTGGAGAGCGAGTGCACCCCCGGTCCGTGGCAGTATGACGAAAATACCAAGGAGCACTATCGGACCTGCAATAAAAATGATAGCCGCTGCCCGCGGGAAAAAGACATGTACGAGATGAACCGCGGAGCGTGCACTTATGGTGAGATGGACCAGCAGGGCTATCAAACCTGCAAGGTGTGCGGCCACCAGAAGTCCTCTGTGACCGTTGGCCCTGGCGATGACGGATACTGCAAGGATCACGAGTTTGGCAACACATACCAGCGCGGCGAGGGCAGCCACAGGCTGAACTGCATGAATTGCTCTTATGCGACCGACTGGGAGATGTGCGACTGGGAAATCGAGTACAAGGGCGGCAGCAATGTGGCGATTGCCTATGTCTGCTCTGTCTGCGGCAACTCAAAGAGCATTAATAATGTTCCTGTGTGCGACCCCAAGAACCCGGCTAAGGGTCATGATTGGCGGGTCAACCGCACCGAGCTGGCTGCGGACGGCAAGACGATGCTCACCATTGTGAGGTGTGAGAACTGCGGCGCTGAAATGGTCGATGGCAAGTGTGACTCCCCGGAGGGGTTCTACACGCTGACCATCCAGTATGTCTATGAGGACGGCGGAGAAGCCAGCAAGACTGTGACTGGAGCTTACGCCAAGGGCGCTCACTATGATGTGAAGTCGCCGGAAATTGATGGCTACACGGCGGACCGGAGTGTGGTGAGCGGCGATATGCCCGCCGCAGACCTTACGGTGACGGTGACCTATACAGCCAACGCCTATACCCTGACCATCAAGTACGTGTATGAGGATAACAATGGGCTAATCTATACATACACGGATGATGTGGCTGTGGGTGAGAAGTACGACGTAAAGTCTGTGGAAGCGCCCAGGGGCTATGAACTGGCGGACAGCAATCAGAGCAGCGTGACGGGCACGATGCCCGCGAAGGACCTAGAGCTCACGGTGAGCTATAAGGCCATCTCTTACACTTGGACCATCCTCTACGTGGATGAGCAGGGCGAGCCGATGGAAGGCATGGAGACCTTTGTTAAGCCCTTCAACGTAAACGAGATCAAATCCCTGGAAAGCGTGACCTCTCCCACCAAAGAGGGCTACACGACCAGCGATGCCGTGGTGGCTGCGCCCACTGATATCGGAGACATCACGGTCAAGGTCGTTTACACCCTCAGCGCCGACTTCAGCCTGACCGTCATCCACCGCTATGTGGCTCTGGACGGCACCGTCAGCGAAACCACCGAGGATTTGGGCAAGTATAAGATTGGCGGCAGCTACGCCACCAATCCACAAAACCGGGAGGGCTACACCCTTTCCGCCACTCCGGACAACGCCAACGGCGTTTTTGAGGCCAAGGACGTGACCGTAATTTACGTCTACAATGCCAACGAGCCCGTCGAGCAGCCCGACGACAATGGCGGCAATACCCCTGACCCCATTCCGCCGGAGCCTTCTGTAGAGATCAATGAGCCCGAGGTGCCTCTGGCCGAGGAACCCGGCACGGAGATCGAGGAGCCCAGCGTGCCCAAGGCTGAGGAGCCGGTGACTGAGATTGAGGACCCCGGCGTACCCATGGCCGACGTGCCTGAGACCGGGGATAAGTCCCTGCTCTGGGGATGCCTCAGCTTGATTTCCGGCGTCGGCCTGGCGCTCCTGGCCATGATGGACAAGAAGCGAAAGGACGCCGGGAAATAAGCTCCACGCGCAGGCCCTGAACCAAACGCAAGTGCGGCCCGGGAAACCGGGCCGCACTTTTTAACAAAGGGAGGAACGACTGATGGGGAAAAAGATGCGCGCCGCCCTGACGGCGCTGCTGGCGGCGGTATTTCTGTGCAGCGCGGCCTCTACGGCCTGGCATCTGCTTCAATACTGGAAGATTGGCGGCGACCGCCAGGAGGCGGAGCAGATCGCGGGATTGGACTCCGCCCAGCCCACGCTTTCGCCCGCGCCCCCAGAGACGCCCGAAGCGCAGCCCGAGCCCACCGCGCCTTCGGAAACGCCCGAGCCTCTGCCCCAGGAGGCCGCCGCTCTGGAGGATGTGGACCTGGAGGCCCTGCGCAGGGTGAACGGGGACGTGCTTGGCTGGATCATGATTCCAGGCACAGAGCTGTCCTACCCCGTGGTGCAGGGGACGGACAACCGCTATTACCTCACCCATAACTGGAAAAAGGAGCCCAGCAGCGGCGGCGCGGTGTTTTTGGAGTCTACCAACAGCCCGGACTTCACCGGCTTCAACACCATCATTTACGCCCACCGGATGAACAACGACACCATGTTTGGCACGCTGAAATACTATGACAGCCAGGACTTCTGGCAGGCCCACCCCAGCGTCTATGTGGTGGCGGGGGAGACGGCGCGGCGCTACGACATATTCGCCGCCTGGGAAGTCGGCGTCCGGGACATCGTCTACCGCCTTGACCTGGAGGAGAGCGCCTTGGAGGAGGAGTTCATCCAGACCTGTGTGGACAGCTCACAGATCGACACGGGCCTGCGCCCCGGCGCGGACGACCGGGTGCTTACTCTGTCTACCTGCACGGGCTTGGGGGCCTCCCCAAACCGCTGGATCGTGCAGGGCTATCTGGCCCAGGAGTACCCCCTGGCTCCGGCGGGGGAGAGGAGCGGCGCACCCTGAGTCGCCGGTTCAGGGTGCGGACTGGAAGAGCTGGGCGGCATTCCTCATCCGCTGGGCGATCTGTACTCCGAAGGGACAGCGGCCCTCGCAGCTCTTACAGCCGACGCACTCATCGGCGTGGTGGTCCAGCGCCAGGTAGTGAGCCCGCACCGTGGCGGGTACGTCCGGCTGCATGGAGGCCAGATCGTAATATTTATTCACCATGGCGATGTCGATGTTGGCAGGACAGGGCTTGCAGTGGCCGCAGTAGGTGCATTCCCCCTGGCCGAAGGTGTGGCGGGGCGCACGGGCCAGTACGCTGGCGTAGTCCTTTTCCTCCTCGGAGGCGCTCTCATAGGCCGCGGCCTGCTCCACATGCTCCGGGGTGTCGTACCCCGCCAGCACCGACGCCACGGCGGGCCGGGTGAGGCAGTAGTGAATGCACTGCACCGGGGTGAGCGCCGCGCCGAAGGGGGAGCGCTGGGCGTCAAACAGCCGCCCGCCGGCGTAGGGCTTCATCACCGTCAGCCCCACGTTGTGCTGTTCGCACAGCCGGTAGAGCTGGGCGCGCTGGGGGTCGATGCCCCCCAGGTCCGCCTGATAATTCTCCCAATCAAAATAGGCGTCCAGATCGTCGCTGGAGGGGTGCATATCAAAGGCGGGGTTGACGCTGAACAGCATCATTTCCACCAGCCCATGCTCCACCGCCCGCCGGGCCATGGCGGGGTTGTGGGTGCTCATGCCGATATGGCGGATTCTGCCCTGGGCCTTCAGCTCCAAAACATAGTCCAGATAGGGGCCGCCCATGGCGTTTTCCCAGTCCTGCTCGGTGTCCACAAAGTGGATCATGCCCAGGTCGATGTAATCGGTCTGGAGCCGTGCCAGCAGGTCCTCAAAAGCGATCCGGCACTGCTCCACGTCCCGGGTGCGGACATACTGCCCATCCTGCCAGGTGGAGCCGATGTGGCCTTGGATGTGCCAGCGCTCCCGCCGCCCCGCCAGGGCCAGGCCCAGGCTGGTGCGCACTTCGGGGTTGGACATCCAGCAGTCCAGAATATTGATGCCCAGCTCCTGCGCCCGGTCCAGGACGGCTTTGCACTCCTGGGCGCTGTGGCGCTCCATCCACTCCGCGCCGAAGCCGATCTCGCTGACCATCAGGCCGGTTTTTCCCAATACGCGGTATTTCATGGCTGTGCTCCCCCCTCAAGCGTTGGTTTTGCCGCCCAGAGCGGCGGCCCAATCCGCCTCCCGGAAGCCGGCCAGCACAAAGCCGTCCCCCACCAGCAGGGGCCGTTTCACCAGCATTCCGTCCGATGCCAGCAGGGTCAGCTGCTCCTCTTCGCTCATGCCGGGCAGCTTGTCCTTCAGCCCCAGCTCCTTGTACTTCAGGCCGCTGGTGTTGAAGAATTTTTTCAGCGGCAGGCCGCTGCGCTCCCACCACTGACGCAGCTCGGCCGCGGTGGGGGGATCGTCCTTGATGTGGCGGGCCGTGAAGGCTGCGCCCTGCGCCTCCAGCCACTTCCGGGCCTTCTGGCAGGTGGAGCATTTTGGATATTCCAAGAATAACATGGCAGACACCTCCTGAGGACATTATAAAGGGAAAAGCCGCGCAAGTCAAACCTGGAGAGCGGCGGCGCTCAGAGGGAGTCCAGCCTGCGGAACACCCTGCGGGAGTAGAGGGCGATGAGTGCTGCGGCCACACTCACGCCCATCAGCACCGCCCAGGCGGGACAGATCTCAAACAGCCCGCCATAGACGGCCTGGCCCAGAGGAGAGGCGCAGTTGGAAACCGCCATAATAAACGCCATCACCTTGCCCAGAAGCTCTGGAGGCGTCTGCCGTTGGGCGGCGGTGCTTAGCTGTACGATCAGCATGGTGGACAGAACCATGATGGAAAAGCTCATGGCTGTGATGACCCACCATGCGGCGCGGAGCGGCGCTCCCGGGAGCAGAGCTGCCCCCATGACAGCCGCCGTCAGGCTGGCACAGAGCAGGATAGCGCTGCCTTGACGCAGGCGCAGTCGCTCTCCCAGACAGGCCGCCAGCAGCCCGCCCAGCAGTCCGCCCAGCCCCATGGACGCCTGGGTGAATCCCAGGCGTGTGTCGCTCATGCCCAGCACCTGCACCACGCCTACGGGGATGCCCACGATCAGCGCGGCGGACAGGACCAGATTGAACAGCGCCAGCACCAGCATCACGGACAGGAACACCGGCTTTTCCCGCCGGCAGAAGCGCCAGCTCTCATCCAGGTCCTGCGCCACCGTGGACAGCACGCCACCCGCTCCGGGCCGGGGATGGTGAGGGATGCGGATGAACAGCTCCATGACGGCGGAGAGGAAGAAGCAGGCGGTACTCACCCACAGAATGGGCCGAATGCCGAAAGCGCCGAAAAGCATTCCGCCTGCCGCCGGGCCCAGCAGCCCGGCCAGGGTGCTGACCATGTTGATGACTGCGTTGGCGGAGGTCAGCCGTTCCGGCCGGACCAGAAGAGGGACGCTGGCCTGCACCGCGGGCTGATAGGCCCCCGCGATGCCGTAGAGGATCATGAGAAAGGCGGCGATCAGGGGGACGAGCTGCGCCTGCTCCAGCAGAAGGGTGAAGGCCAGCGTCAGCCCCGCTGTGGAGAAGTCCAGCGCCGCCATGATGTTCTGCTTGTTTACCCGGTCCGCCACCACGCCTCCGATGGGGGAGCACAGTACGGCGGGGATGAATGCCGCCGCTCCCACTGCGCCTAATAGGGCGGGGGACCCGGTTTGGCGGAGAAGGTACAGGGGCAGGGCAAAGCGCAGGATGACATTGCCGAACAGCGAGATGATCTGTCCGGCTACCACCAGGGCGAAGTCCCGCTCAAACAGAGGTGTCTTTGATTGTTTCATGGTTAAACTCCTCTCAAATAAACCGACCGTCGGTTTTTATATTTCCAAAAAGAAACCACCCATTCCGGCAGTTTCCTTTCAGCGATGTTTTTCCTGGTCTAGGCGCCGTTTGAACATTGGCGATGTGCCCAGCGGCGAGGAATTTTTTCGCCAGACGAGGCGATTTGACGCCGAAATACTTTGCGTATTTCAAGCCAAATCAACGACATATGGCGGAAAAAGACCCGTCGCTTGGGTATATTGGCAATTTTCAAACAAGCCCTAGAGGGGATGGCGGGCCATCTCCCCGTACCGCACCAGGGTGTCCACGATCTCCTCGTCGATGAGCCCTTCAATGCCAAAGCAGCTGAACAGCTGGTTATAGATGGCGCACCGGGCGCGGATCTCCTCCGGGGCGGTGGGCTGGACGATGGGGTTGATCCAGACGTCGGACAGCATCATCATGGCCTCCGCCAGCGCTTTGGGGTGATCGGTGTGGATGGAGCCGTCGGCCATGCCCTGGCGGATGATGGGCTCCACGAACACAGGGACCACCTCGGTGAAGATGCTGCGCATTTCAGTGGTCAGGAATTTGGCATGATCCAGCAGATAGGGCATCATGCAGAACATTTTCGCCTGCCGCTCTGGTTGGAGAGAGGCTTTAAATATGGCCCGCAGCTTCTCCAGGCCGTTTAACCCGGGGTTGTCCCGAAACTGAGAGAGCACTTCGGCGTTGCGTCGGCCGATGCGGTCGCATACGGAATAGAAGATGTCCTCCTTAGAGGTGAAATGGTGGTAGATAGCTCCCTTGGAAAGCCCCGTGGCCGTTATGATATCCTGGAGGGAAGCTCGGTCGTAGCCCTTTTCAATGAACAGCCGCTCCGCCACGTCCAGGATTTTCTGCACGGTCTGTTCTGGATGTTTATTGCGCGGCACAGCTCTCACCTCTTAAACAAACTGTTGGTCTGTTTCTAAAATACCACACTGCCGCCCCAGTGTCAACGGCGGCTTGCAGGAAAAAGGCAGGGCGCTTGAGCACCCTGCCCTTATTTTACAGCGGCCGCGCCCCGCGCCTGTCCGTTCCGCCGTGGGAAGATGTGCGCCCACTCAGCTTCATGGCGAAGGCGCTTCGGGTTAAGGCTTGGTTGCGAACGATTCAGCCGTTGGTCTGCATATCCCGAACCAGCGGGGAGATCTGGGAGATGATATTGTCCATATCCTCGAACATGGCGCTCTTGGTGGTGCCCAGGCGGCTGGCAGAATCAATATGGGTGACCACCTCCTGATATTGACTCTGGATGTGGTCGAAGAACTGGCACAGCACCTGCAATTCCCCCTGGGAGGCCTGGATGACCCCGGCAATGCCGCCCTGAACGGAGACGGCGCCCTCCGCCGCGGCGGTGATCTTCTCAAAGCTCCCCTCGGTCTGGCCCACGATGGCGGTGCTTTGGCCCAGGGTTTGCTCCGCGCTAGAAATGCTCTGGCTCAGCTCCCCGGCGCGAGTCTCTACGTCGTTTACGCCGCTGTCCACCTCGCCTGCCAGAGCCTTGATTTCCTCCGCCAAGGTTTTGACCTGAGTGGCCACGACCGCAAACCCCCGGCCCTCCTGCCCGGCACGGGCGGCCTCAATCGAGGCGTTGATGGCCAGAATATTGGTCTGCTCCGCGATAGACACGATCTTGCCCATGGACTGCTGAATGCTTCGGATGGCGGTCTCCAGGTGGTCGAAGGTTTCCGACATGGCGTTGAAGGACTGCTGCACCCGCGCGGAGACATGCTCCAAATCGCCCATCTGGCTGCGGGCCTCGGCCACCGACTGGCCGATTTCATCCCGGACTTGGCCGAACTGCTCCGCCGTCTGGCTGATGCTGGAGAAGGACTCCCCCAGCTGCTGGAGCTTGGCCTGGAACTGCTCCCCCTCCCGAAGCACGCCGGCGAAGGAGTCGCCCACTTGGCTCAGCTCCCAGAGGGAGGACACTTCCTTTTTCACCAGCTCCTGCTGGTACTGCTTCAGGCTGCCCGCCATATGCAGAACCGGATAGAGGTCCTGCTTCTGCTGAGCCTGACGGGGCTGACGGTCCGTTTTCTTAAACAGCATGACCGATTCCTCCTTTATTCAAAGACCACACAGGTCATGGACTGGTTGACGAACCGGTTGTTATAGTGCTCGCCGTAGCCGACAAAGCCCGCGTGATTGCCCAGGGCCGCCATGTCCCGCAGGTAGTTTTGCATGTATCCCTGCTCAGAGAACAGCTTATAGCGGAACAGGCAGTTCACCGAGAAGATGGCCGAGCGCCGGGGGAACTCCCGGCAGATCTGCTGGATGGTGCTCTGAACGATGGCGCGGTAATCGCCCAGCTCCAGCAGGATGAGCACGTCGGAGTCGTTCACCTGCCGGAAGCAGGCCAGGGCATTGCCCTGGACCTCTTTGATGGAGATGATGCAGGTGTCGTCCCCGTTGAGCTTGCCGAAGGGGTTTTGGAAGGTCCGGGTGAGGATCTCCTCGTCGGTGACGTGGAGGATGTCCTTATATACCTGCTTGGCGCTCTTGCCGTTGAGGGCTCCCAGGATATAGTTGGCCCGGTCGGTGCCCGAGGCCACGAAGCGGTAGTCCCCCATCTGGTGGTAGATGTTTTCCTTATAGGTCTTGACCCGGCCGTTCTGGTTGCGCACCAGGCCATAGGCCACGGCGTCCTGATATACCCGGCCGTTGGCGGATACCCGCCCCTGGTCGCCGGTGCCCCCCACCAAGGAGATGCCCCGCTTGCGCAGGGCGGTGTTGATGGTGGTGAGCACGCACGCGTCATTGCCCGCGCAGAAGTCGATGCACACGGTGTCCCGTTCGCTGCCGCCCACCGTCTGCATGTCCCGCTCCAGGCGCTGTATGTATCTTACCGGCATAGTGGACGCCTGTTCCAATACGTTGGCGGCGGCGGTAATGCCGTCGGAAAAGGCGATGACGCCCACCCCGTTTTCCACCACGCCCATCTGATAGCTCATGCCGATGCAGCCAATGCTGGGCACACCGGGAAAGCGCTTTTCCAGCGCCGCCACGTGGCTTTCGAACTGGTCGTTGTTGGATAACAGCATAATAAATTGCGGATTATGGAGCCCCTGGACCGCCTCGTCCAGATTTCCCCGCTGGCTCATGCCAAAAAATTGCTTCATGCTTTTGTCCTCCTCTCTGGGTCTTATAATCGTATGCATTATAAAATAAAATGACCAGTGTGTCAATCATTTGATAAGGAAGAGAACCGCCGCCATGCGCCGGTGCGGCGGGCTGAAATACCCGGAGTTTGCGAAAAGAAGGATTGATTTATGCCCCTTTTGATGATATACTGAATATTACATTCAAGCGCCCGATGGTTGGGCGCTTTCTTCGAAATGAAACAGGCGGTGATGCTCGTGGGGAAAAAGGTGTCAATCAAAGACGTGGCCAGCCTGGCAGGCGTGTCGGTGAGCACAGTGTCTCGGGTGCTGAACAATGGAACCTATGTGACGGAGGAGAAGCGCCGCCGCATTATGGACGCGGTGGCACAGCTGGATTTCCGGCCGAATTATTTTGCCAAATCCCTGAAGGCGGGGGTCAGCAAGATCATCGCGCTCATCGTTCCCAACATTAACAACCCGGTATATGCGCTGATTGCCCAGGGGGCGGAGTCGGTGACCCGGTCCCAAGGCTATAACCTGATCCTCTGCAATACGGACGAGGACCCCTCGCTGGAGCTGGAGCATATCGTCCAGCTCAAAAGCCGCAATGTGGACGGAATCATCTTTGCCACCGCCCGGAGCGACACGCATTACATTGACGAACTGAATATCCCCATGGTGGCCGTCATGCGCTCTACCATGGGGATTAACGCGGTTACGGTGGATAATTTCAAGATCGGCTACAGCGCCACCGAATATTTAATCAAACGGGGCCACCGGAAGATTTTCATTTTTAACGGGGACAGTCATATCAGCTCCTTCCGTGTGCGCACCGACGGCTACCGTCAGGCCATGGAGGATAACGGCATTCCTGCCCAGAAGGCCTATGAGTTTTCAGCGCCCTCGGAGGATGCGGACACCCTCTTCCGCCTATCGGTGGAGATGATTGAGAACTGCGGCGTGCCCGATGCGATTTTTTGTGTGAACTGGTTCCGCACCATCGGCGTGTACGGCGCGGCGAAAAAGCTGGGGATACGCATTCCGGAGGACATGTCCGTCATGGGAGTGGACGACCTGATTTTTAATGAGTTCCTGCACCCCCCGCTGACTACGGTGTCCCAGCCCTTTTATGAGATGGGGACCAAGGCGGCGGAGATTCTCCTCAGCCAGATCTCCGAGCAGGGCAAGCAGTCGGGCCCCCAGTCGTTCATGCAGATCATCATGCCCACCAGTATCATTGAGCGCGATTCGGTGGCGGATAAGACCGCTGCGGCGGAAGTGTAACGGACGCGGCGAACACGTCAAAGCCCGGACCCTTTGCGAAGGGTCCGGGCTTTGGTGCGTACAGAAGGGCGGAGGGCGGCTCAGAACGTGGTGGTGTCCGGATCGCGGGGAACGCCCCCGCAGTCCAGAGCAGCGATGGCCGCCACATCCTCGTCGCTGAGGGAAAAGTCAAATATCTGAATGTTCTGCGCCATGCGTGTGGGATCGGCAGACTTGGGCAGCGGGAGAAAGCCCATTTGGAGGCTCCAGCGCAGGCAGATCTGGGCGGCGGACCGGCCATATTTTTCGGCGTAGGCGGCCATCTCCGGCACGTTCAGCACCCTGCCGGTGCCCAGGGGGCTGTATGCCTCCAGGAGCATCCCCATCTCCCGGCTGTAGCGGCACAGCTCGTCCTGGGTCAGGCCGGGGGAGAGGCTGAGCTGATTGACCATGGGCGCGATCTGGGCGGACTCCAAAAGGGCCTCCAAATGGCGTTGGCAGAAATTGCTTACGCCGATGGCCCGGATGCGTCCCTCCCGGTAGAACTCTTCCATAGCTCGCCAGGTGCCGGCGTTGGCCTGCTTCCACTGGTCCCGGAAGGCGATGGGATTGGGCCAGTGGATGAGGTAGAGGTCCAGGTAATCCGTCCCCAAGCTGTCCAGCGTGCGCAGAAAAGCGGCCCGGGTGGCCTCGTATCCGTGATCGGGGTTGGCCAGCTTGCTGGTGATGAACAGCTCCTCCCGGGGCAGGCCGCTGGCCCGGATGGCGTTGCCCACGCTGCGTTCATTGCCGTAGGCGGCGGCGGTGTCGATGTGGCGGTAGCCGGCGCGGATGGCGGCCAGGACGGCGTCGGCGGTGCCGCTCCCATCGGGCATCTGCCAGGTGCCGTAGCCGACGCAGGGGATGGCGGCGCCGTTGGAGAGCGTGCAGCAGGCGGAGAGAGAGTTGTGTTCCATAGCGGGGGTCCACTCCATTCTAAGTGAGAATCGGGAATAGAAAACGATATCATTATATAATACGTTGCGCTATCTGTCAAGTAAAACAAGAAAACCAGAAATATTCACAATATTTTTCCCTTATATTTGGCGGTGTGTCGGTTGACAAAACACGCTCCCCTCTGGTAAAATACATTTGCATGAAAACGTTTTTATAACTGAGAGGGAGGCACTTCCACTATGGAACACACCATGAACCTAAACGATGTCCTGCTTCGGTATGCCGACTACCAGATGAATGCGCGGAAGATATTGAACCCCTCCTGCCGGGTTTGCAAGATCTGCAACGGCGTGGCGTGCGCCGGGCGCTTCACCAACTCCCTGGAGTTCGGGGGCAAGGGCAATAACGGCGGATTTATTAACGCGGTGCGGGGACTGGCGGACATCCAAATTGAACTGGACCCCATCCACGAGGACTATATCCCAGACACCCGGTGCTCGTTCTTCGGTCACGATTTCGACCTGCCGGTGTTCGCGTCCCCCATCGCCAAGATCCTCACCGACTACACCTTCGACAGCCCGTTTTTCAACAACAACGGCAAGTATGCCGCCGCGCTCATCAAGGGCTGCTGGCAGGCGGGCGGCATGGCCTGGCTGGGCGACAACAAGGAGCCAGGATATTTCCCCGGTCAGGTGGAGCCCATCCGAGAGGTGGGTGGGGCGGCCGTGCCCACCATCAAGCCCTGGGCGGACCGGGAGGAGTTCTGGAAGCGGGTAGAATGGTCCCGCCAGGCTGGGGCCATGGCCATCGCCACCGACCTGGACGCCATCGGCCTTGGCTACCAGTATTCCGGCGCAGTGGGCAGCAAAAACGAGGGCGTTTGCACCCGGACGGTGGCGGAACTAAAGGAGATCGTGGAGCGGATCGACCGGCCCGTGGTCATCAAAGGCATCATGTCGGTGAAGGCCGCGGTAAAATGCAAGGAAGCCGGGGCCTACGGCATCCTCATCTCCAACCATGGCGGCAATGTGGTGGAGAACTCTGCGGCCCCCTGCGACGTGGTGGCCGGCATCCGTAAGGCGGTGGGCCACGGGATGAAAATTTTTGCCGACGGCGGCGTGCGCTCCGGCGAGGACGTGTTCAAAATGCTGGCCCTGGGCGCGGACGCCGTGGGCATCGGGCGGCCTTACGTGGTGGCGGTCTACGGCGGCGGGCAGGACGGCGCCAGCATCTATACCCAGAAGATCTATTGGGAGCTGCAAAACATCATGCGCCTGACGGACTGCCGGACGCTGAAGGATATCACAGCGGACAAGCTAATCCGTCGGAGATAACGGGAGGTGGAGAGTATGGCAAAATGTTATCGCTCCGAGCTGGTGGGCACGTTTGGCAACCCCATCGACGAGAACCCCACCGGTGTGGTCATGGAGGCGGGCTTTGCCGAGAGAGGGCTGGATTACCGCTATATCACCATGAAGGTGGCTCCTGGCGATTTGAAACCGGCCATGGAGGGCATGAAGGCGATGAATATGCGGGGGGTCAACCTGACCATCCCGTTCAAGGTGGAGGGAGCGGCCCTCATGGACGAGCTGTCCCCGGCGGCGGAGATTATCGGGGCCATCAATCTGGTGGTGAACCGGGATGGCTGGCTCTGGGGGGAGAACACGGACGGCAAGGGGCTGCTGGCCTCCTTCCGCAGCGAGGGAATCGGTGTGGAGGGGAAAACCATCATGGTGCTGGGCGCGGGCGGCGCGTCCCGAGCGATCTGCGTGGAGTGCGCGCTGGCCGGGGCGCGGAAGATCACAGTGGCCAACATCGTCTGGGAGCAGGGGTTGGAGCTGGCGGAGCTGATCCGGCAGCGGACCGGCGCTCAGAGTGAGTTTGTCTTTTGGAACGGTCCTGTGGCAGTGCCGGAGGATACGGACATCCTGGTCAACGCCACGTCCGTGGGGCTGTTCCCCAACGTCCAGGAAAAGCCGGACGTGGCTTATGATTCCATCCGCCCCGGCATGGTGATCAGCGACGTGATCTTCAACGACCCGCGCACCCTGTTCTTGGGTGAGGCGAACAAGCGGGGCGCCAAAACGGTCAACGGCCTGGGGATGCTGGTGAATCAGGCGGCGCTGAACTTTGAGATTTGGACCGGGACAAAAGCGCCGTTCCAGGTTATGCGGGAGGCGCTGGAGAAGGAGTTCGGGCTGTGACGCTGCGGCTGTTCGGCATTTGAAAAGAGCGGGGCTCGGAAACCTTTTGGGTTTCCGAGCCCCGCTCTTGTTCGGACGGACAGAGATGCGCTAGCGAAACAGAGGATAGGTGGATTCCAGAGCCTGATAGCAGCGCTCGAAACGAAGGCGCAGGCGGGCGTATCCGGCGGCGGTATCGGGATTCGGGACGCAGGCGGAGCTGAAGCTCAGGAACCGGTCGATGGCGGTGAAGTCCTGGAAGAGCCCTGCGCCCACGCCGCCGATCACTGCGGCGCCCATAGCTCCGGCCTCTTCCAGAAGGGTGGGGACCACAACGCGGGTCTGATAGATGTCCGCCATGATCTGCCGCCAGAGGGGGCCCTTGGCGCCGCCGCCGATGACCACGATCTCGTCGATGTCCACGTGAGCGCGCAGGATATCCAGCACGATGGAGAGGTTCATGGCCACGCCCTCCAAAACGCTGCGGATCAGATCCCCTCGGGTGGCGGCGGCGGTGATGCCCAGGAAAGCGCCGCTGGCGTCCGGGTTCCACCTCGGCGCGCGCTCCCCCATGAGGTAGGGCAGAAAGACCAGCCCATTGGCGCCGGGAGGGCTCTGCGCCGCCTGGGCGTCGATGAGCGCGTAGGGGGAGACGCCCTCCCGCCCGGCCTGTCGGAGCTCGTCCGTGCATACGGTGTCTCTGAGCCAGCTGTAGGAGGCTCCGGCAGTCTGCATGGTGCCGTTGGGGGCGTAGAGGCCGGGAATGGCGTGACACCAGGTGACGGTGCGCATGTCCGGATCGAAAATGGGGGACTGGGTGGTGGTGGTGATCCAGGCGGAGGTGCCCATGCAGCAGTAGGTCCGCCCGGGGGCGATGGAGCCGGCGCCCACATTGGCGGCGACGCCGTCCCCCGCGCCGATGACCACGGGGGTGCCGGGGCTCAGCCCGGTGAGGGCCGCGGCTTGCGGCGTGACGCCTCCCGCCGCATGGACGGAGGGAAACGCCGGGGGCAGCTTCCGGGGGTCGATGCCCGCGCAGCGGATGATCCGCTCCGACCAGGCGCGGGTATTGATGTCGAAGCAGGCCATGCTGTTGGCGTCGGAGTGGTCCGTGTAGAAAACCCCGGTGAGCTGGAACACCAGATAGTCCTTGGCGTTGAGGACCTGATGGGTTTGGGCATAGACCTCCGGCTCGTGATCCCGGACCCACATCAGCTTTTGCAGGCCGTAAGACGGGGTGTTCCGGTGGCCGGTGATGTGATAAAACTCCTGCTGGGAGATGGAGCGCTCCAGCTCGTCGGCCTGCGCCTGGGCGCGGGAGTCCGCCCAGATGATGGCGGGGCGGAGTGGAACGCCGCTGCGGTCCACACACAGACAGCCCATCATCTGGCCGCTGAAGGAGACGGCGGCAATGTGTTTGGGGTCGATACCGGACTGGCGGATGAGGGCGGTAGTGTTTTCACAAAAGGCGCGCCACCAGTCCTGCGGGTCCTGCTCCGCCCAGTTCTTATTGAAATAGTGGACAGGGTAGGAGGAGACCTTGCTGCCAATGAGGCTACCGTCCTCGGAGAAAAGGGTGGCCTTGTCCCCGGAGGTGCCCAGATCGTGGGTCAGGAGATAGTTCACATGCATGCTCCTTTCTGGAAAGCGCCGTGTTAGGACACGATATTACGGCAGGGATGGCCGGAGAGAACGGCGATCAGGTTGTCCACGGCGCACTCCTGCATATTGCGGATGGCCTCGATGGTGTGGGCCCCGGTATGGGGGGTGGTCACCACATTGTCCAGGGTCATGAGCCTGCAGTTGACGGGGGGCTCGACCTCAAAGGCGTCCAGCCCCAGGCCGCCCAGCTTCCCGGAGACCAGGGCCTCGTAGGCGGCATCCTCGTCCACGATGGCTCCCCGGGAGGTGTTGACCACGATGGCCCCGTCCCGCATCTGAGCGATGGCCTCCCGGCCGATGATGTGCCGGGTCTGGTCGTTGAGGGGGAGGTGAAGGCTGATGACATCGGCGCGGCGGAGCAGTTCAGAAAAGGAGAGCGGCTCGATTCTGTTTTCCCGGCAGTAGGCCGGGTCGATCTGGGGATCGCAGGCGGTGAGCGCCATGCCGAACCCGGCGCAGCACTTTGCCAGCCGCTTGCCGATGGCGCCCAGCCCGACGATGCCCACCGTCCGCCCGCACAGCTCCACCCCCGTGGACCGGACCCAGCGGCCGGATTTGGTGGCGTGGTCCAGGGCGGGCAGCTTCCGGGCGGCGGAGAGGATGAGTCCCATGGCCAGCTCGGCCACGCCCTGGGCGTTGACGCCAGGGGTGTTGGTGACGGTGATGCCCAGGCGGCGGGCGGAAGCGATGTCCACCGCGTCGCACCCCGCGCCGTAGCGGGAGACCACCCGCAGATCCGGGCAGCCCTCCAGCACCTGGGCGGTGATCTGGTCCAGGCCGGCGATGTACCCCTGACAGCCGCGGAGCAGCGGGAGCAGTTCTTCCGGCGTGAGGGGCCGTCCGGTGGGGTTAAAGACGATTTCATCGGCAAAGGTGCGCAGGCGTTCCATGGCCGGAGAGGAGGAACCGCCGGCCATGGAGGTGGGGGTGACCAGGATTTTCATATGCGCTTCGCTCCTTTGACCAGCTCCACCGCCTCCTGGGTGAGAGTCTGTATGCGGGCAAAGTCCCCGGCCCGGATCAGCTCAGGCTTCACCATCCAGCTGCCGCCGCAGGCGATCACCTTGTCGAAGGAGAGGTAATCCAGCACGTTAGCGGGGCCTACTCCGCCGGTGGGCATGAACTTCATCTGGGGGAAGGGACCGGCCAGGGCCTTGACGGTATCCAGCCCGCCGAACTGGGCGGCGGGGAAGAACTTGGCCAAGGGAAGGCCGTATTCCAGCAGGAGCATCAGCTCGGTTGGGGTGCACACCCCGGGGTAGATGGGAACATGGTGCTCCAGGGCGAACTCAGTGACCCCCCGGTGGAAGCCTGCGGAGACAAAGAAGGACGCGCCGGCGTCCAAAGCCCGCTGGGCCTGCTCCACGCTGGACAGGGTGCCCGCGCCCACCGTCATATTCGGGAAGCGCTTGGAGATGGTGCGGATAGAGGCCTCGGCGGCCTGCGTGCGGAAGGTGACCTCGGCGGCGTTCAGCCCTCCGGCGCACAGGGCCTCGGCCAGGGGGACGGCGTCCGCCTCCCGGTCCAGAACCACGACGGGGACGATCTTGATTTCAGCCAGACTGGCGAGGGCGTTGGAAAACATGGAAAGGCTCCTTTCTGGTGGCGTCAGGCGTGGAACGCGCTGACAAAATTGTGGTGGGAGATGAGCGCCAGCTGTTCCTGACTCACGCCCCGGGAACGCAGGAGGGGGAGAAAGACGCTCAGAAGATAGTCGAGTCCCACCGCCTGGGGGTGAAAGCACTTGAGCCGGGTGCGGGTGGTGTCCAGGGAAAAGAGAAGCTGGCGCTGGAAACCGGCGTCCAGAAGGTCTAGGAAAATGTCCGCCTCCTCCTGGTCCGAGTGATAGTGGAAGCGGCCGATGGTGTCCAGCTCCAGAAAAATCCCGGCGGCGGCCAGATCCCTGCGGACGCCTGGGTCGGCGCAGGCCCGGTCGGTGTGGCAAAAAATGATGCGCTCCGGCGGCACGCCCCGGTCCAGAAGAAAGCGAAGCAGGGCCATGGGGCGGGAACCGGCCTCGATGTGGACCATAAGAGCGCGCCCGGCTTCGACGGCTGCGGCGGCTGCTGCGGCGAAGAGACGGGCATATCCGGCGGTCAGGCCGCAGGCATCCAGGGCGGTTTTGATAAGACCGGCCCGGATGCCAGTGTCCTCTGCCCCGGGAGGCGCGCCGTCGCAGCCGTCATACATTCCGTGGGTGAGCTCGTGGAGGAACAGGCTGGTCAGGGCGTCCTCGCTGAGGGAGAACAGCCAGTGGTCCGGCGGATAGAAGCGCAGCTTGTGAAAGCCGGTGGCGGCCAAGATATGGACGCCGGAGCGCAGGGATATGCCGCGCAGGTTTTGGCACATCCGTCCGCAGCCCACGGGCTGGGCATCCACCAGTGTGCCGCCCCCGGCCCGGCGGTAGCGGGCGGCCTCCTGCCGGATTTTGGAAACGTCGTCCATCCACAAGGCCGGATTTTCCTCAAAGGAGCGGCCCTTGGCGATGAATAGGTGCTCGTGGCTCTGGCAAAAGCCCAGCTCCTCCTCGGGGACGGGGCCAGTGACGGTGATGACGGCGCGGCCAGACATCACGGCGTCCTTCCGGCGATGCCGCTGAGCAGGGGGATTTTGTCCTGGAGCTGGAGGCCGAAAACCTCCTCCATCACCTGGGTCCAGCCGTGGATAAAGTAGATCCAGCCGTTTTCCACCCGGAGGCCGCGGGCCGTTCGCTGGGCTTCGGCCTGTGCCAGAAAGCGCAGGTCTCCCCGGTAATTGATCTCCCAAACCAGGCTGTCGGGCGGGAACTGGCCGGCGTCGGTGATGGGAGAGCCGGGGGCGTCCTTTCCCAAACCGGTGGCGTTGACGATGAGGGAGTGTGGCGCAAGAGAGGCCAGGACACGGTCATTATCCTTTGGGGTGGGATTGAGCAGGTATACCATCTCCGTCTTGTCCCCTGTGCGGCCTTCCAGGAGCTTTCTGGCGGAGTCCAGCCGGGGCTGGCTGCGGTTGGCCAGGATGATGCGGCGGGGGACGTCTCCGCCGTGAGAGGGATCGGTCAGGCAGAGGCACATAGACAGGCTGCTTCCTCCCGCGCCCAGCAGAAGGACGCTGCCGCCGAAGGCCTCCCAGAATCCCTTAGGGACGAAGTTTTGCAGGGCAAGGCCGCTGGAAATGGGGTCCTTGGCGTGGGCCTGGAAGAGCCCGTCCCGCTTGGAAAAGCAGGAGACCTCGTGCAGGGCCTGAGCATATGGGTCGATGTAGTCGAACATGTCCTTGCAGGCGTTGTAGATGTCGATTTTGTGAGTGGTGACCAGCGCGCCCAGAGAGAGGGGGTCGTGCTTGAGAAAGTCCACAGCCTCCCGGTAATCTGCGGCGGGGGCATGCAGCGGAAGGTCGATGCCCTTGATGACCGGAGAGATGCCCAGGGCCTCGGCCCACCGGGGGAATACCCGCATGATGGAGGAGCTCCCCGTGGTCACGCCGATGAAATAAAAGGTTGGCTCAGTGGCGGGCGTATACTTGCTCATAATGTCCTTCCTTCCGCGGCGGCTTGCGGAGACGATCTTTGCAAATCCGCCAAAAATATTTTTGATTCCGCAAAATAGAGCGAATTTATGAAAATAAAAACGATACCAAAATATCGAATTTTCTATTGACAGATCGGGTGGATTCCCGTATCATGTGAAGCGCCCGCCATCAAAAGGACCTTCTGTCCCTTTGGCGGAGCACCAATGTGCCGAAAGGAGCAAACAGAGATGGCGAGTTTTCACGCATCAGAGAAGGCGCTGGACTTTGAACGGGGCTGTGTGCTGGATTTCGACCTGCGCACCGGCCTGTCTCGGGCGGTGGATACCCAAAAGCGGTATCTGAGCCAGATGAAGGGGATGTTCGCGGACGCTGGGGCGTATGATAAGGCGCTGGAGCGCGGCGACCCTGTGATCTACGAATTCCACAGCCTGCCCATGGAGGAGAACCCGGGAGACTTTTCTTTTGGCTGTTCAATCCTGAACCCGGGGAAGATTGGGCGGGAGTATTACTTCACCAAGGGGCATTTCCACACGCTGCTTATGACGGCGGAGGTCTACTACTGCCTGAAGGGCCACGGGTATATGATGCTGGAAAATGAGGAAGGGGACTGGAGCGCCCAGGAGATCAAGGCCGGACAGGCGGTATATGTCCCCAAGGGCTATGCCCACCGCAGCATCAACGTCAGCTCCGACGAGCAGCTGGTGACATTTTTCGTATACCGTTCAGACGCAGGGCACAACTACGGGACCATTGAGAGCAAGGGCTACCGCAAGCTCTTGGTGGAGAGCGGGGGAAAGCCCGCCGTCATCGACAATCCGAACTGGAAATAGGATAAAGGCGAGGCCGCTGTGGACGAAGCTCCCAGCGGCCTCGTTGTGTCTGAAGATCAGATGTGGCGGATGACGCCGCCGTCGATGAGCACGGAATTGCCGTTCACGCCATCGTTCGCCGCGGCGAACAGGACGGTCATGGCGCACTCCTCCACAGTGGTAAAGCGGCCGATGAGGGAGGGCGCGTCGTTACCGTGGATGAAGTAATCCTTTTTGGCCTCCTCAACGCCGCTCAGTCCGCGGGTTTTGGCGTAGGATTCCAGATAGCCGATATGACCTTCCGTGATGGTGGTGACGGGAAGTACGGAGTTGACGGTGACCCGGGTGCCCTTGGTGGCCTCAGCCATACCGCGGGCGAGGGCGGTGGCGGCGGCCTTCACCGCGCCATAGGCGATCACGTCCTTGTTGGGACGCAGGGCGGCTTCGCTGGTGACAAAGATGATCTTGCCATAGTTGCGGGCCATCATATCCCTGAAAGCCAACCGGGCCAGGCGCATCGGGCTCATGAAATCCATGAGCCACAGGCCCTCGTAATCTTCGTCGGTAAGTTCGAGGAAAGGCTTGATTTTTCCGCTGACGGTGGGGTAAACGCCTGCGTTGTTCACTAGTACGTCCAGCGGACCGTCCTTGGTGACCTCGGCGTAGAGGCGCTCCACATCCTCTGTGATCCGCAGGTCCGCGGCGACGCCCGCCACCTTAGCCTCGGGACACAGCTGCTGAATCTTGGCGGCGACCCGGTCGCAGTCCTCCTGTTTCCGCCCGGTGACAAAGACATGGGAGCCCTCTTTGGCAAAGATGTCGGCGCAGCCCCTGCCGATGCCCTTGGTTGAGCCGGTAATCAGAACTTTTTTACCCTTCATGTTGGTTTCCATAGAATCAATACCTCCAAAGTTTAGTGATGAGAGCTGGTAGATATCCCAAGAATAATCGAAACGTTTTTATATGTCAAGAACATGGGAAGAAAAAGTAAAAATTCAGCACAACAACGAAAAACAGACAAAATACTCGTGGAAGTTGCACGAAATTTGTATATATTGCGAAGCGCCTATTGACAAAAACTGATCTGGGGTGTAGCATTTTATAAAAACGATGTCATAGCGAGCAAGAACAGAGAAAACGAAGCGGAGGGAATGGGATGGACCAGGATGAGAGACGCGTCTGCCTGGGCAGCATGAAGCAGCTGCTTTGCGCAGGCGAATATCGTCTCGCTGTGGGAATAGCCTAGAGTTTTAAGAAAGGATGGAGAGAAATGAGAGCGCTTGCGGTTATGGAAGGACACACCTTGAAGGTGGTAAAAGTTCCTGATCCGACCCTTCAGGACGATTGCGTCATCACGCGGACGCTGAGCTGCGGCGTATGTAACGGGACGGATATGAAGATCATCCATGGAACGTTCAAAGGGATGAATCAGTATCCTCTCCTGCTGGGGCACGAGGCCATCGGTGAAGTGGTGGCGGTGGGCAGGAAGGTCAAGCAGTGGAAGCTGGGAGACTGGGTTACACTCCCCTTCATGGAGGGCAAGGACGAAAACGACTGCTATGCAGGTTATCACAACGGCTGGTGCGCCTATGCCGAATACACCATGGCCCGTGATTGGCAGGCCATGGCCGAGCTGGGCTGCGGCCCCGGGACGCCCGGTTTTTGGGACGGATATTATACCCAGCGGCTGTTTCCGAAGAATATCGACCCTGTTTACGGCAATATGTGCCTGACCTTCCGGGAGGTGCTGGCCGCGATCAGAGGGTTTGGGTTCCGGGCAGGGGAGAGCGTCGTCATTTATGGCGCGGGCCCCGTGGGGCTGAGCTTTGCTCGGATGTGCAAGCTCCTGGGACTGGGGCCGGTGATCGTCACCGATATCCAGCCTCAAAAGAGGGCCGATGCTGAAAAACAGCAGGCGGATTATTTCATCGACGGTTCCAGGGAGGATGTGGTCAGCGCGGTGCGGCGCATCGTTCCCGGCGGGGTGGACCACGTGGTGGATGCGGTGGGCCTCAACGCGGTGATCCAAGAGGGGATGCGCCTCATCAAGGACAACGGGCAGATCTGCGTTTACGGCATCAGTCCGATGCTGGGGATGCAGCTGGACTGGAGCCAAGCGCCCTACAATTGGCACCTGCGCTTTTCCCAGTTTCCCATCAAGAAAAATGAGGGGGACGCCCACAGCCAGGTGATGAACTGGGTGCAGGCCGGGGCGCTGCGGCCCGAGGATTTTGTCTCTCATGTGATCCCGTTCGATGACATTCTGGACGCGTTCGATATGCTGGAAAAGCGGGTGCCCTGCAAGAAGATCGTAATTAAGTACTAAAGAAAAAGGAGGAAATACTATGATCTGCCACCATATTTTGTGGCGGTACACTGAAGCGGCCGAGGCATACGGAAAACAGGCGCTGGTGGCCGAGCTGAACCGCCGCTTTCAGAGCCTGATCGGTCAGATTCCGGGGCTGGAGTCCATTCTGATCCGCCGCTGCGACGCCAAGGGGGACCCTGGATACCATGATCTGATGCTTTACGCGGAATTTACCGGCAAAGAGGCGCTGATGCGCTATATGGCCGATGATGAGCACCGGAAAATTCGGGATTGGGACCAGCAGTATGTCTACGACAGGGCCGGCTTTGATTACGAGGTTTAAAGCGAAAACATCGCAACGTTTTGTGTATTTTGAATCGAAAAATCGAGAAAATATGAGTCAAAATTGAACTGTTATTGCAACTGGCGTCATCCATGCGTCAGCACCGTATTTTGGAGAAAGCGGGTGTTTCGGTGCAGCGAAAAGAGATTCTACGGGTTGAAAAGATAAACAAGACCTTTCCCGGCGTGAAGGCGCTCAGCGATGTCAGCTTCGACCTTCTGGAGGGGGAAGTCCATGTTCTGCTGGGGGAAAACGGCGCAGGGAAATCCACGCTGATGAAGATTCTGTCCGGCCTGTACTCCTGTGACAGCGGGAACATCTACCTCAACGGGGAAAAGGTGACCATCCACAACACCAAGACTGCCCAGGAACTGGGTATTGCCATCATCTATCAGGAGTTCAATCTGGTGCCCCACCTGACGGCGGCGCAGAACATATTTCTGGGGCGGGAGCCGCTGCTGAAAAGCGGCAATATCGACAGAGCCAAAATGCGGGCGGACGCCCAGGAACGGCTGGATTTCCTCCGCTCCAATATCTCCGCCGATGTGGAGGTGGCAGCTCTTGGGGTGGCGCAGCAGCAGCTGGTGGAGATTGCCAAAGCGCTGTCCCAGAACGCCAGAATCCTTATCATGGACGAGCCCACCGCCGCGCTGAGCGAAAGTGAGATTGAGATTCTGTTCCAGACAATCAAGGAGCTCACCGCCAATGGAGTATCCATCATCTACATCTCTCACCGCCTCCAGGAGCTGAAGGTGGTGGGAGACCGGGTTACCGTGCTCCGGGACGGCTGCACCATTGGGACGGAGGACTTGGGGAGCATTTCCATGGACGAGATGGTGCGGATGATGGTGGGCAGGGACGTCTCCCGCGACCGGGTTCGAACCGTGAACACCGCCACGGATGAGGTGGCGCTGGAGGTGCGCAATCTCTCCAGCGGGAGGGCGGTGAAAAACGCCTCCATCAAGGTCCACAGGGGAGAGATCGTGGCGCTGGCGGGACTGGTGGGAGCCGGACGGACGGAACTGGCCCACGCCATCTACGGCATTGATAAGATGGACTCCGGCGAGGTCTATATCAAGGGAGAGCGGATCAAAAAAACCACTCCTCCGCTGAGCGTCCGCAAGGGCTTGGGCCTGCTTCCGGAGAGCCGCAAGGAATTCGGCCTGTCCCTGCTGCTGCCCATCTATCAAAATGTGACGCAGGCGGCGCTGGGGAAGATCGCCAGGCTGGGCGTCATGAATCTGAAGGAGGAGCAGAGAGTCACCCAAACCTATATCGACCGGCTGAACATCGTCTGCCCCAGTATGCGCCAGCGGGTGGTGAATCTCTCGGGCGGCAACCAGCAGAAGGTGGTTTTGGGCAAGTGGCTGTTTACGCAGTCGGACATCCTGATCTTTGACGAGCCAACCCGGGGGATTGACGTAGGCGCCCGGGATGAGATCTACCGCCTGATCGACGGCCTGGCCAAGGAGGGCAATTCGATTCTGGTCATCTCCTCCGACCTGCCGGAGATTCTGGTGATTGCGGACCGTATTTATGTGATGCATTTAGGCGAGGTTGTGGCCGAGCTTCCCGGCGAGGGGGCGACGCAGGAGGAGATCATGCACTACGCGTCAGGGGGGAGCCAGACATGAAAAAATACAAGCTGCGCCTGCCCAAGACGGGCGCGATCTACGGGATCATCTTGTTTGTGATCCTCTATTCGATCCTCCTGAAGGGGAACTATGTGACGGTCAACAACATCATGAATGTGTTCCGTCAGTCGGCCACCCTGTGCACGCTGGCTATTTGCGCGTTTCTGGCCATCCTGACCCACCAGATCGACCTGTCCCTGGGGTCCATCGTCAGCATGTCCGGCATTGTGCTGGGCCTGCTGCTCAACGCCGGAACGCCGCTGGCGCTGGCGGTGATGGGCGCGGTCCTCTCGGGTACGGCGGTGGGCGCGCTGAACGGCGTGCTGGCGGGCTATACGACCATCCCGCCGTTCATCATCACCCTGGCCACCATGAACATCGCCAAGAGCATTGCCCTTGTCATCAACAACGGTACCCTCAGCGTGTCCGACCCGGTGCTCAAGGCGTTCAATGACATCACCATTGGCATCATTCCGCTGCCCGCCATCCTCTCGCTGGCCCTTTATGCGTTCTTCTTCTGGCTGCTGAAATACCGCAAATACGGCACCGTCCTGTACGCCGTGGGCGGCAAGGAGGACGCGGCCATGACCGCCGGCATCGACGCCCGGTGGATCAAGATGTCGGTCTATCTCATCGGCGGCAGTTTGGCCGGGCTGGCGGGTGTGATCTACTCCTCGCGCCTGAGCGCGGCCAACCCCACCCAGGGCGCGGGACTGGAGCTGGACGCCATCTGCGCTGCGGTGCTGGGCGGCACGGCGCTGTCGGGCGGACAGGGCAGCATCTGGGGCGCCTATCTGGGCGCGCTGGCTATATCCATCCTGCGCAACGGCATGAACCTGATGGGCGTGCGCATCATTGAGCAGCTTACGGTGATCGGCTGCGTGCTGATTTTGATTCTGACCTTTGACGTCTACAACCGCAGAAAGGGGGAACGGGCCTGTGGATAGGAAAAAGTTCAGCTGGACCGTGCTGGCGCGCTATACGCCCTATATCATTCTCCTGATCCTGTGTGCGGCCATGACCTTTGCCACCGACAATTTCCTGTCGCTGTCCAACGTGGTCAGCGTGCTGCGCCAGTCCTCCTTCCTGCTGGTCATGGCCGTGGGCATGAGCTTCGCCATGATCCTGGGGAGAGGAGCGGATATGTCCCTGGGCGCCACCGTGGCCATCTCCTCCTGTCTGGCTGCGCCGTTTCTGCGGGAGAGCCGGAGCCTGGGGAGCATCATATTCGGCTTTGCGCTGGCCATTGGCATCGGTGTTATCATCGGCGCGGTTAACGGCGCGCTCATCGCCTACCTCCGTCTGCCCGCCCTGCTGGTGACCTACGGCATGAGCAATATCCTGCGGGGCACGATTTACTCCCACATGGAGGGCAGCGTGGTGACCAACCTCCACCGGTCGGTGATGTTTTTGGGTTCCGGCTTTGTGGGGAAGATCCCCGTACCCATCATCATCGCTGCGCTGGTTACGCTTTTGTCGGTGTTCATCCTGAAAAAGATGCCGGCGGGACGCAGGCTCTACGTGGTGGGGGCGAACGCGGAGGCCGCCCGCTTTTCCGGGATTAAATCCAACCAGACGGTCATTCTGGGCTTTGTGCTGACCAGCGCCATCGCAGCCATGGCCGGGCTGATGTATATTGGCCGCCTGGGGACGGCGGAAGCCCAGATCGGCACCGAATTCCACCTGAACGCCATCGCGGCGGCCGCTATCGGCGGGGTGTCCTTCAACGGCGGCATCGCGAATCTGGGCGGCGTGGTGGCTGGCGCCATCATCTTGAGCCTGCTCACCAATGGGATGAACCTGATGAACATTTCCTCGGACTGGCAGGGCTTTATCAACGGCGCGATCATCATTCTCGCCGTCTTGGTGGACTATTTCAGTAACCGCAGGAACCGGTAATTGTATTGACCGGGGGCAGCGTGCCGGCCAGTATGGTTATAGATGGAAGTGAAGGACTGCAATCTATTTAGGAGGTAAAACAATGAAAAAAAGTATCAGCCTGCTCTTGGCGCTCTGCATGGCGTTCACTCTGGCCGCCTGCGCGGGTACGCCCGGCGAGTCCAAAGTGCCCGTGAGCGATTCGTCCGCCCCTCCGGCCCAGTCCGATACCCCCGAGGGGAAGTCCTACCGCATCGGCGTGTTTTTCAAGGACAGCTCCAGCATGTTCTGGCGCTATGTGGGCCAGGGGTGCTCCGACAAGGCCAAGGAGCTGGGCGTTGAGTTCGTAGAGTATTCTCCCGCCAGCTACACCGACTCGGCCGGCCAGATGAGCATGCTGGAGGACGCCATTGCCTCCGGAATCGACGCCATCTGTGTGGCCGCCATTGACTCCACCGCCATCGTGGACACCCTGCTCAAGGCGGAGGAGAAGGGAATTCCCGTTATCGTGTTCAATACCCTGATTCCCGGCTTTGAGGAGAGCGGCAAGCAGCGCTGCTTCATCGGTATTGATAATGTCAAGGCCTCTGAGGACGTGATGGAGCAGATCCTGGCCGACCATGACTACAAGGCCAACGTGGTCATTCTGGAGGGCACGCCCGCCACCCAGATGAACGCCGACCGCGCCGGGACCGCCACCGACGTGTGCAAGAAGTACGAGGGCGTGAACATCGTGGCCAGCCAGCCCTGCTACGCCAACCGCGAGACGGCCATGACCACCATGGAGAACATCCTCCAGTCCACCCAGGACATCGACATCGTCTGGGCGCTGAACGACCCCACCGCCCTGGGCGCCCAGCAGGCCATTGAAGCCGCAAGCCTGAGCGATATCGACATCGTGGCCATCGACGGCACCCCCGACGCCATCGCCTCCATCATCAAGGGCCGCAGCATCAGGTACACTATGGACCAGGCCCCCTTTGATATGGGCGCGTTTACCGTTCAGGCCGCCTATGACATCCTGGAAGGGAAGAACGTGGACCCCATCATCCGCTGCGGCGGCACCGCCATCGGCCCCGACAACGCCCAGACCCATATGGATACCTATTACCCCGACTACGAGTACTGATTTAAACTATTTTACCCTCTCAAAAAGCCACACAGCGGCCAGCCCATTCTCGGGCTGGCCGCTGTGTGGCTGATGCTGTGCCGCGTGAAGTCCGGCGGGCTCATCCGCCGCAGTGGTGTTCGCCGCAGCCGTGGCTGCCGCACTCCCCGCTGTGATGGTGCTCTCCATGGTGGCTGCACATGACGTTGGGGTCGTAGCTGAGCGCGCCGCAGGCCAGGGCCTGGGCCGCCTGGTCCGCGCTGCCGGAGACGCCGCCATACAGGCGGATGCCCGCCGCAGCCAGCGCAGCCTGCGCTCCTCCGCCGATGCCGCCGCAGATCAGCGCGTCGGCGCCCAGGGCGCTCAGCACCCCCGCCAGCGCGCCGTGGCCGCTGCCGCTGGTGTCCACCACCTGGGAGGAGGTGACGACGCCCTGCTCCACATCATAGATTTTAAACTGCCGGGTGTGGCCGAAGTGCTGAAAAATCTGGCCATCCTCATAGGTCACTGCGATGCGCATGGTATGTTCTCCTTTCGATTCCGCGTATTGCTGTTGATAGCGCCGCTTGAAGCAGCCGCCGCAGCCCTGCTCTCCGCCGCACAGCCTGAAATCGCCCCCTTCGATGCGCAGGGGGCGCCCGTCCACCAGGAAGCGGGCTAGCTTTTCCCGGGCGGCGGCGTAAATCTGCTGCACGGTGGTCCGGGCGATGCCCATGAACCGGGCGCACTGCTCCTGGGAGAGGCCTTCCCGGTCGATGAGGCGGATGGTTTCGTACTCGTCCACCGTCAGGACGACGGGGGGGAGCTGGGCGGTGGCGTTGGCGGGGGAAAACTCCAGCGTGCCCGGGTATTGGCACACTCTTCTGCACTTTTTCGGCCTGGACACGGCGGAATCCCCTCCATTCGACGGGCAGCGATAGGTTCATTATAGCGCGTTTGCGGCATATGTCAATAAAAATAATTGACATGCAGAGGGAATTCCTCTATACTCTAATGAAGTGAGGGAGGGGTCGTCCATGGAGCTGGAACACTGCTTTCCCGTCTGGAATAAGCTCACCGCCGCCCAGCAGGAGGCGCTGCACAGATCGACGAGGGAAAAACAGGTCAAAAAGGGCGCGCTGCTCCATGCGGGCGGGCAGGACTGCACCGGCCTGCTCATTGTCCGCCAGGGCCAGCTGCGGGCCTATATCCTCTCGGAGGAGGGGCGGGAGGTCACCATCTACCGGCTGGTGGAGGGGGACGTGTGCCTGTTCTCCGCCTCGTGCATGATGCGCAGCATCCAGTTCGACGTCACGGTGGAGGCGGAGCGGGACACCGCGCTGTGGGTGGTGCCCGCCGAGGTCTACCGGGGGCTGATGGAGCAGTCCACCGCCGTGGCCAACTACACCAACGACCTGATGGGGAGCCGCTTCTCCGAGGTGATGTGGCTGATGGAGCAGATCATGTGGCGCAGCTTCGACCAGCGGCTGGCCCAGTTTCTGCTCCAGGAGAGCGCCTTGGAGGAGTCGGACCTGCTGCCCCTGACCCATGAGCGGATCGCCGCCCACCTGGGCACCGCCCGGGAGGTGGTCACCCGGATGCTGCGCTATTTTCAGGGAGAGGGCATGGTGCGCCTGGTCCGGGGGAGCGTGGAGCTCACCGATGTGAGCAAGCTCAAAGCGCTGTGCGGACAAAAGTGAGACAGCCCGCCCGTTCAAGCAGAACGGGCGGGCTGTTTTGTCATGGCTCCATGCCGCAGGGGAGGGACCGCTCCGCCGCGGCCCGGTCCAGCATGACGCTCTCGTAGAGGCGGTAGCCCCCGGCCAGGTGGGAGCAGTCAAAGCCCTCCTGTGCCAGCACGCGGCAGGCCAGATAGCTGCGCAGGGCGCTCTGGCACACCAGATACACCGGCTTGCCCTGGGGCAGCTCTCCCAGGCGCTCCCGCAGCTCGTCCACGGGGATATTGACGAAGCCGTCCAAGTGGCCCCGCTGGTATTCCATGGGGGTGCGCACGTCCAGCAGCAGGGCGCTGCCGTCCCGGGGCAGGGCGTCCGCCTGATCCCAGTGGAACTGCTTCACCAGTCCGCGGGACAGGTTCTCCATCATAAAGCCCGCCATGTTCACCGGGTCCTTGGCGGAGGAGTAGGGGGGCGCGTAGGCCAGGTCCAGCTCCGCCAGGTCCAGGGCGGACATGCCCGCCCGGATGGCGGTGGCCAGCACGTCGATGCGTTTGTCCACCCCCTCGAAGCCCACGATCTGCGCCCCCAGCAGGCGCAGGGTATCGGGATCAAAGAGCACCTTCATGGTCATCATCCGCCCGCCGGGGTAATACCCGGCGTGGTTGGCGGGGGAGAGGTAGACCTTATCCCAGCGGATACCCGCCCGCCTGGCCGAGCGCTCGTTGATGCCGGTGACGGCGGCGGTCATGTCGAACACCTTGAGGACGGAGGAGCCCTGGGAGCCGGGGTAGCGGCTGTCGCCGCCGCAGATATTGTCTGCGGCGATGCGGCCCTGCCGGTTGGCGGGCCCCGCCAGGGAGATGAGGGTGTCCTCCCCGGTGACGGAGTGCTTGACCTGGACCGCGTCGCCCACGGCGTATATGTCCGGCGCGGAGGTTTCCATCCGGTCATTGACCAGGATGCTGCCCTTGATGCCCAGGGCCAGCCCGGCGTCCCGGGCCAGCTGGGAGTCCGGGGTGACGCCGATGGCCAGCACCACCATGTCCGCTTGCAGCGGCTCCTCTCCCTTCAGGAGCGCCCGCACCCGGCTTCCCGCGTCCTCAAAGCCCTCCACCGTGCGGCCCAGGAGGAGCTTCACCCCCCGCTGGCGCATTTTGCCGTGGATGAAGGAGGCCATTTCAGGGTCGAAGGGGTTCATCAGCTGCTGCGGCCGCTGGACGATGGTGACATCCAGCCCCAGATCCCGGAGGTTTTCCGCCATTTCCAGCCCGATGAAGCCGCCTCCGGCCAGCACCGCTGAGCGGGGCCGCGCCTGCTCCACAAACCGGCGGATGCGCAGGGTGTCCTCCACCGTGCGCAGGGTGAACAGCCGCTCCAGCCCCACGCCGGGCACCTGGGGCTGGGTGGGCTGGGCGCCGGGGGAGAGCAGCAGCTTGTCGTAGCGCTCCTCAAACTCCTCTCCGCTGTCCAGACTGCGGACGGACACGGTTTTTTTCTCCGGGTGGATGGCCAGCACCTCATGACGCACCCGCATATCAATGCGGAACCGCCGCCAAAAGCTCTCGGGAGTTTGGAGGGTGAGCTCCGCCGGGTCCTGGATGACCCCGCCGATATAGTAGGGCAGGCCGCAGTTGGCATAGGAGACATGGCCGGACCGCTCGAATACCACCACCTGGGCGGATTCGTCCAGCCGGCGGATACGGGCTGCCGCGGTGGCCCCGCCGGCCACGCCGCCCACAATGACGATTTTCATGGAATTCACTGCCTTTCCTCGTGTCCTGCGCCTGGGCGCAGGCTTTTTTGTTATGGGTCGCTGACGGATCTGCCGTTTTTCGCCTTGCAGATGAGCTGGGTCATGGTGCCCATGGGGCAGTACACGCACCAGGAGCGGGGCTTGAACAGCAGCATGGTGACAAAGCCCAGCACCGTGGAGGTGAGCATAACGCTGTAAAAGCCGAAGGCGAATTGGGCCACGCCGGGGTGGAACAGAGTGCCGCGATAGGCCCAGTGCCAGGGCAGCTTGAAGGTCCACAGCAGAGTGACCGCCTGGGAGAGGTCCCGGGCTCCGACAAAGACCAGATAGGTGTTCCACAGCATCAGGAAGAACATGGTGAAAAAGAACGCCAGGAAGCCGTAGCGGAAGGCTTTGCTCTTCATCCACCGGGGGACGTCCTTTTTCCGGGACAGCCCGAACCGTCCGCCCACCAGGGCAAAGAGCTGGCCCCGCCCGCAGTAGCGGTTACAATAGGCTTTGCTTCCCCCGGCGACGGCGATGATGAGGGGAATGAAGAAGCACAGCAGGCCCAGCCAGGCGAACAGGATGTTGAAGAAGCCCAGGATCAGATAGCTCAGCGACACGATCCACAGGTAGTCATACCAGTGCTTTTTCATTCCGCCACCTCCTGAAGCGCGATCACGCTGGCCGGGCACTCCTTGACGCATTTCCCGCACCCCACGCATTTTGCCCCGTCCACCCGCGCCGCCACGCCCTTTCGGACCTGAATGGCGGACAGCGGGCAGACCTTGACGCAGCATCCGCAGGCCACGCAGCTGGTCTCGTCCACCAGCGC
>CATKZP010000016.1 GCA_949841355.1 uncultured Oscillospiraceae bacterium
ACCCGGACAACATATTTACCGACAATTGCATACCAACGCTCAGTAACTTTCCGAACCCAATAGACCAGTAGTGCATCAGGCACATGTTTATCGCCTCTGGGAGCAGACTGTACGGACATCATTTTTTTATACTGATTTTGATAGCCATAATAAGTATAGTCAAACTTTTCACTCTGATTGTCCAATATCAACGCCTGTAAGAAAGACACAATTTGAAGTTCATCTGAAATCTCTCGTATATCTATTCGGCAATTTGCTCGATAGCAAAAATTCAGAAGCTTTTGAAGTTTGTGTGTATATGTGCATATGCGCTGAACATCTGCCCTTGTTGTCTCTCTTCCAAGATAGACATAGCGGGATAATCTCAGGGCATTATCATCGATGTATTTTTCAGCATCATTAAAATCTACATATGTATGGCGGAGAGATTTCATTTCCTCGACAAGTTCAGGGGGAACATCGTAGTTATTGCCGTTTTGAATATCGTTTACAAAAGCGATGTCAAGCAAGTTGCCCAAATACTCCCTCTGAGATATGGTTAAATACAGCCTTTCAACGGGGTATTGATAAGTGTTCTCCCGATTACCTTCATCACTTTCAAAAGTAGGTATGGGCAGTTGAAGCGGTTCTACTGAGTTGTAGTCAAATCCATAGTCATATAAAAAGTCCAGAAGGAGCCGTACGTTGTCTAAGATGTTATCCCATGCAAGGGATATATTCGCAATGGTTGAATAAACTCGATCTTTTTCCTCTAAAGAAAGTTCTTTCCCCAGGGATTCTTTTACGGTTCTCACAATTTTCCCGTTATGAGTCTGCCAGCCTAAAAATGTATTGTCCACATTCTCCATTGATGGATTGTCAAGTAGCTTAAGCACATTTTTCTTATCATAGCTTTTATGTTCCAGCAGATAAAAGAAGTGAAGTATTTTACAGCGTTCACGTCTGCTTCGCAAATCGGGCTTATTAAATGAATCTAAATCCAGTTTCAGATACTTTTTGATACGTTCGTTAAGGCCGCCTTTCCTGCCAAATGTATTTAGAATCGCAATTACATGCTCATGCTGATCTGCTCCATCCGCAGAAGGATAGAGTAAGCATGCTATGTCGTCTGCAACGGATTCATCGCTATAGTCGGACGATTTGGGAAATTCAACAGGATTTCCCATCTCATATAGGCTAATATAATAGCAGCCATTATTCCTGTCCAGCAGAAATCTTTCAATGAATTCTTCCAAAGACATAGAACCGCCTGGAAATCCCTGAATCTGTTCGTTCTTAATCGTCTGATAATTTATTACATCATCCTTGTAAGTAAGATTTTTGATGTCTATTCCTTTATATTGCAATATCTTTCTAATGACGGGAATCAATTCGTCCCTGTATTGCTTAAGACTAAATCCAGCGGGGTCTGAAACTCGTTTGCACTGGAGAGCAAAAAAGTTGGCCCACTCCTTGTTGAGATCATCTTTGTTTTGGGGCTCAGACTGCATGGTATGTTCTCCTTTCTCACTATCGCTTACTATCGTGGCTATTCGCACCATGCGACACCGATGTCGCATGCCTTACAATGAAGTAAGCTCCAACACAGAAGACGTTCCGGAGAGGACAAATATTGCCGGTTTATGCGAGTAGTGTTTACAAGTGCTTCTTTAGCACACAGAATTATATTTCATAGAAGGTAGAATGTCAATTATAAAGGGTCTGCCCCTTGTGCGGCAGACCCTTTCTCTAGTTATCTACATCCAAATCGTTTGAATCCATATTATCGTAATAAGTCAGCATGACCGGAATCCCCTCAATACGGGTGGAGCTGTTCATCTTGTTAAGGGCTTCTGTGGCAATCTTGACGCACTCGTCCTTTATAGTATCCGCATCTGACCTGTCATTATCGCCATATACAATAGTATCTTCATATCCAATCTTCTTAGAAGATACACAAGCGAAAAAGTCCCATTAGGATCGGCTTTCGGTCTGGAACGTACCAAAACCCGAAAACCAACTCTAATGGGACACTTTTCTACCGTACCATTTGGGTGTACCCTAACGGTACGGCCTAAATGAAATCAGACGTACTCATTCCTGGTGCATCCCACGGATGGGCGGGACTGTAATCGCCACCTGTGCTGGATGGAGTTGTGGGGCCATCGGCACCTTCTTCCTCATCAAAACAAACTTTTTCCTGGTCAGCTTCCTCCACCTCATCGGTCGCCGGAAGCAAAGACCGCATCACATCCCGCCGTGTCTGCACCGAAGCAGGTTTTGCGCTGCCAGCGGATACCGTGTGATTGTACTCTGGCGATATGGAGGGATGCCCGCTGAAGAACTCAGTCAGGGTGCGGTTGATTTCATCCTGGCTCACACCACGCTCAACCGCCAGACAGCAGTAATAGGCACAACTGATGAAGTGCGTTCTGCCCTTGGCAGTGCGGAGGACCTTGTTGTTGACATCAATCAGGCTCTTTGCAAACACCGAATAAGCATCAAGCCCGGAGCTGATCGTGTCCAGCACTTCACTGTCAACCTCAACCTTGCTGGCCCACTCCCGGAAGGGCTTGGTGGAGAAGTCGGGATATTCCTCTGTGGAAAGCTGGTAGAGCTGCATGGCGATCATTTCATCGGTGAACCGTTTTCTGCCAGCCTCCGAGACTACGAACTGAATTGCCCTGTGTTTGGCAAGCTGCTGGAAAATCGCCAAGCTGGGAACATTGGCACGGGTCAGCTCAATGGCGCTCAAAGGCTTGCCGTTGTTCAGCCTGCGGAAGAACTCTCGGACCTCCTGCTCCGTCATATCCTCATAGTAGTAGATGGTCAGGTTATAGTCCTTGATTTTGTCCTGCACCCACTCCGGCAACTGGGAGAAGTACATTCCGCTGATGTCCTCCATGCCCCCGTTTTCATCCACAACGGCAGGGGTGTCGGCGGACAGCGCAAATTCATCATGGAGAAATTCGCTGATGGTATTTGACCGCTGCTTTCCATCCAGGCTGTCATAGATGCCGTTCTCGTCACGGGTAAAGTACATGGCGGGAATTGCGTAGCCGTAGATCATACTGTGGATCAGAAGGGATTTTTTGTCCTCATCCCAAACAAGGCTGCGTTGCACGGCGTTGTCGTAGTTGACCTTGCCCTTTTCCATCTGATTCACCAGGGCCTTTGCGGTCCAGTTGATATTGAATCGCTGCATATTATCGCCCCTTTCTGTGTCGGAGAACTCATGCGGGGATCATAGAAAGAAACTCCTGCTCAGTCAGAACGGGGATGCCCAGCTCCCGGGCCTTGGTGAGCTTGCTGCCGGGCTTCTCCCCGCAGATAACGTAGCTGGTCTTACGGGTCACAGAGCTGCCGGCGGTGGCCCCGAGGCTGGCAATCTTGCTGTTGATGCCGTCACGGGTGAAGTGCTCCAGTTTACCCGTAGCGACGATGGTGCAGCCGTAGAAGGGACTGTAAGTTACGCTGTTTTTGTTGTCCATGGTGATATTCTCCTTCCTATCTTCAAATGTAAATTCTCCCCGAAGGGTTCTTCACAGTTCAATTTTGGCGGTTTTCAAGTTAAAGATGTACTGCCGTGGGTACGACCTCGAACTCCACCCCGGCAAAGCACTCCGGCCCAAGGACAAACTCCCGTTTTCTCCAGTCGGCGGACACGATCTGCTCGGCTTTCTGGCTGCTGTCCGCCTCGATTTCGATGGTCGCCTGAAATGTCTCCGTGACTGTCACATGGAATTTTTGAGAACCCTCCACACCTCGGGCGTTATAATCCCGGATGGCCTCCTCTCGGTCCGCTATGTAGTGGCCCCGGTAGACCGACACCGATTCGTCGTCTTTCAGGTAAAATTCCCAAGTCACATATTCTTCTCTGGTGTTTTTGCCCAACATAACGCCGCAATGGTCACTGTCAACGAACGCCCCTTGCCTGATCTTCGCCGCTACAACACGATAGCCTTGAATGGTCTGGCCCCTGATGTCAGCCAGATCCCCGTCCGTCAGCCTACGCATGAGTGACCTCCTGGACGCCATACACATCGTCAACATAATAGGCTCCGGTGAAGAAGTTGAAGATGGCCGTACACCGAACGCCGTTGACCTCGGCCAGATAGAGGTTGTCGCCGATCTGCTTGATGATCTCAGCCTCGCCCAACACATGACGATTGTGTTTATGGTCTTTCAGGCTGTGAATGTACGCTTTTACCCTCATGATCTGAACCCCCTGTAAAATTTTCGGGGAAGGGCTGGCTCGACCATCGCGCGGGGATTGTTCCAGCGTTTTTCGGTTTCCTGCATCGCATAGGGATAAACGCTATGAAAGCTTTCGTTCTCTTTTGCAGTCAATCGGAAAACGCTGGAACAATCCCCGCACACTGATCTCGCTCAGCCCTTCCAATTCAGCCGATGGCGGCTCTGGCCCGACAGCAGAAGTCATCCATGTAGTTCACGGCGGCGGCTCTCGGTATCTTCAAGAGCTGTGCGGCCTCATGGAGCGCAAAGCCGTCGATCAGCAGATTGATGATCTTGCTCTCCCGTGGTGTGGCTACCGTTGCCGCCTGTTCCAGAAGGGCCTTGCGCTCGGTCTGTCGTTCAACGTCCTGCTTTTGGTCAGGGATGGTACTGTGGCGTCCCTCGGTATCCAGGCTTACGGTGTAGCCGCAGCGTTTGGAACGGGCATGGTACTCACCATCCCGGAGAACGGCGTCTTTCATAGCACGGAACGCCATCGCCTTGAACTCTACGCCAGCCGGAGGGTTACGAAAATACTGCTGCACAGCGGAGAGATAGCCGAAGATCACGACATCGTAGAACTCGTTCATCGGGAGACGTTTACAACGGAGGAAGTCGATTACCAGGCCGTGGCGTTGTTCCGCAAACTCCCGTTCCTCGTTTGTCATGGGATGTAAGGCCCTCATTACTCGTCAACTCCATTCATTGATAAAATGAGAGGGAATCCCAAGAGTTACAGGGGTTCCCTCAAAGACAGGCTTATTTAATCGGTCTCCAGCGGCAGACAGACGATACGGCCATCCATCCCCCAAAACATCTCCGGGGTGTAGAACTGTTTCCGATACCGTTCGATCTGTTCCGGGGTCAGGCTGGTGAAGTGGTCACAGTCCGGCGGGGCACCACACAGGAAGAACGTGCCACACACGATGTCATATATCTGGCCGTCGCTGTTCCTCAACCCACGGTTTGCCGTCAGGTTCATCAACTTGCCCTCGTCGTTGCAGATCAGAGCCACGGAATCATCGAGGTAGATGGGTTGAATCAATCCGCCTACGATGTTCTGCATGGCCTCCAAGGAACCGTCGATCTCCCGTACCTCCGCCTGTGTTCTGGCTCAACTACCAAAGTACGCATTATCACACCTCCCTGTTGAGATACCGCTCCAGTAAGATGCAGTAGCCGTGTACCCGGTCAATGGGCAGTTCCACCCACTCACCGCAGGCTGTCTGATCTCCGGCCACAGGCTCCAGACGAATCTTCCCGTCCTCATGGGATTCACGAACCCGGATACAGGTATCACCGAAGAAATAGCAGACCGTTCCATCCTCCTGCTCCGTCCGGGTCAAATGGGGGATAGCAGCTACATCCCGCATCTGCTCCAAAATGTAACAGTCCTCGACCTTCCACCCGTCAGCGTTGCCTTCCTCAGCCATGTACCAATCCAGCCGAACACCCTGATCGGTTCCATCCAAGCAGCCAGCAAAGATAGATTTGCTGAACATATGGGGCCAGAACGCCTTGTTGTCGCTGCTGACACGGTAGGTACGGCTCAACAGGGGATATTCCTTCGTAAAGCTGCCTTCTGTAAAAATGATGTGCGCGGTCAAATCATCCTTTGGAGAAGTACGTTTCAGTTCTTGGAAAATCTGTTTCATTTCACCATAGTTCATAGTGATACCTCCTGATTCCAAAAGCAAGTGACCCGGCATCCCCACCGTAAGGCAGGGACACCGAGCCATCGCAGCGTGTTTTATCTTAGCTGGCCTCGGCCAAATCGGGAACCAACTGGGCGGCGTTCACGATCTCCATGAACTGCTGTCCGAACAACTTCGCCTGAGCAGCTTCCTCCGGGCTGAGAGTGCCGACCGTCTGGAAGTTGAATAAGGCGTAGGGTTTCCCCTGTTTGCTGGTGGCCTTCTCCAAGGTGATCTTTGTGACCACGCTGGAGATCGGCGTCAGGGTACTCAGGAGCCGGGTGGAATATTTCAGGAACCGGGGCTTGCTGGTCACAGGGACACGCACCAGAAGAGGGATGATGCTATTGGGCCGCAGCAGGAACAGCAGAACCGATTCCTTACATGCCTTGGCATTGCTGTCTCCATCCTTGGAACCGAAATCGTTATAGGGGCACATGGCGCAGGACTTCCCATCGTGGGAAATGATGCTGTTCTGGCTCATGCAGACAGGCGGCGTACCCTCCACCGGATCAGGGGTATCCCAATAGGCCCTCGGCGTGGTGTAGTCCAGCACAATGCCCGTCAGCTCCATAGCAGCCTCGTTTCCAGTCAGCCCAGGAACCTCAAACACGGTGGAGCCGCCAGATGGGGATTTCACAATGTCGAAAAGGTCGAGGGTCAGGGGCTGGCTTTTCAGATTCGCCCTGATGATGTCAAGGGCGTTGTTGCTCAGAGCCAGATAGCTGGACTCCACCGGGGCCAGAGAGGTTTCCGGCGCAGAGGTAACAGTGATGTTCTGATTTTCGGTGGGCTGCTGCAACTCCTGTACCTTGCCGCTGATGCGGCCTTTCAGTTTTGTGTTGTCCATAATAAACCTCCATTCAGCTTGCCGCCTTAATTGTAAAGCGGCGATATGATGTGGTATTGGTGTACTTTTTGCAGAGAACAGGGTGTTCGGCCTTCAAGGTCTTGCTGTCAAGCCGTTTCTGAGACACGCTTTTCCAAGTAACGATGCGGCCTCCGGCAGTTCCCACCTCATTATCACCCATCATCTCTTTCAAGAGATTTTCGGCCTTCTGCTTCCGCTCGGTGACGATCTCCAACTGCTCACAGGCTTCATCGTACTGAACCAGCAAATCAGCGGCGGTGTCGGGCAGGGTGATGTGGGACTTGGGTGTGCTGCTGGGGAACTGCTCAGACAGGAACTTGGCGGAGGCATCGGAGCCATCCAGCGGCGGGGGTGTACCGTCCTGCACATGATTCCAGAAGGCAGTTTCCAGCTCCACGAGTATAGAAATCAATTCCTCGTCACGTTCCACGAACCGCCATTTGAAGGTGTTGCCGCCGATCAGCACCGCAATGTACGTCCCAGCATATCCAGTGACCGCCATGTAGTGCTGAATCTGGAGCATATACTCGTCAGGGATGGTATCTTCCCATTCGTCAGCCTTGTAAGCCGAAGCGGTCTTGGCCTCGAAAATGCAGATGCCAACATCAGGGACTTCACAGATACCGTCCAGATTCGCCAGCATGAAGGGGTATTCCTCGCTTTGCAGCAACTCCTTCACCTGCTTGACCTCAATCCCGGTACGCTTGGTGAACTCGGAGCGCACGAAGGGTTCCAACTGCGTCCCCCAATAGGCCGCTTCTCCGGCCTCCTGGGGTGGGAGTTGGCCTGTCTTATCTAGCCACAGTTCCACAGGAGACTTGTAGCGGTTGATCCCGCAGACCACGGAGGCATCCGATCCGCCGATACCCAACCTGCGGTATTCAAGCCATTCCTCATAGGGCATATTCTCGGTGGAAACAAGAACTTTTGCAGGCATATGATAACCTCGCTTTCACTAAAATAAGATAAGGAGCGCACAGCCAAATGGCCATGCGTTCCCTACTTGATGCAGCACATCACGCCGCCGCCAGTGCCATCTTGTAGGCCCGGTCGATCATGGGGTTGCCCTCCACAGTACGGAGGAACAGGTTTTCATCGTAGTTTTTCGTCCTGCGGATGGGGTCAGCATGGGTGGCGAAGTCGCTGACGGCGTTGATGAAACGGTAGCCGCTCTTGTCCATATTGGACAGGTCGGGAGCATCCCAATACCGCCGCTTCATCTCCTCCATCAGACGAAGGTTGTTCTTGCGCTGAACATCGGGCAGGTCAGCGGTGGTCGGGAAGAACTCCTGCATGAACTCCATCACCTTCTTGTCGGTCAGCTTGATTCTGGACAGGGCATCAATGCCACGGCCCAACTCGCCCATGTACTTCTCGGCCAAACCAAGGGTTTCCTCGGCCTCATGGACACGGAACATGACATTCTCGGTGTGCTTGGTGGTCCAGATGCGCTTGGCACTGTTTAAGGCCAGGTTGAGGGTGTTCTGACAGACCACCCGGATGGGGGTCATGGCAACCTTGATACCAGAGCTGCCATCGTGGGAGTTCATCACCACCAGGTAGGGCGCGATCTCGTCCCCGGCGATGATGTAGCGGTGGGGCATCCGGGCCAGCATCCAGACCTTGCGGCCACCCTGCAAAGCCCCGGCAGTTTCATAGGTCACGCCAGCACCCAGCAGATCATCGGTGAACTGGAAAGCGTCCTCGTTCTGCACCACTTTGTAGCGGTCAGAGACGATACCCAGGGCGGCGTTGTCGGTGCTGCGGAGATTGACCTTGTAACCGGGGATCAGGGAGCCGTCCTGCGTATAGACGTTCTTCTGAATGACCTCCCAATCCAGACCAGCAAGAATCAGGGCGTCGATGGACATGGGGGCCTCCTGTACCTCGGTGCCAAGGCCATGCCAGGGTTTCTCACGGACATAGAACATGGTTTCAACATTTGCGGGCATAATTGTACCTCCTAACAGATTTTGATTGGGGCTTGGATGACAAACAGAGGACTTCCCGCACGGAAAGCCCTCTATTGCTGGCGCTTATTCAGTCTCGTCATCGAACTCGGCGAGGATGGATTTCTCCTTTCCCTCCAGACTCTGTACTGTTGTCACCAGTACAGAGAGCACCAGCAGGATCTTTTTGAGCACCTTTTTCTTGGACAATACAAATCACTCCGTTTCCTTTGATGTCACCAGTAGAATATATCGCTGAAACGGAGCGTGATGCGATGTTTATGATCGTTTTCAAGTAACATCCATGACGATTTATAAAGTGCATTAAGGATTATTGCTGGCTGATTGGTTCTTGTTTGCGGATTGCTTGAACCGCTTATACGCCCGATACCCTTCCGACTTGCACTGAGGGCAGGGATTGACCAGTGTGTGTACCAGCCCCAGCGTATAGGGGCACTTGGTGCATGACGGTTTTATGCGATAGATCAATTCTTTCAGTGATGCCACCTCCGACGTAGAACAGCAAGGGTGCGGCTTGACCGCACCCTTGCTACTCCATTTAATCATCAATTTCCAACTTTGGTATATATCTGACTGCCATTAGAGAAATAAATGGTAAGTATATCCCCAGATACCGTGTAATCATACGCGCTCCGTGTTGTCCACTCATAGTTGAAATTTGTATCATCTGTCCACCAAGTAATAGGAATTATTTCACGCGCCCAAGTAGCAGATGATACAACCTTATTTATTGTACCAGTCCCGTCCGCATATAAAACAAGAGCATCCGTATTTCTATATCCATCCCCAATCTCATCCCATGTGCCGACTAAGGATGTGTCCGATTCTGAACGGGCGTATATTGTGCTAGTTAGAGTGGATAAGGTAAGGTATTGCTTCGAACCACGCTCTGAAAGCTCCCATCTGTACGTATCGCTAAAGCGAGATGAAAGGACTATTTGCCCATTAGAAGCTTCCCAAGTGATGTAGTCGGGAGGTAGTATACTTGCATTGGGCCTAAAGCTCACAGCGGCATTCCCATATTCGTCAAATTCAACCGATCCGCCATCATATGATCTCCAACGGCCAACCAACGCCTGATCTCTGAGTAGAGAATCATCAATATCCCCTGGCACCCAACTGTAATCGTCATCATCAACGGGAGTTTCCGAATCGGACTTCATAACGTCAATACTGTACGGCTTATCATCGTCCGAATCCCTTGAGAAAGAGAAATAAATTTGATAATCTCCATAGTTCCAGAACACTTCCCATGTGTACATTGTGCCACCCATGTCGGTATAGTTTTCTCCAAGGATAGCAACAAGTGCATCGAAGTTTTGAGCCAGACTTTCCCCATTATATGTAAAATGGGATGGGAGAGAGCTAACTCTATCGACTATGTCACCATCTGAGAGTTCAAAGTACATCCCCATTTCCATGGGACTATAATCCAATTCATAATTTTCAGTGTACATTGCAGGTTCCCCGAAGAGTGCGATAATATCGCTTGAATGCGCTCCCATTATGTCTTGTATGGGGGTTCCTTGGAAAAGCAGTTGATCTTCCGCCGCAGGTGTGCCGTTTGAGGGTGCCACCGATGAATCCGTCCTGATAGTATAGCTGTCCATGAGGTCATCAATAAAGCTTTTGATCTCATTGCTCTCCATGTCATCTGTGTACCCGGAAAATTCGATTTGATATTGAAATGAATTAACAAAGTAGACATATCTTTGAATCGTAATATCGCTTCCATCATTTGCTTTAGTTGCAAGAGTGAATTTTCGGTATGGAATATCCCCTATAGAACCATCGTCGATTTCAGTGACTATCATGTTTCCCTCTGGAGCAACATTTGACAACGTGGCAGAGAATACTTCATCCATCACCGACTGTGTGGCTGGCACTTTGCGGATGTCAAGAATTGGCGTTTGCCCGCCATTAACTGTACGCGCCAAAAGATACACAATCATGGTCATGCTGTCATCAGTAAAATATGTTCCGGCTTCAGATAGAGAACCTTCCTGTAGAGTATCGGGATATTGGAAGGAAATTCCTTCCTCCGTATTTGTGTAGGTCAGATAGCCAGCGGGGGGCTGAGAATTGTCCGTAGAAGGATTTGAACCAACCTTGCTCCCAATGACTGCTATAATAACAAGGACAATGATAAGAGCCGCTACCACACCGAGGATAATGGGCAGTTTCGACTTCTTCTTTTCAAAACCACTCCTCGGAGTTTGGGTTGGTACCTGAGCAGAACTGGCAGGATGTGCGGACGCTGATTGCCCCACAGGAGTATCAGCAATTAGCTTTGCGCCGCACTTCTGGCAGAACTCGGCGTCATCTAACGCCTTGGTGCCACATTTAGGACAGAACATCATCTTTTCTCCCTTCAATTTTGTTTGTCGCTTCGCAGATAATATTCCATAGCTGCTTGCAATATGGGAGCCGTCTTAACAATGCAGGCGTATTTTGCAGGCCACATAGCAAAAGCTCTGCTCGATGCGCCAAGGGAATATCCAGCGTTTGAAGCAGTAACATCGTTCTTGATATAGATTTGGACAAAGCATTTTTGCTTTGCTCCAAATCCGGTGCCTATAGTAATCTCGTTTGCACGTTCTGCCGCCGCATTTATGGCTGATGCGGCGATTGTACCGCCAACACCTATACCTGCTCTTCTTATATACCACCACTCATGGAACCACGGCTGTAAATACGCTAACTGCCTGTTTAAGAAAGCGAGCAAGTCATCCGTATCCAAGTTCTCGCTGAATTTGGTTGCATTCTTGGAAGTTTGTAAAGTAATGCGAGCCGTGAAGATGAAATCAAATAAGCACGCTGCCATATATCCCACTAGTAGTGTAAATGCTGGTGCGGCTATTAAATCCATGGGCGAAAAGGAACGCAAAAGCCCTATGATAGACAGCACCGCCGGGACACCAAAACAGACCCACACAAATCTCTGCGGAACGTGGCTGTTGAGCAGTTCCTCGGCTGACAGGTATGCTGTGGTCGCTTGGACATGGCTGTCCAGGAACCTTCTAAAGTCATTCTCACCGTTTACTGCTGTATCTGCTTGGACAGGCACGGCAGATATTTCTTGGGCCATTTCGATCTGAGACTCTATGGTTTGTACAGTGGCGTCTATGGGCTGTTGGAAGGTGTCCGCATACACAACCTTTGTACCGCACTTGTGGCAGAAAGCCGCTCCTTCGGCTATCTGCGTTCCGCATTTATGGCAGAACAATGTTTTTCCTCCCTTTTTATTCAGATGATATGCCTTTAGGATTCCCTTGATAATTCTGTAACCTGGATAAGCCCTTTCTTTTCACGTTTCTTAGCGTATTCTGTTAATTCTCTCGCATTGCTGGCCGGATGCCACGCATAGGAAATCAGATAGTCGCTATGCTCCACCATGTAGCGATTAGCCCTGACGATAGCGGCCCGTTTCGGTACAGTTTCCATCCCTGGCGGGTAAAACGTACTGTCAAACCCATCCGGGGTTGGAATCGGTCGATCATACGGATGATAGTGTAATAATAATGTAAGCGTCACCTCCGGGTGGTGCTTTTTAGCTGCCCTGACAGTCCTGGCCGCCATTGAATCAAACCATCCGTAACTTCCTACGACAAAATCAGTTACGCCAAGTTCTGTGATATGATGCTCTACCGCAGCAGATAGTTGAGGCAACAGGCTATCCAATGCCTCACGATGCCCGATGAAGAAACAGGTTGGCATGGCATCCCTCCTAAGCAGAAAAGGAGTTTTCTCACGCTTCATCCTGCCATTATATCAAATAATTTACTTGAAGTAAATAATTATTTCTTTTATAGAAATTTTAATTGTATTGGAGAATTGGTAGCATACTATCAAGGAGTGGTGTTGTATGCAAACCGAATTTCCAGAAAAGTACAGGATACTTGGCCTAAAGATTGCTTACTACCGGAAGAAAGCCGGTTACACGCAGGAAGTATTTGCCGAGAAAATCAACAAAAGCGTCAATTTCCTTGCTCAAGTGGAGGGGACTGGCACAACCAGAGGCGTATCATTGGAAACGCTGTTCAAAATGGCGGCTGTGCTCCAGATTCCAGCTTCAAAATTACTTGAAGATGACTGACTTGAACTATCAAACATTGACAAACCATTGCCTGGAATGAAGCAGTCTATCCATATCAAGAAATTGAAGCACTCGGAATAGTGCGGCACAAAGCCGCACTATTCTGTTTCACCCACGCCTTCGTTCTCTTTACGCCGCTTATTTAACAAATTCTCTATAACCCGTGCGGAATAGCCTCCGGCTCTGGCGATCTTAGCCCGTTCCCGTCTGTCTGTTTCTGTCTTGGCGAGATCAGCGATAAACTCCGGGCGGTACAGCCGCATGGGGCAGTCGATTTTGTCACCGTGGAAATGAGTATATATTTTGAGCATGGCGTCCCGGCCCAACAGCTCGAACAACTCCAAATAGATGTCGTTTAGGGCCTCGCCCTCGTTGCCCTCGACTTGGAAGATATCATAAACAATGGCATCGTTTATGTTGTCAAAGTCAATTTTCGTCATTATATCGCCTCCTATGCCGCAGTATAACAGACCATTTTGGTATATTTCCAGTGAAGAAACGATGTCTTTTATCCATCGAAAATTGTCGTATTTTTGAGAAACATTTTATACAACATTTTCTGTATGCACCTTGTGTCCGTGGGCGGATGAGCAGCCGATAGCAGGGTTTCTCTAGCGATCTTTTTCTTTGTGGTCATATTCATAGCCCCCCAAAATAGTTGAAGCCCAGGGCGTGGGTGTGCCTTGGGCTTCTTGTATATGTAGAATATATCGTTTGAGGGTAGGCTCATGCGACGTTTGGGCGAGATATTGGGAACGCTACAAATAAAATTGTAGTGGAAATGTTAGCTGAGTCGTGTTATACTAATACCAGAACTAAATTTGCTAGGGGGTTGCCCTATGGGACTGCTGCCAATGGAAGCGGATATATTGCCACCGTCCGATGACCGAGTATTCAAACTGATTCTGACCCATCCAGAGGCCAAACAAGCATTGATGAATTTGATTTCAAGCATCATTGGGCGTACTGTTGTAGATGTGGTTCTTCTTCCCAACGAGCTGGCACCAGGGGATACAGAAGAAAAGGCAGAGCGGTTCGATGTCAACTGCAAAATTGATGATGGCTCGCAGGTGAATATGGAAATGCAAGCCAGCCGTATGCAGGAGGACATGGGTGGGCAGCATAATAACTTGAAGGGAAAGAGTGTCTATTATCTGACTGATCTGCACTCGTCCCAGCCCTCGAAGGGTGTGCGGCGGTATGACAGATTGGCCCGGACGTATCAAATCACATTTTGTTCCTACACGATCTTTCCTGACCAGCCAGACTATGTAAACTCCTTCTCTCTGCGGCATGACGCAACGGGAGAATTGCTGTGTGACGCAATCCAACTTGTCTTTGTAGAATTATCGAAGCTCAACGCATTACTGGATAAACCAGTCAGCGAGATGACAGACTTGGATAAGTGGTCTCTGTTCCTTCAATACGCGCCGGACCAAACACATCGTGAGAAAGTAAACGAGGTCATTGAATCGGAGGAGGTGCTTCAAATGGCCGGAAATCTTTTAATGAGTATCAGTCAGGATGAGGTGGAACGGGCCAGATTCCGCAGCCGCAGGAAGTTCCAAACTGATTATCAGTCGGATATGGCTACATCGTGGGATAACGGAGCCAAGAGTGCGGCATTATCTATCGCAAAAAAACTTTTGGCTATGGATATGCCTCATGACCAAATTGCAGCAGCTACAGGGTTGACCCTTGAAGAAGTGGAAAGCACAGCTATGAACTGAACACAAAACACCGGGTACTCACATTGGAGTGCCCGGTGTTTCTGTTCATCCGTTTGTTGCAGGGTCTCTCCTGTGGCAAAATACCCGCCACATTTCCGCCACATTTTTGCGTGGCAATTCGTATTGAAACATAAGAGTACATGGACTAGTCAAGTCCCGAACCCCTTGAGCCATCAGGCTTTGTGGTATTTCGTAGAGATTTGAGCGAAGAACTGAAATCGGCAAAAAGCTACGATGCCTAATTTCATAGTCTCTCACGTCTCCTCGTCATGTGCAGTACCTTTGATTATAGCATACCGCCGTCCGTTTCTCAATAGGCAATCCAACAGGGCGCGACAGGGCGCGGCTTTCGTTGCTCCGGGACGTGCATCTGCGCCATGATTATCCCTCCCCGTCAGGGAGGGATAAAAAATGCAGCAAACAGAAAAATATCAGTTCAACCTCATCGAACCCAGCGACGTATTTTCCCCGGAGCCGCTCAACCAGAACATGGAGAAAACAGAGGCGCAATTCACCGCCGAGGCCGCCGCGCGGCAGTCCGCCGACAGCGCGCTGGAGCGGCGGATTGCGGTGCTGGAGGCGCGTAAACTGGTGACGGGCAGCTACACCGGCGACGGAACCTACCGCCGGGTCATCAGTCTGGGCTTCACGCCGAAACTGGTGTACGTCCACACCAACGTGATCGACGGAACGGACGGCCTTGCTTTCCCTGGTCTGCCCACTCCGGGACAGATGGGAAACATGGAGCTGGAAATCGTGGACGGCGGCTTCAAAACCTATGGACAGCATCTCAACGTCAGCAGCTACACTTACTATTACATCGCCGTGCTGTGAGCGCGCAAAAAGGCCCCCCGGGAATTCCCGGGGGGCCTTTTTTGCTTTGGTTCGTTCAGCTAGGTCTCAGCCTGTGTCCTATTAGGGATTGGGAGCGTTGACGTAGATGACGGACACGGTGCGGGCGTTGGTGTCAGCGGTGTTCAGCACGCAGGACACGGGCACGCCCACGTTGTTCACCAGAGAGCTGGCGTTGTTCAGGGCGGTCAGAGTGTCGTTGATGCCGGGATAGGTGCGAGTGTTCAGGTTCTTCACCGTGGCATTGCCCACGTTATACAGGTCGTCGGTGTTCGCGTCGCAGGTGATGTAGCCCACCTGGCTGCTGTAAGTGGTGGCGTAGTACTTGGCCCAATCGGTCAGCGCGGCAGCGCCCGGATCCAGGGTCCACTCAGTGCTGGTGGTGATATCACCATTGGCAGCCGTGGTGCCGTTGTAGTACTTACCAATGACGATCTGGCTGGCAGCGGCCTGAGTATCGGCCACCTTGCGGATGGTGTAGATGGGCTTGCCGTCAGCGGCGGTCTTGCCGGTGTCCACCAGGCGGTAGAACACGTTGTTGCCGTTGGTATCAATGGCATTGGCGGCGGTGTTGGCCTCGCTCTCCCAACCGGCGATCCAGTAGTCGCCCGCGACGCCGTCCTTGTACATGGTGTACTGGGTGGCGTGAGCGTTAATGGCGGTAACCATGGTGGAGTTGCTGTCGCCAATGAACACCAGGCTGTCGTCGATGCTCTTGTTGAAGTCCACGCAGGCGGCGGGGATGAACACAGTCTTGATCTCCAGAGCGCTGGGATCATAGTTCTGCGCGTACTCGAAGATGCCCGCCTGGTAGTAGATCATCTTGTAGGGATCCTCAACGGGAGCCAGGAACCTGCTGGTGATGTCGTTCTTGCCGTCGATGGTAACGGAATCCATACCGGCCATCAGCTCGGCCAGGCCCTTGTAGGCGGTGACCTTCTGGTTGTCGGTACCAGCGCCGTCCACCAGGTAGAACTGGGTGTTGTTGGTCAGGTACAGCTTGTTGGCGGAGTCCACAGCCTTGGCGGTGATGGACACATCCAGAGAGGTGATCTCAATGGGATTGGCGCCGAAGTTGGTGGTGTCAGCCATCAGGTAGCCGGTATCCTGGCTGTTGGTGTCGGTCACGGCCACCAGGTTGCCGTTGCTGTCCAGAGCGTAGCCCACATAGCGGCCCTTCTCATAGCCAGCGGTAGCAGCGGCGTTGTTGTTGTCGCGCTTGGGCAGCTGGAGCGCGTTGTAAGTGCTGTAGCCCATGCCCACGCCGCCACTCAGGTCGACCGGAGTAGTCACGTTGGCGTCGGTCACCTTAACGATGTTCTCCTGGCCCATCTTGCCATCGGTGCCCACGTAGACCAGCGGGTAATCGAAGGTGCTGGAAGCGGTCTTGGTGGTGAAGTCGATGTAGGTGCCGTAGACGAACTTCGCGGTGTTGGAAGCGGTGGTCCAGTAGATGTAGTTGCCCTGCTCGTCCAGAGTGAAGGTGTAGTCGCGGCCGGCCTGCAGGAAGGTGCCCTGGTTGCTGGTCACAGTGTTGGAGCCCTCAATCTGGGTGGTGAAGGTCGCGTCAGTGGCCTCAGCGAACACGGACTGGTGCAGCACGGTGCCGTCGCTCAGGGTCACGTCCTGGCTGGCGTAGTCAACCTTGATGACGGTGGCGGTGCGGTGCAGGGTGTTCTCGGTCAGCTGATAGTAGTAGGTGGAGGTCAGCGGATTCTGCGGCCAAGCGAAGCCCCAGTCGGGATCGGCCACGGTCTTGCCGATGCGGCCGTAAGCGTTGCCGCCCGCGGTGCCGGTGATCTCAATGGCGGCCACCTTGGTGCCCAGGTCGAGCTTCGGGCTGTTCTTCAGGTTGGCCTGAGCCAGGGAGACGTAGTTGGTGGTGGTGCCGGCAACGTTGGTCTTGCCGTCGTCAGCCGCCACGCCGAAGTACTGATTCGCGCCAGCGGTAGTGGCGCCGGCCTCATTGGCGGCCAGCACGCCCACGCTGAAGGGGCTGGTGGTGTTGTTGGCCTGCACGATCTGGGTCATGGTCATATCCAGGGGGATAACCACGTCCAGGGCCTTGTTGGCGCTGTTGGAGATCAGCAGGTACAGGTTCCACTCATCAGTCTCGTCGTTCTTCAGCACGGGGCTGTCGGCGGAAGCGCTGCTAGTGGGGTCGGACCCATAGTTCGCGGGAGAAATGGGGCCGAAGGAGTAGTTGAAGTAAGTCAGGTAATCAGTGCCGTTGTTGCGCAGGGTAAAGCCGGGAGCCTTCCAGTTGTTGGTCCGGTTGGAATTCCAGTTGTTGGTGGCCGCCGCGCCCAGGTTGCCCATAGCGGCCAGCGCACCCAGATCGGCGGTATCCTCCAGGCTCACCACGGCGGTGTTGACGACCTTGTCGAAGTAGGCGTAGGTGGTCAGGTTGGTGCTGAACTGAGCGGTGCCGGTATTGCCGTCGATGTCGCCCACGGTCTCGTACTGGCTGCTGCGGTTGTCGTACCACACCTTGACGGCGTGGTTGAACATGCGCAGGTCAGTGGAGAACTTGAAGGAACGGGTCACGTTCTCAGGCAGGGCGTTGGTGGTGTCGCTCTCGTACACGTAGGCGCTGCCCTTGTTGGTGCGGATGTTCATGCCGTCGTCGATGGCGGTCAGGAACCGGGTCTGGTTGTCAGAGGCGCCGATAACCGCACCGTTATTGTCCACCTCGATGGAGATGTTGGAACCAGCGATCTGGGAGTTCAGGGAGAAGCCGATCTTGGTGGTGCCGGCGGCCTCGCCGGTGACCTCGTTGCCGACGACGACGCCGGTGTTGTGGGTCAGACCGAAGATCTTGTAGCCCAGGGTCGGGTTCTTGGTGGAGCCGACCACGCCGCCCTCCATGCCGGTGTCCTGATAGCCGAAGGCCAGGGTGTACTTCACCATGGGCACATAAGCGGCAGTGTTGAACAGCAGGGAGGCGACCACGTCACGGCGGGCAGCCAGATGCAGGGTGCCGCCATAGATGGTGGTGTCAACATCATTCAGGATGCCCAGGGTCTTGGAGATGGAGTTCACCTCAATGCGCCAGGTGGAGCCGGTGAACTCATCGTTCTTGTCGTAGCCCACAGCGCGCAGGATCATCGCCAGAGCCTCGTAACCAGTCACGTTATCACGGGGGTTAAAGGTGGTGGTAGTGGTGCCCTTGATGATCTTGGCGTTGTGCAGGTAGCCAACATAACCGGCATACCAGGCATCGGCAGCCACGTCGGTGTAGGGGTGCCGGGTGGTGTAGAGGCCGGCCTGGCTGTCGGTCACGTCGCCGGTGACCAGACGGTAGATGATAGCCGCAACCTCAGCGCGGGTGATGCTGCTGCCGGGACGGAAGGTGGGGGCCTCAGCGTCGCCCTGGAACACCTTCATGCCGGTCAGAACATCGACCGCTTCCTCAAACGCAGGAGTGACGCCAGCGACGTCGCTGTACTGCGTGCCGGTGGTGGCGGCGTTGGCGGTCACCATCAGGGAAAACGCCATAACCATCGCCAGAGCCAGCGCGAGGAACTTCTTCAAGTTTCTCATAGGAATTGTTTCCTCCTTTATATATTTGCCAGAAATTCGGAGCTTTTCAGCATTTATGGAAGAGATAGGATAAGCCATCCCGTCCGCCGTCAAGCTCCTCCCTTCAGGCTGAGGTCATTATAGCAACGCCCAATCCTCAAGTCAATGGGTCAAGCTCAACTGTAACACAACTGTAACAAAGCCTTGCGTTGCCCATACGGGTGCACCCCCTGCGCTTGGCGGCGCGTCTTTTTTATTTATTTTAATGTATGTCCCACTCGCCCACGGGATCAATTCTCCTGTAAAATACGCTTAAAAAATTATGATTTTTTCACATTTAGATGAAAAACAATGCCGTTTCGCCCATAAACGGGATGGCTTATCCTGTCCCACGCAAGACCGCCAAAAAAAGTTCCGAATTTCTGGCAAATATATAAAGGAGGAAACAATTCCTATGAGAAACTTGAAGAAGTTCCTCGCGCTGGTTCTGGCGATGGTTATGGCGTTCTCTCTGATGCTGACCGCCAACGCCACCACCACCGGCACGCAGTACAGCGACGTCGCTGGCGTCACTCCTGCGTTTGAGGAAGCGGTCGATGTTCTGACCGGCATGAAGGTGTTCCAGGGCGACGCTGAGGCCCCCACCTTCCGTCCCGGCAGCAGCATCACCCGCGCTGAGGTTGCGGCTATCATCTACCGTCTGGTCACCGGCGACGTGACCGACAGCCAGGCCGGCCTCTACACCACCCAGCATCCCTTTACCGACGTTGCTCCCAACGCCTGGTATGCTGGTTACGTGGGCTACCTGCACAACGCTAAGATCATCAAGGGCACCACTACCACCACCTTTAACCCCCGTGAGAACGTGACTGGTTACGAGGCTCTGGCGATGATCCTGCGCGCTGTGGGCTACGACAAGAACGACGAGTTCACCGGCCCCACCTGGCGCATCGAGGTGAATTCCACCTCCAAGACCCTGGGCATCCTGAAGGATGTTGACACCACCATCTATGGCGGCACCCTGCATCTGGCTGCCCGCCGTGACGTGGTCGCCTCCCTGCTGTTCAACACTGCCGCTTATGTGCCCATGGTGCAGTACACCCTGGCCTTCGGCTACCAGAACACCGGCATGGAGGGCGGCGTGGTCGGCTCTAAGCTGAATCCCACCCTGGGCTACAAGATCTTCGGTCTGACCCACAACACCGGCGTCGTCGTCGGCAACGAGGTCACCGGCGAGGACAAGGGCACCACCAAGATCGGCTTCTCCCTGAACTCCGCCCGGACCGCGGCCGACCTATCCGGTATCTGGAATCCTGACGATCCGGACGCTCCCACTAACATTATTAATGGTATCCTCAGCACTCAGCAGACCGCTTTCGTCACCACCATCGACGACACCATGACCATCCGCAAGGCTCCCACTGATGTGTTCGATCATGATGAGGACGGCACCGCCGACGCTCCCTACTACGGCAGCGCCTACGTGTACGAGAGCGACACCACCAACCCCCTGCCCCTGAACGTCACCCGTTCCTTCAAGATCTCCACTGACCTGCGCATGTTCAACCACGCCGTCAAGGTGTGGTACGACGACCGCAGCAGCCAGTACGAGACCGTTGGTACCGGCGTGAACGGCACCGCTCAGTTCACCACCAACCTGACCACCTATGCCTACTTCGACAAGGTCGTCAACACCGCCGTGGTGAGCGTCAACAGCGAGACCGCCGCTCAGCACGAGCTGGGCTCCGTGGGAACCACCACCGCTCTGGGCGCTCAGGCTACCAACAGCTGGTCCGCCAACGCGTCCAACAACTGGAAGGCTCCCGGCTTCAAGCTGCGCACCCTCGACATCGACGGCGACGGCACTCTGGATAACGTGGCTTACAACAACTACTCCTTCGGCCCCATCAAGCCGAACGAGTACACCAACGCCATCACTCAGAGCCCCGTGCTGAAGAACAACAAGAACGAGGGCACCCACGATCATACCGATGCCAACCTCGGCAATGACAACTGGGGTCTGTACCTGCTGATCTCCAACAGCGCCGACAAGGCTCTGGACGTGGTGATCCCCCTGGATATGACCTTCACCAAGATCACCCAGATCAACAACACCACCGCCCCCTACACCGTGGGCGTGTATAACGGCAACATCAGCCCCATTGCCGACAGTCAGGCTAACATCTACTTCGACACGTGGGATACTGTCAAGTCCTCCAACAACGAGCAGTACGCCGTGATGGCCCAGCAGAACCTGCGCAACAGCCCCAACACCGCGCTGAACACCAAGGTGGCCGCTATCCAGATCACCGGCACCGCTCCCGGCTACCTGAGCCGTCCCACCGCTGTTAGCAACACTCCTTACACTGGCAATGTTACCGGCGGCGGCAAGCCCGTGCTGGACATCGGTCCTGACTGGAACGACGGCAACGCCCCCCTCCCCTTCGGCTTCAATCCGGGCGCTGTCGATGAGGTTTCCACCTACTACTATCAGCTGAGCGAGAACACCATCCATCAGACCTATAAGGTGCTCTACATCGACCCGAAGAACCAGGACCTGACCGTTCAGAAGGCCGACGGCACCACCGCCGTGCTGCATCAGTCCGTGTTCGCTGAGGCCGTTGACGCCACCTTCACCACTCAGATGGAGGGCGTGGCCATCCAGGCCGACGGCACCTACCAGAAGCAGCTGGAAGAGGGCCGCGACTACACCTTCACCCTGGACGAGCAGGGCAACTACATCTACTGGACCACTCCCGTTGACACCGGCCGGTTCGTGTACGGCACCTACATTGACTTCACCACCAAGGTGGCCTCCAGCACGTTCGCCTATCCGTTCGTGTACGTGGGCGCCAACGGCGAAGTGAAGCAGCAGACCAACGTCACCAAGATGACGGTGAACGACGGTACCACCAACTCTCAGTCCACCCTGAGCACCGTGACTTATGACCTGACCGAGCTGCCCAAGCGCGACAGCAGCGCCGCCGTGGCCGCCACTTCCGGCTACATGAAGGGCTACTACATCGGCTACGCTCTGGACGGCACCGAGCTGAAGGCCATCCGTCCCTACGACGCCTCCGATCCCGACACCTACAAGAACGACTCCCTGTACACCGGCTTCTACCAGGCCACTGCCGCTAACTTCGGCGCTGGCGTGCTCACTGTTGACAAGGACGCCGAGACCCTGGGCGCCGTGTCCGTGCCCGGCGGTATCGCTGGCATCGAGTACTTCCTGACCAACAACACCACCTTCTACGTGGTGGACGGCGCCGGTACCGACAACCAAACCGTGAAGGAGTACAAGGGCCTGACCGGGCTGCGCGCTGGTTACAAGGATGTCAAGATCGACGTCACCACCGCCACCTCCAAGCTGCTGACCGCCCGCAAGTACCTGCTGGCCGCTGACGGCACCGATCCCCACAGTGTCAACGTTGATGCTACCGGCACCGCCATCAAGACCTTCCCGTACAGCATGGTGTACTACAGCTTCGGCCGTCAGGACTATGCTCAGGACTACATGGGCAGCGCCTGGGAGATCAAGAGCGTGTTCCTGCCCGTGGACGCCCTGACCTTCACCGGCACCGTGGAGAACGCCCTGCGCTTCGTGGGCGACAACACCCTGGACGCCATCAGCGTGGTGGAGGGCGATCAGATCACCCGGTTCACCATGTATGACAAGGACGGCAACGAGGGCAAGTACTGGGTTGACGGCTACATTGCCGACGGCAACTCCTCCGCCTGGGTCATTGAGCAGAACAACGACAACGTGTTCTACAACCTGGTAGCGACCGGCAAGGCCACCGTGGACGGCCAGCCCATCTACTCCGTGCGCCCGCTGAGCGCCAAGGAAGCCGAAGGCGTGATCGGTCAGTACTACGACGAGACCCCGACCATGGTTGGCGACACCCTGACCTACACTGCGGGCGTTGACGTGAGCATCGGCACCGATTATACCGGCGCTACCGCTCCGGCTCTGTACGCGGCTACCACCGCCAACAGCCAGATCGCTTACATTGACGAGAAGCCGCTGTCCGCTGCCAGCGATCTGTACAACGTGGGCGCGGCCAAGGTCGTGAACCTGAACAGGGGCGTATTCCCCGGCATCACCGACCTGGCCAGCCTGAACAACGCTGGCTCCCTCACCGATAACGGCGGTGTGCCCGTGTCCTGCGTGCGCAGCGGCATCACTGTGAGCACCATCTTCGTCAACGCCAACACCGCTGCTGAGACCACTCCCTAATCGCTTCGGCTGAGACGAACGCAAAGACCTAAAAAAGGCCCCCCGGATTTTTCCGGGGGGCCTTTTCTGCGCGGTTCACACAACGGCGACGTAGTAATAGAGGCGGCCTTCTGTGTTCAGGGTGTGCACGTTGTTGGTTCCCACCCGGAAGCCGCTGCCCTCCACGTAGAACACCGGGGAGCATTCGTGGTCCTTCACCGTAAAGTGCGGAGTCATGCCGCGCGATTGGACAAATACGGCCTGGACCTCGTATCCCACGTCCACAAACCGCAGCTGCACGCCGTTGCCGGTGTAGGCGCCGATGATGATCTTGTGCGCCTCCAGCACCGCGATCCGGGCGTCCAGGGCATCGTCCGCGGCCTTAGCCTCCGCCCGGGCGGCCTCCAGCGCGGCCTCCGCCCTCTCCATGTTTTGGTTGAGCGGGTCTGGGGAAAACACGTCGCTGGGTTCGATGAGATTGAGCTGATACGTTTCTGTTTGCTTCATTTTTATCCCTCCCTATACCGGGGAGGGATAACGGCGGCGCGGGTGCACGCTCCGGGGCAACGAAAGCCCCCGCCTTGGGCGGGGGCTTTCCTTAATTTTTGAGGCTGTGCAGCGGCGCGGGGATACGCCCGCCCCGGGCCACGAAGTCCTCCGCGCTCCCGGTGTGGCAGGGCATCACCGGCGCGGAGCCCAGCAGCCCGCCGAACTCCACCACATCCCCCACGTTCTTTCCGGGGGCGGGGATGAGGCGCACGGCGGTGGTCTTTTGGTTCACCATGCCGATGGCGGCCTCGTCCGCGATAATGGCGGACAGGGTGGCGGCGGTGGTGTCGCCGGGGACGGCGATCATGTCCAGCCCCACCGAGCACACGCATGTCATGGCCTCCAGCTTGTCCAGAGTGAGGGCCCCGGACTGGGCGGCAGCGATCATGCCCTCGTCCTCGCTCACCGGGATGAAGGCCCCGGACAGCCCGCCCACGGAGGAGCTGGCCATCACGCCCCCCTTCTTCACCGCGTCGTTCAACAGGGCCAGGGCGGCAGTGGTGCCGTGGGTGCCACATACCTCCAGGCCCATCTCCTCCAGGATGCGGGCCACGCTGTCTCCCACGGCGGGGGTGGGGGCCAGGGACAGATCCACAATGCCGAAGGGCACGCCCAGCCGCGTGCTGGCCTCCCGTGCCACCAGCTGGCCCATGCGGGTCACCTGGAAGGCGGTCTTTTTGATGGTCTCCGCCACCACGTCGAAGCTCTGGCCCTTCACCCGCTGGAGGGCGTGGTGGACCACCCCGGGGCCGGATACGCCCACGTTGATGACCCGCTCGGCCTCCCCCACGCCGTGGAAGGCGCCCGCCATAAAGGGGTTGTCCTCCACCGCGTTGCAGAACACCACCAGCTTGGCGCAGCCAAAGCCGCCGTTATCGGCGGTGCGCTGGGCGGCGGCCTTGATGGTCTCGCCCATGAGCCTCACCGCATCCATGTTGATACCCGCCTTGGTGGAGCCCACATTGACGCTGGAGCACACCACGTCGGTGACGGCCAGCGCCTCGGGGATGGCGGCGATGAGCTTTTTGTCCGCCCCCGTCATCCCCTTCTGAACCAGGGCGGAGAAGCCGCCGATGAAGTTCACCCCCACCGCCTTGGCCGCCTTGTCCATGGCGGCGGCGAAGGGGACGTAGTCCTCGGTGCGGGACGCCCCGGCCACCAGGGCCATAGGGGTAACGGAAATGCGCTTGTTGACGATGGGAATACCGAACTCGGCCTCGATGTCCTCACCGGTTTTCACCAGCTTTTCCGCCGAGGTGGTGATCTTGTCGTAGATCTTCCGGCAGGCGGCGTGGGGGTCGGGGTCGCAGCAGTCCAGCAGGTTGACGCCCATGGTGATGGTGCGCACGTCCAGGTGCTGGTGGTCGATCATCTGAATGGTCTGTAAAATGTCGTTGGTGTTAATCATGGTGTTGACTCCTTGATTATGTTATGCTGCGAAGCACTCAGATCCTGTGCATGGCATCGAAAATATCTTCTCTCTGAACCCGGATGTCCAAGCCCCGCTCCTTGCCCGCTTCCATCAGGTCCTCCCGCAGCCGGGCGAAGGGCACCGTGGTCTGGGAGGCATCCACCAGCATAATCATGGTGAAATACTCCTGCAAGACGGTCTGGCTGATGTCCAGCACGTTGACGTTTTTCTCGCTGAGCAGGGCGCACACGGCGGCGATAATGCCCACCTGATCCCTGCCGATAACGGTGACAATGGCTTTCATACTCATTTCTCCTTACTTTTTTGATATACCCAAACCGCGCTGAACACGTCGGCGCAGAAGATAAACTGCAAGGTCCCGTTCAAAACGGCGGCCTTTGTGGTCAGCCTGCCCTCCGCCCTGCACCGCAGCACCGCCGCCAGCCCCGCCAGGCCGCTGATGCCGATGGTGAACAGGTCCAGCACCCACACGATCATGGTGACGGCGGCGAACTGGACCATCGCCAGCCCGCTCAGCCCCACCCAGAAAAACACCAGATAGGCGGGGATCTGGGCCAGCTTCACCGCCATGGACAGCAGCGCCGCCTCCCGGCCCGCCCACCGCCGCCAGCCGCTGAGGGTCAGAATGACCACGGCGCACACCAGCCCGATGGTGAGGGCCGCCGGGATCAGCAGCACCACGCTCCCGTTTCCCGTCCGGCCTCCCAGCCACAGGGCAACCAGGACGGAGTATGGGAACACCCCCGCGCCCACGCCCAGCAATGCCTTTTCCATGTCTCCTCCTTCCCTCAAACGCCCAGTTCATACAGCAGCATCCACGGCCTGCCGTCTTTTTCAATGGTTTTGACAATCTCAAACCCCGCGGCCAGGTAGATGTCCCGCACCCGTATCTCCTCCGCGCCGGTGTCCAGCCGCAGCCGGCCCACGCCCCGGCGGGCGCACTCGGCCTTGACCGCCTCCACCACCCGGGCGGTCATGCCCCGGTGGGCGAATTTGCGCCGGACGCACAGCTTATGCAGGTACCCCGCTTCCAGCGGCTCTGCCTGGGGCCACCACTCCCGGTCGCTCCACTGGAGGATGAAGGCGCAGGCCGTTTCTCCGTCCACCGTGCCCACGCAGAAGTTTTCCGCCCCCGCCTCATCGGTCAGCAGCTCCTCCGGGGTGAGCCACTCGTCGGGCCACAGCCGCAGCCCCCGCTCCCGGCCCCAGGCGGCCACCTCCCGCATGACGGCCATGGCCCGCTCCGCGCTGTTGGGAATCAGCGTCAGCTCCATGCCCTCACCCCAGGTCGTCCAGGGTGAGCCGGAAGGTCCCGCCCATGCGCTCCATAAACCAGTCCACTTCCTCCATATTCATGGAACGCAGGGCGGCCATGGTTTCGTCCGCGGCGCGGCCGAACTCGCTGTTGCCCGCCTTCAGCTCCTCCTGGCACTTGAGCCACGCCGCCAGCTTGTCCGCCGCCTTCACGTAGCGGCTGGTCTGCCCGTCGCTCTCCCGCACCAGGGGCTCGTAGGCGGGGACCAGCTCGGGGGGCAGCATGGACAGCAGCTTGTCCTGAGCCGCCGCCTCCACCTGCTTATAGGCGTCCTTCAGGGAGGGGTTGTAGTATTTGATAGGGGTGGGCATGTCACCGGTGATGATCTCCGGCGCGTCGTGGAACAGCGCGGCGGCGGCGGTCTTGTCCGGGTCCAGGTCCTTGCGGAACACGTCCCGGCCGATGACCGCCAGGGCGTGGGCCAGCACCGCCACCTCGTAGGAGTGTTCCTCCACGTTCTCGGTGCGGGTGTTGCGCATCAGCGCCCAGCGGGCGATGTAGCGCATCCGAAAGATGTACGCGAAAAAGCTGTGGTTCATGGGATCAGGCCGCCTTTCTATGTCTGCCCCGGTATTTTACCATGGCGGGGTGCAAAAGTAAATTGCTATTTCGCCCGCCGGATGGTATAATGACGGGAAAACGTCCCCAAGGAGAGGCTGCCACATGAACATCGCCATCTATACCCTGGGCTGCAAGGTGAACCAGGTGGAGACCCAGGCCATGGAGCGGGAGCTGCTGGCCCGGGGCCACGCCCTGGTCCCCTTCGACGGCCCGGCGGACGCCTATATCGTCAACACCTGCACCGTCACCGCCGTCAGCGACAAAAAGTGCCGCAACATCATCCGCCGGGCCCGCAGGCGCGCGCCGGATGGGATCGTGGCGGTGTGCGGCTGCTACGCCCAGACCGACCCCCAGGCCGCTGCGGCGCTGGGGGCGGACCTGGTGTCCGGCTCGGCGGGGCGCATGGCCTTTTTGGACCAGCTGGAGGAGCTGCTCCAGGCCGGGCGGGGACAAGTGGTAACGGTTGACAGCGCCCTGGCTCGCCGGGACTTCGAGCGCCTGCCCGCCGGGGGCGCGTCGGGCCGCACCCGTGCCATGCTCAAGGTGGAGGACGGCTGCGTCAATTTCTGCTCCTACTGCATCATCCCCTACGCCCGGGGGCCGGTGCGCTCGCTGCCCCTGGCCGAGGCGGTGGCGGAGGCCCGCCGTCTGGCGCAGGAGGGCTACCGGGAGGTGGTGCTCACCGGCATTGAGATCTCCTCCTGGGGGCGGGATCGAAAGGACGGCTCGGAGCTGGGCGGCCTGGTGGAGGGGGTGTGCGCCGCCGCGCCGGAGCTGCGGGTGCGCCTGGGCTCGCTGGAGCCGCGCACCGTCACGGCGGACTTCTGCCGCCGGTGCGCCGCCCTGCCCAACCTGTGCCCTCACTTCCACCTGTCCCTCCAATCGGGCTGCGACGCCACCCTGGCCCGCATGAACCGGAAATACGATACCTCTTGGTATTATGAGAGCGTTCAATTACTCAGGGACTACTTCCCCGACCCTGGAATCACCACCGACCTCATCACCGGCTTCCCCGGCGAGACCGAGGAGGAGTTCGCCCAGACCCTGGCCTTTGTGGAGCGGTGCGCCTTCACCGCCATGCACGTGTTCCCCTACTCCCGCCGCCCCGGCACCCCGGCGGCGGACATGCCCGGCCAGGTGCCCATGGCGGAGAAGGAGGCCCGCGCCCGCCGGGCCATCGCCCTGGGAGAGACCCTGGAGCGGCGCTGGCTGGACAGCCAGGTGGGCAGGGTTCTGCCCGTGCTGTTTGAGGAGGAAAAGGGCGGCGCGTGGCAGGGCCACACCCCTCACTACGCCCTGGTGCGGGCGCAAGGAGAAGCCCTTCACAACCGGCTGGCGGACGTGAGCATCACCGGCGTGGAGGGGAACGCCCTGACGGGCACGGTCCTGGGCCTGTGACCTTGCGCTCCGCGGCTGGCTGTGCTAAAATAAACATCTCACACACCAAAGAGGAGGCGGACCCATGCCTATCCCCATCACCCTCACCTCTCTCATCCCCGACGAGGAGACCACGCAGAGCCTGTGGAACAGCATCGAGCACATTACGGCCAGTAATATTTTCAGCGCGGTTTTATCCGTCGTAATCAGCCTGGTGCTCATCAAAATCCTCACCCGCGTGCTGGAGCGGGCCCTGGGCCGCTCCAAGCTGGACCCGCCCCTCCAAACCCTGCTGCGCACCGTGCTGAAGGGCGCGCTGTGGTCGGTGGCCGCCATCATCGTACTGGGCTGCCTGGGCATTGAGGTCACGTCTCTGGTGGCGGTGCTGTCGGTGGTGGGGCTGGCCTTCTCCCTGGCGCTGCAAAACTTCCTGTCCAACGTGGCGGGCGGGATGCAGCTGCTGGCCTCCCACCCCTTCGCGGTGGGGGACTTTGTGGACGCCGGAGGCTGCTCCGGTACCGTGGCCGAGATCGGCATGTTCTACACCAAGCTCACCACTCCGGACAACAAGCTGGTCCAGCTGCCCAACAGCACCATTGTGTCCGCCAACATCACCAACTTCTCCGCCCAGCCCACCCGCCGGGTGGAGCTCACCGTCTCCGCCTCCTACGACGCGCCGACGGAGCAGGTGCTGGCCCTGCTCTCCCGCATGGCGGCGGACCACCCCCTGGTGCTGGTCGACCCGGCGCCCGTGGTCCACGTGGACAGCTATGGCGACAGCGCCGTCGGCTACGTCCTGCGGGCGTGGTGCGCCAATACCGACTACTGGACGGTGTATTACGACCTGATGGACGGCTTTAAGCCCGCCTTCGACAACGCGGGCATTGAGATGACCTATCCCCACGTGAACGTGCACATGGTGGAGCGCTGAGAGGAGGCCGGAGCCATGGAGGAGAACGCGGTTTCCCGCTGCCCCAGAGCGGCGGGCGGGCTGACGCTGGTGCTGGCCGGCACCCTTTTGAGCGGCGCGGGGGGCGTCCTCTACCGCTGGGGCCTTCCGTTGGCGGCGGGGCTGGCGGCGGCGCCCGGCGGCATCCTGCTGGCGGCGGGGCTGTACCGCGCCGGGGCGGACGAGCCGGGGTTTTATCACGCCCTGGCCTATCAGGCCGTCAGCCTGGCCGTCAACCAGAGCCGCGGTTATTTCGGATATCAGTTTTACGCCGCCGGACTGCTGCTCTACGGGGCGGCCATGCTGCTGTCCCTGCGGGCGCTTAACCTGGCCTGTACCGCCGCGGCCCGCCTGCTCCCCGCCGCCGGGCGGGAGGATCTGGCCGCTCTGGGCCGCATTGTGCGCAAAACCAACGTCATATGCTATGCCGCGGCCCTTGCCGACCTGCTTTTGACCCCGCTGCTGGGCATGGGCCTGCTCCTCGCCGCCCAGCTCATCTGCATCCCACTGTCCATTTTGTGCCTGGCGTTCCTATTCCTGGCCGCCAGGGCTCTGCGGGGCAATCCCCCACCATATAATATGAAATGAGGCGCTGCGCCATGGAAAAGGGAAAATTCATCGTGCTGGAGGGCATCGACGGTTCGGGCAAGAGCAGCCAGACCGGGCCGCTGATGGAGCGGCTGAGGGCCCTGGGCATCCCCTGCCGGGACACCAGGGAACCCACCGGCGGCCCTGTAGGCTCCCTGATCCGCCAGATCTTCACCGGCCGGGTCACCGCCGACAACCGGGTTATCGCCGCGCTGTACGCCGCCGACCGCATCGACCACCTGGTGAACGAGGTGGACGGCCTGCTCTCCGCCATCGACAGCGGCGTCGCCGTGGTGAGCGACCGCTATTATTTCTCCTCCTACGCCTACCACAGCGTGGACGTGGATATGGACTGGGTTATTGAGGCCAACGCCCTCAGCGCCCAGCTGCTGCGCCCCACCCTCACGGTGTTTTTGGACGTGCCGGTGGACACCGCCCTGGAGCGCATCCGCAAAAACCGCTTTGTGGAGGAAATTTTCGACCAGGAGGACCGCCTGCGCAAAACCCGCGAGCTCTATTTCCGGGCCTTTGACCGGCTCAAGGACGTGGAAAAGGTGGCGGTGGTGGACGGCTCCGGCACCCAGGACGAGGTAGCCGGGCGCATCTGGGACGCGGTAAAGCCCTGCTTTTTGTGACGGGGACATCCAACCCCTCTAAATTTCTTGGTGATATTAACAAACTTTTTGTTAATACTACACAGCTTTTCCGCGTGAGAATTGTTAACTTTAGAAAATTTTTTTATTTTTCATGAAAACTCTTTTCATTCCCTGGTAAATGTGTTAACATACTGTTAACATGGGTGCGCTTCTCCGGAACCAGCGGGGGGCGGCCCCTGTATGAAACCCAATTTTCTTTAAGAGGGAGGAATTGAGTTATGTATAAGTTCCTGCAAAAACTGGGCAAATCTCTGATGCTGCCCGTAGCGGCCCTTCCCATCTGTGGTATCCTGATGGGCCTGGGCTACGCCCTGGCCCCCGGCGTTATGGGCGTGCCGGGCGCGCCTACCGAGGGCGCGGCGTTCATCGTGGGCTTCCTGCTGATCAAGGCCGGCGGCGCACTCATCGACAACATGCACTGGCTGTTCGTCATCGGCGTGGCTGTGGGCATGGCCGACGATAAGGACGGCACCTCCGCCCTGGCCGGCCTGGTCAGCTTCCTGATGATGAAGTCCCTGCTGGCCCCCGCCGTTGTCACCACCATCATGCCTTCCATCGCTGATGACCGCGTGCGCCTGCTGGCCTTCGAAAAGTTTGAGAACGTGTTCCCCGCCATTCTGGCCGGCCTCATCGGCGCCACCTGCTACAATAAGTTCAAGAACACCCAGCTGCCTGACTGGCTGGCCTTCTTCAGCGGCAAGCGCTGCGTGGCTATCATCACCGGCGTGGTGTCCATCGGTGCCTCCGTCATCCTGCTGTTCGCGTGGCCCGTCATCTTCGGCGCTCTGTACGCCGTGGGTCAGGCCATCATCGGTCTGGACATCGTTGGCGTGGGCATCTACACCTTCCTGAACCGTCTGCTGATCCCCACCGGCCTGCACCACGCCCTGAATAACGTGTTCTGGTTTGACACCGTGGGCATTGGCGACCTGACCCACTTCTGGGCCGGCCGCGTGATGGGCGACGTGGTGGATGGGACCACCCTCAACTGGAGCATCGGCATGTATATGGCCGGCTTCTTCCCCTGCATGATGTTCGGCATCGTGGGTGCCGCCGCCGCCATGGTCCGCGCCGCCAAGAACAAGAAGGTCGCCATGGGCATTGTGCTGTCCGCCGCCGTCTGCGCGTTCCTGTGCGGCGTCACCGAGCCCTTCGAGTTCTCCTTCATGTTCCTGGCCTTCCCGCTGTACGTGGTCTACGCCCTGCTGTACGCCATCTTCGCCATGATCACTGTGGCTCTGGGCTTCCGTGCGGGCTTCTGCTTCTCCGCCGGCGCCACCGACTGGATCTTCTCCGCCTCCCTGCCCGCCGCCGAGAACACCCTGCTGCTCATTCCCATCGGCCTGGTCGCCCTCGTGGTGTTCTACTTGGTGTTCTACTTCGCCATCAAGAAGTTCAACCTCAAGACTCCGGGCAACGAAGATGAGGACGCCGAGGCCGAGGAGGCCAAGATCGTGTTGTCCAACAACGACTTCACCGCCATCGCCAGTGGTGTGCTGGCGGCCATCGGCGGCAAGGAGAACGTGTCCAACGTGGATTACTGCACCACCCGCCTGCGCTTCGAGATCAAGGATTACACCGCCGTCAACGAGAAGGCCGTCAAGGCCGCCGGCGCGGCCGGTGTCATCCGTCCCAGCAAAACCGCCTGTCAGGTCATCATTGGCCCGAAGGTCCAGTTCGTGTACGACGAGCTGAAGAAGATGCTGTAAATCCATCCGCCGCTTCAAACCACCGCGGGAGCTGGTTCCTCCCGCAGATAGAAACGCTGCCGTGGGCGGGCTTCTGGCCCGCCCGCGGCTTTTTGAAAGGAAGGATCATCATGGGATTTCTGGACAAGCTGAAAAAGGGCCTGCTGGGTGAGGAAGCCGCCCCCGCCGGCCTGACGGTGGCCGCAGTGGCCAAGGGCAGCGCCATCCCCATGGCGGATATTCCCGACCCGGCGTTCAGCCAGGGCTTCGTGGGCTTCTGCTGCGGCATTGAGCCGGAGGACGGCCAGGTGTTTTCCCCCGTGGACGGCGTGGTCAGCCAGGTGCCCGACACCCTCCACGCCGTGGGCATTGAGAGTCAGGGCATGGAGCTGCTGGTCCACTGCGGGGTGGACACCGTGGACATGAAGGGCCAGGGCTTCACCATGCTGGTGAAGGAGGGGCAGAGCGTGAAAACCGGCGACCCCCTGCTCACCATGGACCTGGAGGTGATCCGCGGGGCGGGCCATCCCACCACCATCATCACCGCCGTCACCAATTCCGATGATTTTGCCGGGGTGGAGCAGGTCAAAACCGGCCCCGTCCAGCCCGGGGACGGCGTGTTGAACGTCAAAAAGTGAGATCAGGCGCGCTCTCCAACGAGGGCGCGCCTCTCAGCCATATTAACGAACTGTCAGAAAGGAACGATTTGAAATGGGACGTTTAGAAGGTAAGGTCGTCATCGTCACCGGCGGCAATTCCGGCGTGGGCGCCGCCACCGCGCTGCTCTTCGCCAAGGAGGGCGCCAAGGTGGTCATCAGCGCCCGCCGCCAGGCCCAGCTGGAGGAGGTCGCCGCCAAGATCCGCGAGGCGGGCGGCGAGGTCCTCCCCGTAGTCACCGACATCTCCAAGCCGGAGGACGCCAAGAACCTGGTGGCCAAGACGGTGGAGGCCTACGGCAAGGTGGACGTGCTGGTGAACAACGCCGGCGTGCTGGAGGAGGGCCTGAAGCCCATCGACAAGGTGACCGACGAGGACATGGAGCGCATCCTGTCCATCAACGCCAAGGGCACCATGTACTGCATGCGGGAGGCCCTGGCCGAGATGAAGAAGGCCAACTACGGCTCCATCGTCAACGTGGCCTCGGTGGCGGGCGTGATGGGCTGCGGCGGCGCGGCCTATGTGTCCTCCAAGGCGGCCATCATCGGCGTCACCCGCCACACCGCCCTGCGCTTCGCGGGCACCGGCATCCGCTGCAACGCGGTGTGCCCCGGCTCCATCGCCACCCCCATGGTGGCCAACATGCGCCCCGACAACCAGGACCCGGACATGTTCGGCCAGATGGCCAAGCACTCCGACATGCGGGTGGGCGTGTGCATGCCGGACGACGTGGCCAACATCCTGCTGTTCTTCGCCAGCGACGAGTCCCGGGCCATCACCGGCCAGGCCGTCGTCTCCGACTTCGGCAGCACCCTGTAAATGGACGCAGAAAAGCGGCGGTTCCATCTGGAACCGCCGCTTTTTGTCATACTTCCCGCTCAAAGATCAGGTCTATTTTGGTCATCGCGCCGCTGGTGACGTCCAGGGGCATCCAGCTCACGAACCGCCAGCCGTCGGCGGCCTCCCGGTCGATGACCTCCCGGTAGCCCTGGAAACCGGCAAAGATCCAGCCCTCCCGCTCCACGGAGACATATTTGTATTCGTACATTTTGGGCGCCTCACTTCGCTTTTGCGTCAAAGACAGTCAGCCGGTTGCAGGTCCGGCAGTACCAGGCCTCGGCCGTTCTCTCGAAGCTCCTGGTCAGGCGAAAGCCGCCCCGCCGTTCCAGTCCGCGCGCAGTGGTAAAGAAGCCCGCCTTTTCTCCGTTGGGGCACCAGAATATGGGGTCACGGGGAGAGATGATATTCCCCGCCTCCAGCTCGCCGTGGCAGTGCGGGCACTCCATGGCGGTTTACTTGCCCCCCTTGGGCTGGTTGGGCTCCACGGTGTCAAACACGCTCTTGGCGGCGGCGCACATGCCCGCCAGCCCCTGGAGCTCGCTGGGAATGATGATCTTGGTGGCCCGGCCGTCGGCGGCCTTCTGGAACGCCTCCAGGGCCTTGATCTTCAGCACGCCATCGCTGGGCGCGGCCTCATTGATGAGCTTGATAGCGTCGGCGGTGGCCTGCTGGACCTTCAAAATGGCCTCGCTCTCGGCCTCGGCGGCCAGGATCTTGGCGGTCTTTTCCGCCTCGGCCTCCATGATCTTGGCCTGCTTGGCGGCGTCGGCCCGGAGGATGGCGGACTGCTTCTCGCCCTCGGCCACCAGGATCTGGGACTGCTTCTGGCCCTCGGCCTGGAGGATGGCCTCGCGGCGCTCGCGCTCGGCCCGCATCTGCTTCTCCATGGACTCCTGGATGTCCCGGGGCGGCATGATGTTTTTCAGCTCCACGCGGTTGACCTTGATGCCCCAGGGGTCGGTGGCCTCGTCCAGGATGGCCCGCATCTGGGTGTTGATGTGGTCGCGGCTGGTGAGGGACTGGTCCAGCTCCAGATCACCGATGATGTTGCGCAGGGTGGTGGCGGTGAGGTTCTCAATGGCGCTCATGGGGTGCTCCACGCCGTAGGTATACAGCTTGGGGTCGGTGATCTGGAAGTAGAGCACGGTGTCGATCTGCATGGTGACGTTATCCTTGGTGATGACGGGCTGGGGGGCGAAGTCTACCACCTGCTCCTTGAGGGACACGGTCTTGGCAATCCGCTCGATGAAGGGGACCTTCACATGCAGGCCCACGCCCCAGACGGCGCGGAAGGCGCCCAGCCGCTCCACCACCACGGCCTTGGACTGCTGGACCACCTTGATATTGGCGGCCAGGATGCCCAAAACGATGACGATGACCAGCAGGATGATGACGGGCCCCACGATGTTGCCCAATTCGATGGCTCCGGCCAATGCGAGTGTTTTCATTTGACTACCTCCTCATATATGTTGTGACATTTGCCGCTTGGTTACCAGTTCTTTGTCTCGCCGGCGGACACCGGGGCGGCGATGGGTTCCACGAACACCTTGACCCCCTCGATGCGCAGCACCTTCACCATGGTGCCGGCGGCGATGGGCCCGCCGTCCTCGCTGCGGGCGGACCAGGGCATCCCCCGGATGACCACGGCGCCCTTGCCGTGGATATTGTCGATGTCCTCCGTGACCTGGGCCTTGGCCCCGATCACCCGGTCGGCGTTGGTGTGCTCCACCCTGCTGTTCAGGTGCTTTTTGGCCAGGGGCCGCACCGCGATGAGGCACAGCAGGCTCACCGCGAAAAACAGGGTGAGCTGCACCCACAGCGGCCCGCCCAGCAGTGCGGCAACGAGGGCGGTGAACGCCCCGGCCGCAAACCAGATGGAGGTGAGCCCCACGGTGGCCGCCTCGCTGGCGGCAAATACGATCAGCAGCACCAGCCAAATGATCTGCATGGCGGCTTCCATATTGAATGACGGCATACGCTGCACTCCTTTCTTTGCTTCACGTGCTTTCAATAAATTGTATCACAAAACTCCGCCGGGGGAAAGAAGTTTTTCGCCTCCCGCGCCATATTATTGTTGCCAGCGCTTCCAATTTACATTATACTAGGATTTGTAACCCTTTTCCCCTCCCTGCGCCATCATACTACACCTTCCATCGGATGTAAAGTCAAGGGGATTTTCAAAAAAATTTGTGGAGCGTTTTATGGATCAGACATTACACTTTGTCATACCCACCCTCATGGGGGTGGAGAGCACCGTCTCCTACGAGCTGAAGAAGCTGGGCCTGACCGGCGTCCGGGCGGAAAACGGCCGGGTGCTGTGCCAGGGCTCCCCCGCCGACATTCCCCGGCTCAACCTGAATCTGCGCTGCGGCGCCCGGGTGCTGCTGGCCCTGGGCAGCTTCCAGGCCCGCTCCTTTGAGGAGCTGTTCCAGGGCTGCGCCGCCCTGCCCTGGGAGGACTTCATCCCCCGGGAGGGCCGCTTCCCGGTGAAGGGCTACTCGGTGAGCTCCCAGCTCCACTCGGTGCCCGCCTGCCAGTCCATTTTAAAAAAGGCGCTGTGCAAAAGGCTGGGGCAGGTCTATGCCCTGGACGTCCTGCCCGAGACGGGAACCTTATACCAGGTACAGTTCTCCATTTTAAAGGATACAGTGACTTTAATGCTGGACACATCCGGAGACAGCCTCTATAAACGGGGCTACCGGGCCCAGAACATGGGCGCGCCCCTGCGGGAGACGCTGGCGGCGGCGCTGGTGTCCCTGTCCCGCTACAAGGGGCGGGACCCCTTCTGCGACCCCTTCTGCGGCTCGGGCACCATCCCCATCGAGGCCGCCCTCATCGCCAAAAACCGCGCGCCGGGCTTGAACCGCTCCTTCGCCGCCCAGCGGTGGAGCTGGCTGCCGTCCAGGCTGTGGATGGACGCTGCGGACGAGGCCATGGACCGCGAATTCCGCGGCCAATACGACATATGGGGCGGGGACATCGACCCCGCCGCCGTGGAGCTGTCCCGCCACAACGCCGAATTGGCCGGGGTGGAGGACACGGTGCGCTTTGAAGCGGCGGACGCCGCCCACTTCCGCCGGGAGACCCCCCACGGCCGTGTGGTGACCAACCCGCCTTACGGCGAGCGCCTGCTGGAAAAGCAGGAGGCGGAAGCGCTCTACCGCGCCTTCGGCAAAGCGGCCCAGGCCCTGCCCCGGGGCTGGGAGGTGGATGTGCTCAGCTCCCACACCGAGTTCGAGCGCGCCTTCGGCCGCCCCGCGGACAAAAAGCGCAAGCTCTACAACGGCATGATTAAGTGCGATTTGTTCACCTATAGCGCGGAGAAGCGGTCAGCGAGGGCGCTTGGAGCGAAGTGAGCTTTGCAAACCAAGAACCGCACAGCGGTTCTGTTTGTGAAGCGAATCGCAGCGAAAGCACCCGAGCGCCCTGACCGCTTCGCAGCGTGAATGGGACCGCGCGGACAAGCAGTCAGCGAGAGGGCTTGGAGCGAAGTGAGCTTTGCAAACCAGAAACCGCGCAGCGTCTGAAAGAGAGAGGGACGGGAGCTATGAGACATCTATTCATCATCAACCCCACGGCGGGCAAAAAGAGGAGCACGCGGGCCCTGGTGGACAGCATCCAGGCCCTGGACCTCCCCTATGAGATCGCGTTCACCGAAAAGGCGGGGGACGCCCGGTCCATCGCCCAGGCGGCGGTGGAGCGCGGCGAACCGGTGCGCCTCTACGCCTGCGGGGGGGACGGCACCCTCAACGAGGTGGTGAACGGAGCGGCGGAGTTTGACAACGCCGCCGTCACCAACGTGCCCACCGGCACCGGCAACGACTTTCTCAAAATCTTCGGCCGGGAGAACAAGGGCCGCTTCCGCGACCTGGCCGCCCTGGCCCAGGGGCCCCAGACCCCCATGGACCTCATCGACTGCAATGGGATGCTGGGCCTGGACATCGTGTGCGTGGGGCTGGACTCCCGCATCGCTGTGGATAAGGACAAGTATAACGACTTCCCCCTGGTCACCGGCATGGGGGCCTATGTGCTCTCGCTGCTGGCCAACGTGATTTTCAAAAGCATCGCCCAGCCCACCCTGGTGGACTGCGGCGGCCTCCACTTTGACGGCGAGACCACCATCGTGTGCGTGTGCAGCGGCCGGTATTACGGCGGCGGCTTCATGCCGGTGGGGGACAATATGCCCGACGACGGCCTGCTGGAGACGCTGGTGGTGCCCAAGGTGAGCCGGGCCACCTTCTTCCGCCTGATTGGCAAGTACGCCAGCGGCAAGTACCGGGACTACCCCGACCTCATCTGGTACCACCAGGGGGAGACGGTGACCATCCGGGGCCGGAAGGAGCTGGTGGCGGTGGTGGACGGCGAACCTCTCCGCGCCCAGGAGCTGACCATCGGCCTGTCGGACAAAAAGGTGAATTTCTTCTACCCCGCCGGGCTGACCTACGAGCCCAAAGAATAGCAAAGAGCGCCGGTCACCCCGGCGCTCCCGCTTTGTCCGCTTCAGCATATCAGCCGCCTGCTCCCGGGCGCTGCGCGCTCAAGCGTTCCCGTTCCGCCTGGCTCAGCCGGTGGTAGCTGGGGGCCATGGCGGCGGCGGACACCAGCTCCCCCGCCCGTGCCATGCGCAGGGCGCACCGCGCCACCCCCCAGGCGGTCTGATGCCGCAGGTGGGGCGGTGTGAGCACCCAGGGCAGGCCCGCCTCTTCCAGCGCGGCCTGCACCAGATGGGCTCCGTCCCCCACCAGCACCTGGGGCCTGCCGGACGCCCGCGCCTCCTCCGCCAGCTCGTCCAGGCCCATAGCCCGGTCGGGGGTGAGGCGGGTCAATTCCTCGTTTTCCGCCCAAAATCGGGCGCAGTACACCTGACTGCGCCGGGCGTCCATGGCGGCGCAGATCTCCCCCCCCATGTGGGCGCACTGCCAGGCCATGGACTCCAGGGTGGAGCAGGGGGCGCAGGGCTTGTCCCCCGGCCACGCCAGCCCCTTGGCCGCCGCCACGCCGATGCGCACGCCAGTGAAGGACCCCGGCCCCGCCGCCACCGCCACCACGTCCATCTCGTCCAGAGTGAGCCCCGTGTTTTTCAGCAGGTCCGCCGCCATGGGCATCAGGGTGGCGGAGTGGGTCAGCCCGCTGTTCTGAAAGGACTGGGCCAGCAGGCGTTCGTCCTCGGTGACGGCCGCCGACGCGGTGACCGCCGAGCTCTCCAGCGCGATGATCTTCACAAATCCACCCCCTCAATAGTGATCTTCCGGTCGTCGTCCCTGTCCCCCCGGACGATGGACACCCGGACGGCGTCCGGCTCGATGGCCCCGGCCACGTTCTCGCTCCACTCCACGGCGCACACGCCCCCCCGGGCCAGGTAGTCCTCCCAGCCGATGTGGAACAGCTCGTCGGCGCTGTCCAGCCGGTACATGTCGAAATGGAACAGGGGCAGCCGCCCCCCTTCGTACTCGTTGACGATGGTGAAGGTGGGGCTGGTCACCCGCTCCTCCACCCCCAGCTCCCGGGCCATGCCGGACACAAAGGCAGTCTTGCCCGCCCCCAGGTCCCCGGTGAAGGCCACCACCCGGCCCCCCGCCAGCGCCCGCGCCAGCCGTGCGCCCAGCGCCTCGGTCTCCTCCCGGCTGTGGGTGAGAAATTCCATGGAAGCTCACTTCCTATCCCCAAAGTTAAGAATTCGGAAACTCTTGCAAATCAGTATAGCATAATCCTTCCGGATGTGCTATACTAATTTGCAGCTGTTTTTCCGCCGTTACCCACCGTGATCATCCAGAGAGGAGGCGGCCCCCGCCTTGCAGCCGACGCGCACACTCAGGGAATTTTTCAAAAAGGGCGACGTGCTCCTGCTGGGCCTGTGCATTCTGGCCAGCCTCATGGGGCTGGTGCTCGTCTATTCCGCCACCCGGTATATGGACGCGCTGCACAGCTTTCCCAGAAAGCAGGCCATGTTTTTGTGCATGGGCGTGGCGGCCTACATCTGGGTCACCTTCATCGACATTGAGTACCTGATGGAGAAATGGTGGTGGGTGTTTCTGCTGCTGGGTCTGTTCGTCATCGCCCTGATCTACCCCTTTGGCGAGGGCGGGGAGAGCGGCAATCGGAGCTGGGTCTACCTCCCCATACCCGGCTTCCCCGGTTTTCAGCCCGGGGAGATCGCCAAGCTGTCCTATATCGTGGTGCTGGCCTGGATGATTAACAAGGCCCGCCCCCGGGGGCTGGGCCGGTTTTCCGCCGTGACCCAGTACGTGGTGCTCACCGGGGTGTTCGCCGGGTCGCTGGCGGTGCTGTCCGGCGACTGGGGCATGGTCATCGTCTATATGTTCATTTTCGTCATCATGGCCTGGGTGGCTGGGGTGAGCAAGTGGTGGTTCATCGGAGTGGGCGGGCCCCTTGTGGGCGCGGTGGTGTTTTTGTGGCACTTTATCCTCCCCCGCACCCCCTATTGGACGGACTACCGCGTCATGCGCTTTCGGATCGTGGTGGAGCACTGGAAGGGCAATAACCTGGACCCCAGGGGCGCGGGCTGGCAGCAGAACCAGTCTCTGTCGGCCATCGGCTCGGGCCAGCTCACCGGCATGGGCTATCTCAACGGCACCTGCACCCACTCCCCCAGCCGGGAGACCCTGCCCGCCCGGCACACCGACAACATCTTCGCCGTGTGCGGGGAGGAGTTCGGCATGATCGGCTGCTGCGCGGTGCTGCTGGTGCTGCTGCTCATCATCCTGCGCTGCGTGTGGGTGTCCCGCCGGGCCAAGAGCCATATGTCCGCCTATATCGCCATGGGCATCGCCGGGATGCTGATGATTCAAACCATCATCAACGTGGCCATGACCCTGTATCTCGGGCCGGTGATCGGCCTGACCCTGCCCTTCATCAGCTACGGCGGGTCGTCCACCCTGACGCTGTTCATCGCCATGGGCATTGTGTCCGGCATTAAGATGCGCCCGCTGCCCAGCTGGCTCAAGGACCGAAGCCAATTATAACGAAAGGCCGCGCGGCCGCTCCCGTTCCCGGGAGCGGCCGCATAATTTTTCATGAATCAGAGTAAGCTAGTCCCACAACCACACAAAGGAGGTTTTCCCTTTGAACAAGCGAATCCTGATTTTGTCCCTGTGTCTGGCCGGGGCGCTCACCGTCCCCGCCCTGGCGCTGACCACCCCCACCGCCGACGTGGAGAACGCCGCCCCCATTGCCGAGGACCTCACCCTCAAGACCTACAAGGGCATCGCCATCTCCAGCCGCTTCGCCGCCGTGGACCCGGAGGGCGATCTGGTCACCTTCCAGGTGGTGGACAGCCCCGCCCGGGGCCAGGTGGCCATGGACGAGACCGACCCCGCCGCCTTCACCTACACCCCCTACGAGGGCAAGAAGGGCAAGGACACCTTCACCTACGTGGCCATCGACGCCAAGGGGAACATGTCCAAGCCCGCCACGGTGAAGGTGACCATCCAGAAGCAGTCCACCGCCGTCAGCTACTCCGACCTGTCGGGGGACAGCGCCCACTACGCCGCCCTGCGCCTGGCGGAGGCAGGGGTATACACCGGGCGCAGGGTGGGCAGCCTGTACTGCTTCGACCCGGACAGCACCTTCACCCGCCAGGAGTTTCTGGCCATGGCCATGACCGCCGCGGGGCGGGAGCCTCTCAGCGGCGTCACCCTCACCGGGTTCTATGACGACGGCGACATCTCCGCCTGGGCCAAGGGCTACGTGTCCGCCGCTCTGGCGGTGGGCACGGTGGAGGGCAGCCGCAACAGCGCGGGCCAGACGGTGTTCGTCCCCGGCGGCGCCGTGACCTGCGCCGAGGCCGCCGTCATCATCGACCGCCTGCTGGCCACCGGCGACGTGGCCGCGGCCTCCTCCGCCCTCTCCGCCGAGACCGCCCCCGCCTGGGCCTACCAGTCGGCGGTGAATATGGAGGCGGTGGCCGTCCTGCGCAGCAGCACCGACCTGTCCAAGCCCCTCACCCGGGCTCAGGCCGCCGAGATGCTGTCCGCCATGCTGGACGTGCTGGACAGCCGGGACACCGGCGGCTGGTTCCGCTGACACAATCCTCTAAAACGGGCAAAGCCCGGCGGGAGAGTTCTCCCGCCGGGCCTTTTTGCCCCTTTACAGGCCGTACAGCTCGGTGTACTTCTTTTCCAGGTAATCAGCAAACACGTTGGGGTCGAAGTCGCCGCAGGCGTGCTTCACCACCTGCGCGGGCTCCATCAGGCCGCCGTGCCGGTGGATCTTCTCCCCCAGCCAGGCGGACACCTGGGACAGGTCCCCCCGGGACACGGGGCCCCATACGTCGATGTCCCCCTCCATATTGCGCAGCATCTGGGCGCCGTAGGCGCTGCCCAGGGCGTAGGACGGGAAGTAGCCGAAGGACCCGCCGGACCAGTGGCTGTCCTGGAGGCAGCCCCGCTTATCGTCGGGCACATCCACCCCCAGGTACTCCTTATACAGCTTGTTCCAGGTCTCCGGCACGTCCTTGACGGCCAGGGCGCCGCCGATGAGCTGCTTTTCGATCTCATAGCGCACCATCACGTGCAGGCAGTAGGTCAGCTCGTCCGCCTCGGTGCGGATGAGGGAGGGCTGGGCCTTGTTCACCGCCCGGTAGAGCTGCTCCGCCGTCACGTCGGAAAGCTGCTCGGGGAAGAACTCCCGCATCTTGGGGAAAATGGCCTCGATGAAGGGCTTGGAGCGGCCGATGAGGTTCTCATAGAACCGGGACTGGCTCTCGTGGACGCCCATGGACACGCCCCCGGCCAGGCAGGTGTATTGCAGCTCGTCGGCAATGCCCAGCTCGTACTTGGCGTGGCCCCCCTCGTGGATGACGGAGTACATGGAGAAGTCCACGTGCTCCTCGTCGTAGTGGGTGGTGATGCGCACGTCCTTGTTGTTGAACTCCAGGGTGTAGGGGTGCTCGGTCTCCCCGATGGTGCAGTGGGCCCGGTCCAGCCCCAGCACCTGCATCAGGTAGTCGGAGAACTTCCGCTGGGCGTCCACGGGGTAGCGGCGGCGCAGGAAGGCGTCGTCGGGGGGCTGCTTTTCCATCACGGCGTGGAGCAGGGGGACGATGCGCTCCCGGAGGGTGGCGAAGAACCCGTCCAGGTACTTCATATCCACCCCCCGCTCGTACTCGTTGAGCAGGGCGTCATAGGGGGCCTTGGAGGCGTCGTAGTACCCGGCGAACTTGATGTTGAAGGCCACCAGCTTTTCCAGCACCGGGCGGAACAGCTCAAAATCGCTCTGCTCCTTGGCCCGGTGCCACACGTCGCTGGCCTCGTTGGTGAGCATGGCGTACTCCATGTACTCGTCCGCCGGGATGCGGCGCAGCTGGTCGTAGGACCGGCGCAGCTCCTCCACCTGGCGGCGGACGGCGTGGTCCAGCTCATCCTTTTGCGCCCACAGGCCGTCCAGCAGCTCCCCCACCTCAGGGGCGGAGAACAGCTTGTGCCGCTCCCCGGCCAGGATGCCCAGGGCCACGCCCCGGCCCTCGGCGGTGTCCCTGGGGGCCACGGTGGTGCCGTCCAGGTACAGCGCGGAGGACGCCGCCTGATAGGCGTACATTTTTCTTTGCAGCTCGGCCAGTCTGGCCAGCGCTTCGCTTCGTTCCATGTCGGATTCCTCATTTCTTTCGTAATTTGATATCAAACTAATGTTTCACGTGAAACAATTTGACCGTCACACGCTGTCCCACCTGTCCTGGTGGAAGCTCACCCCCGGCCGCCGGGCCAGAGCCTGCGCCAGCGCCTCCCCCCCGGCGTCCAGCCCCCGGTCCCGGATGACCACCTCGCCCCACCAAAGCCCGGTGCGCCGCAGCCACAACAGGGCCTTGATGGTCTGCTCCAGCCCGTCCCCGCAGCCCTGGGCGTCCACCACCATCCGGGCGGGGCACACCCCCGGCAGCAGCAGCGCCCCCAGCCCCAGCCACCCCAGGCTCACCAGCCCGAAGGCCGCCAGCAGCGCCGCCAGAAATTGGACCACCTGCGTCATTTCCGCCGCCTCCTTTGACAAGTCTGCGGTATTCTATGGCGCGGCCCGCCTTTTTGTCACCGGTTGAAGCACACCAATTCCGCGCCGGTCTCGTCCGCCCGGACGGCGGAATAGGTCCCATGGCGGAAAAACCAGCCGGATTGGAGCAGCTCCTCCTCCTTCACCAGCCCCAGGTGGTACAGGAGGAGGGACAGCGAGCCGTTGTGGCCCACCACCAGGGTGTCCTCCCCCCGGGCGATCAGCCCGTCCACGCACCGCCCCACCCGCTCCAGCATATGGGCGGGGCTCTCCCCGGCGGGGGGCGTGGTGTGGAACCAGTCGCTCAGCAGCCGCCCCACCAGGGCACCGCACAGCTTTTCCGCCTGGGCCCAGGTGAGGTCCTCCAGCGCGCCCATGTCCTGCTCCCGCAGGGCGGGGCAGGGCTCCGCCGCCACGTTCCGCCCCTGGAGGCAGAGTTCCGCCGTGTCCCAGCACCGGGCCAGGTCACTGGACACGCAGCGGGTGAAGGACACCTCCCGCAGCTTGTCCGCCGCCTGCCGGGCCTGCTCCCGGCCCAGCTGGGTGAGGGGGTGGTCGCTGCTGCCGAAAAACAGCTGCCGCTCATTGCCGTCGGACTGGCCGTGGCGGACGAGATAGAGATACATGTGGGGGCCTCCTTTCCTTGTCACGCTCCGATTGGGCGCATGGCCGGCTCGCTTTCCCTCCGTCTCAGGCAAAACCCGGCCCGCTTCGCGGCCCTGGGCTTTTCCCTTCGCTCCGGTCCAAGCTCGCCTATGCGCCTATCGTCGCGCTTCTAAAACAGACTGACCACGCCGGAGGTCAAAAGGGTAATAATCAGCCCCGCGACGAGCACGCCCGCCACCACCGAGGGGATGGCGCGGCGCAGCGGCATGTCCAGAAACGCCGCCGCCAGGGAGCCCGTCCACGCCCCGGTGCCCGGCAGAGGGACGGCCACGAAAATGGCCAGCCCCAGGTACTTGTATTTGGTCACCTTCTGCCCCTTCAGGTGGGCCTTGCGCTCCAGCTTGTCCACCAGGCTGTTGAGCCGGGGTATGTGCCGGCGCAGCCACTGGAAAATGCGCCGGATGTAGACGATGATGAAGGGCACGGGGATCAGGTTGCCGATGACGGCGGCCAGAAATGCCGCCCACTCCGGCAGCCCCAGGGTGCCGATGCCGAAGGGGATGCCGAAGCGCAGCTCCACCACCGGCACCATGGACACCAGAAGGGTGAGCAAAAACTTGCCCGCGAAGGTCTCTGTCAGCCATTGCAGCGTCAATTCCATGGGAGATCAGCTCGTTTCCAAAACAGTTTTCAGGTACTTGCCCGTGTAGCTCTCAGGGTGCCGGGCCACCTCTTCCGGGGTACCCGTGCACACCACGGTTCCGCCGCCGGAGCCCCCCTCGGGACCCAGGTCGATGAGATAGTCCGCCGTCTTGATAACGTCCAGGTTGTGCTCGATCACCACCACCGTGTTCCCCTTGTCCACAAACCGCTGGAGCACCTCCACCAGCTGGTGGACGTCGGCGGTGTGCAGCCCCGTGGTGGGCTCGTCCAGGATATATACCGTGGACCCGGTGGACTGCTTGGAAAGCTCGGTGGCCAGCTTCACCCGCTGGGCCTCGCCCCCGGACAGGGTGGTGGAGGGCTGGCCCAGCTTCACATAGCCCAGCCCCACGTCCTTCAGCGTCTGGATGCGGTTTTTCAGCCGGGGCAGGTTTTCAAAGAAGGGCAGGGCCTCCTCCACCGTCATCTCCAGTACCTCGTGGATATTCTTGCCCTTGTAGCGCACCTCCAGCGTCTCCCGGTTATACCGCTTGCCCTTGCACACCTCGCAGGGGACGTAGATGTCGGGCAGGAAGTGCATTTCGATTTTCAGCAGGCCGTCGCCGGAGCACGCCTCGCACCGCCCGCCCCGGACGTTGAAGGAGAACCGGCCGGGGCCGTATCCCCGGGTTTTGGCGTCCGGGGTGGAGGCGAACAGCTCCCGGATGTCGTTGAACAGCCCCGTATAGGTGGCGGGATTGGACCGGGGGGTGCGCCCGATGGGGGACTGGTCAATGGCGATCACCTTGTCCAGATGCTCGATGCCGTCCATGCCGTCGTGCTTGCCCGGGCGGGCCTTGGTGCGGTTCAGCTCCGCCCCCAGGCGCTTGTAGAGGATTTCGTTCACCAGCGACGACTTGCCCGAGCCGGACACGCCGGTGACGGCGATGAACGTGCCCAGGGGGAAGCTCACGTCGATGCGGCGCAGGTTGTTCTCCGCCGCCCCCCGAACGGTGAGCACCTTGCCGTTCCCCGCCCGGCGCTCCGCGGGGACGGGCACCTTTTTCCGCCCCGCCAGGTAGTCCCCGGTGATGGAGCCGGGGGTGTCCATCACCTCCTGGGCGGTGCCGCAGGCCACCACCTGGCCGCCGTGCACCCCCGCGCCGGGGCCGATGTCCACGATGTAGTCGGCGGCCCGCATGGTGTCCTCGTCGTGCTCCACCACGATGAGGGTATTGCCCAGATCCCGCAGGTGCTTCAGCGTGCCCAGCAGCAGGTCGTTATCCCGCTGGTGCAGGCCGATGGACGGCTCGTCCAGGATATACAGCACCCCCATCAGGGACGAGCCGATCTGGGTGGCCAGGCGGATGCGTTGGCTCTCGCCGCCGGACAGGGTGCCCGCCTGGCGGGTGAGGGTGAGGTATTGCAGCCCCACCGACTTCAAAAAGCCCAGCCGGGCGCGGATCTCCTTCAAAATCTGGTCCGCGATCATGGCCTGGGTGTCGGTGAGGGTCACGGTGTCCAAAAACGCCAGCGCCTCGTCCACCGGCTTTTCGCAGAACTGGTGGATGGAGCTGCCCCCCACGGTGACGGCCAGCGCCTCCCGCTTGAGCCGGCGGCCCCGGCACTCGGGGCAGGGGCACTCGCTCATGCACTCCTCGATCTCCCGCTTCATGGCGTCGGACTGGGTCTCCCGGTAGCGGCGCTCCAGGTTGTTGACGATGCCCTCGAAGGGCTGGTAGAGGGTGCCCTTGCCCCGGGGCTGGTCGTAGTTCAGGGTGAGCTTCTCCCCCTTGGTGCCATAGAGGATGATGTCCATCACCTCGGCGGACAGCTTTTCCACCGGGTCGGAGAGCTTGAACTTGTACTTTTTCGCCAGGGCGTCGAAGTACATCCGGGAGACGCCGTCGGACTTGATGTGGTTCCAGCCCGAGGCGGTGATGGCCCCCTCCAATATGGACAGGGAGCGGTTGGGGAGGATGCGGTCCGGGTCCACCTTCAGCTGCGCCCCCAGGCCGGTGCAGGCCGGGCACGCTCCATAGGGGTTGTTGAAGGAGAACATCCGGGGGGTAAGCTCCTCGATGGACACGCCGCAGTCCTCGCAGGCGTAGTTCTGGGAGAAGAGGATATCCCGGTCCTCGTCCACCACGTTGATGACCACGATGCCGCCGGACAGGTTGGAGGCGGTCTCCACGCTGTCGGTGAGCCGCCGGGCCACGTCCTCCCGGATGACCAGCCGGTCCACCACGATCTCAATGGAGTGCTTTTTGTTCTTGTCCAGCTTGATCTCTTCCGTCAGGTCGTACAGCGACCCGTCCGCCCGCACCCGGACGTAGCCCGACTTCCGGGCGTCCTCGAAGATTTTGGCGTGCTCGCCCTTCTTGCCCCGGATGACGGGGGCCAGCACCTGGATGCGGCTGGCCTGGGGCAGGGTGAGCACCTGGTCGATGATCTGGTCGATGGTCTGCTGGCGGATCTCCTTGCCGCACACGGGGCAGTGGGGGGTGCCCACCCGCGCCCACAGCAGGCGCAGGTAGTCGTAAATCTCCGTCACCGTGCCCACGGTGGACCGGGGGTTTTTGGAGGTGGTCTTTTGGTCGATGGAGATGGCGGGGGAAAGGCCCTCGATGTAGTCCACGTCCGGCTTCTCCATCTGGCCCAGAAACATCCGGGCGTAGGAGGACAGGGACTCCACATACCGCCGCTGGCCCTCGGCGTACAGCGTCTCAAAGGCCAGGGAGGACTTCCCCGACCCGCTCAGGCCGGTGAGCACCACCAGCTTGTCCCGGGGTATCTCCACGTCGATGTTTTTCAGGTTGTTTTCTCGCGCGCCTTTGATGACGATTTTGTCCTGCATGGGTGTTCTCCTCAGTTTTCTTTAAATTTAGGCCCGAATATCAGCATAGCGAAACCAATTTTTAATGTCAAGCCCCATTTTCGTCGGATTTTTCGGGGATTTCCCCGGGCCGGGGCGGGCGGGCGTGCCGGACCAGATCGGGCCACACCGCGCCGCACTGCTTGAAATTTCCCCTCCCCTGCCGGAGGGTCATGCCGCTATTTTCGTCGCTGGGGGCGTCCTCGCCGGGGTCGAACACGTCGTTCTCCCAATAGCACACCGGGCAGATAAAGGCGACGGCGGCCTCAATGGGGACGGGGACGGTGAGATACCCGCAGCAGGGGCAGGCATAGCGCCCGGCAGGCTCCTCCGGCGCCGGTTCAGGCTCCGGCGCGGGCGTGGAGGCCGGCCCGCACTCCCTCGCCTCGGGGAGGAAAAAGGGTTTTCTCCGCTCAGCCATCGCCCCTCAGCTCCCTCTGCACGTACTTGGGCAGCTTGGACAGCACCAGCTCGTAGGACATGTCGCACAGGTCCTTCAAGACAATGTCGGGCAGCTCCCCGTCCAGCAGAGCGGCCACCCACAGCTTTTTGTCGCAGTAGAAGCCGGGGAGAATCTCCGGGTACTGCTCCCGGAAGGCCTCGGCCAGCCGGGGATCGCATTTCAAGTTCACCAGGTCGTGGTCGTTATACCGCTCGTCCTTCATCCCCCGGGGGGAGCAGACGGCGGCGAACAGCTTGCCCCGGACCATGTAGCGGTGCCAGCCCCACTCCAGCTTGAAATCCTTCTCCGCGCCGGGTTTTTCCAATAAATATTGGTCCAGCCATTGGTATTTCATACCCTTCTCCTCCTTAAAAAACTTCCCCGTGAGATACCGACCACTCCCGCCCGTCCCCCTTGGGGCGGAAGGTGCGGCAGCGGTAGTTGATGCCCGCCTTCCGGGCCTGGGCGTGCTGGAGCTTCCGGGGCACGCGGTACAGCTTCCCGTCCTTGATGAGCTTCGCCCCCGTCTGCTTGAACAGGAAGGGCACGCCCGCCTCCACGCACTGGCGGCGGATGTCCAGAATCCACTCGTACCGGCAGGGCCGGGCCTGGGGGCCAGACTCGCCCCCCGCCACCACCTGGGTGATGTCCTCCCCCAGCCAGGGGGTGAGGTCGATGGGGCCAAGCAGCGGCTCGCAGGCGATGGACTTGTGCTGGATGGGGGCGGCCTTCAGGACGGGCAGGCGCAGCCGCGCCCGCTCCTGGTCCTCCGCGGTGGAGCAGATGGCCACGTTTTCCCAGCCCTCCCCCCAGTCCGGCGGCAGGCAGTCCGCCAGGCGGCGGATGCGCTTGGTGATGAAGAAGAAGCTCAGGTCCCGCCGCACCTTCATCATGGCCCAGGCCCAGGGCCGCCACTCGTCCGCGTCCTCCAGCAGAAAATCCGACGAAAAGCAGGTCCACACCATGTCCCCCGGCGGGACCACCCAGCTGCCGTCCCGCTTCTGGCGCAGGGGCAGGTCGTAGCTCTTGGTGCGGTACACCTTTGAGGCGTCCAGCCCCCGGCGCTCGTCCCCCCGGTAGACGTAGCAGTTGGCGCAGCCCGGGGACACCTTATGGCACCCGTGCCAGGGATTCCAGCTGGCCATGTCAGTCCAGAGCGGCGGCGTACCGCAGGGCCCCGTCCCGGAGCAGGGCGATGTTCGCCTCGTCCAGCACGGTGTCCCGGCCGGTATGGATGCGGTCCATATAATAGCCCACCACGGGCCTGTGCTTCAGGGCGCACACACCCGCGCCTTTCTTGAAGCTGGCGTTGTCCGAGGGGTAGAAGCCGAAGCTCCGCACCACCTGCACGTCCTTGCCGCCGGCGGGGAGGAAGGCGGCCTCGATGCGCTCCAGGGCGGCGGGGTCCTTTTTCAGCTGCCGCCGGGGGAAGAACTGGATGGAGTCCCCGTCCCCCACGCAGTCAAAATTGAGCACGACGGCGGTTTTCTTTGCCGTTTTGTGCCGCTTGGCAAAGGCGGCGGAGCCAAGCATCCCCTTTTCCTCGTTGTCAAAGAACACAAAGCACACCCGGTCCCGGTGCTCGGGGGGCAGGGCCAGGGCGGTCTCCACCAGGGTGAGCACGCCGCTGGTGTTGTCGTTGGCGGTGTGCCTGTTGGCTTTGCCGTCGATGACCCACCACATGAAAAACGCGCAGATGGCTATGCAGGACAGCGGCGCCAGCCACCAGGCCGCAGACTTCGGGACAAACGCGAAGATGAGGCCCTCCGCCGCCGCCACCGCGAGAAACAGCGGCAGCACGATGAGCGCCTGATAGAGCACGAAGAAAAACAGGCTGCGGGGCGTGATGAGATTGGGGACGGGCAGCACAGCCTGGGTGTCGTAGTGGGCGGTGAGCAGCACGCGCGCCTTGTCCGGGTCGCCCACGACCACATTTCGGGCGGCAAAGGACTCCTCCACCCTTGGCGCGTACCCCGCCCGCTCCAGCTCCCCGCACAGCCACGCGCGGAAGGCCGCCTTCTGCTTTTTGGACTTGCGCACCTGCATTTCGGCCATGATTTTGTTGGATTGACCGGTCATCTCTCTATCCCCTCCACAATAATGTCCGCTATGGCCGCGCCCACCAGCGCCATCAGGTCCGCCGGCCGCACCTCCACCTGGAAGCCCACCTTCCCGGCGGACACGCAGACGGTCTCCCGGTCCAAGCAGCTCTCATGGAACACGGTGGGGAGGCGCTTTTTCATCCCCACCGGAGAGCAGCCCCCGTGGACGTAGCCGGTGAGGGGGAGCAGCTCCCTGCTTGGCAGCATGGCCACGGACTTCTCCCCCACCGCCCTGGCCGCCTTTTTCAGGTCCAGCGCGGCCTCCACCGGGAGATCAAAGACGTAGCAGCCGCCGGACGCCCCCTTGACCACCAGTGTCTTGAACACCGCCGCCGGGTCCTGCCCCAGCAGGCGGGCCACCGCCGCGCCGTCGAGGACGGCGTCCCCCACCGGGTAGGCGTGGGCGGTGTAGGGGATCTTTTTCTGGTCCAGAATGCGCATGACATTGGTTTTTTCCTCTTTTGGCTTGGACATAACACACACCTCACAGCACCATCACCAGCGTGCCCAGCGTGATGAGGGCGCCGCCGATGACCGTTTTGACCTCCACCTTCTCGTGCAGCACCACAAAGGCCAGCACCAGCGAGATCACCACGCTGAGCTTGTCGATGGGGATGACCTTGCTGGCGGGCCCCTGCTGAAGGGCGTAGTAATAGCACAGCCAGGAGGCTCCGGTGGCCAGGCCGGACAGGGCCAGAAACACCCAGCTCCGGGCGGCGATATGGGAGATGCCCCCAGCCTTCCCCGTCAGCAGCACCATGCCCCAGGCCATGACCAGCACCACTGCGGTGCGAATGGCGGTGGCCAGGGTAGAGTCCACACTCTCAATCCCGATTTTGGCCAAAATAGACGTCAGCGCCGCGAACACAGCGGACAGCAAGGCAAAAACGGCCCACGTCACGAGCGATTCCCCCTTAATTTGATGTCCGGTCCCCTGACGCGGGGCCCCAGGAGGCGGCTACGCTCCGTTTCCCCGCAGCTTGATGATCTGGTCCCGCAGCGCTGCGGCCACCTCGAACTCCAGCATCTTGGCCGCGCCCCACGCAGCAGGCCGCGCGGGGACCCCAATTTGACTTCTCGCAGGGTGGAGTGAATCCGCCTTGCAAAATTCTTCGCTCCGCTCCGAATTTACGGCGCACGCGCCGCCCCGCCTCCGGCGGGGCCCCAGGAGGCGGCTACGCTCCGTTTCCCCGCAGCTTGATGATCTGGTCCCGCAGCGCTGCCGCCACTTCAAATTCAAGCATTTTGGCCGCCTCCTTCATCTGCTTCTCCAGAGAGGCGATGGCCTCCATGCGCTGGAGCTTGGTCATCTGGGATACAGCCTTGTCGTTATAGTCCGGCTTCTCGTCGGCGGACAGCGCCATCAGCTCCCGCACCGCCTTCTTCACCGTCTTGGGCACGATGCCGTGGGCGCGGTTGAAGGCGTCCTGCTTTTCCCGGCGGCGCTCCGTCTCGTCCATGGCCCGGCGCATGGAGGGCGTGACGGTGTCGGCGTACAGAATCACCACGCCGTCGGCGTTTCGCGCCGCCCGGCCGATGGTCTGAATCAGCGAGATCTCCGAGCGCAGGAAGCCCTCCTTGTCCGCGTCCAGAATGGCCACCAGGGACACCTCCGGCAGGTCCAGGCCCTCCCGCAGCAGGTTGATGCCCACCAGCACGTCGAACTCGCCCAGCCGCAAATCCCGGATGATCTCCATGCGCTCGATGGTGTCGATATCGTGGTGCATGTACCGCACCCGAATACCCGTGTTTTTCAGGTAGTCGGTGAGGCTCTCCGCCATTTTTTTGGTCAGCGTGGTCACCAGTACCCGCTCGTCCCGGGCGGTGCGGGCGGTGATCTCCCCGATGAGGTCGTCGATCTGGCCGTTTACCGGCCGCACCTCCACCCTGGGGTCCAGCAGGCCGGTGGGCCGGATCACCTGCTCCACGATCTGGCCTGACCGCCCCCGCTCGTACTCCCCGGGGGTGGCGGAGACGTATACCACCTGGTTTAAGCGCTTCTCAAACTCGTCGAACTTCAGCGGCCGGTTGTCGAAGGCGCAGGGCAGGCGGAAGCCATACTCCACCAGGGTGGTCTTGCGGGCCCGGTCGCCGTTGAACATGGCCCGGACCTGGGGCAGGGTGGCGTGGCTCTCGTCGATGAAAAGCACGAAGTCCTTGGGGAAGTAGTCCAGCAGGGTATGGGGGGGCGAGCCCACCGGCCGGCCCTCGATCACCCGGGAGTAGTTCTCAATGCCGGAGCAGTAGCCCAGCTCCTGCATCATCTCGATGTCGTACATGGTGCGCTGCTTGATGCGCTGGGCCTCGATGAGCTTGTTCTCGCTCTCAAAGAAGGCCACCCGCTCCTCCATCTCCTTGTAGATGTGCTGGATGGCGGCGTCCATTTTCTCCTTGGGGGTGACGTAGTGGGTGGCGGGCCAGACGGGGATGTTTTGCAGCCGCCGGATGGGCGTGCCCGTCACCACATTGATCTCGCTGAGCCGGTCGATCTCGTCCCCGAAGAACTCCACCCGGACGGCGGTGTCCTTCCAGTAGGCGGGCCAGATCTCCACCGTGTCCCCCCGGACGCGGAACATATTGCGCTCAAAGGCGATGTCGTTGCGCTCGTAGCGGATGGCCACCAGCTTTTTCAGCAGCTCCTCAATCTTGATGACCGCCCCCACCCGCAGGGCCACCATCATCTTGCCGTAGTCCTCCGGCTCGCCCAGGCCGTAGATGCAGGACACGGAGGACACCACGATCACGTCCCGCCGCTCCAGCAGCGACGCGGTGGCGGACAGGCGCAGCCGGTCGATCTCCTCGTTCACCGACGAGTCCTTTTCAATAAAGGTGTCGGTGTGGGGGATATAGGCCTCCGGCTGGTAATAGTCGTAATAGGACACGAAATACTCCACGGCGTTGTGGGGGAAGAACTCCTTGAACTCGGCGCACAGCTGAGCGGCCAGGATCTTGTTGTGGGCCAGCACCAGGGTGGGCCGCTGCACCGCCTCAATGACCTTGGCCATGGTGTAGGTCTTGCCCGAACCGGTGACGCCCAGCAGCGTCTGCTCGTCCAGGCCGTTGTCGATGCCCGCCGCCAGGGCGGCGATGGCCTCCGGCTGGTCGCCGCTGGGGGTATATTCGGAAACCACTTCAAATTTCGGCATGGGCGCACCTCCTGGATGAAATCAATAACGTGTTTCTATAATAGAACATTGGTTTTAACATGTCAACCCTTTTATTGGACAAACCTTTGTGGAATAGCCCACAATTTTGAGCATATCATTATATCATGTACTTCTATGGGCGGCAAGGCATTTCCGCCGGGAAAAGTATTTAAAATACTTTAAGCCGCCGCCAGATTCCGGCAGAGCGCTCCAAAACCCGGCGGGGAAACGGCCGAATTTTCGTGATTTTGTTCCTTGCGCTTTCCGGTTTGAGATGCTATCATGTGTAGCGCTTAAACAGTATGCGGGCCCGTTCGCACAGAAGGGGCCCGCTTTTTTCGGCCCGATTCCCCCGGAGGGACAGGCCCGAAACGGAAAATTGAGGTGTCTCTTATGGAAGTTTTAATTCAACTCTCATTCTCCCTGGTGGGCGGACTGCTGATGTCCCGGGTGGCCAAGCGCCTGAACCTTCCCGCCGTCACCGCCTATCTGGTGACGGGGCTGCTGCTGGGACCCTACTGCCTGGGGGCGCTCCACCTCACCTCCCTGGGCTTCACCAGCTCCGAGGCGGTGGCCCACCTGGACATCATCTCCCAGGTGGCCCTGGGCTTCATCGCCTTCACCATTGGCAACGAGTTCCGGCTGGAGCAGCTCAAGCACATGGGCAGGCAGGCCATCACCGTGGGCATTTTGCAGGCGGTGGCCACCACCGCCCTGGTGGACACGGCCCTGGTGGCTCTCCACTTCATCAACCCGGAGCTCATCTCCATCTCCTCCGCCATCACCCTGGGCGCCATCGCCGCCGCCACCGCTCCCGCCGCCACCCTGATGGTGGTGCGCCAGTACAAGGCGGACGGCCCGCTCACCCGGCTGCTGCTGCTGGTGGTGGCCATTGACGACGCGGTGGGCCTGGTGCTCTTCTCCGCCTCCTTCGGGGTGGCCGCCGCGCTGGAGAGCGGGTCCATCAGCCTGGTCACCGTACTGCTGGAGCCGGTCATCGAAATTCTGCTCTCCCTGGCTCTGGGGGCGCTGGCGGGCTGGGTGCTGTTCTGGGTGGAGAAGTTCTTCCACTCCCGCAGCAAGCGTCTGTCCATCTCCATCGGCTTCGTGCTGCTCACCGTGGGGCTGTCCATGATGAAGTTCGAGCTGGGCGGCATCCACTTCGGCTTCTCCCTGCTGCTGGTGTGCATGATGACCGGCACGATTTTCTGCAATATCTGCGACTTCTCCGAGGAGCTGATGGGCCGTGTGGACGGCTGGACCGCCCCGCTGTTCGTGCTGTTCTTCGTGCTGTCCGGCGCGGAGCTGAATTTGAAGATCCTGTCCAACCCCATGGTGCTGCTCATCGGCGTGGTGTATATCATTTTCCGCTCTCTGGGCAAGTATCTGGGCTCTTACGGCAGCTGCGCCCTCACCGGATGCAGCGACAGCATCAAAAAGCACCTGGGCATCACCCTGCTGCCCCAGGCCGGCGTGGCGCTGGGCATGGCCCTCACCGCCCAGCAGCTGGCCGACGGCGCGGTGGTGCGCAGCGTGGTGCTCTTCTCCGTGCTGGTGTACGAGCTGGTTGGCCCGGCGCTGACCAAGCGCTCCCTGGTGGCCGCCGGCGAAATCCACGAGGAGGGCCGCACCAGCGCCCGGCAGAAGAACACCCCCAAAGCCCCCGTCCAGCTGGACAAATAGCTCCCGGCCCGGTTTTGCCATTGGTCCCCAGTAGTTTTCCCGCCCTTCCGGGGCATACTAGGGGCGAGGTGATACCAAATGCTCAGCGAAAACCAACTGCTCAACCACATCTACCAGACTGCCGAGATGGGGGGCGAGGGCATCCGGTCGGTGCTGAAGTACACCCAGGAGCCCAAGCTGGCCGACGCCCTGAACAGCCAGCTCACCGAGTACGAAAAGCTGCAAAACGCCGCCGGGTCCCTGCTCCAGGCCCGTGGCGAGCCCCCCAAGGGGCTGGGCCCCGTGGCCAAAGCCTCCTCCGAGGTGATGAGCACCGTGAAGACCATGGCGGACCGCTCCCCCGCCAACATCGCGGAGATGATGATTCAGGGCTCCACCATGGGCGTGACCAAGAGCCTGCGCACCATCCGGGCCTGCGACCTGCGGGACGCCGGGGTGCGCCGTCTGGCGGACCGGCTGCTGGAAACCGAGCAGGCCAACATTGAGGAAATGAAGCGGTTCCTTTGAGAAGCTGCCCCATTCCAAGCAAAACAAAGGGCCCCTGCGTCCGCAGAGGCCCTTTCCTTTTCAGTTGAGCGACTCCGGCCCGAAGCCGTGGGGCAGCAGCTGCTTCAAGGCCAGCTTCACATAGTCCCCGTCCCCCCGGGCCACCAGCACCGTCAGCTCCGGCGCGAACTCATACAGCACCTGCCGGCACACCCCGCAGGGCCAGCAGTAGTCGCTGCTCCTGCCCGCGATGGCGATGGCGGAAAACTCCCGGTATCCCTCGCTGACCGCCTTGGCCACCGCGGTGCGCTCGGCGCAGATGGTGGGGCCGTAGGCGGCGTTTTCGATATTGCAGCCGGTGAACACCGTGCCGTCGGCGCACAGCAGCGCCGCCCCCACCGGAAAGCGGGAGTAGGGCACGTAGGAGCGCTCCAGCATGGAGAAGGCCAAATCTACCAGGGCTTGGTCAGTCATGTTTAAAACTCCTTTCCAAATTCCGCCTATGGAAGGCGCGGGGCCCAGCCGGCTCCTCATTTCTTATAGTATACCAGCTTTTCTCCCGCCGTGGAAGAGGAAAAGTGAGGCGCGGCGCGATTTTTGTTGTTGCAATGCCGGAAGGTTTCTGATATACTATACTGCGTTCCATGCCGGGACGGGGCGTCCCGGCCCCGCCGCCCCACAAAAACAAACCGCGCCGGGGCATATTCCCCGGCTTTGACCATCTAAAGATAAAGGACGGATGACAATGTTCGAGAAAGGAAAGCGCGCACGCCGCCAAAATGAGGAAGATAAGGTTTTTAACCGCATGCTCCTCTGGCTCGCGGCTGCGGTCGTGCTGGAGCTGCTGCTGTTTCTTCTGCAAAAGGCGTATGTGGATCTCGCCTTTGCCCCCATCATCGCCAAGGGGCTGCTGGAGTTTTTTAAGATCTTTACCATCGCCGGGCTGGTGATCGCCGCCGGCTGCGCCGTCTGGGCGGTGCTCTTTGCCCGCGGCGGAAAGCCTATTCTGCTGCCCGCCGCCATCGCCGCGGCCAGCGCGGCGCTCTGGGTGGTGTCCGTGGTGTGCCGCTTCGCCTACCCCGACGGCGTGCGCATCCTGATGATGTTCCCGGCGGGCGGCGCGGTGCTCATCATCATCTTCTTCCTCTACCAGCGCCCCTTCTTCTACAACGCCGCGCTCACCTGCGGCGGACTGCTGGCCCTCTGGCTCCACCGGCAGTACTATATGAACCATCCCCGGCTCATCACCGCCTGCATCGTGGGCGGCGTGGTGGTGCTGGCCCTGGCCGCCGCCCTGGCCTTCCAGCTGCGCAAGACCGACGGCAAGCTGGGCTCCCTGCGGGTGCTCCCCCCCGAGTCCAACTATTTCATGACCTGGCTCACCTGCGCCGTCACCGCGGCGGTGATGGTGCTGGCCCTGGTGCTGGGTATCTCCGCCAGCCAGTATCTGCTGTACGTGCTGGCGGGCTGGCTGTTCGCCCAGGCGGTCTACTTCACGGTGAAAATGATGTGAGAAGCTGTACTAATAGCCGAAGTATTCAGATTTGCGAGCCCAAATTGCCGGTGGCAAGGCGAAGAATCGCGGGAATACTTTGTGTATTTCAAGATTTTTCAACGCAGCCAGCGGCAATTTGGGCCGTAAAGCTGGGTGCTGAGGCGATTGGTACAGCTTCTGAGCAACACAGAACCCGGCGTCCTGACGGACGCCGGGTTTCGTCTGCTTCGCGCTTTGTCAGTGGTGCGTGTGGCCGAAGATGAGCAGCACCCCCAGGGCGAAGCCCACCACCGTGGCCAGGATGGACCAGCGGGACCGCCACTGGAGGGACGCCTCGGGCAGCAGCTCGAAAAACACCACGTACAGCATGGCGCCCCCCGCCAGGGCCAGGGCGGCTGCCAGGGCGGCGGGGGCCTGATTGCCCACAAAATAGCCCGCCAGCGCCCCCACCACCGTGGGCAGGCCGGACAGCGCCGCCACCGCGATGGCCCCCAAAGTCTTGGACCCGTCGTGGAGCAGGGGGATGGCGATGCTCATGCCCTCGGGCAGGTTGTGCAGGCCGATGGTCACCGCCGCCAGCACGCTGGCCAGGCAGATGCCCTCCACCGCCACCGACGCCCCCACCGCCATCCCCACCGGGACGTTGTGCAGCGCCACCGCCGCCGCCAGCACCAGCCCCGCCGTGTGCAGGTCGTGGTGGCCGCAGGCGCAGTGGTGGGGATTGCCCGCGTCCTCGTGGTGGGCGCTCTTGTCGATCCAGCAGTTGAGCAGATAGGTCACCACAAAGCCCGCCACCAGCACCAGCGGCGTCATGGGCAGCCAGGGGGCGGCCTCCATGGCCTCGGGCACCATGTCCAGCGCCACAATGGACAGCATCAGCCCCGCGGTGAAGCTGAGCAGCAGGCTGGTCCCCCGGGGGGATTCCCGCTTCACCAGCGCGGCCAGCGCCCCCCCGAGGGCCAGTCCGCCCACGCCGGTGGCGGCGGTGAGAAGAACCACGAACAGAATGGGATTCATGTGTACGCGCTCCTAAAACGTGATCTGCCGGACGGCCCGCAAGGTCCGTCCGGCAAACAGCATCTTACCACAGCTCACCTGGAAAGGCAAGCAAAATCATCCTTTTCGCAGCAGCTCCCGCAGGCCGATGAGGATAAGAAACCCTCCAAAGCAGCGGCGCAGCACCTCCACATCCAGCGCCGTGGCCGCCCAGGCGGCGAGGGCGGAGCACCCCAGCCCCGCCGCGATGGCGGGGAGAAGCGCTTTCTTCTCCACGTACCCGTTTTTCACATGGGCGGGGAGGGCGGTGGCGGCGGTTGGGAGAAAATAGAGCAGATTGACCCCCTGGGCCAGCGCCTGGGGCGCCCCGGCAAAGCTGGTCATGTAGATGAGCAGCAGCGAGCCGCCCCCCACTCCAAAGCCGGACAGAACCCCCGTGACCGCCCCGGCCAGAGCGGCGATGAGAAAATCCGTCATAATAACGCCCTCACCCCGCCGTACAGAATGAGCAGGGCAAAGCCCCGGCGCAGCCAGGTCATGGACAGGTTTTTAAACACCCTGCCCCCCACAAAGCCGCCGATCAGCCCGCCCAGCAGGTAGGGCAGAGCCAGTCCGACGTCCAGCTGCCCCCGGACATAGTAGATGGCGGCGGACAGGGCGCACAGCGGCGCGATCACCGCCACCGAGGTGGCAAAGGCTTTTCGCTGGTCCAGCCCGCACCTGCCCGCCAGCAGAGGCACCAGCACCTGGCCGCCGCCCCCGCCGAAAAAGCCGTTCACCACCCCGGCTGCCGCCCCCGCCAGCGCGTACCAAAGGGTTTTGCTCTTTTTTTGCTTCATCACGTTCACCCCCAAGCTCAGTCTGCCGCCGGAGCAAAAAATTATTCCTTGACAGATGAGCAAAACTGTCAAGCCCGGTTTCTTGCTTCTCTTGGCAAAACCCGGTATAATGTTCCAAAATCTCAGAAAAGAGGAAGCGATGTGCCAAAGTCTACCAAAAACCAAATCATGACCACCCTGGCGGAGCTGCTCCAGGCCAAGCGGCTGGACGATATCACCGTCACCGAGCTGGTGGAAAACTGCGGCATCTCCCGGCAGGCCTTTTACTACCACTTCTCCGACCTGTACGGGGTGGTGGACTACGGCATCCAGATTCTGCTGGACGAGCTGGGGGCCGCCCGCCCCGAGGACTGGCACACCGCCATGGAGCGCGCCCTGACCCTTTTGCGGGAGCACCGGACGCTGGTGCTCAACGTCTACCGGGCCTACGAGCGCAGCTATGTGGAAAGCCATGTGCGCCGCTGGGCCGCGCCCCTGGTGGGCGCCCGCACCCGGCTGGCCGCCCGGAGCTACGCCGTGACGGAGAGCCAGATCGCCTTCATGACCGACCTGCTCACCCAGGGGCTGGCCAGCATCGTCCTGAGCTGGGTGGAGCAGGGAATGCCCTCCAGCGTCATCGAGCGGATGGACGATTTCGACATCCTGGTGGGGGGCTGCCTGGACTACACCCTGGAGCGGCTGGCCCAGAAAAACAAGCGGTGACGCCCGAAAATCCTCATCATCCGGAAATATTTTACATGGGGGAGGTCCCTGTCAGAGTTTTGACAGGGACCTCTTTCCTGTCTATGGAAACCGCCCGCCGCCGGGGGTATCATGGCGCTGACACCACAAAAACGCCGCAGACAGAAAGGAACGTGTATGATATGGCCATGATGAACAGCGTGAAACGGGCGGGCTTCCGCGCCCTTTACGGTTACCTGGACAAGGACCCCGATACCAATATCCCCAAGCTCATGGACTGGGTGGACCGCTTCGCCGGGGACGGGCCCAACAGCTTCCCCGACCAGCGCGCCGCCTTCCGTCGTGTGATCGAAAACCCCGACAACAACTGGTACCGCCTCATCCGGTCCATGTGGACGGACATCGACGGCGGGGTGCGCAGAACCTTCTTCGAGAACTTCATGCTCAACGGCAATCTCATCGGCTGGCCCATTCAGGAGCAGGCCCGGGAGCGCTACGGCTGCAATATCCCCTGGGCCATTCTGCTGGACCCCACCAGCGCCTGCAATCTCCACTGCACCGGCTGCTGGGCGGCGGAGTACGGCAATAAGCTCAACCTCAGCTTTGACGAGATCGACAGCATCATCACCCAGGGCAAGCAGCTGGGGGTGTATATCTACATCTACACCGGCGGCGAGCCCCTGGTGCGCAAGGACGACCTCATCGCCCTTTGCAACAAGCACAGCGACTGCGAATTCCTGTGCTTCACCAACGCCACCCTCATCGACGAGGACTTTGCCGACCAGATGCTGCGGGTGAAGAACTTCGTCCCCGCCATCAGCGTGGAGGGCTTTGAGGCCGCCACCGACGGCCGCCGGGGAACCGGCGTGTTCCAGAAGGTGCGCCGCGCCATGGAGATTCTCAAGGCCCGCCAGCTGCCCTTCGGCACCTCCTGCTGCTACACCAGCGCCAACCTGGACTCCATCAGCTCCGAGGAATTCGTGGACCAGCTGGTGGAGTGGGGGGCCAAATTCGCCTGGTACTTCCACTACATGCCGGTGGGCAATGACGCCGCTCCGGAGCTGATGCCCTCCCCGGAGCAGCGGGAGCAGATGTACGCCCGCATCCGGGCCTACCGCAACAGCAAGCCGCTGTTCCTCATCGACTTCCAGAACGACGGGGAGTACGTGGGCGGCTGCATCGCCGGGGGGCGGCGGTATCTGCACATCAACGCCAACGGGGACGTGGACCCCTGTGTGTTCATCCACTACTCCGACTCCAACATCCGCCAGAAGTCCCTGCTGGACTGCCTGCGCTCCCCCCTATTCATGGCCTACCACGACGGCCAGCCCTTCAACGAAAACCATTTGAAGCCCTGCCCCATGCTGGAAAATCCGGACAAGCTGCGGGAGATGGTGGCGCGCACCAACGCCGCCTCCACCGACCTCCAGTCCCCGGAGAGCGCGGAGCACCTGTGCGCCAAATGCGACGGCTACGCCGCCGCCTGGCACCCCGCCGCCCAGCGGCTGTGGGCGTGCGGGCACAGCCGCGAGGGCTGCGCGGACGCCTGCGCCCCGCGCAGGCAGGCGGGCTGACCGTCCGCATACGGCAGGGGTCCCCCCCCCGGGGACCCCTGCAAAATTTTCTCTTGCAATTCTGCGAGAGTATGCTACAATGGACCCCGACAACTGAATAAGGGGCAGGACTGCGCCATTCGGTGAGAATGGCGGGGTGCTGCCCAAAAGTTGCGAGAAATGCAGTAAAAGAAAGGAAGAAGCAAAATGCCCAAGCTCGTCAAACGGGCCCTTTTGCTGCTTGTCGCGGCGGCCATGCTGCCGGCTTCACTGTACGGATGTGCAGGAGGCACGGAGTCCAGCCAGAGCCCCACGGCATCTGCACAATCGGGCGAGTTACCCAATGGGAACTCAGTCACGGTAGGTATCGCACAGGATTTGAGCAACCTCGACCCCCAACGCAACGCCACGGCTGGGATTCGCGAGGTCTTGTTCAACATCTTCGAGGGACTGGTGAAGGCCAGCCCCGACGGCTCCGTTACCGAGGCCGTCGCCAGTGACTACGAGATCTCTGAGGATGGCAAAACGTACACCTTCACCCTGCGGGAGGGCGTCACGTTCCACAACGGGGAGCCGGTCACTGCCGGGGATGTGGTCTATTCCCTGGAACGCTGCGCCGGATCGGAGAACGATGGAACGCCTCTGGTCTCGGCGTTTTCTATTGTGGAGGGCGTCGCCGCGCCGGACGAACGCCATGTGGTGGTCACCCTGTCCGAGCCCAACCTGGAATTCATCTACTCCATGACCGCCGCCATCATCCCCCAGGGCTCCGGCCCCGACATCACCGACACCATGGTCGGCACCGGCCCCTTCCGCTTTGTCTCCTACGCCCCCCAGGACAGCCTGGTGATGGAGAAATACGACGGCTACTGGAGCGCGGACAAGGCCGCCCGGCTGGACCAGGTCACCTTCAAGATCATCCCCGACGTGAACGCCATGGTCATCGGCCTGAAGGGCGGCTCGCTGGACATGGTGATCCATCTCCCCAACACCCTGGAGGAGGAGGTTCAGGGCAGCTTCACCGTCCTCCAGGACACCATGAAGCTGGTCCAGGCGCTCTACCTCAACAATGCCGTGGAGCCCTTTGACAACGAGCTGGTCCGCCAGGCCATGTACCACGCCATCGACGTGCAGGAGATCATCGACTTTGTGTGCGGCGGGGCGGGGGTGGCCACCGGCACCAGCATGTACCCCGCCAACCAGCGCTATTTCATGCCCGAGCTGGCGCAGAAGTACCCCCACGACGTGGAGAAGGCCAGGCAGCTGCTGGCCCAGGCCGGCTATGGGGACGGGTTTGAGATGAGCATTACCGTCCCCTCCAACTACGCCCAGCATATGGAGACCGCTCAGGTCATCATCGAGCAGCTCAAGGAGGCGGGCATCACCGCCACCCTCCTCCCCGTGGAGTGGGAGAGCTGGGTGAACGACGTGTACCGGGGGCGGGACTACCAGTCCTCCGTGTGCGCCATCTCCGCCGACGACATGACCGCCCGGGAGATGCTGGTGCGCTATACATCCGACCACCAGAAGAACTTCATCAACTTCCAGGACGGGGAGTTCGACCAGTCGGTGGCCCAGGCCATGGCCGCCACCAGCCAGGACGAGCAGACCGCCCTCTACAAGCGGGCGGAGGAGATCCTCAGCGAGCGGGCCGCCAGCCTGTGGCTCCAGGACATGTGCGAGCTGGTGGTGATGGACCCGGCGCTGGACGGCTTCACCTTCTACCGCACCTACGTGCTGGACATGTCCACCATCGGCTACCAATAAGCGCCGCCCCCGCCGGAGGCGGGGAACGGCTGGGCGCTGTTTGAAAATTGACGACGTGCCCAGCGGCGAGGGATTTTTTCGCCAGACAAGGCGATTTGACGCGGAAATACTTTGTGTATTTCAAGTCAAATCAACGACATATGGCGGAAAAAGACCTGTCGTTTGGGCATGTTGGCAATTTTCAAACGAGCCCTAAGTGCGGAACCTGTCCGCCCTTGCCTGCAAATAACCGGCATTCCCCCGCCTCCGGCGGGGGAATGCCATAGAAAGAGGGAACCCCATGGGAAAAACCCTGCTGAAACGGCTGGGGCTGCTGCTGGGCACGCTGCTGCTGGTGAGCGTGCTGGCCTTCACCGCCTTCTCCGTCATCCCCGGCGACCCCACCCAATCGGTGCTGGGCATGGAGGCCACCGACGAGCAGGTGGCCGCCTTCCGCGCCCAGCACGGCCTGGACCTGCCCGTGTGGCAGCGGTACGCCGGCTGGCTGGCCGCCTTCGCCGCCGGGGACTTCGGCTGGTCCTTCAAGTTCGACATGCCGGTGGCCAGGCTGGTGGCCACCCGGACCCAGGCCACCCTGGTGCTGGCCGCCATCGCCTTTGCCCTCATCCTGGCCATCTCCCTGCCCCTGGGGCTCACCGCCGCCCGGCGGCCCGGGGGGCTGGCGGACCGGGCGGTCACCGTGCTCAGCCAGATCACCATGTCCGCCCCCAATTTCGTGCTGGGCATCGCCCTGATGTACCTCTTCGCCTTGGTGCTCCACTGGTTTGAGCCGGAGTACGTCCCCCTGGAGGCGGGGCTGGGGGCCCACCTGCGTTTCATGGTGTTCCCCGCCCTGGCCATCGCCCTGCCCAAGAGCGCCATGACGGTGAAGCTCCTGCGGGGCTCCATCCTGAGCGAGCTGGGCCAGGACTACGTACGCACCGCCTACAGCAAGGGGAACAGCCGGGGCTCCGCCCTGCGCCGGCACGTGCTGCGCAACGCCATGGTCCCGGTGGTCACCTTCCTGGCCATGGCCATCGGGGACATCATGGCCGGCTCCATCGTGGTGGAGCAGGTGTTCGGCATCCCGGGGCTGGGGCGCATCCTCATCTCGTCCATCAACAACCGGGACTACCCGGTGGTGCAGGCCATTGTGGTGCTGCTGGCCGGGGTGGTGGTGGGGTGTAACTTCCTGGCGGACCTGCTCTACCGGGTGATGGACCCCCGGATCGAAAGGACGTAGCCATGAGACGAAAAAACTGGTACCTCACCATCGGCCTGATTTTGACGGCGTGTATGCTGCTCTTCACCGCCCTGGGCATTTTCTGGACGCCCTACTCCCCCACCGCCGTCAGCGCGCCCGACCGCAAGGCCCCTCCCTGCACCGCCCACCCCTTCGGCTGCGACCAGCTGGGGCGGGACATCCTCTCCCGCACCCTGGAGGGAGCGGGGGCCACCCTCACCATCGCCCTGGCGGTGCTGGCCATCGGCGCGGCGTGCGGGCTGGTGATCGGGGCGCTGTGCGGCTACTTCGGCGGCCCCGCCGACGCGCTGATGATGCGCCTGTGCGACACGGTGGCCGCCTTTCCCAGCGTGCTGCTGGCCCTGGTGGTGCTGGCGGTCACCGGGCCGGGAAAGTATAACGTGATCTGGGCGCTGGGGGTGCTGTTCATCCCCAGCTTTGCCCGGCTGGTCCGGGGGGAGTTCCTCCAGTACCGGGACCGGGACTTCGTGCGCTCCGCCCGGCTGATGGGGGTGGGCAGCCTGCGCGTCATCTTCGTCCACATCCTGCCCAACACCTGGCCCACCCTCCTGTCGGGCCTCACCATCGGCTTTAACAACGCGGTGCTGGCGGAGGCGTCCATGAGCTATCTGGGCATCGGCGTCAGCCCCAGCGAGCCCAGCCTGGGCTACATGCTCAAAGACGCCCAGGGAGTGCTGTTCACCCTGCCCTGGTGCACGGTGTTTCCCGGGCTGGTGGTCATTCTGCTCATCCTGGGCGTCAGCCTGCTGGGCGAGGGCGTCCGGGCCCGGATGGGGGTGGCGTCATGATGCTGGACGTGCGCGGCCTGTCGGTGGTGTTCACCGACCGGGGGGAGCCCTTCACCGCCGTGGACAATTTCTCCCTCCGGATGGACCGGGGGGAGATCGTGGGCATTGTGGGCGAATCCGGCTCGGGCAAGTCCATGACCGCCCACGCCCTCATGGGCCTCATCCGCCGCTCGGAGGTGGCGGTGAGCGGCCAGGCCCTCTTCGAGGGCGCCGACCTGCTCGCCCTGTCCCGGGAGGAGCTGCGCCGCTATCAGGGGCGGGACCTGTCCATCATCTTCCAGGAGCCCATGACCAGCCTGAACCCCACCATGCGCATCGGCAGGCAGGTGGAGGAGTCCCTGCGCATCCACGAGCGGCTGTCCGCGGGCGAGCGCCGGGCCCGCGCCCTGGAGGCCATGGCCCTGGCGGGGCTGCCCGACCCGGAGGGACTGTACCGCCAGTGGCCCCACCAGTTGTCCGGCGGAATGCGCCAGCGGGTGATGATCGCCGCGGCGCTGGTGCTGCGGCCCCGGCTGCTCATTGCCGACGAGCCAACCACCGCCCTGGACGTCACCATCCAGGCCCAGATTCTGGACACCCTGCGGGACATCAACCGCAAAGAGGGCACCGCCATCCTCTTCATCTCCCACGACCTGGGGGTGGTGAAGGCCCTGTGCCGGCGGGTGGTGGTGATGAAGCAGGGCAAAATCGTGGAGTCCGGCCCGGTAGACGAGGTGTTCCGCCACCCAAAGGAGGACTACACCAAGCTGCTCATCGCCTCCCGGCCCGGGCGGAAAAAGCTGAAAGGGGGCGGGACGGATGGCTGAGCCCATCGTGCGCATCTCCCATCTGAACAGCTGGTACGGCCGGGGCAGGGCCCGCCGCCAGGTGCTGCGGGACGTATCCCTGGAGCTGGCTCCCGGCCAGGCGCTGGGGGTGGTGGGCGAGTCCGGCTCGGGCAAGTCCACCCTGGCCAAGTGCGTGCTGGGGCTGGTGACGGACATCACCGGCACGCTGGAGGTCAACAGCCCCCGGCCTCAGATGGTGTTCCAGGACCCCTACGGCTCGCTGAACCCGACCAAAACGGTGGGCTGGATTCTGGAGGAGCCCCTCCGGGCGGCGGGGGTGCGGGACCGGGCGGCCCGCCGCCAAAGGGTGCGGGACTTCCTCCCCCTGGTTGGGCTGGAGGAGGAGCATCTGGCCCGCAGGCCCGCCCAGCTCTCCGGCGGCCAGCGCCAGCGGGTGGCCATCGCCGCCGCCCTCATTCAGGGCAGCAAGCTCATCGTGCTGGACGAGCCGGTGTCCGCGCTGGACGTGACGCTCCAAGCCCAGATCCTCCAGCTGCTGGCGGATCTGAAGCAGCGGCTGGGGCTGTCCTACCTGTTCATCTCCCACGACCTGGCGGTGGTGTACCAGCTGTGCTCCCACGTGGCGGTGATGACCGGCGGGGAGATCGTGGAGGCCGGGGACGTGGACGAGATCTACGACCACCCCCGGCACGAATACACCAAAAAGCTGCTGGCCGCCTCGCTGGCCCTGGACTGAACGCAAAAACCGCCCGGAGCGCGTGCTCCGGGCGGTTTTTTGTTATCCCTCGTCCAGCGTCTGCGCCACCCCGGCCATGGGGTTGGGGGCGTACGCCTCCGTCCGCCCCTGGTCCACCGCCCGGGCCAGCTCCGGGTCGATGGGCAGCTTGGCCAGCACCGGCAGGCCCAGCTCCGCCGCCAGCGCGTCGATGGTGCTGGGGCCGAACACGGGGTGCTCCCCGCCGCAGTCCGGGCAGCGGAAGAAGGAGTAGTTCTCCACAATGCCCAGCACGGGCACGCTCAGCATCTCCGCCATGCGCACCGCCTTGGTGACGATCATCCCCACCAGGGCCTGGGGGGCGGTGACGATGACCACCCCGTCCACCGGCAGGGACTGGAACACCGTCAGCGGCACGTCCCCCGTTCCGGGGGGCATGTCCACGAACAGGTAGTCCAGCTCGCCCCACACCACGTCGGTCCAGAACTGCTCCACCGCCCCGGCGATGACGGGGCCCCGCCACACCACCGGGTCGGTCTCGTGCTCAATGAGCAGGTTCAGGCTCATCAGCTTGATGCCTCCGTCGGTGACGGCGGGCAGGATGCCGTCCTCATCCCCCAGCGCCCGCCGGTGGATGTTAAACGCCTGGGGCACCGAGGGACCGGTGATGTCCGCGTCCAGGATGCCCACCTTTTTCCCCCGGGCGGCCATGGCGGCGGCCAGGGTGCAGGCCACGGCGGACTTGCCCACGCCCCCCTTGCCGCTGGCCACGGCGATCACCTTTTTGATGTGGGAGTGGGGGTTGACCGGCTTGCGCAGGTCCTGGGGACTGGTGCGCTCCCCGCAGCTCTCGCCGCAGGACGAGCAGTCATGGGTGCATTCGCTCATATTGCAACATCTCCTTGCCTTGCCCCCGCATAGAAATGGAGGGGCAAAAATTTTTTTGCAAAATACCTTGACAGGCGAGGTATCTCGTGCTATATTAAGCTCACGAAGTTACTTCACCTAGCGAGGTACCTAGGCACGCCGGGTATCTCATCACTTCAACCAAGCCACAAGAAAGGAGGACGCCATGTCGATTTCAGCGGATACCCTGCGCGGCCATACGGACACCATTATTTTAGCACAATTGATGCGCGGGGACAACTATGGTTATGAGATCAACAAAAACATCTCGGAGTGCACTCACGGGGAGTACGGCTTCAAGGAGGCCACCCTGTATACCGCCTTCAAGCGCCTGGAACAGAGCGGCTTGATCGCCTCCTACTGGGGGAACGACGGGCCGGGAGCCCGCCGCCGCTACTACGCCATCACCGACGAGGGCCGCAGGCGCTGGGCCGAGGGCCGTCAGGAATGGGAAAACACCCGCGCGCTGCTGGACGCGCTCACTTCAGCTGAGGAGGACTGAACAATGGAAGACATCAAACGCAGAATAACGGAAACCGTGGCCAACCGCCTGGCCGCCGCCCCCCAGTCCGCCGAGAAGGACGAGCTGGTGGAGGAGCTGGCCGACAACCTGTACCACCGCTTCCTGGATATGACCGGCGCGGGCGTGGATGAGCAGGGCGCCTTTGACCGGGCCATGGACGACCTGGGCGACGTGGATGAGCTGCTGGCCTACCTGGGGGTGAACCCCTCCAAGGCCGACGCCACCATCACCACCGAGGGCGGGCAGACCCGCATCGAGCGTCCGGACGGCCGCACCGTGGTCATCAACCACGGGGAGGGCCAGCCCATCACCATCAATAATGGAAACGGCAGGCCCATCACCATCACCGCCGGGAACGCGGAGGCGGATGAGCAGCAGGCTCGGGCGGATGAGGAGCGGGCCAAAGCGGATGAGGAGCGGGCTCGGGCGGACGAGGAGCAGGCCAGGACCGGCGAGTACGGCGGTTCCCACTCCGGCTTCAGCGGCCAGCCCCATCAGAGCGATCTGGACGCCATCCTCGCCGGCGTTCAGGAGGCGTGTAACGTGGCCATCGACCAGGCGAAAATCGCCATTCAGCAGGCCAAGGACGCCATCCAGCGCCGCACCACCGTGGACAAGGGCGACGGCCATGTGCATGTGCGCTTCTACACCAATCCCGAGGACACCGCCGCCCCCGAGCCTCCTGTCCCTCCCGAACCCCCTGTGCCCCCGGTACCTCCTGTGCCTCCTGTGCCCCCCGCGCCGCCCTCCGGCTGGGAATTCGAGGCCGAGGTGAACACGGACGAGGACCGGTTCTTTGTGGGCGGCGGCCCCAAGCAGCAGCGGGACATCATCTACGGCTTTGGCTACGACAAGGCCAAGGGCGGCTTCTTCACCCAGTGGGGCGAGTGGAAGGGCGGGCCCCAGCCGGGCAGCGGCCCCCGCTTTGACGGCCAGGACGCCTCCATGGAGGCCAACCAGGACGGCTCCTATTCCGTGGGCGCGCTGCGGGACCTGCGGGGCATCGTGGTGCAGACGGTGGCCGGCGACGTCACCATCAACGTCAACCAGGCCCCCGACGCCGGCGTGGTCATCAACGGCGACGTGGACGACCTGGACGTCACCTGCTCCGCCGACGGCGTGCTCACCATTCGGGAGGGGCGCACCGCCTCCTCCTCCTTCTTCTCCCGCCGGGGCTTCGGCTCCGCCGACGTGGAACTCAACCTCCCCTGCCGGCACTGGGAGCTGCTGAACGTCACCACCACCAGCGGCGACGTGGAGCTGTACGGCGAAGGGCTGGACATCGACCATCTGGACGTCAAGACCGCCAGCGGCGACTTTAACTGCCACCTGCGCACCTGCAAGGAGCTGCGCTTCCACTCCGCCAGCGGCGATCTGGAGCTGTTCGGCGCCTGCGCCGACCTCCACGCCGAGAGCATGAGCGGCGACGTCACCCTCCACGGCCAGCTGGACGACGCCCTGATCAAAACCGCCAGCGGCGACATCGAAACCGACGGCGCGTTCCTCCGTTTCCTGGGCAGCTCCATGAGCGGGGACCTCCACGTGGAGAGCTCCCAGATGCCCGAGGTGATGGAGCTCACCACCAAGTCCGGCGACTGCGAGGCCCGCATCCCGGACGCGGGACCCTTCACCCTGCGCTACAAGACCGTCAGCGGCGAGGCGGACTTCGACTTCCCCTTCCGCTATCAGGGGGGAAGGGCCGTCTACGGCGACGGTTCCGGCCCCTGCTACGCCCTGATTACCGTCAGCGGCGACGTGGCGCTGACCCGGTATTAACCTTGAGGAGGAATCATCAATGAGCCGATTTCGCTATGTTGACTGTCCGGGCGGCGGGGAATGCCCCGCCCGCCATCACGGCCGGAGCATGTGTTATCATTGCCAGCCCCGCTCGCCGTTCGCTCTGCGCGCCGACGCCGGCCGCACCGGCTTCGACCGCCTGCGCCTAGGACTGCTTTAACACGGAAAGGAGTTTTTGTCATGAAACGTCTCTGCCGTACCACAGGCCCCGACGCCGTTTTGTGCGGCGTATGCGGAGGCATTGCCCGTTATTTTGGTGTCGATCCCACGCTTGTGCGCGTAGCCACCGTTCTGCTGGTGGCCTTTGCGGGCCTGTCTCTGTGGATGAGGTAGGAGACGCCGCGCCTTGCCGGATTTCTCCGGTAGGTTTCAGCGCTCCCCCTCCCGAACCGGACGGACACCTCTCGGCGTATCCGGCTCTCCGTCTACAAAACTTAGGTTTGGATGC
>CATKZP010000017.1 GCA_949841355.1 uncultured Oscillospiraceae bacterium
GTCAAATATTCGACAAATTCAGCGGGGCTTATGTATTATTTCCTTGTCAAGTAAACGCCTCATTTTCCAGAAACAGCAGCTCCCTCGCGGGCAAATTCTTTTCATAAAAAATGCGTCTCACGGTGAGACGCATTAACGACAAATTTCGCGCTGGTTGGCGGTTTTATATTTCGTTGTTCACGATGTAAAAACAAAGGCAGGATCAGACGGCGGCTGGCAGGGCCGCTCCATAGGATTTATTGTGCCTCCCCCCATTCCCGTGGCGGGGCGTCCTACGCTGTGACGCATAGCCGACGCAAGTATCTCCCCTGTATGCGGTTCGTGGCCCGCTGCTGTGCCGTGGCAGCTTTACGGCGCTGGCCCTGTTCGCTCCGTCCTCCCGGTGTTCGGCCTCCTTTCACGGGGGATTCTCCCTGCGTACCCGCCGTCCGGCTCCGCGCATACAGAATGTATCTGATTGCCCTATTCACTTGTAGTCAAGCCCTTTTCCTGCCAAACGGAAAATACCTGCTTCTACCCCTTAATATCCGTGAAAATCGGATTTTGCTCATTATTCGCAGGAATGGCCAAAACTTTCCAAAAGATTTTAGAAAACGACAGCTTTCTTAAAATGCGTTTCACCGTGAGACGCATTTATCGGCTATGGCATAAAATCATCGGGCGGCTCTTTGAATTGAAAGCTGTCGATGGCTCTGAACAACGCGATCTCCGCTTGATAATGCAGATCATCGTCCACATGGAAATGTGTCCTTCCGTATTCATCATCGTAACGGCACAGGCAGCAGCTTGTGATAAAGCCCTCAAAGTGCTGGAATACAAGCTGGACGACTTCAGCATCAAATCGCTTTGCCGCCTGGATAATGGCAAAAGGTACTCGTTTCATATGGCATTTTCTATCAATTCCCGTAGTCGCATAATAGTGGCCCTTCTCCGTCTGGAAACAGCGGATGCGCTTAAATGTACCAGTGGGGCAATTTGCGTGTCTTTCAAGCCCTTGAAAAAGTAAAGCAAAATGATTTCCCGGTTTTTTGGCATTAAGTAGGACAACGCTTTGGACAACTTCAATCCGTAAACAGGGATATTCATTCCTTGAACGTGAAATGTCTGGCATGATTCCTCCGACTGTTCCGCTTCATCGCTCTCTGCCGCCAAACTATAAAGTGCGGCGTCTGTCAGCGTAGAGAGGGATTGCTCCATCTGTCCCCGTTTAGATTTTTTCTGGCGTTCTTTTTTCGTGGCGTTGCGGACAGCCTTTTTGCAGTAGGCTTCAAACATGATCTCGTTGAATATTTCAAATCTTGACATTGAAAATCTGCCTCTCCATTTTTCAATATCTGCATAGCCAGATTTTATCCGTTGTTCACGGAAACTGTTAAAACTTCTATTAAGGTGGCACTTTTGGAGAAATGCGTCTCACCGTGAGACGCATTTTTGATGCACATGATAAATTTAGTTCACATATTCTCTGAATTGCTGTTGGCTTTTATTTGACCGTCTTGCTTAAGTAGTTACCTGTCTTTGATGCAGAACAGTGTATCAGTTCATCCGGTGTCCCACAGAACAACACTTCTCCGCCCTCGCTGCCGCCCTCCGGCCCCATGTCGATGATCCAGTCAGCTTGTGCAATTAACTCCAAGCGATGCTCCACAATCACCACAGTATTGTGCTGTGCTACCAACTGCCGTAGCAGGGACAGCAGCTTTTCAATGTCCCGGTTGTGCAGGCCGGTGGTCGGCTCGTCCAGGATGTAGATATTGCCCTCTTTGTGCAACTCACTTGCCAGCTTGACACGCTGAACTTCACCGCCGGACAGGGTGCTGGTGGGCTGTCCCAGGGTCATATAGCCCAGGCCCACATCCATCATGCTTTGGAGAGGTCTACGCACTTTTTCTTCCGTGAAAAACTCCATCGCCTGTTCAATCGTCAGCGACATTACTTCCTCAATGTTTTTCCCGTGGTAGGTGTAGCTCAATGCGGTGGGATTATAGCGCCGCCCTTGACATTCCTCGCACAGAACCACAACAGGCTCCGCAAAGGCCATTTCATAGGAAATCTCACCTTTCCCCTTGCAGACCGGGCAAGCCCCTTTTGAATTGAAGCTAAACCACTCGGCCCCCACGCCATTCTCTTTGGCGAACAGCTTCCGTATCTCGTCCATAACGCCCGTATAGGTGGCGGGGGTGGAGCGGATAGATGTGCCGATGGGCTTTTGGTCGATCACGATAGCCTCTGGACAGCGTTTTACAAATTCATGGCAGACCAGTGAGCTTTTGCCGGAACCGGCCACGCCGGTAACTGCGGTCAGCACTCCCTTGGGGATTACCACGTCAATATGTTTCAAGTTGTGACAATGGGCATCCTTGATTTCAAAGCCCTCCGTCCAGGGCAGGGGGGCCGGATTGATCTTGATTTTCTGACGTATGGCCTGTGCGGTGATGGTGTCCGCATGGCGCAGACCCTCCAAATCACCCTGATAGACGATTTCGCCGCCCCGCGTCCCAGCCAGCGGCCCCAACTCTATGATATGGTCGGCCAAAGCCATCATCTGGCGGCTATGCTCTACCACCAGCACATTGTTGTGACTGTCCCGCAGCTCCACCAGCAGACGGCCAATCCGATCTGCGTCAGCAGGATGCAGGCCAGCGGTGGGTTCGTCAAAAATATAAGTGATGTTGCTTAAACTGTTCCCCAGGTTCCGCACCATTTTAATGCGCTGGACTTCTCCCCCGGAGAGCGTGTCCGTCCGGCGTGACAGGGACAGGTAGCCAATGCCTACCTCCACCATGCGCCCCAAATAGGCTATGATCTGTTTCGCAAGGGACACGCCCACAGGATTGTCGATTTCTGCCAGCACCGGCAGGAGATCGCATACCGGCATTTCAAAGTAATCAATAATATTCCGCCCTTTGATTTTTGAGGCCAATGCCGCAGGGTTTAGACCTGTGCCGCCGCAGGTCTTACATGGGCTTTTGCGAACGTGGGTCAAAATTTCTTCCTGTAAGGTCTTTTTCAGTTTGGAAATATCCCGATTGAGGTAGAGCCGGTGAAAGCGGGGAATAACGCCTTCATATGGCATTTTCCACATATGCCCGATATTGTTGGATGGGCTTTCAATCGTCAGCGGTTCCTTGGAACCGCTACGCAAAATTTCCCATTCCTCCGGCGAGTAATACTTCAACTTTTTGTCCGGGTCCAAAAGGGGATTGCCTGTGTATAGTTCGTTCTGCCAGGTGCTTTGAAACTGGCTGAAATTCAGCCCACCCTTGCGGAGTGTCCCCTCTAAGTTAAAGAGGCTCTCTTCCGCCAACTCCATCCGCTCCCCCAGGCCGGTACAGGTGGGACACATCCCCAGAGGGTGGTTGAAAGAATAGGCCATAGCTCCACCTGCGCTTGGTTCCCCAATACGAGAAAACAACAAACGAATCAGCGGAGCGACATCAACCGCTGTTCCAACGGTGGAACGGCTACTAACGCCGATTGCTTTCTGATCGACAACTACTGCGGGGGTCAGATTGTGAATTTCATCTACTTTGGGCCGCTCATAGTGGGGCATTTTATTCCGCAGGTAGAGCGGATAGGAGGTCTGCCACTGTCGGGCGCTCTCAACCGCAATCGTATCAAAAGCCAGTGAGCTTTTGCCGGAGCCGGAAACACCTGCCAGCACCACCAGCTTTCCTTTTGGAATTGTCAGGTCAATATGTTTCAGATTGTTTTCGGACGCGCCAATAATTTCAATATTGTCTGTATAATTACATAGCACTTCCCTCATTTTCTATGTCCTCCCGTTGATGGCTGCTCTGTCACTGTTATTCAAAATTTTCCCCGCTTTGGTTTTGCATTGTATATGGCGTTTGTATATGGTCGGCAACGCCGACCTCGTTGCTGTACTGTCTATAAAAACGGCGGCTTTGACTTGCTCAAAGCCGCCGTTTCCTGGCGTGACAAGTTGTGGTTGCACGATAGCTTTTTCTTATGCCGTGTAGCAGTTTCAGAATTATGCGTCCTTTGAAGCCTCAAAACTTCTCGGCCAATTTTGCGGCCTGTTCACAACCATCTGTCTTGTCAATGTCACCAACACCTACCACCGCCGGAACCATCACCGCCCCCACCATTTTCCAGTTCAACAGGGCGGCCGACCTCTCAATCGGAATGCGGACACCGTCAAAGACAGACACATCACTTTCCTCACAGCAGGAAATCAATGCGCATTCTTTGCCCGAAAGATCGACCTTTGCGTTGTAGAAGGAAAACAGCTTGTCGATCACCGCCTTGATTTGAGAAGGGATCGAGTACCAGTAAACCGGCGTAGAAAAAACTACTGCGTCCGCTGCTTGGATAGCCGGTGCTATGGTATTGAAATCGTCGTTGAAGGAGCAGGGTTTCCCTGTCTTAAAACAGGTTTCACAGGCGTGGCATCCACTCACATTCATTTTGGCGGCGTCAAACCGGGTCACTGTATGTCCCTTTTTTTCCGCTGCCGCGATAAAAGCCTCTGTCATTGCAAAGCTGTTTCCCGCTTTGCGGGGGCTGCCGGTGATTACAACTATTTTTTTGCCCATAAAATCATCCTCCTATGTCGTGGGATTGACTTTTCCCATACAAGATGGTAATATCATAACACAAGCGGGGGAAAAAGCAAGTACGCACATTTAGGTGCGATACTTACCTTTCGGTTATATACTAATATATTGGAGAGTGAAACATGAGCGAACGGCTTATTTCAAACGAGTGTTTTAAGAGTACAGGTTTCAGCTATACTCTATCACTAATCAGCGGGAAGTATAAAATGACAATACTGTATGTTCTGGCAGAGTTCGGCGTTGTCCGCTTTAATGAAATGAAAAAATATATAGGGGAAATTTCCTATAAGACATTGAGTTCCACCTTAAAAGAATTAGAGGCAGATAAGTTAGTTCATAGGAAGGAATACCCGCAAATTCCGCCTAAAGTGGAATATAGTCTTACGGAACGTGGGAAATCCTTGATTCCCATTCTAAATGCAATTTGTGATTGGGGTGAGAATAACGAGTTATAGTCAAAACCTCCGGCTAAGCCGGAGGCTTGAGTAGGCCCTATAAGGGCCTGATACTGGCGGGCGTCTCAAGACGCATCGAATATCTTTCGCCTGCATCTCGTGCCCCGCCGCCCGTAAACGGGCAAATCATCTTCTATTTGAGACTTTTGCATAACTGTTACTTGGTAAGTTGTCAACTCGCTTCGCTCGTAGCTTTTTGCTAAAGCATACGAGGGAAGCCCACCAGCAGAGCTGGTGGTTCTTTCTACCCAAGGGAAGCAGGCTGAGATCGTTTCAGATTTCAGCCTGCTTTGGGCTTTAAGGGTAAATTGTATCACTCACCCATACGGATATTTTTTACTGTTTTTTGCTCAAAGGCAAGGCCCGTATAAACTCTTATTCCGCCATTTCCAACGGGGGCCTGCGGCAACAGCCCTACTTTAACTGTTTCACCAGCGGGGAGGTTGAAGAATCTCATCATGTAGAAGTTTTTGCCGTCAACAGAATAATGGAAAGCAAAAGATTTTCCGCTTCTGCACACTTGCAGCCATACATCATTGCCGTCAATGTTGCACCCGTTCGCATCGTCCGATTCTCCGTTCCGCGCAATCACACTCACGACGGCATGTGTTCCAAAATCGGTCATTTCAAAACAGGCTTTTGCCCAATTCCGCATATCTTGCATCACCATGATGGAAGCCGAGTCGTATGTATCTTTGAAGTCGTGGGCAACCTTTACCCGCATTACAAAATCGCCCGCAATTTCCGTATAGTAAAATGGGGCATTACATAAAGATTCCGGGGTAATTCCCTCATCCCCGATTGCGCCATTGTTAAAGAAAAAGTCGCTCTGTGCCGGAGCAATCATTTCTATTTTATTGTTTTCCTCTTTCATCTGCCCCTCATTGAGCCATTTGAAGTCCATACCAAAATTCTCCTTATTTAAGATAGGTATTTGAGCTGTAAATTTCAGCTTACGGAATCATTATAGACCCACAGAAATGTATGTCAACTACGCACATGATGGTAAGATACTCACTTATAAGAAAGTACCCCCCTATTCACAGACCTCTTTCAGAAAATCACCTATATCAACTCCAACGCAGACAGATCGACCCGATATTTCCCTTGGTGCAAATGCCTCTTGGAAGTTGATGCAGGCATAGAAAGCATTGGTGTTGTTGTGAGTATATTTCCAAAACGGATACTTGATAATGATCGGCGTATTACGCCCCACACCCAGTTCCAGGAAAACTACTCGCATCCCTTCATAACGCCGCAAAAAATCCTGATAACGGCCTTGGGCATGATACCATCCCTCGTCCTGCACAAAGGTATCATCCGCCCGGAGGTTCATGGTCATGGGCTTGCCGCAGATAGGACAGCGGGGAATAAGCTCTGTCGGCACTTTCATATCCTGCTGCTCCGTGAACATCCGGCGCACAATTTCCTCATTGTCATAGGTGCGCTGATGGCAAGGCTCCGAACATTGCCACAGGCCATAATCCCCTTGGGTGTAGAACAGCCGCTTCTTATCAAAGCCTGCAAGCTGGAATTGATGATCTACATTGGTTGTCAGCACAAAATAGTCCTTACCTGCTACCAAATTCAGCAAATCATCATAGACCGGCTTTGGAGCGCGTTCGTAGCGGTTTACCATGATGTGACGGCTCCACCACGCCCAATATTCCTCCAACGATGCGAACGGATAGAAGCCCCCGGAGTACATATCCTGGATGCCATACTTATCAGCAAAATCCTTGAAATATGTTTCAAACCGTTCGCCGGAATAGGTCAACCCTGCCGAGGTGGACAGCCCAGCCCCAGCGCCGATCACCACCGCGTCAGCACCATCAATGGCCTGTTTCAGCCGTTCAATCTGCTTTGAGTATGCGGCGGTAGATTTGGGCATCAATATCCTTGAAAACATTGAAAATCACCTTCTTGATGGACGTATCCTGCCGGAGAAAATCTGTAACGGTTCTGACCGCAATTTCAGCGGCCTCCTGGTTGGGAAAGTGAAATTCCCCAGTGGAGATGCAGCAGAACGCAATACTCTCCAATCCATGCTCCGCTGCCAGTTCCAGGCAGGAGCGGTAGCAGGAGGCAAGTTCCTCCCGATCCCTGGCGGTCACACGACCTTGGACAATAGGACCGACTGTGTGCAGAACATACCGGGCAGGGAGGTTGTAGCCTTTTGTCAGCTTGGCCCGGCCATTGGGTTCCGGGTGGCCCTGGGCCTGCATGATTTGACTGCACTCATCCCGAAGCTGGAGGCCCGCCGCCGAATGGATAGCGTTGTCAATGCAGCCGTGGCAGGGACAGAAACAGCCCAGCAGGGCGGAATTGTCAGCATCCATGATTGCATCCACTTTTAACCGGGTAATGTCCCCTTTCCAGACGGCAATTCTCGGATGGCTGTTGACGGCAGGCAGCGCAGTTCCATCGACAACGCCCTTGCTGTCCCGTTCGGCGGACAGGAGATCGTCCTGCATGGCAAGAAATTCCCGTTTCAGCGGCATGGGCGGTCGGACATTCATCAGACTGCGGAGCAACCGCCGCTGGCTGGCCGCATCCTGGGGAAATTTCTGCGCCTGCGGCTGGTATTCGGGCATCTCTGTCAGCAGCATTGCGTTGAGTTGTCGTATTTGTTCCAGATGTTCCATAAGCGGTTCTCCCCGGTTCCTGATTTTAAGTTATAGGCCGTCCCGCATCACACGGGACGGCCCTGTGCTGTTCCGGTTTACTTGCGCACTACGGAAATGCGCTCCTGGATGTGGCTCCTGCCCACGATCTCATTCACCATGGCGATGGCGTAGTCGGCGTAGCTGATGACGCTCTCGCCCTTGCTGTTCAGGGTCAATTCCTCGCCGCCCAGGATGTATTCCCCGGTGCGCTCACCCTCCGCCTGGAAATCCCCGGCAGGGCTGATATACGTCCACTTGACATCCTTGCGCTGGCGCAGCTCGCCCAGGGCCTTGGCCATGGCGGCGGCCAGGGGTTTGAACATCTCCGGGAAGTCCGGGCCGTCGGACACGGTGGCGGTATGCTCGGGGTTGACATACAGGCTCCCGGCCCCTCCTACCACCAGCAGGCGGGTATCCGTGCCGCTGAGGGTGTCGCACAGGTGCTTCAGCGTGGTGCTGTGCTGCTCCAGCGTCTCCGGCGTCCAGGCGCCAAACGCATCCACCACCGCGTCAAAGCCCTTGAGGTCAGCGGCGGTCAGGTCAAACAGGTCTTTTGCGATCACCTTGCCGGCGGCGGACTTGTTCTCCCCGCGCACCACGGCGGTAACATCCAGGTTGCGATCCATGGCCTCCTTGACAATCAGACGGCCAGCCTTTCCATTGGCGCAGATAACAGCGATTTTCATGTTGCGTACCTCCATAGATTTTGATTTTTGTTTTGAACGCTGGGGTGTTTCCCTTCGTTGTCTGTATCATAGCAGACCTTTTGAGGGCTGTGAAGTACGCACAATATTGTGGCATAGGCACCCGGAGGTAACGATTGGACAGTTACCGCGAGGAAACGATTGTGCGGTTTCAAGGGATTCCGGCTTTTTTGCCGGGAGAAAAAATTCTTTCTTTCACCTTGACCCCGACGGGGGAGATACAGTAAAATAGAGCTATACAGCATTTTAGAAACTAACAGATGGGAGGATACGATGATGGAGGCCAAAACTTTACCCGCCTGCCCCGTAGAAACAACGCTGACGCTCATCAGCGACAAGTGGAAGGTGCTTATTATCCGGGATCTGCTGCCGGGAACAAAACGGTTTGGGGAATTGAAAAAATCCATCGGCAACGTAAGCCAAAAGGTACTGACCTCCCAGCTTCGGCAAATGGAGGAAAGCGGCCTGCTGATCAGGACGGTCTTTCCAGAGGTTCCGCCGCGGGTGGAGTACACTTTAACGGAGCTAGGCCAGAGTTTGAAGCCGGTTTTGGATGCAATGTGGAATTGGGGTGAAGAATATAAAGCTAAAAACGCCTAAAGTATATTCAAAAGAGATTGCCTACACTAATTTTTTAGTTTTGTACATAAATGCGTCTCACGGTGAGACGCATTTATGAGAATGTCTGGACGCATGAGCGTCTGCCACCCCCGGTAGCAATAACCTCCGCACGTTCCGGGAAACGCTGACGCTACCCATAACAGAAAAACCGGCGCAAGCCGGTTTTGGGGTATGCCCCCCTTAACCACCAAAAGCACCGGCGGCCTTTGGCTGTCAAGGCCCGCGCCGGACGCTTGCGCCCGGCGCGGCTCGCCTTGGCCTTGACGGACAAAGGGCGGTGGTGTAAAATCTGTTCCACCGAGGGGGCATACCCCGGATATTGCTGCTTTATCATGTTACAGCGTCTCTTTCACCAGACGCCACGCCTGCCGGATGAGCATGGCGGCTTCTGCAAGCTCTGCTTTGTTGATGCTTTTGGTGGCATTGGCCCAATATACAATCTGATTCAAATTGTTGCCAATAGCCGACAACTCCCGCAACAGGTCGGCATAGGTGTCGGGCGGTTTGGGCTGAATGTTCACGCCCATAACGCTGTGCCGGATCAGGGCGCTGGCATTGAGGCCGGACAAAGTGCATTGTTTCAGCAGGTGCTTATGCTCTGTATCATCCAGCCATAAGCCGATAAAATGTTCGCGTTTTCGCATGGCAGTCTCCTTTTTCGTAATGCGTCTCATGGTGAGACGCATTTTTCATAGGCTAGGGGTTTTAAGGGGGCTGCGCCCCCTAACAAGGGTCGTTTGTGTTTAACAAATGACATACTTGCTCGGACAGCACCGCCTTTCGGCTCGGACAGCACCGCCTTTCGGCGGCGCTGTCCGCTGTAGTGCTGCTGGGTAGATGATTCCTTTTTTAACGGCGCTTTTTTCACAAAAGTAATGCGTCTCACCGTGAGACACATTTCCCCAACATCGTGCTGAACAGTGGAAGGACTGTAAATGCTCATAACACATACTATTTTCTCTGGGTTCCTCTCTTAACTCGTATCTATCCATCACCGTTTGTTTTGTGCTGGGGGTAGGGGGATAGATGGATTGATTAGTATGGATAAAATCAGTTTGGTTTTTATCAGTATAATTTGGGTTTGCTCTTGAAACCTCAAGACGTCGATTTTCCCGACGCCTTGAAGTCGATTTTTCCGACCTCTGGACGTCGGAAAATCAGCCGGTGAAGTAGGCGTGGCAGGGCCTTGGCCGGGTGCCTCTGTATTTTCCTGCACAGTAATCCGCTTGACAAAAATCCTGTCTGGCTTGCCCTGACCCTGTTTGACGCGCTCAATCAGGCCGATGCCCTTGCTGGTGTCCAGTTCTGCCAATAACCGCATGGCCTTGTTTCGCCCGCAGCCTATGGCTTTGCAAACCTCGTTTACAGTGAAGTAAATATAAACCCGCCCGGTGTTGTCGCGCCAGCCATTTTTTGCGGACAGGCTCATGCGGTTTAGCAGCATACCATATAACAACTTGGCATCTGCGGACAGGGGCTTAAAGCGGGGATGGGTGATAAGCTGGCGGGGGATGCGGAAGTGTGAAAACCGTATTTCTTCATCGCCGCAATAATAGTCTGATAAAGTTACGCTCGGCATCGATTGCTCTCCTTTCCAAGAATGAAAAAAGCACGATTGACGTTGATTGTCAAATCGTGCTTTTTTCTGCCTGTTTGATTTTGTCACAAAGGTTCCTATTTTCGGCAACTGCCTTATTATATGTTGTTTTTGGTCTTGTCCTTTATGCGTACTGACCTTAAGGACAGGAATTGGTGTTCCTGCCCTTGGCTGTCAAAGTATGTTCATGATAGAAATGATAAATCCGAACACGTCCCCCACTTGGAGGACAGCGTTCGGATTATCATGAGTTGGTCCGGGTGACACGACTCGAACGTGCGACCTCCTGCTCCCAAAGCAGGCGCGCTACCAACTGCGCAACACCCGGATATGAAATTTTTGATTGGGAGCGCGTATGCTCCCAAAACAGGCGCGCTGCCAACTGCGCAACACCCCAGCGGAGCCGGAAGCGTGAACGCAACTATTATACCTGATTTCCTTGCGCTTGGCAAGAGGTTATGGTATGATATCGGCAAAACAAATGAGGTGACACAGATGCGCATGCGGAAAAAGAAAAACCTATCCGCCCGGATGGATGCCTGCGGGGCGCTGCTGGTGCGGGAACCCGCCCTGGAAAAGGGGCGCTGGCGGGATCGAAAGCCGGATGCGGCGCGGCTTCGTCTGGAATTGGGCTGCGGCAAGGGCCGCTTCACCGCTGAGACCGCTGCCGCCCACCCCGAGGACCTGTATGTGGCGGTGGAGCGGGTGCCTGACGCCATGGTCATCGCCATGGAGCGATGCCAGGCCCTGGGGCTCACCAACGTGTTTTTCATCGACGGGGACGCCGCCGCTCTGGAGCAGTACTTCGCCCCCGGCGAGGTGGACCTCATCTACATCAATTTCTGCGATCCCTGGCCGTCGGTGAAGCACTCCCGCCGCCGCCTCACCCACGAGGGGTTCCTGCGGGGATACCGCCGGGTGCTCCGGGAGGGGGGGCAGATTCACTTCAAGACCGACAACCGCGCTCTGTTTGACTGGTCTCTGTTCCAGTTCCCCAAGGCGGGATTTGCCCTGTCGGAGGTCACCCGGGATCTCCACGCCCACGGCGTCCAGGGGGTCATGACCGACTACGAGGAAAAATTCCACACCCTGGGCACCCCTATCAACCGCTGCGTGGGCGCCATGGGGCCGCTGCCCGACGTGCCGCTGCTGGAGGGCCTGGTCCAGCGCCTGCCCGGCTGGGAAGTGCGCGCCGCCGGCGGGAACGACGTGCTTCCCGTACTGTCCCTGCTCCAGAGTGACCCGGCCTATTTTGATTTGGAGCGCCGCCAGCCCACCGCTCAATCTGTGGGAGACGACATGGCTCTGCTGCCGCCCCGGTGTGTGCCGGAGCAAAAGCACTATCTCGCCCTGTGGCGGGACGGCGCGCCCCAGGCGGTGCTGGACCTGGTGGAGGGCTATCCCCGGGAGCGCACTCTGTATGTGGGCTTCTGCTTCCTGGCGCCCACCCTGCGGCGGCAGGGATTGGGCCGGGAGATCATGGACGCGGTGCTTCAGGCGGCAGGGGACGCGGGGATGGACAGCGCCCGGCTGGCCTGCCTGGTTCAGAACGAGGCTGGCCACGCCTTCTGGCGGTCCCTGGGCTTCGGTGACCTGCGCCGGGGCGAGACCATTGGGGAGCACTCCAACCCCGTGTGGGTGATGGAGCGGCTGGTATAATAACAACGAGGCCCGTCCGGGTAAGCCCCCGGACGGGCCTTATCTTGTCCGCGCTTAGCCTTCGGCGGACAGGTCCGGCGTGAGCACGAATCCGGGTTCCCGCTCCGCCTCCAGCTCAAACAGGCCGGAGATGCAGATTAGCTCGCAGTCAAACCAGAAGTAGCCCGAATGCGGCAGCCCGTCCTCTTCCCCGGTGAAGGAGTACCAGATCAGCATGTTATCCCCATCCGGGCCCCATTGGATGAAGTCATAGTCCACCGCCAGCATCCCCCAGCTGCCGTCCTCCTCCCAGGGGATGCCATGCCGCGTCAGCTCGCTGTTCCCCACGGCCATGTCCAGATAGGCGTTCAGATTGCTGGAATGACTCTGCGGCAGATTAACCAGCGAAAGCCCGGTTTTGCCGTCATAATCCAGCGCCAGCACATACTTTTCGCTGTCCGGAGACCACCACAGCCCCCGGTAGGCGCAGTCCCCGTAGATGGCGCGCCATTCAGGGCCTCCCGACGCGCTGTCGATGACCGACACCGCGTCCTTCCAGGAAAATCCCTGGCCCGCCAGCTCTTTGCGGTACACCGTGGACTCATAACCCCCATCGGGGGAGGACTGCCGGTCCAGCACGAATAAGGCTCCCGTCCGCCAGCAGAACGCGCCCGCCGCCAGCAAAACCGCCAGCAGGCAGGCCGCGGCGGTGAGGAGGGCCATTCCCCGGCTTCTGGACGTGGTGCGCCGCACCTCCCAGCGGGAGTAGACCAGGAGCTCCCGGGCCTGCTCCGCCAGGGCGGGGGTGTGCTCCTCCTGGGGCAGGCGCTCCCCGCGGATCAGCTCCGCCACCGACACCCCCAGCAGCTCCGCCAGCGGCTCCAGCAGGTCGATCCCCGGGGCGCTCAGCCCCCGCTCCCACTTCGATACCGCCCGGTCGGTGATGTGCAGCCGCTCCGCCAGCTCCCGCTGGGTCCAGCCCAGCTCCGTCCGCAGGGCCCTGATAAAGGCCCCGGTTTTTCCATTGTCCACAGTAAGCGCCCCCTTCTGATGGGAAAATGATAGCACATCTGGGCGGATTTTGCACCAAACCATCGGTGGAGTGGAGCAAAAAAGCCTCCGTCCAGGCCAAACGGTCCGGGCGGAGGCTTTTTTGATGGATTGTTTCACGTAAAACCTACAGCGGCAGCAGCACGCCGAACATCATCACAAAGTGGGCGATGGAGCCCAGCACAATGAACACGTGGAACACCTCATGGCAGCCGAACCGGGGATTATCCCGTCCCGGCCACTTCAGCGCGTACAGCACGCCGCCCACGGTATACAGCACGCCCCCCGCCAGCAGCCAGCCCACGCCCCGGGCGCCGATGGCCTGCCACAGGGGGTAGAGGGCGAACACCGCCACCCAGCCCATGGCGATATAGACGGTGGAGGTCACCACCCGGGGGCAGTTGATCCAGATGAGGCTCATCACCAGTCCGGCGATGGCCAGCGCCCAGATGATGCCGAACAGGCTCCAGCCCCACGCCCCCCGCAGGGCGATGAGGCACACCGGCGTGTACGATCCGGCGATCAAAAAGTAGATGGACGCGTGGTCCAGCTTCCGCAGGGCCACCCGCCCCTTCACCGTGGTGTTGACGCAGTGATAGAGGGTGGACGCGGTATAGAGCGCCGTCATGGACAGCCCGTAGATGGCGAAGGACACGATCTTCCACACGTCGCCCCGCCCGGCCGCGCCGGCCACCAGCACCGCCGTGGCGATCACGCCCAGCGCCGCCCCCACTCCGTGGGTGATGGCGGACCAGGGCCGCAGGCCGTCGTAGGGGTCCCGCCCCTTTTCCACCGGGCGCTCCCGGCGGCGGGGAATGCTGTCAAAGGGATCGCGATATAATACCTGCTCCATAGGAACACCGCCTTTCTTGTCTATTAGTATAATACAAACCACCTGTCACGTCAAGTCGAAAATCATGAAATATAATTATTAAAATTATATTTGGACGGAACGTTCTTCCGCGACGCCTCCACAAGGGGGATTGAATCTTGGCGCAAAACAGAGTATAATATCATCACATCGTGGGCGCACGCGCCAGTTTTGAGGGGGTCAACCATGGAAAACTCGTTGGGCCTGTATGTGCACATCCCGTTCTGCCGGAGCAAGTGCGACTATTGTGATTTCTATTCCCTGGCGGGCCAGGACGACCGGATGGACGATTACCAGCACGCGCTGCTCCAGCAGATTTTGGACACCGCCCCCCGCACCAAAAAGCAGGTGGTAAACAGCGTCTACATCGGCGGTGGCACCCCCACCTGGTACGGCGAAAAGCGCCTGCTGGAGCTGATCTCGGCGCTGAAAAAGCGCTTCAGCCTGTCCAAGGACGTGGAGTTCACCCTGGAGGCCAACCCGGACAGCGTGGACGAGAAGATGCTGCGCCGTCTGCGCCGGGCAGGGGTGAACCGGCTGTCCATGGGGATGCAGTCCGCCTGCGACCGGGAGCTGGCCGCCGTCCGCCGTCCCCACACCTTCAAGCAGGTGGAGCAGGCAGTGAAGGCCGCCCGGGCCGCCAAGATCAAAAACCTGAATCTGGACCTCATCTACGGCCTGCCCGGTCAGACCTCGGAGAGCTGGCGCGCCTCGGTGGAGGCCGCGCTGGCACTGGAGCCGGAGCACCTGTCCTGCTACGGCCTGACGGTGGAGGAGGGCACGCCTCTGGCCCGGCGTGTGGCGGAAGGCGAGGTCCTTCCCAGCGACGACGAGCAGGCCGAGCGCTACCTCTGGACGGTGGAGCGGCTGGCCCAGGCGGGGCTGGAGCAGTATGAGGTGTCCAATTTCTCCCGCACGGGCTACCAGTCCCGGCACAACCTGAAATACTGGATGGGCCGGCCCTACGTTGGCCTGGGCGCGGCGGCCCACTCCGACTTCGGCGGCTGCCGGTATTCCTTTGTCCGGGACCTGGACGGCTATATCCGGGGGGTGCTGGGGGACAGTAAGCTGCTGGACGACATGGACGAGATCCCCCGCCGGGAGCGGGGCAGCGAGTACCTCATGCTCCGCCTGCGCACCACCCACGGCGTGGAGGAATGGGAGTACCGCCGGGAGTACTATATGAATTTCGATCCCCTTGCCGCCAAGCTGTCCGAGTACGAGCAGAAGGGCTGGGCTGCGCGGACGGGCCGACGCTGGCATTTTACCCCGGAAGGCTTCCTGTTATCCAACCGCCTCATCGGTGAGCTGCTGGAGCTTCAGGAGGTGGAGACCCTGGAGGGCACGCTGGAAAAGATCCGGGGCGGCCGTCTCCCCAAGCGGGAGTCCTAGCGGTCCGGACCAAAACAGATATCAAAAACCGCCCGCTTATCAAACCGATAAGCGGGCGGTTTCTTATTTGAGCAGCGCGAAATCATGGGCCTCCCGGAGCCAGTCCATCAGCTCGCCGTCAATCTCGTCCGCCTCCGCCGCCGTCACGTGGTGGGTCCAGCGGTTGGGATAGGGCTCCACAGCCATGGCGATGCGGGGGGACTCCGCCCGGCGGGACAGGCCGAAGGTGACCAGCAGGCACCGTTCCGGCCAGCCCTTCCTGCGCCGCGCCGGCAGAGAGGCGGCGGCAAACAGGTGCTTGTCATAAAAGCTGATCTGACTTTTTTGGACCTTGACCCAGCCCTCGGGAAAGGCCTCGTCCAGCTGCCGGAACAGCGCCTCATACACCGCCAGCTCCGCCGGATGCCCCTGAAAAAAGGCCAGCACGTCCGATTGGTAGTATTCCGGTGTTTTCATGCGGCGGTCCTCACGCCTGGACCTCGATGTCAAACCACTTGATTTCGTTGGCGGCCAGATCCAGCGGGAAGCCCTCGCCGCCGTCGGTCCAGACGGTGGTGGACTGGGGCTGGTAGGTGTTGTTCACCACGCAGAACTTGCCGTTGGCCACAAAGGCGTGGACCTCCACATTCACATTGGAGGAGAACCAGCGGTGAAGCTCCCCCTCCCCGTGGGCGGCCCACAGGATGGCCCGGTAGAGCAGGCGGCTGTTTTCAAAGCTGTAGGGCAGTCCGGACAGGTAGACCCCCCGGCCCGCGCCGTACTCGTTCACCGCCAGATGGACCTCCCGGTCCCGCTGTACCAGCACCTGGGCGCCCTCCAGGGCGTAGATATCCCGGGCGCCGTGGCCGAAGTCGATGTCGCCGGAGCGGTCGGCCAGAATGAAGTGGTCCGGGTGCTCCTCCCAGTTGTATTTGTCGTAGCCCAGGGTGAGCCCGGTCTCCTTTTCCACTCCCAGCACGCCGGAGAGCTGGAGGCAGCGCCCCTGATACTGGTGGCCGGAGGGCTCGCCCACGCCGATGAGGCCGCCGCCCTGATAGACGAAGCGCTTCACCGCGGCGGACACATCCGGGTCCTCCCAGACCGCGCCGCCGGTGTGGGCGGTGTCGCCGCCGCCCACGTTGATGAGCACATCCACCCCGTCCAGCGCGCGGGGATCGGCTTTCAGATCGTCGAAGCTGAGGAAGCGCACGTCAAAGGGCGCGCCGGACAGCGCCTCGATCACCCCGGCATAGGCGTAATTCTGCTTGTGGTACAAGGCGTGGTGGACCATATGGCACCCCCAGGACCGGGCGCGGCCCCAGGCGTTGAGCACGCCCACAGTCTTGACGCAGTAGGGGGTGGTCCCCTTGATGTTGGCGTAGAGCTGGCGGAACTCGGTGCACACCGACTCCACGTAGTCCAAAAACTCGGGGAACTGGCAGGCCAGCTTCAAATAGCCGCCATAGCCGATGCGGTCGATGGGCTTGCGCAGAATGGCCCGGCGGGCGGTGACCCAGTTCTCTTTGGCCTCCCGCACCGGATCGCCCCCCTCGTGGAAGGTGTCCGGGAAGAAGTAGGGCAGGAAGCGCCCCTCGGTGTACCTCACCCCGGGGATGTCGGAGATGAGGCGCAGGGTGGAGCCATTGCCCACCGACCCCACCACCGCGTCCAGCCCGATGGTCTTGAACTCGTCCATGTAGGGCTCGGTGCCGATGAAGTGGTCGCCCAGGAACATCATGGCCTCCTTGCCCAGCTCGTGGGTGATGTCCACCATCTCCCGGGCCAGCGCGGCCACCTCCCGGCGCTGGAAGGCCATGAAGTCCTTGAACTGCTTGGAGGGGGTGCGGTACTGGTTGTTGTAATACCCCTGGTCGATGATGAACTCAGGGCGGAACTTGTACCCCGCCTCCTGCTCAAACTTCTTCAGGATGTAGGGGGACACGGAGGCGGAATAGCCGTACCAGTCCACGTATTTCTCCCGCTTGAGCTCATCGAAGATGAGGGTGAACTGGTGGAAGAAGGTGGTGTAGCGAATCACGTCCACATAAGGGTGGTCAGCGATGAATCTGCGCAGCCGCTCCATGGTGAACTTGTGGGTTTTGGGCTGGCGCACATCGAAGGTGATCTGGTGCTCAAAGTCCGTCCAGCCGTTGGTGACGGCGTTATACATGTGCACCGGGTCCCAGATGAGGTAGGCCAGGAAGCTCACCGTGTAATCGTGGAATTCCTCCGGGGCGGGGATGACCACGCAGCCCGTGCCCTCGTCATACCGCCAGCCGTCCGGGGAGAGGGGCTGGCCGGTGGTGCGGTCCATCACCTCCCACCAGCGCTTCAGGTCGTCCCGGGTGTTCACCTGCAAAAGCTCGGAGGAGATCCCCTTCATCAGGGGGATGGACAGCGGTCCGCCCACGGCGGTGTGGAAGGCTGTGACGATATAGCACTGCTGCACCTCGTCGGGATTGGCCTTCGCCCAGGCGTTATCCTTGCGGGTGGTGTAATAGGTGGAGTATACTTTGGCGTCCACGCCCTTGAGCGCCTCGGGATAGTCGGTGCCGTCGCAGTCGCGGATGGCGTCGGCGCCCCAGCGCTTGAGCAGCTCCAGGGTCTCGGGGACCACGTCCACATCGGTGGGAATCGTGACGCGGCCGAAATGCTGTTTTTCCATGCTCGAAATTCCTCTCAGCGGGATTTTTTGCCACGCTCCTCCGCGAAGCGGGTGTTGTAAAAGTACAGGGTCGCCAGCAGCAGGGCCACACCGGCCAGCATGATGCCCAGCCCCTTGAGCTGGCCGGTCATCCGCCAGCCGCCGATCAGCAGGGCGATGCCCGCGATGAAGGTGACGATCATCAGAGCCATGCGCAGCTCGCGGTGTTCTTTCCAAAACTTCATATCCGCACCTTATCCTTTCAGACCGCCCACGGTCATGCCCTGGGTGAGCTTTCTCTGCACGCACATGTAGAGGATCAGGGTGGGCAGCATCACCAGCACCAGACCGGCGTACATGCGGCCGAATTCCGCCTTCGCCTGGGCGCCCTGCATCAGGTTGAGCAGGCCCACGGGGAGGGTTTTGGAGCCGGTGGAGCTGCTCATCAGCGTCATTGAAATGATGTACTCGTTCCAGAAGGACAGGAAGTTAAACAGGATGATGGTGATGATGGAGGGCTGAGCCATGGGGAAGATGACCTTGACCATGGTGGTGCCGTAACCGGCGCCGTCGATATACGCCGCCTCCTCAAAGTCGTGGGGCAGGGTGGCAAAGTAGCCGGACAGCAGGTAGATGGTGAAGGGCAGGGCGGTGGAGGCGTACACCACGGCCAGCACAAACAAATTGTTGAGCAAAAAGGGACTGCCGATGACCTTTTTGAGCCATACGTCACCGTCCTTCAGCATTAGGAAGATGGGCACCACGATATAGTTCACGTTGATGAACAGCCCCGCCATGAAGCATACGTTGAGCGCCTTGCTCCCCCAGAACTTGAACCGGGAGAGGCAGTAGGCTGCGGGGAGGGCTACCACCAGCAGAATGCCCAGGGCCAAAGCGGTGACGGTGACGGAGTTGAGCATATACGCTCCCATTTTGGCCGCGGTCCAGGCGTCCACAAAGTTCTGCCAGTAGAATGCGGCGGGGAGCGTCCAGGGATTGCCGTAAAACTCGCTGTTCTGCTTGACGCTGGCCAGGAACACCCAGGCCACCGGCACGATGATGACCACAGCCAGGGCGATAAGCACCACATAGATAAACGCCTTGTAAATCACGTCTGCCGAGCTGCGCATTTTCTGTTTTTCCATGCCGCCGCCCCCTTACATCTGGAGTACGTCCCGCTTGGTGAACTGGTTCACCAGCGCGGACAGGGCAAAAGAGAATAGGAAGATGACCACACCGGCGGCCATGGAGTAGCCGTAGAGGCCGGCGTCCTTTTGGTTATACATGAAGCTCAGGCCCACGTCAAGCATACCGGGGGCCACCATGGACTTGATGAACAGGAAGGCCATGTTGATGGTGGAGATGATGAAAAAGGTCAGCGTGGTGCGGATGTTGGTCCAGATTAGGGGCATGGTGATCTCAAAGAACTGGTCCAGCCGGCCCGCGCCGTCCAGTCCGGCGCTCTCGTAGAGGTCCACGGGCACCGCGGACATGGAGGCCATATACATCACCATGTAGTAGCCGATGGCCTGCCACACCATGGCGATGATGACGCTGACCACGATTATGGGCTGATCCTTCCACAAAATCATGATGTTCCGGCCGGAGATCATGGAGAAAATGCTGTTGAGCATTCCGTTTTCCGGCTTGTAAACGGCGGAGAAAATGCCGGCGATGACTACGATAGACAGAATATTGGGGATGTAGAAGATGATGCGGAAGAAATTCTGCCCCTTGATCTTCTCCCGGGTGAGGATGGCGGCGAACACGATGGCGAAGAAGAAGGTGATCAGGGTGACCACCACGATGAGCAGAATGGTGTTCTGCATGGAGGTGATAAACTTCGTGTCATTGAACAGGATCTTGAAGTTGTTGAGGCCCACAAAGGTCTCAGTGGGGGAGTAGGCCCCCCGCTCAAACAGGGACATGCGGAATACGTTCAGCGTGGGTATGATCATGAAGATGGTGAACAGCAAGGCTGCGGGGGCCACACACAGGGCGATGAACCGGCTGCGTCCTTTGCTTCGGAGCATATTGTGATCTCCTTTCTCTCGCAAAACGTGACAGGCGGCGGCGCGCAGATCCTGCTCGCCGCCGCCTGCTTGAAGGACTTATGCTTTTCTGTATGGGTTTGTGCGATCAGCCGACCAGGTGCGCGCGGTACTGATCGTTGGCGTCCTTGATGCCGGAGATCCAGGCGTCCTTGGTGGAGGGATCGCTGACCAGGGTGTTCACGGGATCGAAGAACACTTCCATGATGCTGCCCAGACCGGCCACGGACTCGGTGGTGGCGAAGCCGCCCATGGCGGCGTCGGCGCCGTTGTCATAGATGGAGTAGAACATCTTGTTGTCGCCGTCCAGCTTGTCGGTGATGCCCTCGATGGGCTGCACCGCGCCGCCCTTCAGGAAGATCTCGGCGGCCTTGTCGCTATACATGAAGGCCACAAACTGCTTGCCGCCGTCCACGTTCTCAGCGCCCTGGGGAACCCAAATCTGCTCGATCCAGCAGAAGCTGGAGCCGTTGCCGCCGGACTGAGAGGCGGGCAGGGCGGTCATGCCCCAGGCGAAGCCGTCAACGCGGGGGGAGTCGGCCATCTCGCCCACGATCCAGGTGCCGTTGGGCATGAACAGGGCCTTGTCGTCCAGAACCAGCTGCTGGTTCATCTTGAAGTCGTTGTTGTTGGCCTGAGCGGGGGTGACGGGGTTGGTGTAGGAGGCCAGCTTGGCCACGATCTCCAGGCACTGCTTGCCCTCGTCGGTGTCCCAGATGCCCTCTTCATATGCGGTGGCCTTGTTGAAGAAGTCGGGGCCGAAGGAGCGCATCAGGGCGTAGAAGAACGCGTCGAAGTAGCCGGCGGTGGGGTAGGTGAAGAGGTACTGACCCTCGGGGAGCTGGTCGGCCAGAGCCCACATCTCGTCCCAGGTGGTGGGCACGGTCCAGCCGTTCTTAGCGAACAGGTCGGCGTTGTAGAACAGGCCGCAGGGGCTGTAGAACATGGGGGCCAGATAGGTCTTGCCGTCGCCGTACGGATTGGTGAGGGTGGTGTCGGTGAAGCCGCCCAGCAGCTTGTCGGATACCTTCTTGTCCTCGCCGGGGACGTTCATGGACAGCACGTCGGTGATGTCGGCAATGAGCTTATCCTTGATGAACTGCTCGGTCAGGCCGTCGGGACGGCCGGTGGCGCACAGCACGGCGTCGGGATAGTCGCCGCCCTGCATGGACGGGCCGATGACGGCTTCCAGGTTCTTCTCCAGAACCAGCTCCACCTTGGCGCCGGTCTCTTCCTCAAAGGCGGCGCACACCTCGGCCCACATCTCGGGGTAGGCGTCGATGTAGCCGGAGGACAGGGCGGCGACCTTAACGGTCTGGCCCTCCAGGGGCTTGCCGGCGGGCTCGTTGACGGGCTCGGACTGGGCGGCGTCAGGGGCCTTGGTGGGGTCGGAGTCGGGGGCCTTGCTGCCCTCGCCGCCGGGATTGTTGCTGCAGCCGGCGAGCATACCCAGCACCATGACGGCGGCCAGGAGAGCGCTCAGGATCTTTTTCATTTCATTTCCTCCATTCCAAATATGTATTCGGATGCGGCGGGGAGACCTCCCCGCTCCTTACAAGTTATAAGGTAAACGCTTCGACGGCATATAACAATCCGATTGTTGCTTCAGTTTTTAGCTTTATTGTTCTTTTTGCATTTTGTTGAAAGAGGGAATGTGTGTTCACTCGGTTTTCGGCAAAATCTATAATTTTGCCCAGGTCAATTTCCTATATCAAGAAAACAAGCCGCTCCCTTCCGCCTCTGCACAAATTTTATTTGTGGAGAGTTGCACAAAACCAAAAAAGAAGCTATAATAAGTTTTGGCAGACCCGTACCCCATTTGTGAAATATTGTGCCGGACGGAGGGGGAGCGCCGTGAGCAGTCATCAATATATCCTGGCCGAAACGGATCGCGCTCCCGCCGGGAGCGCGCAGCGCAGCCGGGCCCGGCTGCGTTATGTGACTTACACCCGCTACAGCCGGGAATGGACCTCCCAGCTGCACTCCCATACCTGCGCGGAACTTTTTTTCATCACCGGCGGCCATGGAGACTTCCAGATCCGCCAGGACCGGTTCCCCGTGGCCGTCAACGATCTGGTGGTGGTCAACGCGGGCATCCCCCACACCGAGACCAGCCAGGACGGCAGCCCTATGGAATATGTGGTGCTGGGGGTGGAGGGGCTGGAGGTCAGCGCCGACGCCAGCGGCTGCGTGCTGGTCCACCTGTTTGTGGAGGAGGCCGTTTCCAACTGCCTGCGCACCCTGGTTCAGGAGACCCGGGAGCCACGGGCGGGGTGTGACGAGATTTGCCAGCACCTGCTGGAGATCATTCTGCTGCGTTTGGGACGGCGCAGCGATTTTGCCCTGTCCGGGGCCGTCCCCGCCGGACCCAGGTCCAGCCGGGAGTGCGGCCTGGTGCGGCGGTATATCGACAACCACTTCAAGGAAAACCTCACCCTGGAGCAGCTGGCCGGGCTGGTGCACATCAATAAATATTACCTCTCCCACGCCTTCCGCAAGGAGTTCAACACCTCGCCCATCAGCTACCTCATCTCCCGGCGCATTCAGGAGAGCCGCTTTCTGCTCACCGAAACCGACCATTCCCTGTCCCAGATCGCCCAGATCCTGGGGTTTTCCTCGCTGAGCTACTTCTCCCAGTGCTTCCGCCGGCAGGAGGGCATGAGCCCCATGGAGTACCGCCGCCAGCGGCGCTCCGGCGGGAGCTGAGCCCATTGCGGCAATAATCTGCAAATGGAACGCAAGAAATCCCGTTCCCTTTTTTGGAAGGTTCGGGTATAATAACGGCATACACCGGGGAGCAGCCCGTCCCTTTGCGGGCGGAGCGCCTGTCCCGGCGGGCAAATAAAACCATAAAAGGAGCGCGTGATCATGTCTATTCTGGTTTGCGGCGGCGCCGGATATATCGGCAGCCACACCTGCGTGGAGCTTCTCAACGCGGGCTATGACATCGTGGTGGCGGACAATCTCTACAATTCCTGCGAGGAGGCCCTGGCCCGGGTGGAGAAGATCACCGGGAAAAAGGTCCCCTTCGTCAAGACGGAGCTGTGCCATGAGGACGAGGTGGAGGCCCTGTTCACCAGCTACCCCAGCATCGACGCGGTGATTCACTTCGCCGGGCTCAAGGCGGTGGGGGAGAGCGTGGCCAAACCCCTGGAGTACTACTCCAACAACCTCATCAGCACCCTGTACCTGCTCCAGGCCATGCGCCGCCACGGGGTGAAGAACTTTGTGTTCTCCTCCTCCGCCACGGTGTACGGCGACCCCGCCACCGTCCCCATCCGGGAGGACTTCCCCACCGGCGGCACCACCAACCCGTACGGCACCTCCAAGCTGTTCCAGGAGCGCATTCTGTCCGATATCTGCGCCGCCGACCCTGAGCTGAACGTAGCGCTGCTGCGCTACTTCAACCCCATCGGCGCCCACGAGTCCGGCCTGATGGGGGAGGACCCCAACGGCATCCCCAACAACCTGGTGCCCTACATCGCCAAGGTGGCGGTGGGCCAGCTGGAAAAGCTCCACGTCTACGGCGACGACTACCCCACCCCCGACGGCACCGGCGTGCGGGACTATATCCACGTGGTAGACCTGGCCCGGGGCCACGTGGCGGCGCTGAAGAAGCTGGAGACCCGCTGCGGCCTGTTTGTCTGCAATCTGGGCACCGGCAAGGGCTACAGCGTGCTGGACGTGCTCCACGCCTATGAGAAGGCCTGCGGCAAGACCCTGCCCTATGTCATCGAGACCCGCCGGCCCGGCGATATCGCCGTGTGCTACGCCGACCCGGTGAAGGCCCGGGAGGAGCTGGGCTGGGAGGCGCAGCTGGGCATTGAGGAGATGTGCGCCTCCTCCTACAAATGGCAGTCCACCAACCCCAACGGCTACAAGGGATAATAAAAAAGGCGGGCCACCCGCCGGGAGGAGACGATATAGCATGGCACAGGCAGAGCAGACCTTACAGGAAGTGCTGGCCGCCTATGATTTCGGCGGCGCGGTGGAGTGCGCGGTCCGCTTCGGGGAGGGGCACATCAACGACACCTTCCGGGTGGACGCCCGGTTGCCGGACGGAAGCCTGCGGCGCACCGTCCTGCAGCGCATCAGCCCCGTGGCCTTCAAGGAGCCGGACAAGCTGATGGAGAACATTGTCAACGTCACCGAGCACCTCAGCTGGGAGATCGCCCGGCAGGGCGGCGACCCCGCCCGGGAAACCCTGTCCGTCCTGCGCACGCGAGCGGGCGCTGCCAGCGTCACCGACAGCGCGGGCGGCGTGTGGCGCGCCTTCCCCTTTGTGGAGGGCACGGTGTGCTATCAGTCCGCCGAGACGCCGGAGCTGTTCGCCGCCTCCGGCCGGGCGTTCGGCCGGTTCCAGCGGCTGCTGCGGGACTATCCCGCCCACACCCTGCACGAGACCATTCCCCGCTTCCACGACACGGAGAACCGCCTGCAAAACCTGAAAAACGCCGTGGCCGCCGATCCCCTGGGCCGGGCCAAGGACTGCCGGGCGGACATCGAGTTTATGCTGGCCCGGGAGACGGACTGCTCCGCCGCCCTCAGCGCCCTGCGGGAGGGTGTCCTCCCCCTGCGGGTGACTCACAACGACACCAAGCTGAACAACGTGCTCATGGACGAGCAGACGGGGGAGGCCCTGTGCGTCATCGACCTGGACACGGTGATGCCCGGGCTGTCCATCAACGACTTCGGGGACTCCATCCGCTTCGGCGCCAACCACAGCGCGGAGGACGAGCCAGACCTGAGCAAAGTGAACCTGGACGTGGGGCTGTTCGAGACCTATGCCGCCGCCTTTTTACAGGAGGCGGGGGACGCCCTCACCGAGGCGGAGATCCGCTACCTCCCCTGGGGGGCCAAGCTGATGACGCTGGAGTGCGGTATTCGCTTCCTCACCGACTACCTGGAGGGGGACGTCTACTTCCACACCACCCGCCCAGGGCAGAACCTGGACCGAGCGCGCACCCAGTGCAAGCTGGTGTCGGATATGGAGGCCCATTGGGACGAGCTGAGCGCCATCGTGGAGCGGCACATTCCCAGCCGATAAAAGCAAAAAAGAGCGGGGCCGGCATTGCCGGCCCCGCTTTGTCTGTCTTTTACCGCGCCGCGCTGAAATGGTGGGCTTCCTTCAGCTTGAAGCGCTTGGTCTCGTCCTCCAGCACGCGCACCTGCTCGAACAGCTCCGAGCTGACGGCGGCGGACTCCTCGCTGCTGGCGGAGTTGGTCTGCACCACCGACGAGATCTGGCCAATGCCCTCGGACACCTGAGCCAGGGAGCCGGCCTCCTCCTTGATGGCCTCAGCGATGGTGGCGATAGCCTCGTTGGACTGCACCACCAGCTCCTGGGTCTTTTTCAGCGAGCTGGACACCTCGCCCACGATCTGGCTGCCCCGCTGGGTGGCCAGGATGGAGTTCTCAATGAGGTCCTTGGTGGCCTTGGCCGCCTCGTCGGACTTGGAGGCCAGGTTGCGCACCTCGTCGGCCACCACGGCGAAGCCCTTGCCCGCGGTGCCCGCCCGGGCGGCCTCCACCGCGGCGTTCAGAGCCAGAATGTTGGTCTGGAACGCGATGTTCTCGATGGTGGCGATGATTTTGCCGATCTGCTCCGAGGCGTCGGCAATATCCGCCATGGCGGACACCATCTGCTCCATCTGGCCGCTGCTCACGTTCACCTGCTCGCTGGTGAGCCGGGCGCTCTCCTGAGCGCCTGCGGCGGTGGCGGCATTGCGGTCGGCGCTCTTGGACAGGTCGTCCACCGTGGCGTACAGCTCCTGCACCGCGCTGGCCTGCTCCGTGGCGCCCTGGGCCAGGGCCTGAGCGCCGCTGGAGAGCTGCTCGGCGTGGCTGCTCACCCGCTGCTCCGCCTGGACCACATTGCCCATGGCGTCGGACACGGCGGCGGTAAAACGATCCAGCGCGGTTTCGATGGACTGGAAGTCACCGATATACCGGGTGGAGGTGGACACATCGAAATTACCCTGAGACAGCTCGCCCATCACGCGGTCGATGTCGTTTACATACTCGTGGATGCGGCCCAGGGACTCCTCCAAGGTCTGCGCGAGCTGGCCCAGCTCGTTTTTGGAGCTGTAGCCCATCTCCAATGTGAGGTTGCCGTCCTGAAGGGGCCGGACCTTCCCCGTGATGAGAAGCAGCGGCTTAATCACATAGACAAGCACATACTGCACCAAACTGATCATGCAGATCAAGTTGATTACAAGGCAGACGCTGGTAATCAGGTGCATCTGGGACACGGTGGCGCGCATGCTGTCGTTATACCCCGTGCTGAGGTCCTGGCCGCGGGTCACCACCTGATCCAGCAGGCCAACCAGAGTGGTGAGGTTAGTTTGAATGGTTTCCTGGTAATACTGCTGAGCCTGAGCGCGGCTGTTGGCGTACATATCCAGCGCGGTGCCGGCGGAGGCGTGAAGCTCCTTGTGCAACGGCTCAATCCGGCCGCGCAGCTGGTCGATGGAGTCGTCATGCAGGCTCATCTCGCTGTAGAGCCACTGGCCCAGCACACAGCTGGTGTGGTCGAGGCTGCCGGTGAACTCAGTTCCGGCATACAGCGCGTTGCTCAGGTTAGCCGACCACTTGTAATGGGCTATCTCCGCCCGCTGGATGCTGTCCAGCATGGTATTGGCCTGAATACCGTCGGCCTGTGTGCCCTCGATGCGCAGGATGTTCGCAGTGGTCACAACGCTGAACAGAAGTACCGCGACGATGGCGCAGGCAATGCGAATACTGACGGATCTTTTGATACTTTTACCCATGGTGTAAGTCCTCCTTCATTGATTGTGCGAGGGTGCGCAGAATGCTGTGCCGGGGCCCTCCGTCCACGTCGGAAAGCAAAACTCATACTACACCTATTATATCGAAGAATACGCCCAATTGCAACAGGCAGTATGGTCTTTATGGGAGAGGAAAATTATTCCTGCCGCGCCCAAATTCACGCAGAGCGCGCCAGGTCTGCGGGGCGGCTTCGCACTGTAAGCTTGCGGGGTTTCGCGTTCAGAAGGTGAGCACCTCCTGCCTGGGTTTTTCTGCGGGGCTGACTGCGGTGACGCGGAGCACCGGGCCCTTTTCCCCCTCGTAGGCTTTGTGGGCCTCCATGCGCACCACGCCGGACACCTGCGCCCAGGAGCGGTTTTCGAAGGCGTCGAAGCTGTCCCCCCTGGCCACCAGGCCCAGGAAGGTGATGTCGTCCTCGCAGCAGGTCATGGCGAAGCGGCCCAAAACCGTGTCGTCGGGGTACTGGGGCAGATGGCACACCACCGTCTTGGCGCGGATGGTCCGGCCCTCGTACCGCTCGGGGTGCTCCATCACGTCCACGTACCAGATGCCGAAGTCATCGTCGGGGATGTCGATGACATCCTGGTCCAAATCGAAGGGGCACACCGTGTCGTCGGCGTAGTCCTCGCTGGTGCCGTCCAGGTTCTCCAGGTAGATGTTGGCCCGGCGGTTTACCATCTTCAGATTGCGCTGCCGCAGGGAGGCGCGCAGGGCCTCGTCACAGCGGTTAAATACGATCATGTCCGCGTTGGTGAGCTTTTCCATCATGATCTGGCCCAGGTTTTTGGCGTAGGTGTCGAAGGTGCCCGCCTCCACCATGGTCATGATCTGATAGAGCACCCAGTTGTCCGGCAGCGCCTTCTGGTACAGCCGCGCCAGGGACCACATGCCGTTGAACTCTATGAGCACCTGCTTGGGCCGGTGCTTTTTCTCCAGCTGCTTGAGGCGGGCGGGGGTGAGGTCCTCTTCCGCCTCCACCGTCACCACCGTGACGTTGCGCAGCGCCTTGGGGTCGTATTCCACCTCGCCCTCCTCGCAGCAGATCAGCAGGGTGCGCTCTTGAATGGCGAAGCCGTCCTGAAGGATGCCGTTGATGAAGGTGGTTTTGCCGCCGTCCAGAAATCCGGCGAAGAGATAGACAGGGATATCCATGGCTGTCCCGTCCCTTTACAGGCCGAACAGGGCGGCCAGCTTATCCTCTTTTAGCTCCGCGCCGATGACGCACAGACGGCCGGTGTAGTCCGCCGGACCGGTGCGCACCTCGTGCTCCTCGGGAACGTAGTCGAAGTGGAGCCAGCTGCCGTCCCCGCCGGGGACGATGCCCTTGGCCCGCAGGATGGCGCCGCACTCGCCCAGGTCCAGCTCGGCCAGGATGCGCTCCAGCTCCTCCTTGGCGAAGGGTTTCACGGTTTCCCGGCCCCAGCTGGCAAACACCTCGTCGGCGTGGTGATGATCGTGGTGGTCGTGGCCGCAGCAGCCGCAGGAGCACCCCTCCCCGTGGTCGTGGTGGTGCTCGTGCTCATGGTGGTGCTGATGTTCCTCATGGCTGTGGCCGCAGTGCTCCCCGTGGTCATGGTGGTGGTGTCCCTCGTCATGGCCGTGGTGGTGCTCGTGCGCCTCATGATCGTGGTCATGGCCGTGGTGATGGTGGGCATGGGCCGCCTCTTCGGCGGCGTGGCCGGCCCGGATGCGCGCCAGAAGCTCCTCCTCCAGGGAGGTCTTTTCAATGGCGGACAGGATGGTCTTGCCGTCCAGCTGGTCCCAGGGGGTGGTGAGGATGACGGCGGCGGGGTTTTTGCCCCGCAGCAGCTCCACCGCCCCCTCCAGCTTGTCCTGGCTCAGGCTCTGGGTGCGGGAGAGCAGGATGGTCCCCGCGTGCTCCACCTGGTTATTGTAGAACTCACCGAAGTTCTTCATATACATCTTCACCTTGGACGCGTCCGCCACGGTGACGAAGGAGTTGAGCTTCAGCGCCGGGTCCTCTCCGGCGGCCTTCTCCACCGCGGCCACCACGTCGGACAGCTTGCCCACCCCGGAGGGCTCGATGAGGATGCGGTCGGGGTGGAAGCGCTCCTCCACCTCGTGCAGAGCCTTGCCAAAGTCCCCCACCAGGGAGCAGCAGATACAGCCGGAGGACATCTCGGAGATCTCAATGCCGGCGTCCTTTAAAAACCCGCCGTCCACGCTGATTTCACCGAACTCGTTCTCGATGAGCACCAGCTTTTCCCCCTGGTACGCCTCTGAGAGCAGCTTTTTGATCAGGGTGGTTTTGCCCGCCCCCAAAAATCCTGAAACGATGTCGATTTTTGCCATTGGGAAATCATTTCCTTTACTTAAAGAATTTCCCCCTATTCTACCGCCGAAGGGCGGGAAAGTCAAGGGGGCGGAGCCGGCGGGACAGCTGAGACTTATGTTCCTGAGAATTTGCGCCGATATATTACTCAAAGGATATGGAGGAGGGCGTTTTTTATGGATGGCGTAACCAACAACCCATTTTCCGGGCAGAAATACATCAAGTACGGAAAGTACACCTTTGAGAATATCACCGACCAGCTTCACGTGACTCCGCACTCTGAGGATCACGCGGTGAAGTATGTGGTGGACATGAGCGTGGAGCGTCAAGTGTCGGCGTGTAAGAAGTATTTCAGCGACGCTGCGCTGGCCCAAAGCCCCGTGGCCGGGGTCAAGCAGGAGGTGGACGCCCGGACCGCCGATGTCATCAACGGCTTTTTTGACGGCACGGTGTCCGAGGAGAAGCTGGCCGATACCTTCCAGGCCCTGGCAGGGAAGCTCTCCAGAGCCTGTGAGGAGGCCGGTTATCCCATTCCGCTTCGGTCGGTGGGCGCCACCCAGGCGCTGACCGAGACCTTTTACAGCGAGTTTCGCCGCAAAATCCTGGACATCGCCGTCCAGCGCGGCAACCAGGAGGGAAAGCAGTATGTCACCGGTGAGATGAACGCCCAGCGCAATTGGAAATATTATAACTCCGACTACTATTTCAAAAGCGAGGCGGCCATATCCGCCATCTCCGGCGGCTTGAACGAGCTGGCGCAAGGGCCCGCCTACGAGGGCTTCACCCTACGCGATTACAAGGCGGAGGGGCTGAACCTCTATTACAACTATAACACCGCCTTCTCCAACAGCATTTCGATGGACGAGCAGTTCCTGCTGAACCCGGACATGGTTCCGCCCAGGGATTTCCAGTGGTTTTACCAGTCCGGCGGAGACAGCGCGAAGCGGGTATTCGACGCGGATTCGTTGACCGTCAGCCGCCCCGATGGGACGGTGGAGGCGTTCTATGACTACCGGCCCACCAGCTTCGACCCCACAGATTCCAGGACAGCCGCCACATGGGCCCGCTATCGGGACGCCCAGGGGAATCAGCACCTTGTCTCCGCGGATTTCTTTTACAATTTCTCTAAGGACGACCTGCGCAATGTGTCGGAGCTGCTGAGCTTCACCCAGGGCGATCCAGCCCAAGACGCCGCCGCCAACCGCTTCTTGAAAAATTTGCAGGTATACAGCAAGGGGCATTTTTCCCGCTTCCCCCAGCGGAAGGGCTTCAGCTGCCGCATATGAGCGGACGGCCGAGCGCCGTCAGCCCGAAGGCGCGCAGCTGGCGCAGAGCGGCATACCTCACCCGAATTTCAGAATAGGCAAAAAACCGGCCCCTCCCAACGGGAGGGGCCGGACCGTTTAGCACAATTCCAACAATTCCTTCACCAGCCCGATGACTTTCTCATGGGCGTCAACCTGCCTGGTGAGGTGTGAGGTGTCGTATTTCGTCCCGTCCGGCTGGCAAAGCCGGTTCGCATCGTCCCGCCAGCTGCGGATGGCCTCCAGCCACTGGTCGATGAACTGGAGCGGATCGCCCGTCCACTCCACGAAGGGTTGGAGGCTTCCCGTCCAGACTCCGTCATGGGACTGGGCCGTGCCGCAGGGCTCGGCAACGGAGCTGAAGGGGTAGAGGACCAGCTTACCGCTGCTGTCCGTGTAACCCAAAATGGCGATGTTGGGGTCCGAGCGGAAGAACTCGTCCTGGCTGATGAGCCCGGCGTCCCGCAGCTCCCTGCGCAGGGCGGTCCACTCATCCCTGGAGACGTTGGTTTCCCCCGCCTTGATCCGGTTCAGCACCGCCTTGGACGGGGCGGACAGCCGTTCATAGGCGGCTTTCAGCTCCGGGCTGCCGGAGGCCGCCATGGAAGCGGCCTCCGCCGTCTGCCTCAGCTCGGCGGCAAAGCCGGACGAGGCCGTCTTTTCGGGGCTGGAGGACCGGTTCTGCACCACGGCCCGCATTCCATTGTCCAATGTCACTGTGTGAAGGTTCATTTGAGAATTCCCACTTTCCCGTGCGTCCCTGCACCTCTCTTTTAGATTTGTGCTAAGGCTTGTTTGAAAATTGACGATGTGCCCAAACGACGAGTCTTTTTCAAACAGAGCCCAATTCCCTACACTTATTTTAAAATATCGGCGGTTTTTTCTCACGGATAAGGGGAAGAGGAAAATATTGCGCGTCCCCCGGCCGCAGAGGGGGGCTTGGGTTTACGAGCTTCCCTTGCCTCTGCCGTCCAGGCCGGTCCCGGGCTGTCAAAGGTAGGGGGCCAGGGCCAGGCCGCGTTTGGCCAGTCCCTGGCTTTGGCTCCACTCCTCCGCTCGGCGCTGGAAGGTGGCGCGGGATACGCCCAGCGCCCTCCCGGCCTGTACGGCGCTGACCCGCCCATGCCACCAGTCGATGGCCAGCGCCTCAAATTCCTCCGGCATAGGGATGCGCGCCCGGCCAAAACGGATGCCCCGCGCCTTGGCCGCGGCGATGCCCTCCGCCTGGCGCTGGCGGATGTATTCTCGTTCCGTCTGGGCCACATAGCTGAGCAGCTGGAGGACGATGTCCGCCACCAGAACGCCCGTCAGGTCCCGGTGCTCTCGGGTGTCCAGCAGCGGCATGTCCAGCACCACGATGGCCACCCGCTTTTCTTTGGTCAGACAGCCCCACTGATCCAGAATCTCCGCGTAGTTGCGCCCCAGCCGGTCGATGCTTTTGACGACCAGCACATCCCCCCGCCGCAGCGAGCGCACCAGCCGGAGATAGGCCGGCCGCTCGAAGTCCTTGCCGGACTGCTTTTCCACCACGATGCGCTCCGGCGGCACGCCGAATTCCCGCATGGCGATCAGCTGCCGGTCCTCGTTCTGTGTCCGAGTGGATACGCGGACATAGCCGTAGGTTTTTCCTGACATTCTAGTACCTCCTTGTGAAATCTGTCGAATATCAGTATATTTTATCGAAAACCGGCCCCCGCGTATATAAGATTGCAACGATTTAGAGAAAAAAGGCCCGCTGAAATGACTTCAGCGGGCCTTTTGAGCACTTTTTCAACAATCGGATGAAAAATTCCGTACCGCTCCCGGCTCCGGTCAGTCTACACCTTTATCCTGCTCGGAGGCGGGGGATTCGGGGCCGCCGGCGGGGGGCGGGCTCTGGATGATGATGGTTTTATCCTCGCCGCCGGCCAGCTTGCCGCCCAGCATACCGGCCACCAGGGATTTTACGTCGATGCCCATGCTCTGGGTGATGCCCTCGGTGACCTGGGCGGTGCCGGTGATGATGTCCTCCAGCAGCTTGGCGCTGTTCCCCTCGCCGTACATGGTGATCTTGTCCACCTTGGACAGGGGCTCAGCCACGTGCCGGGCGATCTCAGGCAGGGCCTGCATCACCATTTCGATGACGGCGGCCTCGCCGTATTTCCGCATGGCCTCCGCCTTTTTGTCGATGCCCTGGGCCTCCGCCAGGGCCTTGGCGCGGATGGCCTCGGCCTCCGCCTTACCCACGGCGGCGATGCCCTCCGCCTCCTGCTCCTTGGCGTACTTTTGGGCCTCGGCAATCTTCATCTCCGCCTGTGCCCGCTGCTCCTGCTCATAGCGGGCGGCCTCGGCGTCCTTCTGGCGTTTAAACAGGGCGGCCTCCGCCTCCTGCTGCTGGCGGTAGCGCTCAGCGTCCGCCTTGGCGCGGATTTCCGCCTCCAGCTTCTGCTTCTCCACCTCGACCTCGTACTGTTTCAGCTCGGCCTGGCGCTGGGTCTTGGCGATCTCGGCGTTGACGGTGGCGGTCTCAATGCTCTTGCGCTGCCCCTGGCTCTGGATCTCGTAGGCGGCGTCCGCCTCCGCCTTTTTGCTGTCGGCCATGATTTTCAGCTCCGCCCGGCGGATTTCCAGCTCGGTCTGCTTCTGGGCGATCTGGGTGTCCGCCAGCACCCGGGCCTCGTTGGACTCCCGCTCCGCCTGGGCCTGGGCGATGGCGATGTCGCGGTCGGCCTGAGCCTTGGCGATGGCGGCGTTTTTCTTGATGAGGCTGGTGTTATCCGCACCCAGGTCCTTGATGAGGCCGTTTTCGTCGGTGACGTTCTGGATATTGCAGGAAAGTATTTCAATGCCCAGCTTATCCATGTCCTTGCTGGCCTTCTGCATCACCTGGTCGGAGAAGGAATCCCGGTCGGTATTGATCTCCTTGAGGGACAGGGTGCCGATGATCTCGCGCATATTGCCCTGGAGGGAGTCCTGGAGGTCCCGGGTGATCTCCGCCGGGCGCTTGTTCAGGAAGTTCTTGGCCGCCAGCTTGATGCCGTCCGCCTGGGGGGATATGCGCACCTTGGCCACGGCGTCCACGTTCACATTGATGAAATCGCTGGTGGGGACGGACTGCTCGGTCTTGATGTCCACGGTCATCTGGCCCAGGTACAGCCGGTCCAGGCGCTCCAGGAAGGGGACGCGGATTCCGGCCCGGCCGATGAGCACCTTGCTCTCCCGCTTGAGGCCGGAAATGATGTACGCCTGATCGGGCGGGGCCTTGACATAGCCCAGCATGATGACGACGAGGACGACGACAGCGATGCCGATAAAGGGAAGCGCGTTGATGATGAAATCAAGCATGGGGACTCCTCCTTTCAAATGGAACACGTTGCCTCTCTGAATTATATATGACAAGCCGGGCGCTGTTCCGCGGCTTGGAATTTTCTCAGCCCTCCGGCTTGACGCTGCCAGCGGCGTCCCCACGCATGGCGGCCAGACGCTCCAGGGCCTCCACCTCCGCTTCCAGGCTCCGATCAGTCCACTCCCGGCGGGCTTGGCTGCCCTCCGACACCACCTGAAGCAGCACATTCACCGCACGCAGGCACAGCGCGGCCTTTCCGCCCACGTCCCCGGCCTCCCGCTCCGCCTGGCTCAGCTCCCGCAGGGTGAGCTCCAGCGTTTGGAGATAGTCGGCTTCGACGCGGACACGGGTCCGCTCTTCCAGGGAATCGTATTGCCGGAGGACCAGGCCCTCCAGATTGTCCAGCGCCGCCAGGACATAGCCTGTTTCCACGGCAGCCGCAGCCTTCCGAAGCCGGGCCCGGACGGCATGGGCGCCGCTGGCGGCGGAGTGCAGAAAGCGTTCCAGCACTGGGGCGAGGGCGTCGAATTCCTGGGACGCCGCAGCCAGCGCCTGCTCGCAGGGCTCAAAGCCGCCGCTATCCCCGTCCCGCCGGGACTTCATGGCGGGAATCAGGGCGCGCTCTACCTCTTGAAGCTGCTGGGCGATGGCCGAAAGGCCGTCCAGGTACTCGTCCAGCACGCCCAGGTCCCGGTTTTGCAGGGCGCCCGCGTTTCTGCCGGAAAACAGGGCTCCGGCAGATTTTGCAGCCTCGGCGGTCTTCTCCTTGAGCTCGTCGCCGCACAGCAGCCGGATGCGCTCCATGGTCAGCCCCGTGATGGAGGCGGGAATGGCGGTGTGGATGGCGGTAAGCGTCCGGCGGATATCCCCACACAGCTCTTCCAGCCGCTCCTGCCTGCGCTGGAGGGCGGAGGCGGCATCCTCCCGGGCGCGCTGTCGGAGGCAGTCCGCCGCAGCGTGGGGCTGTGCGGTTATTTCGAAGGGAATCCGTTTTTCCCTGCTCACCTTGGCGGCGAAAATAGTAAAGGCGGCCGTCATGCTCAGTCCCATCTCCTTGCAAGCCTGCTCCATATGTTTCTTGAGGTCCTCATCCATGCGAAAATTGACCATGACCTGGGCCATGAATACCGCCTCCTTTCTTTCTAGGTTTATTATATCACATGTAAAGCAAAATACAACATATTTCTTTACACGGAGCGGACAAAATGGAAAAGCCGCACCGGCATCCCAGACGCGTCCGCGTGTGCCGGGCTGCCGGTACGGCTCTTTACTTGGAATGCCCGGCGTGTCGGGAGCTCATTCTTCCTCCGCGATTCTGCCGTCCTTGATGCGCACAACGCGGTCAGTCTGCTGGGCCAGCTCCATGTCGTGGGTGACCACCACGACGCACCGCTGCCGCTCATGGGCCAGCTCCTGGAGGATAGTGAAAATATTCCGGCTGTTTTCATCGTCCAGGTTGCCGGTGGGCTCGTCTGCGAGGATGAGCTCGCTGCCCGCCGCCAGCGCCCGGGCGATGGCTACCCGCTGCTGCTCGCCGCCGGACAGCATCCGGGGACAGCGCCCGAACTGGTCGGGCTGTATGCCCACTGCGGCCAGCTGGGCGGCGGCCTCCGCCTCCGCCTCCTTCTTGGGGCGCTTTTGGAGGTAGAGGGGATAGGCCGCGTTTTCCAGCGCCGTCAGATGGGCGAAGAGGTTAAAGTTCTGGTAGATCACCGACACGTTTTCCAGCCGCCACCCGTCCCGGTCCAGCTCTGCGGTGGACTGCCCTCGGAACCGGATGCTGCCCTTTGTGGGCACGTCCAGCCCCGCCAGCAGGGACAGCAGGGTGGTTTTGCCGCTGCCCGAAGTGCCCACGATGGCGGTCATCTGTCCGGACTCAAAGGCACAGTCCACCCCGCGCAGGGCGTAAACGGTTTGGTATTTGGTCTGATAGGTGTATTCTACCTGTTCCGCCGTCAGGATCGCCATAACGTCATTCCTCCGTTTTCATCAATTTCATCACGCTGCCGCTGGCGGCCACCGTCGCGCATACCGCCGCGCCCAGCAGGAACATCCCGGCCACCGCCCCGGAGAAGGCCAATCCGCCTGAGTGTACTTCCATTCCCGTGGCCAGGGCGGCGCACAGCCCCGCAAGGCCGCCCGCCAGTCCCAGCGCCAGCTGTTCTCCCAGCACCTGGGCGAAAATGGCCCGCCGGCGCAGGCCCAGGCAGCGCATCACGGCAAATTCCCGCTTGCGGCGGCGGTTCACCAGGAACCCGGCGAAGAAGCTGATGCCGCCCATCAGCGCCAGCAGCAGCGGCTGCAAAAGCCGGAGCATATCTAGATTGGAGCGCAGCTCCTCCAGCGTTTTCAAATACACCTCGTCGTGGACCAGCACCCCCGTCAGAAAGCCGTCGGGCCTAGCGTCCATGGACGGCGGGGCGAAGAAGGGGGTGGAAAACAGCTTCGCCTTGCATTCCTCCAGTCGGGCGGCGTCCCGGATATCGAAGGTACACGCCTGTATGGTGAACGCGTGGCTCAGTCCGTCCCCCCAGCCCATGAAGAAGGGGCAGTAAATCACGTTGTCCGGCCCGCCGGAGTAGCGGCCGATCACCTTCAGCGAGAGGCTGTTTTCCCGCTGGGTTGGCAGGATGTCCACGTACTCGCCGGCCTCCATGCCCTCGGGGATGATGCAGACCAGCTCGTCCCATTGGAAATCCTCCTCGGTCCAGCCCGGGTCCAGATGGACCTGCGCGCCCTCCAGCCGTTCGTCGCTGGTGAAGCTCAGCAGGCGGCACAAGATCATATCAAAGGGGCGGACCAGCTCCCAATCCGCTTTGGCCTTGACGTTGGTCACCGCCTTGTCCATGTCCGCGAGGCTGGGGTCCCGGTGAGCCCGGCGGCCCAGCAGCGACTCCACATAGGTGGAGTTGAGGTTCAGATTGTCGGCGTTCATCCCCCGCACGTCGGTGACGGTGCAGTGGATGACGGTGTTGTTCACCGCGTCCTCCATGGCCCGCTGCTGCTGGAGGGCAAGGCTGTGCAGAGCGCAGCCCGCGTAAACCCCCAGCGCCGCCACCGCCGCCAGCAGCAGGCTGGACCCCGCCCGGCGCAGCAGCACCCGCAGGGACAGCACCGGCAGATACCCCGGCCCGCGCCGCTTTTCGCTCATTTCAAATGCCTCCTCCCACCTATTTACGCCGCATGAGGCTGCGCCTGGCGGTGAGGGCGGCCCAAACGGCCTCCGCCGCGCCCAGCACGGCCAGTTGCAAGAGCGCGCATACCGCCAGCCCAACCCAGTCCGGGGCGAGGACCTGGGACAAGACGAGCTGGCACACCTGTCCGTACAGCAATCCGCCCAGCACGCCGCCCATCAGCACCCCCGCCGCCGTCAGCGGCACCAGAGCGCAGAGCATGTCCTGCGTCACCCTGCGGGAATTGGCCCCCAGCAGCCGCAGGCTCCGCGCCGAAGGCGACATGCGCGCGAAGCTGGCCAGCAGAAATACCGCCGCGCCGATCAAAAACGCCGCCCCGCCCAGCACCGCCAGCCGCAGAGCGCCCTCCCCCATGGACTCTAGGGAGGACCTGATCTCGGTGTAGCCGTAGTCGTGGTAGCGGAAGCGTTTTGCCGCACCGTTTTCCGCCATATACGCCTCGAATTCCTCGATTGAGCCGTTTTTCAGCACCAGCGTGTTTAAAAGCGGCGTCACCTTGTCCTCCTCGGCGGCATTGACCACCTCGGGAGCCGACGCTTTGGGTGCCAGCACCGTGTCCCCCCGGAAGCCGTGACCATCCGGGTCCAGCGGCCGGGCGGGGACGGTATACAGCCCCACAATGGTGTAATCCCGCACCACGTCCAGCCGGTTTTCGTCCACCAGCGGCATACAGCAGGTGTAGTTTACCACTGCGCCGTTGGGGCCCTGCCACACCTGACCGAAGGTGGAAAAATAGGCGGGCTTGTAGAGGTCCAGGGTGATGGTATCCCCTACCTGGAGGTCGTTATACAGCGCGTAGTCTGCCCCTACCATGCACACGGCCGCCCCGGAATCGTACTCCTCCCGGGTGATGAAGCGGCCCTCCAGCAGGGCGGATTCCTCCTGGCAGAACTGGGACAGGCTCTGGATATTGTCGGTGAGCAGCACGGCCGCAGAGTCGTGGCTGCGCTCATAGCAGGGGATAATTTCCTCCTTCCATACCCGGCCCTCCTCGGTTTCCAGGAAGTCCCGCCAGTCCCCCTCGTACTCCGCGTACAGCGGCCAGCTGCCCTCCGGGAGAACGAGTCTGCACTTCCACGGGGAGCTGTCGTCCCATCTGACAGAATCCAGGTAAAAGTTTGGCACCAGCGGGTAAGGGCGCCCCAGTGTGTCCTGAGGGGTGAGGTTGCTTCCTTCCCACTGCTGCGGCAGCGATATGTCCAAGATCTGCCACGGGGTGTCACTCAAGTGCTGCGTGGGGTTGAGCGTGGGGTCCACATCGGGCTTCAGCTCGCGCAGGTAATCCTGAGTATAGCGGTACCAGCCCCACCCCTCCTCTTCTGATATATACCAAAACTGTGTTTCAAAGTCTATAAAGGTCCCCCGGAGCAGGTAGGTCTTGCCCGGCTCGAAAGGGATGCGGATGGTTCCGTTTTCGTCGGTAAAGAGGCTGTTGCCGGGATATGAAAAACGGATCACCCGGGAGTGCTCCGGGAGGTCGTAAGCCGCCATCCGGCACACCGGGTCGATCCACTCAAACCAGATGAAATCAGACGATTCAGAATTTGGATTGTCCTCCACCGACAGGCAGCGCATGGCCACCACCGACTGAGCGTAACGGCCCTCGTCATAGGCTTTCATGTAGGTCAGCGGGTCCGCAGCGCCGGAGCTCATCCCCTTGAGGCCGGGGGTGTGGGCGGCGGTGAGCACATTGGTATCGCGGCGGAGGAATCCCGGCGCGCTGTCCGCCAGGCGCTCCAGGCGCTGGGGGCTGGAGCGGATGGTCCCGTCCTCAAAAAGAATGGAGCCGTCGTCCATGTATTCCTCCACGGGGGGATCATATATCGTGGTCCACATATTGTTGTCAATATTGTAGGCCACAGTCGTATAATTGGCTTCCAATGCCGCCAGCTGCCGCTGGAAGGAGATCCAGCCGGACAGGCCGATGCAGGAAAAGGCGGAGGTCAGCGCCAGCAGCAGAGCCAGCAGGATAACGGCCAAGGGCTGGCGGGCGTTTTGCTTGTGGAACATGAAAACACCTCCCAGGGTAGAAAGAGGCCCGGCGGCGGGATTCCGCCGCCGGGCCGACGAAACTTCGCAGGATTATTTTACCACGCTAAAGCGATCTTGTCAAGCTCGATTTAGCAGTAAATGGCAAAAATCCGCATGAACCTGCAAACTGCGCAGAGAAAAAGCAAAGCAATTTTTGGATATTTTGACGAATTCATCCAGCTGAAGCTGCGCCTTGCAAAAAGGGTGCGGCCCTGCTATAATAGCGATATCATGTGCCACATGGAAGGGAGGCGTCATGCTATGTCGATCAAAAAGAAGATCGCAGCAATCCTGTTTGGCCAAAAATCGGAGGAGACGAAGGAGGAGCGCCCCCGCCCGCAGGCGGAACAGCCGGAGCAGGAGCCCGCTGAGACCTTGGACTTTGTTCAGGAGGACCCGGCGCTGATTAAGCTGCCGGGGGAGCATCCCCTGTATCAGCTCTATAACCTGCGTCGGAAGGAGGCGGGCAGGCTTCCCGCGCCCAGGCTGAGCATGGACGAGGACGGGGTTCTCCCGGCGGAGATGATTCGCAAAGAAAAGTCCCGGCTGGAATCAGCGCTGAAAAACGCGTGTAATTTCCGCTTGAAATCCACAAAAAACAACGGGAATAAGCGAAAAAAGGAGAAAAAAGAGGAGGAAGAGGAGGAGGCCAAGCCCCAGGGCCTGGATGCGTTCCCATGGTTCTTTCTCTCGTCCGACAAGCTGTATGCGTGGATGATGGTTCTGCCTCCCACCGGCCAGGGGCGGCCGCTGTCCCGAGACATCCTCTTCCAGAGCCTGGATGAGCAGGGGATCTCCTATGGGGTGGACGAGCGGCTGGTGGACCGGCTGTCCCACGACGAAAACCGGTACTTTACACTGTTTTTGATCGCCAAGGGCAAGCCCGCTTTCGACGGGAAAAACGGCAATATCGTGGATTATTTCCCCCGGGTGATAGAGCGGGTGCTGGAGGTGGATGAGTACGACCAGGTGGACTATACCGCGCTGAACCTGATTCACAACGTGAAAGAAGGCCAGGAGATCTGCCGCCTGATCCGGCCCACGGAGGGCGAGCCGGGCCGCACGGTGCTGGACCAGGAGATTCCGGCCAAGAGCGGCAAGTCCGTCCCCCTGCCAAAGGGGCGCAACACGGAGATCAGCGAGGACGGGGACGCGCTGGTGGCGCTGTCCTCCGGCCATGTGGAGTTCACCGGGCGCAGCTTTCAGGTCAAGCCGGTGCTGGACATCGACGGAGATGTGGACTTCTCCACCGGGAATATCAAGTTTCTGGGGGACGTGAACATCAAGGGCGATGTGCTCAGCGGCTTCACGGTGCGGGCCATGGGCAGCGTCTGGGTTGGCGGCGTCATTGAGGCAGGCAGCACTGTGGAGGCTGGCGGCGATCTCACCGTGGTCAAGGGCATTTTGGGGGACGGCACAACCACCGTCAGGTCCCACCGGTGCATTTTCTCCAAGTACGTGGAAAACGCCACCATCTATGTAAAAGAGAATCTGCAAACCGACGCGATTATCAACGGAAACATCTACTGCGACGGGGATATCCTGGTCCGCTCCGGCCGGGGCACCATCATGGGCGGCCGGGTGTGGGCGGCCAAAAAGGTGAGCGCCACAGCCGTAGGCTCCAAGTCGGAATGCCGGACGGCCGTCACCTTGGGCGGACTGCCCTGCACCAACTTCGAGCGGGAGCAGGTTCAGCGGGAGCTGAAAAGCCTGGAGATGGAGCTGGAAAAGCTGGAGTGTCAGCTGGACAGCCCGGTAAAGGCCAGCCTGCTCAGCAAGGTCCGCGTGAAGCTGAACACGGCGGAGCTGCGGCTTCAGCAGCTGGAGGAGGACCTTCAGGATATCCAGGAGGAATTGAAGGAGGGAGAAGAGGGCCGGCTGGAGTGCGGCGTGGCCTATGCGGGGACGGAGATCTCAATTGAGGACGAAATGATCCGTCTGCGGCATGAAGAGCGGCAGTGCGTCGCTAAAATGGTGTGCGGCGAAATTATCGTGATGTGACTGCGCCCCGCGCAGGGGCAGATAAGGAACTAACAAAAAGAGGGGACGGCTTTTATGAAGAAAAGGATCATGGTGGTGGATGACTCCCGGATGATGGAGCTCCAGATCCGCAAACTGCTGGAGGGGACCGACTATGAGGTGGCGGCTTACTGTGAAAACGGGGAGGACGCCATTGCCCGCTACGAGGAGGTCCAGCCGGATGTGGTAACCATGGACATCATTATGCCGGGGATTGACGGGCTGGAGGCGGCCCAGGTTCTCATGTATGAGCATGACGAAGCCAGAATCGTTATGATCTCCTCGCTGGGAGATGACGAAATGCTTCAGGAGGTCTACGGAATTGGCGCGCAGGCGGTGCTTTTCAAGCCGCTCACCCGGGAGGCGCTGCTGGGTGCGCTGAAAAGGGTGGCGCCCTGAGCGGCGCACCTGCGGCAGAGACCGGAATTGATCCATAAAAACAAAACAGCGGAGCATCTTGCGTGGATGCTCCGCTGTTCTTATTTTACCAATCCTCAAACTCAAAGGCGCTGCGCTGCTTGCGCTGCTGCTTTCGCTTTTTCTGCTGAATGAGGGTTTCCGCTTCCTTGAGCAGGCTGTCAAGATTGAGCATGTTGGTCTGGCCTTCCACCTCGATGATGCTGTACTTGAAATTACACTCGTGGCAGAATACCCGGTCGTCGTTCCGCTGGAAGGTGGTGAGGATCTCGTCCATCTTCCGCTCGATGAGATGCTTGACGTTGCCGGTCAGCACCAGGCAGAACCTGTCGTCCTGGATTCGGGCGAATGTGTCGCCGCTGCGGAAATTTTTCCGAACGATCTCCACAAAATTCTGGATATAGGCGTCCCCCACCTTCCGCCCGTAAGCGGTGTTGATGTCCGCCACGCCCTCCAGGTCCAGATAGCACAGGGTGACGTCCTGCCGCTCCTGAAGCACGTGCCCCATAAATTCCTCCAGGAACAGGCGGTTGTGAATGCCGGTGTCCATGTCCTGGTAAATCCGGTCGCTGAGATGGCGGGCGTTCATCTTTTCCTTGGTGATGTCCATGACAATGTGGATGCAGGAGGGCCGGTCCTTCCACTCAATGGGGAAGGAGATGATGCGGTAGCATTTGCCCCGCTCATCCTCCTGCTCCCAGACACGATAGCGCTCCGAGGAATCCCATTCCAGCAGCTTGGGCCGGATGGACAGGCGGTGCTGGCAGCTGCCGCAGTACGAGCCGTCCTCGTGGTCGGACTGGGTGCGCTTATTGCAGTGGACGACCTCCCGGGTCTCCTGATCCACCACCAGCAGCCACTCGTCCCGCTGGTCCAGCAGATCCACCAGCATCTCAGTATAGCTTTCGATGATTCCGGCCCGGCGCTGGGCCCGCTGGATTTCCTGCTTCAGCTGCGTCTCCCGTTCCAGCAGCTGCTGGGTCATGGTGTTAAACGCCTCGGAAAACTCGCCCAGATGGGACACGTGCTGAGAATAATCCCCCTTTGTCACCTGCTTGGCCTGCCAGGTAAGGTGCTTGAGGTTGGCGTGGAGATTTTTCAGCCCGTTGTAGAGGCAGCTGCCGCTCTCCGGGAAGGCCTGGGACAGGCCGCCCTTGGACAGCTGGGTGGAATAGGACACCAGCTCCTCCGCCAGGCTCTGGAAGGAGCGCAGGGCCTCGCCCAGCTCCCGGCAGGGCTGGCTGAGACGGCTCATGTCCAGGCGGGCCTGGCTGGCGTCGCGCAGAATGTCCTCTAAGTATTTGCTCAGCAGGAGGCAGCTCTCCTCCACGCTCAGAGGTTGGGCGTCCTCCGGCGGCTGGGGCGCAGGACTCTGTTCCGGCAGGTTCACTTCCTTGATTTCCTGATCCATTTAGTCACGACCCTTCATCTACTTCCGCCTGGAAGCGGCATACCCGGTCGCCGGTGGCCCAGCAATTCACTTCCACCGCGCTGTAGGGCTTTTGCGTATAGGCGGTGAGCACTCCCGCCAAAAAGCCTTCGTCATAATTGCAGACCGTTTCCCCCAGCGTAGGAAGGCCGGAACAGTCTGCGTCCTCCGCAAGGGTGAGGACCATTTTGCCGGTATCCGCTTCGGCTTCCTCCACCCGGAGCACGCCGATCTTCATTTCCTCCAGCTTCCTTTGCAGCTGGGCGATGAAATCAGACAGCTCCAGCGTCAGGTCCAGATAGTGCTTGGCAAAGAAGGTCCCTGCCCGGCAGCCGGCGCCCCGGAAGATCTGAATTTGAGCCTCTTTTCCGAACCGCTCGGTGAGCTCATCCTTGAAAGAATATTCCAAGAGGCGGTACACCGCCACAGGCAGGTCTGCGCCCAGGTTCTCCCGCCCGCTGTCCTGAAGTCCGGCGCAGCCCGACAGCTTTAGACTGCCTTCGCCGGACAAAAATCCGCTGTATTCCATGAAATGCTCCTTATCAAATGACATTTTCCCAATATTGTCCTTCCGCAAGGATGTCGAAGCGGAAAATTGAGATTCCGGCACATTATACCATAGATTGCTGGAAAGTTCAATATGCTTCTTGGCGCATCATTAGGACGAATTGGATGAGATGGACTCAGATGGGGACCGCTGGACCTCTCTGTGAGCGCTGTTTGAAAGTTGTGAATTCTCACAAATGATTCAATCTATTTTCTCAATTTATGAGATGAATAGCACAGATTGAGCGTGCTATGATAAAACCATAAACTGGAGGACAGGCAGGTGAACAAGGTCATGGGAACTGTGACTGAGGAGCTGACGGGGCTGATATTTGATGTCCAGCGCTACTCGATACACGACGGGCCGGGGATTCGGACGCTGATTTTCATGAAGGGCTGTCCTCTGCGCTGCCGGTGGTGCTCCAACCCGGAGGGCCTGACGGGCGGAATGGATATTTTGTCCGAGCCGCAAAAGTGCATCGGGTGCGGGAAGTGCCGGGAGGAATGCCCAAGCGGCGCGATTTCACTGAACGCGGAAACCGGGTTTCAGATCGACCGCCAGCGCTGCCAGCGCTGCGGCATCTGCGCGCAGACGTGCCCATCCGGCTCCAAAGAGGCGGTGGGCAGGCGCGTCACTGTGCGCGAGGCAGTCCATATCATCCAGCGGGAGGCCGCTTTTTACAAAGACAGCGGCGGCGGGGCCACTTTGGGCGGCGGAGAGATCCTGATGCAGCCCGAGTTTGTGTATGAGGTGCTCCAGGGCTGCCATGCGCAGGGAATCAATACTGCGGTGGAAACCAGCGGGTACGGCCAGTGGAGTTGGCTGAAGCGGATCATATCCGCCGCAGACACGGTGTTTATGGACTTGAAAGCGGCAAACGATCGGACCCATCGAGAGATAACCGGGGTTTCGAATGAACTGATTCTGGACAATCTCAAGCGGACGGACGAATGCTTTGGGACGCCGGAGTATGCGGGAAAGGATTTTATTATCCGTATGCCGGTCATTCCCGGAATGAATGACAGCGAGGCGGACGCCGCAGCTGCGTCGAGATTTTTAAAAACGCTGCATCATTGCCGGGGAATTGAGATTCTTCCGTTCCACAATTTCGGAGAGAGAAAATATGCCAAGCTGGACCGCTGCTACGAATTTGCCGGAAGGCCTAACAGCGGGGAGGAGGACGTAACGCAGTTTCAGCGAGTCCTCTCAGTGTGCGGTCACAGGGTATGGGTGGGGAAAATCTGACCCTGGAGGTTCCGGGCGGCACATGTTTAGCGGGGCATACACAGCGGAAAAGGAGGTGTCCGCAAGAATCCGGTGCAGGAACAGCCAGAGCCAGGACGAAATAGCTGCTTTTGCGGCACAAAAAGTGATGTGCAGAAAAGGAGGAAATTATGTTTTACGAAGCCACTGACAGAGTGAAAAGACTCAGAGAGAGGTTCCTGACCTACAAGCCCAACGTGGATATCGAGCGGGCGGTGATTTACACCCGGCTGTTCAAGGAATCGGATGAGCTGAAGGGGTATCCCCAGATCATTGCCGGAGCGAAGGCCTTCGCGGCGTTTTTGAAGGAACGCACCATCTACATTGAGGAGGACCAGCTTTTCGCCGGCTCCTTCGGGCGCAAGCCGCGGGCGTTCCCCATCTATCCGGAGACCTTGGGCGATGATATGGTGGCAGAGTACCGCAAGCTGCCCACCCGTCCCATCGACCCATTTGAGTACTCTGAGGAGGACCGGGTTGTGCTGGAAGAGAAGCTCCGCAAGTGGCATGGCGCGGGGATGCGTTCCTTTGTGTTCGGTGATATGCCGCTGGAGGACAAGCGCTTTTTCCTGAAGGACCCGGAGCACAACATCGTGGGCGGTACCTATATTTTCTCTCTGGATGTTCCGCTGAACGGCCCCGCAGGACATATCAGCCCCGATTATCAGGCGATCATGGAGCTGGGCTTCCAGGGGATCAAGCGCAAGGCTGAGCTGCGCTTGGAGGAGGCCCTGGCAGAGAAGGACGAGGAGGGAGTCAATTTCCTCAAAGCGGTTATCATCTGCTGTGACGCGATCACCGATTTCGGCCACCGCTATGCCGCCCTGGCGCGGGAGATGGCCGGACAGGAGCAGGATGAGCATCGCCGGAAGGAACTGCTGGATCTGGCCGAGATATGCGACCGGGTGCCCGGCCTGCCGCCCCGCACCTTCCGGGAGTGCCTACAGACGGTGTGGTTCACCTTTGTAGGCATTCAGATGGAGGCGTTTGAGCGCTGCTTCAGCTGCAGCCGCCTGGACCAGTACGCCTACCCCTTCCTGAGAGCCGATCTGGACGCGGGGCGCATCACCGAGGCCCAGGCGCAGGAGATGCTGGACTGCCTGTGGATGAAGTTCCCCGAGACCAACTACATCAATTCCGAGCACCAGAGCTATGTGGTGTCCGGGTTCCCGTCTCAGCAGCAGATCATTGTGGGCGGCCAGACGCCGGACGGTGAGGACGCCACCAACCTGCTGAGCTACATGTGCATACAGGCGTCTATCAACACACTGCTGCACCAGCCCAGCATTTCGGTGCGCTACTTTGAAGGAACGCCGGACGCTCTGATTGAACAGGCCTGCCGCCTGGCGCGGATGGGCGCGGGGCATCCCTCGTTCTTCAATGACCTGCGCTGTGTGCCCGCATTGGTGTTTAAGGGTATTAAGCTGGAGGACGCCCGGGACTACTGCTCGGTGGGCTGCGCCAGCGTTCAGCCCACCCGCAAGGATAAGGGCACGCACAACTGCGGCTATATCAATGTGGCCTCGGCGCTGGAATTCGCTCTGCGTGACGGTTTCTGGAAGAAGGGAAATTCTCAGGTCAGCATCCACACCGGCGACGCGGCCCAGTTCAAGAGCTTCGACGAGGTAATGAACGCCTTTGAAAAGCAGCTGGCCTATATGATCGGCATATACTCCCGCAGCGCGGTTAAGGTGGAGCAGGCCCACAAGGCGATCTGTCCCACGCCGTATATCTCCAGTTTTGTTCAGGACTGCATCGGCAAGGCGCGGGACAAGAGCGCTGGCGGCGCGCTCATCAACTCCGGCCCCACCCCGCGGGGCATCGGTCTGGCCGACGTGGCAGACTCGCTGGCCGCGCTGAAAAAGTGGGTGTTTGAGGAAAAGAAGTACACTATGCAGCAGGTCCTGGACGCCATGGACCGGAACTTTGAGGGCGACGAGGAGATGCGCCAGGTGCTGGCCAACAAGACGCCGCGCTACGGCAATGACGACGAGTATGTGGATGAGATCGCAAAGCGGGTGGTGGAGATCTATGGCGGCGAGACGGATAAGTACCGCAGCCTGTTCGGAGGCCGCTTCCATCCCGGCTTCAGCTCGGTGTCCGCCAACGTACCCTATGGCACCTCTGTGTGCGCGCTGCCCGATGGCCGCAGGGAATACACCCCCCTGTCCGACGGGAATTCGCCCTGCCACGGCGCAGATGTGAACGGTCCTACCGCCGCGGCGATCTCCTGCGGCAAGCTGCGCCATGAGCTGATGAGCGGCGGCTCTATTTTGAATATCAAGTTCACGCCCTCCACGCTGGAAGGAGAGGCAGGGCTGAAGAATTTTGTGGAATACGTCAAGGGCGCTATGAACGCCGGGGTCTGGCATGTCCAATTCAATGTGGTGGACGCTGATACGCTCAGAGACGCGCAGGTCCACCCGGAGGAGCACAATGATCTGATCGTCCGCGTGGCGGGCTACAGCGCGTTCTTTACCGGCCTGAGCGACATGCTGCAGGAGGACGTGATCGGCCGCACAGAGCATGTAATCCGGCGCTGAGAAGCGGTCCGAAAAGCCGGGAAATAAAACTGGTTTAGGGAAATCGTCTTACGCCGGTGTGAAATACGCCGGCGTAAGACGATAAAAGGGGACTTTTGCAATACAGCCGCCGAGCTGAGGGAGAGGAAATTATGGAAGAGTATAAAGAGATATTGTTTGAGGTGGAACGGTATGTTGCGACGATCACGCTCAACCGTCCCGAGGCGTATAACGCGCTCTCCGATGTGATGCGTGCCGATCTGCGCAGGGCGGTGGCGTATATCAACGCCCATGAGGATGAGATCCGGATTGTGGTCATTACCGGCGCGGGAAAGGCCTTTTGCGCCGGCGGGGATATCAAGCTGATGAAGAAGCGCATTGAGGACGGAACGAGCTATGACCAGCGGCTGGACACCTACCGGCGGGATGTGGCGGATATGGTGCTGCTGCTGCGCGGCATCCGCCAGCCGGTAATTGCTGCGCTGAACGGGGCGGCATACGGTGCGGGATGCAGCATCGCTATGCTGTGCGATATCCGGGTGGCTGCGGACTGCGCCAGATTCGGCCTGCCCTTCGGCAGGCGGGGGCTCATCCCGGACTGGGGCGCCACCTACTTCCTGCCCCGGATTGTGGGGCCGGCCAAGGCCATTGAGCTGTCGTCCACAGGAAACTCGTTTGGAGCACAGGAGGCGAAGGAAATGGGGCTGGTCAATCTGGTGGCGTCGGCGGATCAGCTCCGGGCACAGGTGCGCCGGCTCTGTGATGACATGCTGCTCACCAGCCCGGAGTCGCTGCGCCTGGGCAAAGCCGCCATTTATGGCAGCATGAGCATAGGTTTGGCGGAGGCGTTGGAGGCGGAGGGGGCTGCCCAGAGCGCCTGCTACACCTCGGACGACCATAGAGAGGGTGTGGACTGCTTCCTGGAGAAACGGCCGCCGGTTTTCACCGGAAAGTAGGCGTGCGGCCGCGTCGGAGACTGTGTGGTACCCTTATGAAATTACATGATGCGAGGAAACGAGAAATGATGAAAAACAGACAGGTGGTAATTACCCACGGCGTGCGCACTGCGATTGGCAAGATCGGCAAATCGCTGAAGGATGTCTGCGATACGGATTTGGCAGTGACCGTACTCAACGATCTGATCGACCACCGGGCCAAAATCGGCCGCGGAGAGATCGACCAGGTGATTTTGGGGGAGGTCAAGCAGAAGGCCGACCCGGCCAATGTGGCCCGCGTGGCGGCACTGCGGGCCGGGTTTCCGGAGGAGGTGCCGTGCTATACGGTCAACCGCCAGTGCGGTTCCGGGCTCCAGGCGATTATAGACGCCTGTGAGATGATTGCGGCAGACGAAGCGGAAGTGATCGTGGCGGGCGGTGTGGAGAATATGAGCCAGTCGGTCTACTTCATGCGCGGCGCCCGCGAGGGCCTGGGAAACGGTGCGTATTCCATTGAGGATTCCTTGACCGATGGCGGGCCGGGCGCAATTCCTGCGCAGCGCTACGGTTATCATCCCATGGGAATTACCGCAGAGAAGCTGGCCGGGATATATGGGCTGACCCGGCGGCAGCAGGACGAATTCGCCATGAACAGCCAAGTCAAAATGGCGCAGGCCATCCAGAGCGGACGCTTTCGGGAACAGATCGTCCCCGTCACCGTGGGCGAGGGGGACGCGCGCCGTGTGTTTGAGGTGGATGAGCACCCATTTTTGTCCTCCATGGAAAAGCTGGGGGCGCTGAAGCCGGCGTTTAAAAAGGACGGCTCAGTGACGGCTGGGAACTCCTCCGGCCGCAACGACGGCGCGTCGGCTGTGCTGATGATGTCGGAGGAAAAGATGATGGCCTTGGGGTACCGGCCCATGGCCAAGGTGATCGGCGTGGGGAGCAGCGGCTGCGATCCCACGGTGATGGGCCTGGGGCCGGTAGAGAGCTCGCGGCTGGCGATGAGCCGGGCGGGAGTGAGCATCCATGACCTGGATGTGATTGAGCTGAACGAGGCGTTCGCGGCCCAGTCGCTGGCGGTGATTGAGGAGTGGAAAAAGCTGGGTATTGAGGAAGCGCAGCTGCTGGCGAAGATCAACCCCAACGGCGGCGCCATTGCTCACGGGCACCCGCTGGGCTGCACCGGCTGCGCGCTGACCGTCAAATGCATGTATGAACTGCACAGACGCCCGGAGGCGAGGTATGGATTGATTACGCTGTGCTGCGCCGGCGGGCTGGGCGTGGCTGTGGTCATTGAGAAATGTTGAGGAGTGGGACGATGAACAAGGTTTTGATCGCAGGGTCCGCCCGAACCCCGATTGGTATTTACGACGGCAGGCTTAAGGACCACAGGGAGCAGTCGCTGGCCGTGATTGCCGCGAAGGCCGTGCTGGAGCGGACAGGGATCGGCGGGGAGGATGTGGACGAGCTGATTGTGGGCATTGCCAAGCAGACCAGTTCGCCCTCCAACGCCGCGCGTTACATCGGTCTGGCGGCGGATATTCCGGAGCCGGTGCCCGCCTATACGGTGCAGCGCCAGGGCGCTTCCGGAATGCAGGCGGTGATAAACGGATTTATGAAAATTCGAGCGGGCAGCGCCGGTGTCATTCTGGCTGGCGGGGCTGAGAGCATGACGCAGATACCCTATGAGATTCAAAACGCCAGGTACAGCTTTTCGCCGGATAAGATCGTAATGGACCCCATCGGGGCTATGGTGGCCGGTGGTCAGCCGGAAGAGCGGTATGGCCGCCTGACCATCGGGCAGATGAACGATGCGGTGGCGGCGGCCCATGGCTATTCGCTGGCGGCTCAGCGGGCCTATGCCCAGGCGAGTCTGGAAAAGGCCGGAGTGCCGGGGCTGGACGAAGCGCTGACTCCTGTGGCGGTCAAGGTGAAAAAAACTCAGGAACTGGTCACGGAGGATGAGCTGTACGCCCAGGCGAATGTGACCGCAGGACCGGCGGACGCGGCGGCTATGTGCGTGCTGATGGACGGGAACACCGCGCAGCGGCGGGGAATCAGAGGGGCAGCGGAACTGGTATCCGTAGGGATCAGCGCCGGCTCGCCCGGCGGCGCAGGCATGGTGGGCACGCGGGCCATCCGGGAGGCGCTGAAAAAGGCTGGGAGGACGGCCGCAGATATGGACATGATTGAGATTAACGAAATCACCGCGGCGCAGGCAATGGCGGCCATTGAGGAGCTGGGACTGCCGGAAGGGGCAAGGGAGAGGGTCAATCCCTTTGGTGGAGCACTGGCAACAGGGAACGCCTGGGGAGCGTCCGGCTGCATCGCGCTGCACAGACTGCTGTATGGACTGAGGGCCAGAGGCGGCCGGTGGGGCCTGGCGGTGTGCGGCGCGGAGGGCGGACAGGCGCTGGCGGCGGTCATCCGCATTTGTTAAACGGGAGGGAAAAACATGTCTGTCAAAAAACTGGCCGTAATTGGAGAGGGGCGAATGGGTTCCGGCATCGCGCAGCACATCGCGGCGTGCGGCATACCGGTGGTGCTGGACGGTATTTCTGAGCAGAGCGTATCCAACGCCCTTGGGATGATTGAAAAAAATTATGCCCGCAATGTCGAAAAAGGCCGTATGTCAGAAGAGGAAAAGGGGCGGGCGCTGGAGAATATCACGATCACCAGCAAACTGGAGGACACCGCAGACTGTGAATTCATCATCGAATGTGTCTATGAGGACGCCCAACTGAAAACCGGCATCTTTGCCAAACTCAATGAGATATGTCCGGAGAGCACGATTTTCGCCAGCAATACGTCAGCCATTCCCATCAGCACCCTGGCCAACGGCTGCGGGCGGCCCGACCGGTTGGTGGGCACACACTTCTTCAACCCCGCGCCGGTGATGAAGCTGGTGGAGATCGTCCGAGGCTTCAAAACGTCGGACGAAACGCTGAACACGGCCAAACAGCTCGTCGCGGAGCTGGGTAAAGTGGGGGTGGTGGTGTCGGACACGCCCGGGTTCCTGGTAAACCGGCTGATGCACGCGTTCCGCAATGAGGCGCTGATCTGCCTGCAGGAGGGCGTGGCCACTATGGAGGACATTGATACCGCCGTGGAGCTGGGCCTCGGGCATCCGATGGGACCCTTTGCCCTCAATGATTTTGCGGGGCTGGACATTGGCCTGTCCGCTGCGGCCACTCTTTATGATAATTTCAAAGATCCCAAGTGGCGTCCCAATCTGATGGTCAAAAAGCTGGTGGAGGCGGGCGATTTGGGCCGGAAAACCGGAAAGGGCTGGTATGACTATACCTCCGGCAAAAAAGAACTGAGAACGGATATTCATTTTTGAACGGTTATGTTCTGCCAAATATGATTTGCAGGGAAGAGGGTGAGCAAAACGGTGACTTACTTGGAAAAAAATTATCACACCCTTCGCGTAGAGCGGAAAGACGGCATTGCGGTGGTGCGTTTCAACAGGCCGGAGGCCATGAACGCGGCAAATATTGAGATGAGCATGGAACGCGTGGAACTCTACGCGGGCTTGGCCTATGATCCTGACGTAAAGGTGGTGATCATCACCGGGAATGAAACGGCATACTGCGCCGGCGGAGATCTGGCGGCCTTTTCCCGGTTTGACCAGGCTGAGGCGAAGGCGTTCGCCATGCGCGGACTGGACTATCAGAAGCTGCTGATGGACATGCCCAAGCCCACCATTGCGGCGGTGGCAGGCTACGCCTATGGCGGTGGAATGGAAAACGTGCTGCTGTGCGATCTGCGCATCGCGGCGGAAAACGCCAGGTTTGCCCTTCCGGAGATTAAGGTCGGCATATTCCCCGGCGGAGGGGGGACGCAGCGTCTGGTGCAGAATACGTCCATCTGTAAGGCCAAAGAGATGATTTTCTTCGGGGAACCCATTGACGCCCAGGAGGCGTACCGGATGGGGATTGTCAACAAGGTCGTTCCCACCGGGGAGTTGATGGATGCGGCGATGGACTGGGCGAAACGGCTGTGCAGACGGCCGCCTGCCGCTCTGCGCGAGGCGAAAAAGGCGGTCAATGCGGCGTGGGGCTCGGACATCTATGCGGGAATGGAGCGGGAAATTGAGGCGTGGTCGGGCCTGTATGGGACGGCCGATCAAAAGGAAGGGATGAGCGCTTTCTTGGAGAAGAGGCGCGCAAACTTCACCGGCGGCTAAAGAAAGAGAGGGTACGCATGGAAGGCATTACATTATCAATCATTATCGGAATTTTGGTCGTTTTCATTGGCATGGCAGTTTTGGGCATCATCTCCGTGAGGAAGATCAAAAACGCGGAGGATTTTGTGGTAGCAGGCAAGCGGGCCTCCCCGGTGATGATCGCTGGTACCATTTTGTGTGCCATCGTGGGCTCCGGCGGCACCATCGGTACGGCGCAGACTGCGTTTACCTATGGCATTGTGGGGTGGTGGCAGACGCTGGGACTGTCCATCGGGTGCTTTATCCTGGGCTGCTGCCTATCGCAGTTTATCTATAAGATGACCACGGCGCAGACGATTTCCCAAATCATGAAGCACACCTACGGCAAAAAAATCGTCGCGGTGACTGCAGTGTTCAGCTCCATCGCCATTTTCTTTTCCATTCTGTCCCAGTCCAAGGGATTCATCCCGCTGATTACGTCTATCATGGACGTGTCGAACTACACTGCTGCGGGGATCTGCTTCGTACTGGTATGCGCTTTTGTGGTGTTTGGCGGTATCTTTGCCAACAGTGTGGGCGGCCTAGTGAAAATGGCCCTGGTCTATATCGGGGTGATCCTCAGCGCGGCTATTGCCATGATTTCGGTGGGGGGCTTCTCCGGCATAACCGAAAAGCTGGGCAGCGATGTATGGAGCCTGTTCGCCCGCAGTACAGGGAAGAACGGCAGCTTTTATGATATTGGTATCGGCGTGGGCTTTATTCTTGGTGTGCTGGTCACCCAAACCTACATTCAAGCTGTCCTGTCCGCACGAGATGCAAAAGCGGCCCGAAACAGGTGTATCTTGGGCGGAGCGCTGTGCCTGCCCGTGGGCTTCCTGTGCGCGCTGATCGGCATGTATATGAAGGTCAATTTCCCCGACATGGAGGCCAGCCGCGTCCTGCCCATGTTTATGGTCCAGCACTATCCGGGGGTGATCGCCGGCATTTTCATCGGGGGATTGATGCTGGCTGCGCTGACCTCCAACGCGGGTCTTTCGCTGAGCGTGGCGACGCTGCTCCAGCGGGATGTGATCTGCCGCAATAAGCCGGATATGGACCAGAAAAAGCAGCTGGTTATCCTGCGTGTTCTGATCGTTGTGATTGTGGCGCTGAGCTGCGTGTTCTCAGTGACTACATTGGGCACCTATATTCAGACGTTTATCTTCCTCTCCTATGGGATGCGCACCACGGTATTTTTGGTGCCCATGCTGGCGGCGTTCTTTTACAAGGGGAGGCTGACCAAGAGTGCCGGAATCGCGGCGGCCATTGCGGGCCCTGTGATGGACATTATCGCCTACTTCGTTCTGGGCAAGAGCGGTACGCATGTGTTCTGGGGACTGGGCGCATCCCTGATTGTATTCATTGTGGTCAATCTGCTGGCAAAGGATGTTGTGGAAAACCGGGAGCTGTAAGGTATGAGGGACTGCCGCGCCCGGCTGTCAGATAGACGGCCGGGCAGCGGGACATCAAGAGTATAACGAGGAGGTAGTATGCTATGGCGTGCCCATTGCAGGGTATACGTGTATTTGAGCTGACGCATGTGATTTCCGGGTCCGTGGCCGGTATGCTGCTGGGCGATCTGGGGGCGGAAGTAATCAAGGCGGAACGTCCGGGCGTGGGAGAGTTTTACCGGGAGGAAGCGCTGAAAAACGAGGCGGGAATCAGCATCGTCTTTCCGACTTATAACCGGAACAAAAAGGGGATTACACTGAACCTGAAGGCGCCGGAAGCCAGGGAGATCGTGCACAGGTTGGTGCGGGAAAGCGACATCATGCTGGAAAATTACCGCCCTGGGGTGCTGGACAGCATGGGTTTGGGCTATGAGGCACTGAAGGAGATCAATCCCAGGTTGGTTATGGTGTCCATTTCCGGGTTCGGACAGACCGGTCCATACGCCTCAAAACCGGCCTATGACATGACGATCTCCGCCATCAGCGGCTTTATGTCCATGAACGGACCGCCCGGTCAGCCAACGAAAAACGGACCTGCGGTTTCCGATTTTCTGTCCGGCATCTATGGCTGCCTGGCGGCTATGGCCGCGCTGCGCCACCGCGACCGCACCGGTGAGGGACAGCACGTGGACGTGTCCATGATGGATTGCGGCATGTCGTTGCTGGACGCATTCTTTGCCCAATACCGTTTTACCGGCGTGGAGCCCAAGTGCTGCGGGAACCGACGGGATAATTACGCGCCGGTCAACGCCTATCCCACTGCAGACGGCTATATCTATATCGCCGCCACGCTGAATAAGCACTGGACAGCCCTGGCAAAGACGATGGGGCGGGGGGCTCTGGCGCAGGCGCCGGAAAATGAGACCGGTTCCCGGAGGAAAAGCCACGAAGAGGAGCTGGAGGGGATTGTTGCGCAGTGGGCCAAGGGTTATACTACTGTTCAACTGGTAAAGATGTTGGAGGCCGCCAATGTGCCGTGCGCCCCCGTGCAGAGTATCTCTCAGGTTATGGAGGACCCCCAGGTCAAGGCGAGGCAGTCGATTCTGGAATTTGAGTATCCAGGCCTGGGCTCCTATCCCGTCACCGCATTTGTGCCCAAGTTTTCCACCATCGAAGTGCCGAAGAAGCGCGCGCCGCTGCTGGGTGAAAACAATGAGGAGGTATATTGCGGTATGCTGGGCTACACGCATGAGCAATTTGAGCGGCTGAAGCAGTGTGGAACGGTTTGACAGGAGAGCGCACGGCATTTCCGGCCATAGGTTTATTGCCCTGCGCTGGTGCAGGCATAGGCGGCCCAGGGGAAGGAAGCGGGTATTGGCATGAACATTACACTAAGAAAGTTTTTACAGGATCATCGCAACAGGGACCTTATACTAGTGGCGGGCAGCGAAGGAATGGACAATGTGGTCGCGCGGGTGACCGTGCTTGACGCGCCGGATGGGCCGAGCTGGCTCAAGGGTGGCGAGCTGATCCTGACCTCTACGTTCCTGTTCAACAACGACCCGGACAGGCTTTGCTCCTTTTGTGAGCAGCTGATTCATATTAAGGCCTGCGGCTTCGGTTTGAAAATGGGCCGGTATCTCACCAAGGTGCCCCAGAGCCTGATTGATCTGTGCGACCGGAACAACTTCCCGCTGATTATCATTCCTTACTCCTTTGTGTGGACAGACCTGATCTCCATTTTTTATGAAATGAGCTATAACCTGGAGCGAGAGGGGAAGTACAGCACGCTGAAATCAAAGCTGGTTGGGCAAATCCGCGTCAGCGCCAATCAGGGGCTGGAATGGATTGGGGAGAAGGTCCATCTCTTCTTTGACACCCCCATGCTGTTTCTGGACCAGCGGTGGACTCCTCTGGCCTGCTGCGGTTCGCAGGCGGAGCAGCAGGAGCTGAAACAGACCACCCTGGAGCTGCTTCGGGAAATGCCCGATCTGTGGAGCAAAAAGCTGATCAGCGGAAGATATTACCAGTGCTGCCGCTGCATTCTGGAAAAGTTCGGGGCGCACTACGTGGTGTTTTCCTCCGACTCCCCAAATATCATCGGTGAGCTGAAAGATATCCTGATAGACGCGCGCATCATTCGGGATGACGAGAGGCTTATGCTGGGGTCAGAGGACGACATGATCGGTCAGGCCCTGCCGCTGCTGATGGTGGGAGAGCAGATCTCGCCGGGTTTGTTGGAAAACCTGGAGCAGTGCATTAAGCAGACAGGCGGATATTACTGCATGCTGAACATTGAGGCATGCGCCACACAAAAGATCGTGGACGAGCTGAAGGATATTATCAGAAGCTGCCGCTTTGACACCAAGGTGTTTGCTGTTTATCATTTGGAGAAGCTGCGGGCGGTGGTGCTGCTCCGGTTCCACAAGCTGAAGCAGCACTGCGATGCGGCGATACAGCTGCGCCAGATTATGCACGGTGCGGGGGAGTATCTGCTGGATGAGGAGACACATGAATCTATATTTGTCAGCAATGTCTACGACGCCTACAAAAAACTGGGGCAGTGTTGGCAGGAGGCCAGACTAGCTGAGCAGTACGGAAGGCATATGTGGCCGCTGCGGCGGCTGTGCTATTTTGAAGAGGTGTTTCCCTATTATCTGATGATGAACAGCGACATTTCCCCCACATATCTGGATGGGCTGGAAAAGCTCCGGCAGGAGGCGGGAAATACGTCCTTCGACTGCCTGCAAACCCTGGAGGCATACCTGCGCTACGGCACATTCAAGCAGGCCGCACAGGAGCTGTTCATCCATGAGAATACGCTGCGCTACCGGATCAAAAAAATAGGAGACCTGCTGTACGCGGATTTTGACGACATCGCCACCAGGCAGAACTATGTGATCCGCATGAATATGTGGAAGCTGAAGCAGGGGCTCACAGGGACAGGCGACACGGCGCCGGATGGAAAAATGCCGGAACTGTAGCAGCGGTAATCTCCTGCGCGGGACGCAAGCAGTGGAATAATGTCTTTCCATGCGGCTCCTCACCGGCGAGCGGGAAGGACAGCCGTACTGATGAAAAGGAGCGAATAGAATGACTCCTGAGCAGTGGAGTATCGTAATCCTTGTGATCGTGATGGTGCTGTATGCTACGGAGGCCGTCCCGCTGGCGGTCACCGCGCTGGGCTCCTGCGCCGCGCTTGCAGTGATGGGGCTGGCCCCGGCGCCGGTGGTCTGGTCCGGCCTTGCGGCGGATACGACGCTGGTGGTGGCGGGTATGGTGGTGGTGGGCAATGCCCTCATTGAGACCGGTGCGGCGGTGAGCGTGGGTGATTGGATTCTGCGCCGTACGGGCGGAAGGCCGTATCTGTCCTGCTTCTGTCTGACCACAGTGGCTATGGTGCTGTCTGGGTTTATGAACAACTCCGCCGCCGTGGCCACCATGATGCCGGTAATGATCGGCCTTGCGGCGACTTCCGGCGGCCAGATTCACGAAAAGCGGTGGCTGCTCCCCATGGCCGCAGCCACAAACGCTGGAGGGATGCTGTCGTTGATTGGGACCACCTCGCAGATGATCGTGCAAAACGCTTTGGAGGACCAGGGCTATGCCACATTTTCCTTTTTCGAGTTTGCCTGGATCGGTGTGCCGCTATGTCTGCTGTTTGTGCTTTATATGGGCACCATCGGCAAGTGGGGTGGGAGGCGGCTGTGGCCGGAAGGAATACCGCACACCCAGGCGGTGCGCGAATTTGTCCCCGCTAGCCCAAAAGATATGGACGGTTGGGATCAAAAAAATATCCGCTGCAAGCAGGGGATAACCGCAGCGATCATGGCGGCGGCAATCTGCCTGATGGTGGCGGACGTGGGTATTTCCAACGGGACGATTGCCATGACGGCGGCCGGACTGTGCGTGGCGGCGGGGTGCATTTCCCTCAAACACGTCTATCTGCGCTTTGACTGGAATACCATTTTCGTTCTGGCGGGAGGGATCGGGTTTGCCAACGGGCTGAGTCACTGCGGGGGCGGAGAGTTGATCGCCGGATGGCTTATGGGATTGTTCCGGGGTGCGCTGACCCCGCGCACAGTGTTTTTCATGTTCGTCGTCACAGCCGCGCTGCTCACCCAGTTTATGTCCAACACCGCTGTCGCCGCCATGCTGACCCCCATTGCACTCCCCTTTGTCAGCCAGCTAGGCGTCAACCCGGCGGCTCTGCTGATGGGGATATGCGCCGCTACAAATCTTTCCTTTTCCACGCCCATCGCCACACCGTCTATGACGCTGGTATTGGGGCCAGGGGAGTACCGGTTCATTGTTTACGTAAAATGGTGCGGCCCCTTTAATCTGGTTTGCATCCTTTCCATTCTATGGATCGTACCGAAGGTGTGGCCGCTTATCCCATGAGCACCGACGCAAAAAACGCCCGCCGGGCGGCCGGCAGGCGTTTTCCGATACGCAGATTGGGAAGAACCCCGCTGCAAAAAAGCGGCCATCCTCCCCAATTCCCGTTTCCAGCGCGCTGGGATTGTGGTATACTGGGTCTTGTAATCTTTCAAGGGAGGCGCGAAATTTATGAAAGTCCTCATGCTCAACGGGAGCCCCCGCGCCGGGGGCAATACTTCCATCGCCCTGGGCGAGATGGAGCGGATTTTTCAATCCGAGGGAATCGAAACCGAGACCGTCCAGGTGGGCGGTGAGGTCATCCGGGGCTGTGCGGCCTGCGGCGGATGCGCCAAGCTGGGTAAGTGTGTGTTCGACGACGCGGTGAACCAGCTGGCCCCGAAGCTGGAGGCCTGTGACGGCCTGGTGGTGGGCAGCCCCGTGTACTACGCGTCCGCCAACGCCACGCTGGTGGCGCTGCTGACCCGGCTGTTCTACAGCACCCACTTCGACAAAACCATGAAGGTGGGGGCCAGCGTGGTGGTGGCCCGCCGGGGCGGGCTGTCCGCCACCTTCGACGAGCTGAACAAGTTCTTCACCATCTCAGGGATGCCGGTGGCCTCCAGCCAGTACTGGAACAGCGTCCACGGCCGCCTGCCCGGGGAGGGCGCCCAGGATGCGGAGGGCCTCCAGACCATGCGGGCGCTGGCCCGGAACATGACGTTCCTGATGAAGAGCATCGCGCTGGGCCGGGAGGCCTTCGGCCTGCCGGAAAAGGAGCCACGCCAGTCCACCAACTTCGTGCGCTGAGGGGCCGGGATACATAGGCCGGAGCGGTTTTGATGTTCAATTCCGGGGCTTTTGCCGCATTTGAGCGGCGAAGGCCCCGGTTTCCCGTTCCAGCGCCTCAAAAAACGCCCCGATGTGAACCCCGTCCACTAGCGCGTGGTTGACCAACACAGTCACCGGCATGACGGCCCGCCCGTCCCGCTCCTCAAACCGGCCCCAGGTGAGCCGGGGATTGCTGTCCGCGGGGGTGGGCACCGGCTGGCGGAGGGCGGTGTAGCCCACCCAGGGCAGGGTGGAGACAAAAAACAGGCTCACCGCGTCCTCCCCGTCGTCCAGCCCGCCGCGCTCCTTGGCCTGCTCCTGAGCGGCCAGAGCGGCGGGAAGGTAGCGTTCAAAGGGCTGCATGCAGTCCAGGCGGCAGTAGCTGTAGGTGCCGTCGTCCCGCATCACCGTGTGGGAGGTGTCGCAGGAGTCGAACTGCACCGGCGCGCCGTCTATGATGCGCTGGCGCAGCTGGGGCACGGCGTTGGCGGCCCGTCCGGCGCAGTAGAGAAAGCTGAGGAAGAAGGGAAGCCGTGCCTCCCGGCAGGCAGCCAGAAAGCGGGTGATGTCCACCTGCACCGTCACCCCGGCATAAGGGTCGGCCATGGCGCTGAAATAGGCGAAATGCTCCCGGCGGGGCCAGCCCTCCAGGTCGATGGGACGGCAGCTTGCGCTCATGGCTTCTGCGCTCCTTTCTCCTCCAGGGGTTCGCCGCCGATGGCGCCCAGCAGGGGGCGGGCATAGGGTAGGTCTAAAATGGCGGCGCACAGCACATGCCACTCGTCCAGCTTATGGTGCCTGCGGGCGTAGTAGATGCCGGCCAGCACCTCGTAGTTCAGGGTGACGGTGCGCATCTGGTTATAGCTGGAGGGGAGCAGCTGAATCAGGTCGTACCAGTCCGCCCGGTCCCCCTGGTCTGCGAAGCGCTGCCGGACCGTCTCCAGATAGGCCACATACCGCTGAAACTCCGCCATGGAGGCGGGGGTGAGGTGGTCGGTGGAGAAGTCGGCCAGCTCCAGCGGCCGGGCGTGGAGCTTATGCATGGTGGAGGTGGAGTTGGCCACGGTGCCGATTTTATAGGTGTCGAACTCCTTCCACCAGTACAAAGGGGCGGTGATGTCCATGGACACGAAAATTTGGCGGATGAACTTGCGGTGGTCGCTGCCTGCGGCGCACAGGCGGACAGCCAGAGCGAGGTCGTTCTCCCCCAGCAGGTATTCTCCCCGCTCGTCATACCGGCTGTCCGAGCGGGCCCAGCTGTTCATGGGGTTGCGGGCGCCCCGCATGGCGTTTTCCAGATTCATGACGCTGATACGCTCCACGTTCAGCATGGCAGACCCTCCTCAAAAAATAGGAGCGCCGCCCGCCGGGGCGGCGCTCCTGTGTGGTTAATCGGTGGAAATGTACTCGCCCAGGACGTAGCCGTACATAGTGGCTCCGTTCACGTCGATGTAGCTGATCTGGTACCAGCCGTTTCCGGCCTCCGCCACTACGTGGACGGGATTGCTGTTGACCAGGCTGCCTATGACCTCGTTGGAGGTGCCCGGACCGGAGCGCACCCGCAGGCCGCTGTCGGCGCCCACGACGACGCCGTCCTTGCCCACGGTCACGGAGCCGCCGGGGGCCTGGCTGGCGGGGGGCTCGCTGGCCGGGGGCTGGGACTCGGAGGGAGCCGCCGAGTGAACGGGATTGGACCCCGCCAGCGCGCGGACGATACACTGCACGGACACGCCGCCGGCCTCGGCGGTGATGTATACGTTGTGGAACGCGCCGCTGCTGTTCACGTTGGAGACGTAGCCGGTGCTGCTCACAGTGACCCACTCGGGGTTGGTGGAGCTCCAGGTCACCGGACCGGTCCAGTCGGCGGGGGTGAACTCAGCGGTGAGCTGCTCGCCCTGGCCAACCGCCAGGGTGAAGTCGGTGGTGGCCTGTCCATAGGAGGTTTTCAGCACAATGCCGGACAGGGTGGGCTGAACCGGGTCCACAGGGGCGGAGGGCTGGACCGGGTCCACGGGAGCGGTGGGCTGGGTGATATCCGGCGTGGGCAGGACCGGCCCCTGGCTGACGGGAGACTGGGACGGGGAGGTGGTGGGCTTGTCCTTGTTTTCGTGAAGCTGTGGGTAGAGCGAGGTGAACACGATGACCAGCGCAGCCACGATGATGACCAGCGAGCACAGGAAGGTGATGAGCCGGGGCCAGTTGACGGGAGGCAGGTCGAAGCCGCCGCTCTGCTTGGGGGCCAGCCGCTTGCCGCCCTTGGGCCGGGGGGCGTAATATTCCTCCTCCGGCTCGTCGTCAAAGGCGTCCTGGCCGTCGAAGATGAAGCCGTCGTCCAGCTCCTCCTCGTTTCGCTCCCGGGCGCGGGAGCGGGAGGGAGGGGGGGCCTCGTCACGGGCGGGGGCGCGGCGGGGGTCGTTGCGCTCCCCGCAGAAGGGGCAGCGCCGGTAGGTGGCGCTGTAGTCCTCGCCGCAGGCGGCGCAGTGAATCAGGGTGTCACGGGAAGACTTGGACGGCATATTGGGATTCCTCCTTGGCCGGGAAAACTCGAAACTTGTCGGTTATCCCTATCTTACACGTTTTGCACCCGTTCGTCAATCCCTTTATTATGTAACCCTGCTGCGTTTTGCCCTTGCGGGCCGGGCGGAAATGGAGTATAATCGGATCAATCAGTTTCACGCCCGGGCCCGCCCGGGCGGATATAGAGAAGGAGCGTGCCAGCCATGTCCCAGCCCATGACCCCAGCCGCCGTACATAAGCAATACGACGAGGCGATGACCGCCTTCCGCCGCCAGATTGCCGACCCCGCCGCCCGGGTGGCCTTCGGCCGGGAGGCTGACGGCTTTATGCGCCAGTGCGCCTGCGGCGTTTGGCACGCCGACCAGGGGCTTACCCCCCTCCACGTGGAGTACTATAACGCCCTTTATTCCAAGGGGAACCCGGTGCCCACCGCTTTGTACTGGGAGCTGGCCTCCGCGGTGGCGGAGTTCCCCGGGTTTGCGCTGCCCAGCTTCTTCCGCCGCCTGGTCCAGGCGGACTTGGAGGGCGGGCGCAGCCAGAGCCGCCGCTTTGTGGACACATTCACCCTGATGGCGCTGCTCTTCGCCGCGGTGGACGGCAAGGTGAGCGAGGCGGAGGCGGGGTTTGTCAATGCCTGCGCCGACTCCCTGTCGGCCTACTGCGACCACGCCGGGGTGAGAGGCGGCAAGTCCGGGCTGGACGTGAACGAGTTTGTGGCCCGCCGCACCGACGGCGCGCCGGTCAAGACGGGCAGGCCGGAGGATGAGGCAGTATCTCCGGCCCCCGCCCAGACTGAGGCCGCCGGAACCGAGCCCCCCGCCGAGCAGGCGCCCTCCTTGGAGGAGCTGCTGGCCGAGCTGGACGGGCTGTGCGGGCTGGCCAAGGTGAAGGAGGACGTGAAGGGGCTCATCAACCTGGTGAAGGTGCGCAAGCTGCGTCAGGAGGCGGGGCTGCCCGTGCCGCCCATGTCGCTGCATCTGGTGTTTATGGGCAACCCGGGTACCGGCAAGACCACCGTGGCCCGGCTGCTGTCCAAGATCTACCACGCGGTGGGCGTATTGAGCAAGGGGCAGCTGGTGGAGGTGGACCGCTCGGGACTGGTGGCCGGCTTTGTGGGCCAGACCGCCCTCAAGACCCAGGAGGCCATCGACAAGGCTCTGGGCGGCGTGCTGTTCATCGACGAGGCCTACGCCCTGGCCAATCAGGACAACGCCAACGACTTCGGCCGGGAGGCCATCGAAGTGCTGCTCAAGGGGATGGAGGACCACCGGGACGACCTGATCGTCATTGTGGCCGGATATACCGACCTGATGGGAGATTTTATCCACGCCAACCCTGGTCTGGAGAGCCGGTTCAACAAGTATTTTTACTTTGAGGACTATGACGGGGAGCAGCTGGCGGAGATTTTCCGATCCATGTGCCGGAAGAACGGCTATGAGCTGGACGAGGCGGCGGACAAGGCGGCCGCCGAGGCGTTTCAGCTGCTGTATCAGCGCCGGGACGAGAATTTCGGCAACGCCCGGGACGTGCGCAACGTGTTCGAGGCGGCGGTGGCCAGCCAGGCCAACCGGGTGGCGGCCATGGAGGCGCCGGAGAGAAAGGACCTGATGGCCCTCACCGTGGCGGACCTGGACCTGGAGGACGGAGAAGAAAATTCGGAAAAAGAGAGCGGTTGACCCTTGCGCTCTCGAAGAAAACGTGGTATGATTCCTTTGCACCTGCCGGTGTGATGGAATTGGTAGACGTACTTGACTCAAAAGCGAGTACGCCTGCCGTTTCCAACCCCCGCTTAACCCTTGATTTTTCAACGGTTTTGCGTTATGATGGGTTCGGCAGTTTTACGAGTTCTCTCCTTGGTTCTCTCCTGTCACTTGAGACGGGAGAGAACCGGGACTCCAAAATGGAAAGGTGCGCACAACCACGTGCCGGTGTGATGGAATTGGTAGACGTAGCGGATTCAAAATCCGCCGGGCTAATCCCCCGTGTGGGTTCGAGTCCCACCACCGGCACCATTGGAAACACCCGGTTTCCCGGTTTTTGGGAGCCGGGTTTTTCATGCCCTTTTTGCCGGTTCTCTCCTGTAGTTCTCTCCTACCTCTCTCAAATTCTTAGAGGCCGGGGCGGATACCAGGGGAGATGCTGAAGGACTCATTCATTCGTGCAGCGGAGGTGTTTTTAGCGCTGGTATCCAGGTGGGCATAGATGTTCGCCGTGGTAGAGAAGTTGCTGTGGCCCAGCCATTCCTGGATTTCTTTCATGGATACCCCGTTCTTCAACAGCAGACTGGCACAAGTATGCCCTTATGTCATAATAAGGACAAATCGGAAAACCCTTGCGGTGCAAGGCTTAATAGTGACAAGTAACTATTTGCCGCAGAGGGCGGCGTGACCGAGTGTCACGCCGTCTTTCTGCGTCCATAGGTAGTTTCAGTAATAACAGGTTCGCTGATTTCCGGTACTTCAACTTCCTCCAGGAAGTTGAAAACGATTTTGACCTTCTGCGTCCGCTTGCCGCTGGACTTGTCCGGGGCGTAGACGATGATCTGCTTGATAAACTCGTTCACGATGGTCGGCGTCAGTTCCGGGATGTCCACGTACTTCTCCATCAGGGCGAGGAACTGGTCAACATTGTCCTCCATTTCCTCACGGGTCGCCACCCAATCGCCCAGACCGATGATCTCATTATTCAGACTGGCCTGCTCCGCCTCATAGCCCTCCAGCATCTTCTGGTAACGCTCCTGGCTCAGATTGCCGAGTACCATGTCCTCATAGATACGGGTGATGAGCTTGTCGATGTCCGCCAGCCGCTTCTTCGCTTTCTCCAGCCGCCGCTTGTCCTCCCGGATGGACTTCTCCTGTTCCTCCCTCCGGCACATCAGCCAGTCCTCCTGAAAACCCTCCACATCGGCCCGGATATACTCTGTCACGGCCCGAATGCGCTCCAGCACCACATCCCGCAGAACATCCTCCCGGATATAGTGCGCCGAACAGGTTCCCCGCCCGCTTTTGTACTTGGCGCAGACGTAGTGATCCTGTCTGCCCTCAAAGTTCTTACAGGTGGCGAAGTGGAGCTTGCTCCCGCAATCGGCGCAGACCACCAAACCGGAGAACAGTCCCTGCCGCTCCGCTTTGGTCATGCGGCGCTTGTGCTGGCGAAGCTCCTGCACCCTGTTCCACTGTTCTTTCGGTACAATGGCCTCCTGGGTATCCGGCAGGATGAACATATCTTCCGGGGCGTTGGGGATGCGCTTCTTGAGCTTGTAGGATTTGGAGTAGGTCTTGAAATTACAGGTGCAGCCGGTGTACTCCATCCGTTCCAGGATGTTGACCACGGACTGCTCAATCCAGTGGCAGGGGCGTTCCGGCAGGGGCTTTCCCTTCTGCTGGGCATAGAGGGCTTTGACCGTCAACACCTCGTCTGCCTCCAAGATACGGGCAATCCGGGATGGGCCTACTCCGGCGATGGTCAGGTCAAAAATACGCTTGACCACCGGTGCGGCATCCTCGTCCAATATCCAGTGGTTTTTGTCCTGCGGGTCGGCGCGGTAGCCGTAGGGCGGACCGCCCAAGTGCTTGCCACTGGTTCCCTTTGCTTTCATAACGGCACGAACCTTTTTGCTGGTATCTTTGGCATAAAAATCGTTAAAAACATTGCGAATTACAGTAAAATCGTTGTCCCCTTTGGCACTGTCCACCGCATCGTTGACGGCGATGAAGCGCACATCGTAGCTCGGAAAGACGATTTCCGTAAACCGGCCGACCTGCAAATAGTCTCTGCCAAATCTGCTCATGTCCTTAACAATCCAAGTGCCGACCAATCGATAAGGTACAATAAATTGCGCAAATAAAAAGGACAAGGTTTGCAGTCTCAAGTAGAATGGAGTTGAGGAACCACATTCAGAAAGGAGACAGCAAACCATGTCGGAAAAGATTGTACAGCTAAATGA